>NZ_JBWKFZ010000001.1:0-610671 GCF_056433985.1 Streptomyces sp. NPDC044106
GCCGGTATCCGGAACCGGCACTGGTGGGAGGAGATCGGCGACTGGGTCTCCGACAACTGGGACACCATCGTCGCCGTCTGCAAGGTCGTCGTCGCGGTCGTCGGCGTCATCGCGATGATCATCGGCGGGCCAATCCTGGCTGCCATCGTCATCGTCGCCGGCGCCATCGTACTGGCCGATACCCTCAGTAAGTACGCAAAAGGCCAAGCAGGCCTGATGGATGTCGCTTTCGCGGCACTGGACTGCGTACCGGGCATGAAGGGCCTTACCACCGCCGCGAAACTCGGCAAGGGGTTGAAGGGACTCAAGGGCGGGCTCAAGGGATTCAAGTCGGCCCGCACCGCGCTCAAGGACGGGGCGAAGGGTGCCTACAACCGGGTCAAGAGCGTCGTGCGGTCCAAGGGGAGCGATCCGGTGGACATGGCCACTGGAGAGATGTTCCTGCCACAGACCGACATCACTCTGCCGGGCGATCTGCCGCTGCACTTCACGCGACGGCTGGCCTCGCAATATCGTTCAGGATGGTGGTTCGGCCCCACGTGGGCATCCACTATCGACCAGCGTCTTGAAATCGACGAACAAGGCATCGTCTTCGTCACCGAGGACGGCCTGCTTCTCCCTTACCCCTTCCCTGAAGCGCCGAGCGAACCCGTCCTGCCGGATTCCGGCCCCCGCTGGCCACTGACATGCCTCGTCGATGGTGGCTACGAGATCGGCGATCCCGCGACCGGACACATCCGCCACTTCGGTGCCCCCGTTGACGGGCTGGCCCTGCTGCAACGCATCGCAGACCGCAACGGCAACACCATCGAGGTCGAATACGCTCCCGACGGCGCTCCTCACGCCATTCGTCACTCCGGCGGTTATCGCCTCGTCCTCACCGTGAACGAGGAACGCGTGACGGCCTTGAGCCTCGCAGGCGGGGCCGAGGACGGCTCGGACGTCCCCATCAAGTCGTTCCGGTACACGGACGGCAACCTGACCGAGGTGATCAACTCCTCCGGTCAGCCGCTTCGGTTCACCTATGACGAGCACCTGCGAGTCACGTCGTGGACGGACACGAACGCCCGCCGTTACGACTACACATACGACCGGCATCACCGGTGCATCGCTGAAGGAGGGGAAGCCGGTCACATCACCATCGCCCTGGAATACGACGGTACGGACCCTGCCTGGCCCGACTGCCGCGTCACCACACTGACCACTGCCGAAGGCGCGGTGTCACGCTTCGTCATCAATGACAGAAGCCAAGTCGTGGCGGAGATCGACGCGTTGGGCGGCGTCACTCGCACCGCATACGACGCACACCATCACATCGTCGCAATAACGGACCAGGCGGGGCACACGACGCACTTCGCCCATGACGGGAACGGCCATCCCACGGAGATCCGGCGGCCTGACGGCGCCGTCCTCCGCTTCGTCTATAGCGCCGAAGGCGCACCTGTAATTCTCAGCGGGCCGGACGGCGGCAGTTGGCACCGGGAGTACGACAACCGCGGCAACTGCATCTCCATGACCAACCCCGCGGGAGCCACCACTCGATTCACTTACGACGCCGCCGGCCATGTCACCAGGGTGACGGACGCTCTGGGGAATGCCCGGTCGGTGCGCTGCAACGCGGCGGGGCTCCCCGTTTCCATGACCGATCCGCTCGGTGCAGTCACTTCCTGGGAACGTGACACCTTCGGCCGTATCGTCGCTTACACCGATCCTCTGGGGAACACCACACGCCTGGCCTGGACGGTCGAGGGCCGACTCCTCTCGCGCATCACGCCCGACGGAGCCACCGAAAGGTGGACGTACGACGGTGAGGGCAACTGCACAAGCCACACGACACCCACGGGCGCCGTGACCCGCTTCGAGTACACCCACTTCGACCTCCAGTCCGCTCGAATCGGCCCGGACGGTGTGCGGTACGAATTCAGCCACGACCCGGGGCTGCGGCTTGTCCAGGTCACCAATCCCCAAGGGCTGGCCTGGACCTACCGGCATGACGCGGCAGGCCGCCTCGTCTCCGAGACGGACTTCGACGGCCGCAATGTGACGTACGCCCACGATGCCGTGGGCCGCCTCGCCTCGCGGACCGACGCCCTTGGACACACCACGCGTTACGAGCATGACGCGGTCGGCAACCTCACCCGCAAGACGACGGGCAGTAGCGTCACGCACTTCACGTACGACCTCAACCAGCGGCTGACCGGTGCTACCGGGCCGGATGCCACGCTCTCCCTGCACCGTGACAGCACCGGATCGCTCACACGTGAGACTGTCAACGGCCGCCATGTGCTGTATCAGCACGATGTTCTGGGGCGCCTCGTCCGACGCACCACTCCCTCCGGAGCAGTGACCAGGTGGACCTATGACGCTGCGGGCAACCGGACAGAGCTCAACGCGTCAGGTCGGACGCTCCGATTCGAGCACGACTGGTCCGGGCGGGAAGCTGTCCGGCGCTTCGGCGACGACGTCACGCTGACGCATGTCTTCGACGAGGTAGGCCGCCTGAGCGCCCAGTCGCTGGAGGCAGCCGACCGCCGCGTGCAACATCGCGCCTTCTCCTATGGCGAGGCCGGCAATCTCCTTGGTGTCGATGACCAACTGCGCGGTAGCCGCAGGTTCGACCTCGATACGGCAGGCCGGGTCACCGCCGTGTGCGCCGACAACTGGAACGAGCAATACGCCTATGACGAGGTGGGCAATCAAACCTTTGCTTCCTGGCCTGACGGCCACCCCGGCGACGACGCCGACGGGACCCGCGTCTACTCGGGCACTCACATCGTTCGTGCAGGCCGTACGCGCTATGAGCACGACGCTCTGGGCCGAACAGTGCTGCGCCAGAAAGCACGGATGTCACGCAAGCCGGACACCTGGCGCTACATATGGGATCCGGAAGACCGACTGTCCTCTGTCACGACACCGGACGGAACGGTCTGGCGCTATCGGTACGACCCCCTCGGCCGCCGCATCGCGAAAGAGCGCCTGGCTGCCGATGGTCAAACCGTCGATGAGGAGGTCCTTTTCACCTGGGACGGTGTGACGCTCTGCGAGCAGACGACACGAGCACGGTCGCTTTCTCATGATGTGACGCTCACCTGGGACCACGACGGATTCCACCCGATCACGCAAACTGAACGCATCACTGCCACGAAACAACCGCAGGACGAGATCGACTCGCGCTTCTTCTGCATCGTCACCGATCTCGTCGGCACCCCTACCGAGCTGGTCGACGAGCACGGCGACATGGCATGGCGCACGCGCGCCACCCTGTGGGGCTCCACCGCTTGGAATTCCGACGCAACTGCCTATACCCCGATCCGCTTCCCGGGGCAGTACTTCGATCCAGAAACCGGGCTGCACTACAATTACTTCCGGCATTACGATCCCGAGACGGGCCGCTACCTCACGCAGGACCCTCTCGGGCTCGCCCCGGCGCCCAACCCGGCCACCTATGTCCACAACCCGCATACCGGGATCGATCCGCTGGGCCTCTCGCCGTACTACAGCGAGATCGCAGCCAACGGTCAAAGAGGCCCTGCCTACGCGGAAGTGACGCCGCAGACCCTGGACGACGCAGCCAACAACCTCATCGGCAGCGAGCCCGGACGTGGGCGCCGGTACGCGCCACCGGGGTTCGTCGCCAATTCCAACCACTCGCGCGGACACCTGATTGGCAAGCAGTTCGGCGGTGACGGCAGAGACATGAGGAACATCGTCACCCAGGACAAGGTGCAGAACAACGACGTCATCAGCAAGGCCGAAGGGCAAATCGCCGACCATGTGAGAGCAAGCGGGAACAAAGTCATCATGAGCGTGACACCGGAGTACGCCAACGGAGGAGACATTCCGAGTCACGTCCTCATCGAAGCCGTGGACGATTTCGGCTGGTCCTTCAGGGACAGAATTCCCAATATGTAGTTCCGCATAATTTCCACAGAACCATCGGCCAAGGAGGGCCATGACCGACAACAACCCCGCCGACCTCATCCTGCTCGCCGACGAGGAGGGCAACAGCGTGCGCGTCACGGTTCTGGGGAGATATCCGGGGCAGTCGGACATGCTCACAGCGGAGATCTCCGTCGAAACGCCCTTTGTCCGCGGCCGTCTCGACCTCGCCCTTTGGTCCGCGAGGCTCAGTCAGTGGAGCCAAGTCCTGGACCGGCTCGAAGCCGGGGAGGATGCCGGGTGGATGACGGCGGAGAGCGGGCCCACGCTCTCTCTGCAGCTGGCAGGCGAGCACGACTGCCCCGAGGTGCTGATCAAGGACACCACGATCTCCATGGTGACCGTCCGCGTGCCCGTCGACCTACCGGACGAATGGGTCTCCCACCACCGGACACGCCTCCGCCAGGTACTCGGCTCGTGGTCACTGGAGTAATCGGCGCCCCGTACCTTCCCACCAATCCGCAACCTCGTAGAAACACACCGTAGTCACCACCCCCACCGGCGCCTACGGTGTGCCCGTGCAATCGAGCCAAGCCAGTCAGCCGCCGCACCGGCCCACGCCGCCTTTCAATTTCCCCGCCGCCCGGCGCCTGCGGGAGGCGCTGGGGATGGCCCACGGGCACGTCGCCTACGGGCTGCGGGCCAGTTATGGACTCACGTACGTCACCGCCGACACCGTCGCCGCCTGGGAGCGTGGGCTCGCCTCGCCCAGTTCCGCCGAGCTCGCCGCGCTGGCGGCGACCCTGTGGTGCTCGCCGGGGGAGCTCATGGGCGCCGCTCGGACCCTGCGCGAGCACCGGGTCGCGCGCGGGCTCGCGCCGGAGGATGTCGCGCGGGAAGCCGGCGTCGAGATCCAGGCGTATCTGCGCATGGAGGAGACCGGCACCTGGCGCGGCAACGAACGGCAGTCCGCCGCCCTCGCCCGGGTCCTCGAGCTGGCCCCGCCCGACTTCGTCACCGTCACCGGGCGCGCCGACGCCCTCGCCGAGCTGCTGCGCAGCGCCGTCACCACCCGGTGGCAGGGGTACGTGCGGCCCGTGAGCAAGCTGCTGCCCCTGGAGAAGCGGCAGGTCGAGGGCGTGCTGCGGCAGATGCACGACGACTACCAGTCACGGATGACGCGCACGCTGAGCTGGGGCGGCGGGGCCGGTTCCGACGCGTCCGGGGAGGCCGGGCGGGACTTCCTCGAACGGATCCTCGAACATTTCTGGTCGGTCGTCCGCCCCGGCCACTAGAGGACCGATAGCACTAGACGACCAAGTCCACTGGACGACCGATTCCACAAGAAGGCCGAGTCCGCCAGACGTCCGAGTTCGCTAGACGTCCGAGTCCGCCAGACGTCCGAGTTCGCTAGAAGGCCGAGTCCGCTAGAAGACCGACTCCGCCTCGTCCATCCGGTCCTTCGGGACCGTCTTCAGCGCCGTCACCGCCTCCGCGAGCGGCACCATCGTGATGTCCGTGCCGCGCAGCGCCGTCATCCTGCCGTACTCGCCGCGGTGCACCGCCTCCACCGCGTGCCAGCCGAAGCGGGTCGCGAGCACGCGGTCGTACGCGGTGGGGGTGCCGCCGCGCTGGACGTGGCCGAGGATGACCGGCTTGGCCTCCTTGCCGAGGCGGGCCTCCAGCTCGTACGCGAGGGCCGTGCCGATGCCCTGGAAGCGCTCGTGGCCGAACTGGTCGATCGCGCCCTTGCCGTAGTTCATCGTGCCGTCCTGCGGGTGCGCGCCCTCGGCGACGCAGATCACCGCGAACTTCTTGCCGCGCGAGAAGCGCTCCTCGACGAGGGCGACCAGGTCGGCAGGGTCGAAGGGGCGTTCCGGCAGGCAGATGCCGTGCGCGCCGCCCGCCATGCCCGACTCCAGGGCGATCCACCCGGCGTGGCGGCCCATGACCTCGACCACCATCACGCGCTGGTGCGACTCGGCGGTGGTCTTGAGGCGGTCCATCGCCTCCGTGGCAACGCCGACGGCCGTGTCGAAGCCGAAGGTGCGGTCCGTGGAGGAGATGTCGTTGTCGATGGTCTTGGGGACGCCGACCACCGGTACGCCCGCGTCCGACAGCATGCGGGCCGCCGTCAGCGTGCCCTCGCCGCCGATCGGGATGAGCGCGTCGAAGCCGCTGCGCTCGATCAGCTCCTTGGCGTTGTCGCAGGCCGCGCGGAAGCGGGCGCGTTCGAGGCGGGAGGAGCCGAGGATCGTTCCGCCGCGGGCCAGGATGCCGCTGACGGCGTTGAGGTCGAGCGCGCGGTAGCGCCCGTCGAGCAGGCCCGCGTAGCCGTCCTCGAAGCCGATGACCTCGTCGCCGTAGTGCGTCACGGCACGGTGCACGACCGACCGGATCACTGCGTTGAGGCCGGGGCAGTCGCCGCCCGCGGTGAGAATTCCGATACGCATCGCGCTGTGTCTCCTGCTCGCTGCTGGTACTTGTGAGCCGGTCCGATTGTTCCACGGCCACCAGGGGGCTGCCGCTCACGGATGTGCGACGGATGTCTGTGCGATGCGGGGGCAGGGACTGGGCAGGGACCTTGACGGGACCTTCGTACCGGCCTCGCGGGGCCTTTCGTCCGGGGGCGGCTTAGCCAGCCGCAGAGGTATTGTCAAGAGGACACAGCCGCGATATCGGGTACTTTGTCCAGCTCGCCCGGCGCCCACGCCGGGGCCGCGGACGGACAGCGCCGACAGCGCCGACTGCGCCGACAGCGCCGACAGCGCCGACAGCCAGGAATGCGAAGAAGGCCAGGAATGCAAAGAAGGGGAGACCACGCGTGACGCGCAGCGTGTACGTGACCGGGATCGACCGGGGCGACGGTCGCCAGGTCGTCGAACTGGGAGTCATGGAGCTCCTCACCCGCCAGGTCGACCGGGTCGGCGTCTTCAGGCCGCTCGTCCACGACGGCCCGGACCGCCTCTTCGACCTGCTGCGGGCCCGCTACCGCCTCTCGCAGGACGCCTCGACCGTGTACGGCATGGACTACCACGAGGCGTCGGCGCTCCAGGCCGAGCAGGGCACCGACGAACTGGTCTCGCGGCTCGTCGACCGGTTCCACCGGGTCGCGAGGGACTATGAAGTC
Organism: Streptomyces sp. NPDC044106; assembly: GCF_056433985.1. Lineage (NCBI taxonomy): Bacteria > Bacillati > Actinomycetota > Actinomycetes > Kitasatosporales > Streptomycetaceae > Streptomyces > Streptomyces sp. NPDC044106. The sequence continues at coordinate 7,010 of NZ_JBWKFZ010000001.1, forward strand.
GTTCTCGTGCTCGGCACGGACTTCGCCGCCACCCAGCTGCCCGACGAGCTCTCGCTCAACGCCCGCCTCGCCAACGAGTTCGGCGCCTCCGTGCTCCCCGTGGTCGGCGGCAAGAACCAGACCGCCGAGTCGGTGCGCGCCGAGACGCGCAACGCGTACCGGGCGTACGAGTCGCTCGGCTGCGACGTCCTCGCGATGATCACCAACCGGGTCGCCCCGGCCGACCGCGACGAGATCCACGAGCGGCTGAAGGCCGGCCTGCCCGTGCCGTGCCACGTGCTGCCGGACGAGGCCGCGCTCTCCGCGCCCACCGTCGCGCAGATCACGCACGCCCTCGGCGGCCGGGTGCTGCTCGGCGACGACTCGGGGCTCGCGCGCGACGCCCTGGACTTCGTCTTCGGCGGCGCCATGCTGCCGAACTTCCTGAACGCCCTGACGCCGGGCTGTCTCGTGGTCACCCCCGGCGACCGCGCCGACCTCGTGGTGGGCTCGCTCGCCGCGCACAGCGCCGGTACGCCGCCCATAGCGGGCGTCCTGCTGACCCTGAACGAGCAGCCGGGCCCGGAGATCCTCACCCTCGCCGACCGCCTCGCGCCCGGCACGCCGGTGATCGCGGTCTCCGGCGGGTCCTTCCCCACGGCGGCCGAGCTCTTCGCGCTCGAAGGGAAGCTGAACGCGGCCACGCCCCGCAAGGCGGAGACCGCCCTCGGCCTCTTCGAGCGGTACGTCGACACCGCGGACCTCAGCAGGCGCGTCTCGGCGCCGAGCAGCGACCGCGTCACGCCGATGATGTTCGAGCACAAGCTCCTGGAGCGGGCCCGCGCCGACCGGCGCCGCGTCGTGCTGCCCGAGGGCACCGAGGAGCGGGTGCTGCGCGCCGCCGACGTACTCCTGCGCCGCGACGTCTGCGACCTGACACTGCTCGGCCCGGTCGAGCAGATCCGCAAGAAGGCCGCCGACCTCAGCGTCGACCTCGCCGACTCCGAGCTCATCGACCCGCAGACCTCCGAACTGCGGGATCGTTTCGCCGCCAAGTACGCGGAGCTGCGCGCCCACAAGGGCGTCACCGTCGAGCTCGCGTACGACGTGGTGGCCGACGTGAACTACTTCGGCACGCTGATGGTCCAGGAGGGCCTCGCCGACGGCATGGTGTCGGGCTCCGTGCACTCGACGGCCGCGACCATCCGGCCCGCCTTCGAGATCATCAAGACGAAGCCGGACGCCTCGATCGTCAGCTCCGTCTTCTTCATGTGCCTCGCCGACAAGGTGCTCGTGTACGGCGACTGCGCGGTCAACCCCGACCCGAACGCCGAGCAGCTCGCGGACATCGCCGTCCAGGCGGCCGCCACCGCCAGGCAGTTCGGGGTCGAGCCGCGGATCGCGATGCTCTCGTACTCGACGGGCACGTCCGGTTCGGGCGCCGACGTCGACAAGGTGCGCGAGGCGACCGAGCTGGTACGGGAACACCGCGACGACCTCAAGATCGAGGGGCCGATCCAGTACGACGCCGCCGTGGAGCCCTCCGTCGCGGCCACCAAGCTGCCCGGTTCCGAGGTCGCGGGCCAGGCCAGCGTGCTGATCTTCCCGGACCTGAACACCGGCAACAACACCTACAAGGCCGTGCAGCGCTCGGCCGGCGCGATCGCCGTCGGGCCGGTCCTGCAGGGCCTGCGCAAGCCGGTCAACGACCTGTCCCGGGGCGCGCTCGTCCAGGACATCGTCAACACCGTCGCCATCACGGCCATCCAGGCCCAGGCCCAGACGCCCACCCCGTAACCCCCACAGAAAGCGCCTCATCCAGTGACCGCCACGCGCGTACTCGTCCTCAACTCCGGCTCGTCGTCGGTGAAGTACCAGCTGCTCGACATGCGCGACAGCTCACGCCTCGCCGTCGGCCTGGTCGAGCGGATCGGCGAGGAGACCTCACGGCTCAAGCACACCCCGCTGGCCGGCGGCGGCGCCGAGAGCCGTGAGCGCGAGGAGCCCATCGCCGACCACGAGGCGGCGCTGAAGGCCGTCGCCCGCGAGCTGTCCGCCGACGGGCTCGGCCTCGACTCCCCCGAGCTGGCCGCGATCGGCCACCGGGTGGTGCACGGCGGCCTGAAGTTCACCGCGCCGACGGTCATCACGGACGAGGTGCTCGCGGAGATCGAGCGCCTGGTGCCGGTGGCCCCCCTGCACAACCCGGCCAACATCACCGGCATCCGCACCGCCCAGGCGATGCGCCCGGACCTGCCGCAGGTCGCCGTCTTCGACACCGCCTTCCACACGACGATGCCGGAGTCCGCGGCGCGCTACGCGATCGACGTGAAGACCGCCGACGAGCACCGCGTGCGGCGCTACGGCTTCCACGGCACGTCCCACGCGTACGTCTCGCGGCGCACGGCGAAGCTGCTCGGCAAGGCCCCCGAGGACGTCAACGTCATCGTGCTGCACCTGGGCAACGGCGCCTCGGCGAGCGCGGTGCGGGGCGGGAAGTGCGTCGACACCTCGATGGGGCTCACGCCACTGGAGGGGCTCGTGATGGGTACCCGTTCCGGTGATATGGACCCGGCGGTCATCTTCCATCTGGCCCGGGTCGGTGGAATGTCGATCGACGACATCGATGAGCTGCTCAACAAGAAGAGCGGTCTGATCGGCCTCTGCGGCGACAACGACATGCGGGAAATACGGCGCCGGATCGACGAGGGCGATGAGGAGGCGGCGCTCGCCTTCGACATTTACATCCATCGCCTGAAGAAGTACATCGGCGCCTATTACGCGGTACTCGGCCGGGTCGACGCCGTCGTTTTCACGGCGGGCGTCGGCGAGAACGCGGCGCCGGTGCGCGAGGCGGCGGTGGCGGGCCTGGAGGAGCTGGGCCTCGCGGTCGACGGGGCGCTCAATTCCGTACGTTCCGACGAAGCCCGGCTCATTTCGCCGGAGTACGCGCGCGTCGCCGTCGCCGTGGTGCCGACCGACGAAGAATTGGAGATCGCCGCTCAGACGTATGCGTTGGTCGATGACCGCGACGCCGGAGATGAAGAACGCAACGCCTGAGCGGACTTCCGCCCATTTGTAGATTCCGCCAGACGGAATATTCCGTAGCGAAACAAACCGATAGGATCGCCCCATGCGCCGTTCCAAAATCGTCTGTACGCTGGGCCCCGCCGTCGACTCCGAAGAGCAGCTCGTCTCGCTGATCGAGGCCGGCATGAACGTGGCCCGATTCAACTTCAGCCACGGCACGCACGCCGAGCACCAGGGGCGGTACGACCGCGTCCGTGCGGCTGCCGCGAAGACCGGCCGTGCCATCGGCGTCCTCGCCGACCTGCAGGGTCCGAAGATCCGTCTGGAGACCTTCGCCGAGGGCCCCGTCGAGCTGGTGCGCGGTGACGAGTTCACCATCACCACCGAGGACGTCCCCGGCGACAAGTCGATCTGCGGCACGACCTACAAGGGCCTGCCGGGCGACGTCTCCAAGGGTGACCAGGTCCTGATCAACGACGGCAACGTCGAACTGCGCGTCGTCGAGGTGGACGGGCCGCGCGTCAAGACGATCGTCGTCGAGGGCGGTGTCATCTCCGACCACAAGGGCATCAACCTGCCCGGCGCGGCCGTGAACGTGCCCGCGCTCTCCGAGAAGGACGTCGACGACCTGCGCTTCGCCCTGAAGATGGGCTGCGACATGGTCGCCCTCTCCTTCGTGCGCGACGCGAGCGACGTCAAGGACGTCCACAAGGTGATGGACGAGGAGGGCCGCCGGGTCCCCGTCATCGCCAAGGTGGAGAAGCCGCAGGCCGTCGCCAACATGGAGGGCGTCGTCGCGGCGTTCGACGCCGTGATGGTGGCCCGTGGCGACCTGGCCGTCGAGTACCCGCTCGAGAAGGTCCCGATGGTGCAGAAGCGCCTCGTGGAGATGTGCCGCCGCAACGCCAAGCCGGTGATCGTCGCGACCCAGATGATGGAGTCGATGATCACCAACTCGCGCCCCACGCGCGCCGAGGCGTCCGACGTCGCCAACGCGATCCTGGACGGTGCGGACGCGGTCATGCTGTCGGCCGAGTCCAGCGTCGGCGCGTACCCGATCGAGACCGTCAAGACGATGTCGAAGATCGTCACCGCGGCCGAGGAGGAGCTGCTCTCCAAGGGCCTGCAGCCGCTCGTGCCCGGCAAGAAGCCGCGTACGCAGGGCGGTTCGGTGGCCCGTGCCGCCGCCGAGATCGCGGACTTCCTCGGCGGCAAGGCACTGGTCGCCTTCACCCAGTCCGGCGACACGGCCCGCAGGCTCTCCCGCTACCGCGCGGCCCAGCCGATCCTCGCCTTCACCACGGACGAGGCGACCCGCAACCAGCTCACGCTGAGCTGGGGCGTGGACACCTACGTCGTGCCGCACGTCGACAACACCGACGCGATGGTCGAGCTCGTCGACGCCGAGCTGATCAAGCTGAACCGCTTCAACGACGGCGACACGGTCGTCATCACGGCGGGCTCGCCCCCCGGCGTCCCCGGCACCACCAACATGGTGCGGGTCCACCACCTGGGCAACGGCGGCCGCGACTGACGGTCGCGGCCGGGTTCCGTTCCCGTCCGGCGTACGCACTGAGGGCGCCCCCTTTTGGAAGGGGGCGCCCTCGGCGTCTGTCGTGCGTGCGAGCTCGCGTGCGTGCGTGCGTGCGGCTCAGTCCGTGATCGACTGATGCAGTCCGGGGATGGTGAGGTTCCCGCCGAACTGGCCCGCCTGCTGCACCTTCACATCCGTGAAGTAGATCAGCGGGATGTTCAGCGGCGGCGGGTGCTCGGGGTCGAAGGTGATCGGGATCAGACCGAACAGCTTGCCCGAGATCGACTCCGTGTACATCGTCGTCTCCCCGCCCCGGATCGTGGACGTGGAGCCCTTGGCCGCCTCGACGTGGTACTTCTTGCCGGCCGGGCCCTCGACGATCTGGTGCAGGTCACCGATGTCGGTGTTCTGGACGACGTACTTCAGGGCCTGCTTGCTCCGGCCGTTCGGCATCGTCAGGTTCACGACGCCCTGGTAGTCGGCGCCCTTGAGCGTGAGCGAGCTGGCTTCCAGGTTCCACGGCTGGTTCGGGATCGGCGCGGGCGGCTGCTCGGCCTTTCCGTCGACCTTCTTCTCGACGACGCACGGGAACGGCTTCTTGCCGTTCTCGTCCGGTGCCGGCGGGTCGTCGGCCTCGTCACCGGTCTTGCCTTCGGCCTTGTCCTTCGCCGCGTCCCCGGCCGCCTTGTCGGCCGCCTTACCGGTCTTGTCCTTGAGCTTGTCGACGGTGTCTTCGACCGGCTCGGTGAGCTTGTCCTTCGCGTCCTTGACCGGGTCCTCGGCGTCCTTGGACGAGCCGGAGGACTTGGAGGACCCGCTCTCCTTCGAGGTGGAGGGGTCCGGCTGCGGGCTACCGGACGTCTTCGCGCCCTCGCCCCCGGACTTGTCCTCGTCCTCGGCCCCGGACTTGTCCCCGGCGTCGGCCTCGTCCTCGGCCTTGTCCTTGTCGGGCGTGAAGACATCCTTGAGGGCATCGCCGACACCCAGCGGGTCCCAGGGGTTCCTGGTCTCGGTGGGCTCGGCGGACGTCCCGGACTTCTCGGACTCCTTGCCGTCCCTCTCGCCGGTGGACGGGGCGGTGGTACCGGCCTTGTCGTCCGGGTCCGCCTTCGCGCCCGAGGAGGGCGGGGCAGAGGGAGTCCGCTCCTTGGCGTCGCCCTTCTCGGTCCCGCCCTTCGCCGCGTCCCCGGCCCCGCCCTTGGTCTCGTCCTTGTCGGACGATCCCTCGGCCTTCTCCGCGTCCTTGGCATCCTTGGCGTCCTTGGCGGCCTTCTCGGCCGCCTTTTCCTTCGCCTTGTCCGCGGCGTCCTTCTCCGCGTCGTGCTCGGCGTCCTTGTCCGGCGCCGTGACACACGGGCCGTCCTGGAAGGGGTTGTCGGGGACACCCGGCTTGGCCTGCGCGAGCGTCGGGGTCAGCCCCATGCCCATGAGCACGGCGGTGGGCATGGCGGCGATGGCGATCGCCTTGCCCGCGGGCACCTGCAACCGGGTGAGCAGCGGCTTCCTGGGTGCCGCGTGGCGCGGCCCGGTTCTCGCACGGGGCTCCCCCGCGAAGCCCTCGTGGTGCACCTCGTCAGCCGGCACGGTGCCTCCCGTTCGTCCCGTTCGTCGGGCTCGTTCCTGACAGATCGTCCTGTACGCCGCTCACCCCACCCGCGCCGGCCGCGGCGGTGGGCCCGGGGACCCCGTCGGAGCCGCCGGGGTCCTTGGCCGTACGTCCTTCGGCAGGCTCACCGGCAGGCTTCGCGGCGGCCCAGGAGACGCCGAGGGCGCCACCGATCAGGGCGAGCAGGAAGCCGATGACGAAGCCGCCGAAGTTGGAGACCACCAGGGAGACCAGGGCGAGCAGAATCGCCGCGACACCCGCGAAGACCCGGGAGTGCGGCTGGAACCACATGGTCAGGCCGAGCACGACCAACAGCACGCCGATGATCAGTGAGCCGGCACCGGCGGTGGTCGCCATCCGGATCGTCATCGTGCCGAGCGTGAGGTTCGCGTACGGGAAGTACATGATCGGGATGCCGCCGAGAAGTGTCAGCAGACCACCCCAGAACGGGCGCTGACCGCGCCACCCTCGGAACGATCGGCGCATCCGGCCGAGCCTGTCGCCCAGTCCCACTTGCGCTTCGGCGCTCATGTCGTACAGCTCCTCGGGAATGGCGTTGGTTCTGTGTGTCGTGCGGTGTCGGGCACGGGGACGGCTCCGTATGTGCCGTCGCGCCCCCGCGCCCGGCCGTTCTCATCGCACGGAGTGCGCGCCGGGCCGCCCGATGCGACCCGCTAGGGCATCAACTGCCCTAGTAGCACTCGTGCTTGCCCTTCTTGACCGACATACCGAGGCCAGAGAGCTTGAAGGTGCCGGCGGTGGTCGCCCACGCACGCTGCTTCACATCGGTGAACTTCACCGATTCCGCCTGCTGCGCGAACGAGTCCGGGGCGTACTTGTCGCCCTTCGCCGGGCCGGGACCCTTGGTGGTCTGGTCGACCGAGACACCGATGTCGACCTTGTGGAAGGTCGCATTGGCCTTCAGGTCGTCGGCGTCGATGTAGAGCTTCTTGGCCTTGACCTTGGGGCCACCCCCGCCACCGGCCTTGAGGGTCATCGACACATCGCCGAAGACCGGGACCGGCACGACCACGGACTGGCAGAGGTTGGTGATCGTGGCCTCTTCGAGACCGACGACGGCGACCGGGTGGTGACCCGACTTACCGCTGTCCAGGGCTCCGTACTGGACGAATCCCGTACCGTTGAGCTCCTTGGCAGTCACCTTGAACTGCTGCCCTGACACACTGAACGATGCCGCGAGCGCGCCCTGGGACAGGGCGACGCCTATCGCGGCAGTAGCCGCGACGCTCGGCACCATGACCACGGCGAACCGCTTCCATCTGGTTCCGCCACGAGCCACGGATTCCATGACTTTCCTCCTTCTCGGACGTACATCTCCGGCCCTGACTGCTCCCGTTCGGGCGGCTCAGCCGGGCAGGGATGGGAGAAGTGCTACGTCCTCGGGAAGGAGAGCGCCCGCATCGGAGGCGCGCAACCGCACCACTCAGCACCGGCGATCACCCCCGAGCGACAACCACTGGTCGCGCCTGACGCATCACGCACAACCTCGCGGACAGGCCCTGCCGGGACCGGCAGAGACCCCCCTGTCCAGACCGGCGACGGCGTCACCGGCCTACTCGGTGGGGACCCAGAAAGCCCGCTCCCGATTGGCTGTCGGGTTGGCGGGTCATCGGACCGAGCGTCGCCGATCGTGGTGCATTCTCGGCCCCCGCACAAGGGGGTTCGTTACTGGCTAGTAACGGCCGGATAACCGAAGCGCGACCGCGCGGTATCGGTCGGCCACGGACGGTGGCCGGGCGGGTCGGAGCAGAACGGGGCAGGGTCGGGCGAATGCGCCCAGAAGGAAGCGGTTCTCTTACTCCCAGTAACAGCGGCCGCTTTTACCAAGTTTTGGCAAAGTGCGGCCGCTGTTGCGTCCTGGGGACAGACTTTTCACTCCGGCATCACAGACCCCTGCGTTTAGGGACTGGTCAGCCGAAGGGCCGGTAAACGCCCGGCGTACGCCGGGCGGAAGGCCGGCGTACGGTCAGGAGAACGTCAGAAGAGCACCCGTGCGAGCGCCGTGCGCGCCGCCGTCACCCGCGGGTCGTCCGCGCCCACCACCTCGAAGAGTTCCAGCAGCCGCACGCGCGCGGCGTCCCGGTCGTCACCCGCCGAGCGCTGCACCGTGTCGATGAGCCGCCCGAAGGCGTCCTCGACATGACCGCCCACCAGATCCAGGTCGGCGGCGGCGATCTGCGCCCGCACGTCCGCGGGCCGGTCGGCGGCGTCCTTGCGGACCGCCTGCGCGTCAAGTCCCTGCACGCGCTGGAGCAGTTCGGCCTGGGCGAGGCCGAGCTTCGCCTCCGTATTGGCCGGATCGTCACTGAGTACGTTCTTGTACGCCTGTACGGCACCGGCCAGGTCGCCCGCGTCAAGGGCCCGTACGGCCGCTTCGAGCAGGGCGTCGTAAGGGCCGGGCGGCGCCTCGGCCGGGGCGGACACCTGCTGCCCCTCCCCCGCGTCGGCGTCGACCGCGAGGCCGGTCAGGCCGAAGCGCTCCTCGCCGACCTGGATGAGCTGGTCCAGGGTCTGGCGGATCTGCGCCTCGGGGGCGGCGCCCTGGAAGAGGGGCAGGGCCTGTCCGGCCACCACCGCGAAGACAGCCGGGATCCCCTGGACCCCGAACTGCTGCATCAGCATCTGGTTCGCTTCGACATCGATCTTGGCGAGGAGGAAACGGCCGTTGTACTCCTGCGCGAGCCGCTCCAGGACGGGGCTCAGCTGCTTGCACGGCTCGCACCACTCGGCCCAGAAGTCGATGACGACCGGGACCTCGGTGGAGCGCTGCAGGACCTCGCGCTCGAAGCCGGCCTCGTCGACATCGATGACGAGGGAGGCCGGGGAGATCGCGGCGCCCGCCGCACCCCCGCCCTGCCTGGCCGCTTCGGCGCGCGCCTGCTCCGCCTTCGCCTTGGCCTCCTGGGCCGCCTTCACCGCGGCGAGGTCGACGACTCCGCTCATGGACATGTTCCGTGGCTGCATGAGTACATCCTCCCCCAACCCGTGCGGGAACCGCGCCCGTCCGTGACCCCCCGCCGGATTGCGGGGTCACAGGGGGGGCACGGTCCAAGGTCCCGAGGAGGACCGTCGGTTGGCGCGGGGTCCCCACCCCGGGCCGTGGTCGTGCTGCGTGGTTGTCTCTCGTGGCTCTCGCTCATGGGCGTCGGGTGGTGCCGTCCGCCGCGCTCATCAGCTTTCGCTACGGGTCGTAGCGTAACTGTCCCGTCCGGGACGCGGTACGCCCCCTCCGGTGATCTCGCTCACTCCGCACCCCGGCCCGCTCCGTACTGGCCGGTATGGTCGCGGGCATGCAGAGCCGCACCACTCCTCCGAACCGCACCGGAGGCCGCCCCCGCAGCGCGACCGCCGACGCCGCGATCCTGGAGGCGACCCGGCAGGTCCTCGTCGAGCTCGGCTGGTCCAAGCTGACGCTCGGCGCCGTCGCGACGCGCGCAGGCGTCGCCAAGACGACCCTCTACCGGCGCTGGGCGGGCAAGAGCGAGCTGGTCGTGGACGCGGTGGCCGAGCTCTTCGACGAGCTGGAACTGCCTGACCGGGGCAGCCTCGCGGCCGACATCGAGGGCGTCGTCCTGCAGTTCGCTGTGCTGCTCGGGCGCCCCGAGACGAAGACGGCGCTGATGGCGGTGGTGGCGGAGTCGACGACGGACGAGCCGCTGCGGGACCGCATCCGGGCGTCCATCGTCGACCGCCAGAAGCGGCTCGTCCTCGCGGGGCGCAAGCGGGCGCAGGAGCGGGGCGAACTCCCGCCGGAGCCCGACGCGGTCGCGGCGGGCCGCACCGCCGACCTCATCTTCGACGTGATCGCCGGGGCAGTGGTCCACCGCGCGCTGGTCAGCGCGGAGCCGGTCGACGAGGAGTGGGCCCAGCGGTTCACCTTGCTGCTGCTGGGAGGCTTGGCGGCGGCAGCCGCACAGTCCCCACGGCCCGCGGCTGAAACTCAGACCTGATACCGCTCGGGCGCGAACAGACGCAGGTTCTCGGCGACCCAGGCCGACGTGTGCTTGAGCCCCTCCGCGAGGGAGACCTCAGGAATCCACCCCGCCCACTCCCGCGCCCGGGAGTTGTCCGAAAGGAGCCGCTCCACCTCGCTCCCCGAAGGGCGGAGCCGCGCCGGGTCGACGACCACGGACGCCTTTCGCCCCGACGCCGCGATCAGCGCCTCCGCGAGGTCACCGATGGAGATCTCCCGGCCCACACCGAGGTTGACCGCGTGGCCGAGCGCCCGGTCGGCGACCGCCAGCGCCATGAAGCCGCGCGCCGTGTCCGTGACGTACGTGAAGTCCCGCGTGGGCGTCAGCGACCCCAGCTTGATCTCCCGCGCGCCCGCGTGCAGTTGGGCGAGGATCGTGGGGATGACGGCGCGGGCCGACTGGCGCGGACCGTACGTGTTGAAGGGCCGCACCACCGTCACCGGCAGCTCGAAGGCGTGCCAGTGGGAGAGCGCCATCATGTCGGCGCCGATCTTCGAGGCGGAGTAGGGCGACTGCGGCTGAAGCGGGTGGGACTCGCTGATCGGCGCCGTCAGCGCGGTCCCGTACACCTCGCTCGTGGAGGTGTGGACGAGCCGCCGCACGGAGTGCCTTCGGCAGGCCTCCGCGACGTTCTCCGTGCCGACGACGTTCGTCTGGACGTACGCGCCGGGAGAGTCGTACGAGTACGGGATGCCGATCAGCGCGGCCAGGTGGAAGACCGTGTCGCAGCCGTCGACCGCGTCCATCACGCGCCCCGCGTCCCGTACGTCCCCCGCGATCATCTCGACCCGCGGGTCGCCGATGAGGTGCGCGAGGTGGCCCTTCTCCGCGTACGGCTTGTAGTGGACGAAGGCGCGGACCTTCGCGCCCGCGTCGAGCAGCAGGTCGACGAGTGTCGAGCCGATGAAGCCCTCGGCGCCGGTGACCAGGACCGTGCGGTCCTGCCAGGAGAAGCCGGTGAGGTCGGGGGAAGACGTGGTCATGCGTACTCCAGGTGAGGGGTGACGTGGGCGAGTCGGAGGACCCGCTCGGCGAGCAGGTCGGCGGCGCGGGCGTGCGGCCCGGGGTCCGCGGCGCCGCTCATCGCGGCGAGCCGCACCGGGTCGGCGAGCAGCGGCCCGAGCAGGCCGGCGAGGCGGTCGGCCGTGGTCTCGGCGTCGGGCAGCAGCAGGCCCGCGCCGGCGTCGGAGAGGACGCGGGCGTTGTGGGTCTGGTGGTCGCCGGGGGCGTGCGGGTAGGGCACGAGGACGGCGGGGACGCCGGTGGCGGCCAGTTCGGCGACCGTCGCGGATCCCGCGCGGCAGACGACGAGGTCGGCGGCGGCGTAGGAGAGGTCCATGCGGTCGAGGTAGGGGACGGCGCGGGCGACGGCGTCGCCGCCCTCGGAGACGAGCCGGGCGCGGGTCTCGTCCAGGGCCGCGGGCCCCGTCTTGATGAGGAGGTGTACGTCCGCGCGGTGCCGCCAGCGCGCCGCGAGGCCGACCGCCGCCCCGGTCAGCCTGGCCGCCCCCAGGCTGCCGCCGTTGAAGAGGACGAGCCGGGCCCCGGCAGGTACGCCGAGGTGGCGCCGTGCCTCGCCGCGCAGCGCGGCCCGGTCGAGCGCGGCGAGCGGCGCGGCGATCGGCATCCCGGTGGTGTGCGCGCGCTCGCCGCCCGGCAGGTGGGCGCGGCTGCGGTCGAAGGCGACCGCGATGTTCGGGGTGAGCCGGGCGGCGAACCGGTTGGCGCGGCCCGGCACCGCGTTGGACTCGTGGATGAGGCTCGGCAGGCCCGCCATGCGGGCACCGACGATGACGGGGGCGCTCGGGTAGCCGCCCATGCCGACGGCGACCTGCGCGCCCTGCTCACGCAGGATGGTCCTGCACTGGGCGCCGGACTTCACCAGCGCCGCGGGGAGCAGGTAGCGGCGGGCGCCGAGCGACGGATCGAAGGGGATCATGTCGACGGTGTGCAGGCGGTACCCGGCGTCCGGTATCAGCCGGGTCTCCAGGCCCCGTTCGGTGCCGACGAAGGAGATGACCGCGCCCGGCACGGCCCGGCGCAGCGCGTCGGCGAGGGCGAGACCGGGATAGATGTGTCCACCGGTGCCGCCCGCGCCGATCACGACGGAGAGACCGGCACGGCCCGGGGCGGCGGCGCGGCCGGAGTGAGTGGTTCGCATGGCAATGGAGCTTCACGCGGGGGTCTAAGAGGGTTTTAAGAGCCGCGTTTGGCACCTTGGGTCCATGAGCTTCACGAGCGCGACCAGCAAAGGCGGCCCGCCGGGCGCGGGCGACGCCGCGCGGCACCGGATCCTCGTCGTCGACGACGACCCGGAGGTGCGGGCCGCCGTCGAGGACGCCCTGACGGTCGAGGGCCACCAGGTGCGGGGCGCGGCCGACGGCCACCGGGCGCTGACGGCGGTCGCCCGCTGGCAGCCGGACCTGGTGGTCCTCGACGTCCTGATGCCGGTCATGGACGGCCTCGCGGTCTGCCGTCGGCTGCGCGCCGCGGGCGACCGCACGCCGGTCCTCGTCCTGACCGCCCTGGACTCGGTGAGCGAGCGCGTCGACGGTCTTGACGCGGGCGCCGACGACTACCTGGTCAAGCCGTTCGCCCTGGACGAGCTGGTGGCCCGGGTGCGGGCCCTGCTGCGGCGGGCGACGCCGGAGCGGGCCGCGGACGACGGCGACGAGCTCGCGTACGGTGATCTCGTCCTCGATCCCGCGACGCGCACCGGCCGCCGCGGCGGGCGCCGGGTGGAGTTCAGCCGCACGGAGGCCGTCCTGCTCGAACTGCTCCTGCGCAACGCGGGCCAGGTCCTGCCGCGCGAGCTGATCCAGCAGGCGGTGTGGGGCCAGGACTTCGGCCCCGACTCCAACTCCCTCGCCGTGTACGTGGGTTACCTGCGCCGGAAGCTGGAGTCGGGCGGCGAGTCGCGCCTGGTCCACACGGTGCACGGCGTCGGCTACCGGCTCGGCTCCTCGTGAGCGCGCGGCGCAGGCTCGGCGCGCGCTGGCGTCGCCGCAGGCCGCTGCGCACCCGCCTCGCGGTGATGGCCGCGGCGGCCGTCGCGGTGGTGGCGATCGGGGTGTGCGCCGCCGCGTTCTTCGTGATCCGCTTCAAGCTGTACCAGCAGCTGGACCAGAACCTCGCCCAGTCGGCGACGCTCATCGCCCAGCAGCACCGCACCGGGGGCCCGGGTGTCGTGACGGGCGAGTGCCGCTTCCTGGGCGCGCCCGCCTGCTCGCAGGTGGTGCCCGCGGACCCGGCGGACGACCCGGCGAAGCCGTACCTGCTGCCGGTGACGGGGCCGACGCGTGCGGTCGCGGGCGGCCGGCAGGCCCCGTACTACGCGAACTTCACGCTCCCCGGCGGCAAGCCGGGGCGGATGTACACGACCACCTTCGGCAAGGGTGAGGCCGTGCAGGTCGCCCTGCGCGCGGACATCGCGGAGCGTGGCGTGCGTCAGGCCGCCTCACTCCTCGCGGCGGTCGGCGGCGCGGGCGTGCTGCTCTCCGCGGTCGGCGGCTACTGGGTATCGCGCACGGGTCTGGCGCCGATCACCCGCCTCACCGCCACGGCCGAGCGCATCGCGGCGACCCGGGACGCCCGCCACCGCATCGAGCTGCCGCCAGGACCGCCGGGGCGCGAGGCCCACGAGGACGAAGTCACCCGGCTCGCCGCGACGTTCAACACGATGCTCGCCGAGCTTGAGGAGTCCGTCGCGGCCCGGCGCCGCCTGGTCGCCGACGCCTCCCACGAGCTGCGCACCCCGCTCACCGCGCTGCGCACCAACGCCGAACTGCTCGCCAAGGCAGAGCTGTTGACCGACGCCCAGCGCGACCGCGCGTCCGGTGCGCTCGGCCGCCAGCTGCGCGAAGTCACAGGCCTGGTCAACGACTTGATCGAACTGGCCAGGGAGTCGGAGCCGCAGCCGCTGCTCGAAGAGGTACGGCTCGCCCCGTTGACCGCCCACGCGGTGGACGCGGCGCGCGGCCACTGGCCCGCGGTCCCCTTCACGCTGCGGGTGGCACCGGAAGCGGCCGATCTCAGCGTGCCGGGCGTGGCGGCGCGGCTCTCGCGGCTGCTCACCAATCTCCTGGACAACGCGGCGAAGTTCAGCCCGCCGGGCGCCCCGGTCGAGGTCGTGCTGACGGCCGACGCGCTGACCGTGCGCGATCACGGTCCGGGCATCACGGAGGAGGACCTGCCGTACGTCTTCGACCGCTTCTACCGCGCCGAGAAGGCCCGCGCGCTGCCCGGCTCGGGGCTCGGTCTCGCGATGGCCCGCCAGATCGCGCACGCGCACGGCGCGGAGCTGACGGCGGAACGTGCGCCGGGCGGGGGCGCGCTGTTCCGCCTCGTCCTGCCTGCCGCGTAGGCCTGTCGGGCTATTTCTTCGCCCAGGCGCAGCTGCCCAGCTCCGCCTTGCCCTTGGCGACGAGCCGGTCGGCCTCGCGGGCCATCAGGACCCGGGTTTTGCCGCCCTTGCAGACGACCGTGCGGTCCCCGTGTCCGGCCAGGTCGACGAGGATCTGGTCCCAGTGCCGGTACTGCACGTCGTGTCCGGAGTCGGCGTACGTACGCACCCGCTCCTCGCCCGGCAGCGCCTCCTGCCACGTCTTCAGCGTGGCGGGCGGCACGGTGGTGTCCTTCTTGCCGCCGTAGAGGTAGACGGGGGCGTCCAGCTCGGAGAGGTCGGGTCCCGGGCGGCCGCAGTACAGCCTCTGCTCGTGGACCTGGGGCGCCGGGTCGGCCTGCTGCCCGCGCTGGTTGTAGGTGCGCGCGCCCTCTTCGTACGCGGTGTCGGCGAAGCCGGGGATCGACTTGACGGGGCTGTCGTCGGGGAAGGCCCACCACTTGCGCGGGTCCTTGATCTGGTCCTCGACCGCGGCGGTGAGCGCGTCGTCGGAGAGGGAGCAGTAGGCGGGCTTCGTGCCGTACGGGGGGAGGGCGGCGGCGAGGTGGAGCTGGGAGACGCGCTCGGGGGCGCGGGCGGCGAGCTCGGCGGCGTAGGGGCCGCCGCCGGATATCGCGACCACGGACACGTCGTCGACGCCGAGCTTGTCGAGGACCTGGAGGGCGTCCTCGGCGAAGTCGGCCTTGCCCAGCCTCTCGTCGAACTCGGTGTCGCCGAAGCCGTTGCGCTCGACGGAGATGAGGCGCAGGCCCAGGTCCTCGCGGGTGGTGCGGAAGAAGTCCGTCATGTGTGAGGCGCGGGCGCTGGTGCCGGTGCCGCCGATGAACAGGACGGGCTTGCCGTCCTTGTCGCCAGTGTCCGAGTAGTGCGCGGTCCGCCCGTCCCTGAGCTTGGCCGCGTGCACCTCGGGGCCGAGCGAGTCGAAGGCGTCCTGCACCTTCGGCTCGGGCGGCGGGCTCGCACTCACCTCGCCGGAACCGCCCACGAGCAGCGCGCCGAGGATGGTGGCGGTGGCGGCTCCGATGGCGATGGCGGCGGTGCGGGCGTGGCCGGTCGAGGTCACGGGTTCTCCTGGGGCGGGGGGCGGGGGCCGGCGTGGCGCCTGCCCTGGCCCCTGGGCCTTAAACCTGTGACTTTGGGCGGGGGTCGCGGGGCGGGGGTATGTGTGCTGCCTGCGGGTGGGTGGGGGTTGCTCGCACAGTTCCCCGCGCCCCTGGAACTCGGGCCGGCCCGTCCCATCTCACCTGCGGGCCGTGGGGGCTCGCCGCGCAGTTCCCCGCGCACCCTCGCAGACATGAGCCCCCACAGCCCCACGAGCACCCGCAGGCAACCACGCAGGGCCACCCCTCAAGGGGCGCGGGGAACTGCGCGAACAGCCCCCACCGGCCCGCAGGCAGGGAACGGTCTAGAACCCCGGCGGCTCCACGTAGACCCCCCACTCCTCCCGGAGGACCCCGCAAATCTCCCCGAGCGTCGCCTCCGCCCGAACCGCCTCCAGCATGGGAACGATCATGTTGGAGCCGTCGCGCGCGGCCGCCAGCATGGCGTCGAGAGACGCCCGGACCCGCGCATCGTCACGCCGCCCCTTGCGCCCCGCGAGGTCCCGGACCTGCTCCCGCTCCACCTCATGGCTGACCCGCAGGATCTCCAGGTCACCGGTGACCGAGCCTTCGAGGCAGTTGACGCCGACGACCCGCTTGTCGCCCTTCTCCACGGACCGCTGGTACTGGAAGGCCGACTCGGCGATCTCGCCGGTGAACCAGCCGTCCTCGATGCCCCGCAGGATGCCCGAGGTGATCGGCCCGATCGGGTGCTGCCCGTCGGGGCAGGCCCGCCGCCCCCGCTCCCTGATCTGGTCGAAGATCTTCTCCGCGTCGGCCTCGATGCGGTCGGTGAGCTGCTCGATGTACCAGGAGCCGCCGAGCGGGTCGGCGACGTTCGCGACCCCCGTCTCCTCCATCAGCACCTGCTGCGTACGGAGCGCGATCTCCGCGGCCTGCTCGCTGGGCAGCGCGAGGGTCTCGTCCAACGCGTTGGTGTGCAGGGAGTTCGTGCCGCCGAGCACCGCGGCCAGCGCCTCGACCGCCGTACGTACGACGTTGTTGTACGGCTGCTGCGCGGTCAGCGAGACACCGGCCGTCTGCGTGTGGAAGCGCAGCCACTGCGCCTTGTCGGTCTTCGCCCCGTACTCCTCGCGCAGCCAGCGGGCCCAGATGCGGCGCGCCGCGCGGAACTTGGCGATCTCCTCGAAGAAGTCGACGTGCGCGTCGAAGAAGAAGGAGAGGCCGGGCGCGAAGACGTCCACGTCAAGGCCGCGCGAGAGGCCGAGCTCCACGTACCCGAAGCCGTCCGCGAGCGTGTACGCGAGCTCCTGCGCGGCCGTCGCCCCGGCCTCGCGGATGTGATAGCCGGAGACGGAGAGCGGCTTGTACGCGGGGATGTCGCGCGCGCAGTGCTCCATCAGGTCGCCGATGAGGCGCAGGTGCGGCTCGGGCTGGAAGAGCCACTCCTTCTGCGCGATGTACTCCTTGAAGATGTCGGTCTGGAGCGTGCCGTTGAGGACGGCCGGGTCGACGCCCTGGCGCTCGGCGGCGACCAGGTACATGCAGAAGACGGGCACCGCGGGCCCGCTGATCGTCATGGAGGTCGTCACGTCGCCGAGCGGGATGTCCTTGAAGAGGACCTCCATGTCGGCGGCGGAGTCGATGGCGACACCGCAGTGCCCGACCTCGCCGAGCGAGCGGGGGTCGTCGGAGTCGCGACCCATGAGGGTCGGCATGTCGAAGGCGACGGAGAGGCCGCCGCCGCCGTTGGCCAGGATCATCTTGTAGCGCTCGTTCGTCTGCTCGGCGTTGCCGAAGCCCGCGAACTGGCGGATGGTCCAGGTCCGGCCGCGGTACCCGGTCGGGTGGAGCCCGCGCGTGAAGGGGTACTCACCGGGCCAGCCGATCCGCTCGAACCCCTCGTAGGTGTCCGCGGGCCGCGGTCCGTACACGGGGTCGACCTCGTCCCCGGAGAGCGTGGTGAAGTCCGCGTCGCGCTTGCGGGCCTTGTCGTAACGGGCCTGCCAGCGTCGGCGGCCTTCCTCGATCGCTTCAGCGTCCATACCGTCGAATTTACTTGGACGTCCTAGTAAATGTCGATGGCCAACCGCCACGGGCTTGCCCGTGGCGGTGTGGGTCGGAAGGGCCCTACGCCTTCGCGGTGACCGGGGAGCCGCTCTCGATCAGCGGCTCGACCTCACGGACGACCTTGCGCTCGACGAAGAACGCGGCGGTCGGGATGGTGCCGGAGATCAGTACCCACAGCAGCTTGCCGAACGGCCACTTCGCCTTGGAGCCCAGGTCGAAGGCGAAGATCAGGTAGATGATGTAGAGCACGCCGTGGATCTGGGAGACGACGAGCGTCAGATCCTGCCCCTTGTCGAAGCCGTACTTGAACACCATGCAGGTGCACAGGACGAGCAACATGACTGCGGTGACGTAGGCCATCACCCGGTATCGGGTCAGCACGCTCTTCTTCATGCAATCGAGAGTAACGGCCCTTTTGGCGCGATCTTCAGCGCCCCCGCCCCGACCGGAACGGCCGACTCCTACCTCTCCTCGAAATCCTCCGCCGCCACCCGCAACGGCCGCAGCATCGCGAAGATCTCCCCGCACTCCTCCGCGTCGTACACCCCGAGCCCGAAGTCCATCGCCATCAGCTCGCGGGTGGCCGCCTCGACGACCTCGCGGCCCTTGTCCGTGATGGAGGCGAGCGTGCCGCGGCCGTCGTTGGGGTTCGGGCGCTTGTCGACCAGGCCGGATTTGACCAGGCGGTCCACCGTGTTCGTGACCGACGTCGGGTGGACCATCAGCCGCTCGCCGATCTTCGACATCGGCAACTCGCCGGCCTGCGAGAAGGTGAGCAGGACGAGCGCCTCGTACCGCGCGAAGGTCAGTCCGTACGGCT
The DNA here is from genome assembly GCF_056433985.1 of Streptomyces sp. NPDC044106. Taxonomy (NCBI): domain Bacteria; kingdom Bacillati; phylum Actinomycetota; class Actinomycetes; order Kitasatosporales; family Streptomycetaceae; genus Streptomyces; species Streptomyces sp. NPDC044106. Next base: position 25,507 of record NZ_JBWKFZ010000001.1, read on the forward strand.
TGACGACCGCGTCGACCTCGGCGAGGAGGATCTGGTGCGCGCGCATGATCGAGGTGATCGCGCCCATCGCCGGGACCGACCCCCAGCGCTGCTTCCAGAGCTCGTCGGCGCGGGCGATGGGATCGAAGGGGAGGCTGAGCGGCTTCGGCACGGCATCGACCTTACCCGTCGGTCACATGCTGGTCAGCCCCGTCTCGCGATTCGGTCGTACGTTCCAGGCCGCCGCCCTCCGCACGTTCCCGCTGCCGCGCCCCGGCGTCCCGCGTGCGCCGCACCTCAAGCACCAGGAGCAGGCAGCAGGCGGTGCCGAGCAGCCCCGCCCCCGCGACGACCGTGCTGACCGCCCAGAACTCCGCGGCAAGGCCCGCGAGCGCCATGCCGAGGCCCTGGACCGTCATCAGCCCCGCCGTGAGCACCGTCATCGCGCGGCCCCGCAGCTCCTCGGGCACGGCGTCGACGAACCAGCGGTCGAGGCCCAGCGTGTACGCCGATCCGGCCCCGGCGAGCGCGAGGGTGGCCAGCGCGGGGACGAGGCCGGGCGTGAACGCGTACACCACGAGCGGGACAAGCACGAGCGAGGCGAGCGGCAGCACGATGCGGGCGCGCGCGGACGCGGAGAGGACCGAGCCCGCGTACAGCTCGCCCGCGACCGTGCCCACCGGCGGGGCGCACATGAGCAGGCCGACGCCCCCGACCCCGATCCCGATCTCGTCCGCGTACGGGGCGGCGAGCACCTCGGGGGCGACCAGGAACATCGGCGGCACCCAGAAGAGCAGCAGCAGGGCCCGCACGCGCCGGTCGCCGAGGGCCCGGCGGGCACCGCTCAGCGAGTACCGCACGAGCGCCCCGCCCCCGCCATCGCCCTCGCCCTCGCGTGCGGGCCGCCGCCGCGTCCCGCACCGCAGCACCAGCGCCGAGAGCGTGAACGTGCAGACGGTGATGGCGAGGGCGGCGCGCGGCGTCACGAAGGTGAGGAGTACGCCGCCGAGTCCGAACCCGGCCAGGACGGAGCTCTGCGAGACGATGCGCAGCAGGGAGCGGCCGAGGACGAAGAGGTCGCCGTCGCCGAGGATGTCGGTGAGGGTCGCCATCCGGGTGCCGTTGAAGACCGGCGAGACGAGGGCGATGGCGCAGCGCAGCGCCAGCAGTGCGGCGACGGGCGTCGTGGGCAGCGCCATGAGTGCGGCGCACCCGGCGCACGCCATGTCGCACAGGACGAGCACCCGCCGGGGCGGGAAGCGGTCGGCGATGCCGGACAGGAGGGTCCCACCGATGAGGTAGGGCAGCATGCCGAGCGCGAAGGTGAGCGCGCTGAGCAGCGGTGATCCGGTGAGTCCGTAGACCAGCACGGTCAGGGCGATCTCGCTGACGACGACGCCGAGCAGCGAGAAGGCGTGCGCGACGAAGACGGCACGGAACTCGCGCACGGCGAAGACGCGGGCGTAGCCGGGCGATGCGCCGGCGGGTGTGGACCGGGTTCGGGGCATGTCGGCAGCCTCACGCGGGCGGGCGCCCTGCCCTAGAGTTTCGGGCCAGGGCGAATCTTCGGGCCTCGGCGGGAGGCGTCGGCGTGCCGTTCCATCTGCACTTCGGCCGGGACGATCTGCTGCGCTGCCGGTTCGCGGTGTCGCCGCTGTGGGAGACGCAGGAGGCCGTACGGACGCTCAAGCGGCCCGACCGGCAGACGTACCACCCGCGGTGGCTGCGCCGGATCCGGGCGGCGGGCCGCGGGCTCGACCTCTCCGCGCTGTGGCTCCTGATGCCGCAGCGCGGGCATTTCCCCGACTTCCTCGGGCCGCCGCCGATCGGTCCCGCCGCCCGTTTCGAGGAGGAGATCGCGGGGGTCCGCGCGGCCGATCCGGTGGCCGCCGCGGACGACCTGGCGCGGGCGCTCGCCTGTACACCGGGCGCGGCCGAGACGCCGAAGGGGCGGGCGCTGCTCGCCGACCCGGTGGGCGCCGTGCGGGAGCTGGCGGACGCCATGGAGGCCGCCTGGCACACCCTCGTCGAGCCGGAGTGGCCGCGGCTGCGCACGCTCCTCGAGGCGGATGTCGCCTACCACTCGCGGCGGCTCGCGGAGGTGGGGCTCGGCGGGCTGCTTCCGGAGCTCGACCGGCGCCTGTCGTGGGACGAGGGGACGCTCACCGTGGAGTGGCGGGGCGAGCACGCGCGGGCGCTTTCGGGGCAGGGCCTCGTGCTGATCCCGAGCGTGTTCTCGTGGCCGGACGTGGTCAGCGGTTTCGAGCCGCCGTGGCAGCCGGCGCTGGCCTATCCGGTGCGGGGCATCGCGGCGCTGTGGGCCGAGCCGGACGACCGTACGCCCGAGCCGCTCGTACGGCTCCTGGGCCGGGGCCGGGCCGCGGTGCTCGCCGCGCTCGTCACACCGGACACCACGTCGGGCCTCGCACACCGGCTCGGGCTCGCGCCGTCGTCGGTGTCGGCGCATCTGTCGGCGTTGCGGGGCGCCGGGCTGCTGGTGTCGCGGCGGTACGGGCACCGGGTGTTCTACGAGTGCACGCCGCTCGGCATCGCGCTCTGCACCGGGGGCGGTGTGGCACAAGAGCTTGATTAGTCCTCTATGTAACGATTGCCGGGCTGACTGCCCGTCACGTCACATCGCCCAAAGGGGGCTGGATGCACCGGCTGCTCCGCACGTTCACGGCACTCGCGGCCCTCGCCGCCCTCGGGCTCCCGGCCGGCTGCTCATCGGACTCCGCCGGATCCGGCGCGGACGAGGCCGCCGAACGTGCCGCCGCCACCGGCTCGGCCCCGCGGTCCGCGGGCGCCTTCTGGGTCGACCCCGACAGCGCCGCCGCACGCCAGGTCGAGCAGTGGGAGCGGCAGGGGCGCGCCAAGGACGCCGCGGCGCTCCGGCGCATCTCCGAGCGGCCCGTGGCGCTCTGGCCCGCCGGTGACGATCCCCGGCCCGACATCGAGGAGGCGACGAAGGGCGCGGCGAAGGAGGGCCGCACCGCCGTGCTCGTCGCGTACAACATCCCGCACCGCGACTGCGGTCAGCACTCCGCGGGCGGCGCGGGCGGCGCGGACCAGTACCGGAGCTGGGTGGACACCTTCGCCGACTCGATCGGCCGGGCGCCCGCCCTGGTCGTCCTGGAGCCCGACGCGATCCCGCACATCGCCGACGGCTGCACCCCCGCCGAGTACCACGCGGAGCGCTACCAGCTGCTCTCCGAGGCGATCCAGCGGCTCAAGCGGCAGCCGAAGGTGAAGGTCTACCTGGACGCGGGCAACCCCGGCTGGATCAGCGACGCCCACAAGCTCACCGAGCCGCTCCAGAAGGCGGGCGTCGCCCAGGCCGACGGCTTCTCGTTGAACGTCTCCAACTTCCAGGGCGACGAGAAGACCAAGGCGTACGGCCGCACGCTGTCGGCCACCGTCGACGGCAAGCACTTCGTCATGGACACCAGCCGCAACGGCAGGGGGCCGCTGGCCGGCGACCGCCAGGACGCCTGGTGCAACCCGCCAGGCCGGGGCCTCGGCACCCCGCCGACCGACCGCACGGGCGATCCGCTGCTCGACGCCGTCCTGTGGATCAAGCGTCCCGGCGACTCGGACGGCCCGTGCCGGGGCGGCCCGGCCGCCGGGCAGTGGTGGCCGGACTACGCGCTGGGCCTCGCGCGCAACGCCAAGCAGGCCTGAGAGCTTGTGTCATATCCCCGGTCGGATCAGTGGGCGTCGTCTGGTGCGTGCGATCGCAAGGCGCCGGGAAGTCCTTGTAGCGGAGCTACTAGGGCTTTTCGGCAACGCGGCGAGCGTGCGTGCCAGACGACGCCCACCCGGCCGGGGATATGACACAGGCTCTGAGAGCCGGTGGCCTTCGGTACGGGGCGGGCCGGTCAGCCCTCCGTGCCGACATGGATCCACTTCGCCTCGGACGACGTGCCGTCCTTGTCCGTCACGAAGAGCATGTACCAGCCGGGCGGCACCAGCGCCGTGTCGCCCTGCGGCACGGCCACCGTCACCGAGCCCTTGCCCCTGGTGAGTCCCAGCGCGATCGAACGCTGCTCGACGTCCGTCGTGTGCGTCACCGCGCTCGGACGCATCAGCCGGGCCGACGCGATGGTCCCGGGGTGCTCGGTCCTGAACGTCGCGCGGCCGTCCGCCGCCAACTGCTCGGGGCCCTCACCGAGCACCGGGCGGCTCGCGCCGCCCTTGTGCAGCGCGGGCGGCGTGAAGATCTCCATGCGCTGCTCGAAGTGGCCGAGCTTGGTGTTCTGCTGGTTGTCGTAGAGCGGGTCGGAGCCGAAGGTGGCGACCCGGCCGTCGGGCAGCAGCAGCGCCTCGGAGTGGTAGTTGCGGCCCACCTTGGGAGACGCGGCCTCGCGGAACTCGTTCGTCTTCGGGTCGTAGAACTGCGCCTTGAGGACGTTGCTCGCGCTGCGGCCGCGGTAGTCCCGTGAGCCGTTGGACGTGAAGACCGAGTCGTCCGGCATGAGCACGCTGTTGAGGTACCGCGTGCCCTGCGGGAGTTCGGGCCCGGTCTTGAAGGACGGGTTCTCGTCCTTGAGGTCGATCACGGCCGTGCGGCTCGTCGCCTTCTTCGACTCGCCCACTCCCCCGCCGCCCAGGACCATCACCTTCTGGTCCTGCGCGGGCGGAAGGAGCACGGACGCCGAGGTCTCGGTCTGGTCGAGGTCCTCAAGGCCCGGGACCTTCGCGAACGTGTTCGTCCTCAGGTCCCACAGGCCAGGCTCCCGGCCCTTCTCGGCCGGCCCGTAGCCCGCGTTCGACGCCGGGTAGAAGAGCTTGCCACCCTTGGTGAGGAAGAGCGCGGGGTACGTCGGGAAGTACCGCTTGGGCCCGTCCGACCACTTCTTCGTCCTCGGGTCGTAGATCTCGTTGTCGCCCGGGTCGATGACGCCCACGTCGTCGAGGCCGGAGACCGCGAGCACCTTGCCGTCCGCGAGACCGACCAGGGTCGGGTACCAGCGGGCCTTCTTCATCGGGTCGACGGGCAGGTACTTCTCGGCCTTCGGGTCGAACTCGTACGCCGCCTTGATCCCCTGGAAGTCCTGCTTCTCCATGTCGATCTTCTCGGCGATGCCGTAGGTGTTGTCGGCCTCGTCGCCGGTGAGACCCTCGATCTCGTACTGCGCCGACTTCTCGGTGACCGACTGCTCGCCGCTCTCGACCGCCTCCACGAAGACGCGCGTCTCGCTCGCCTTGATCTTCGTCTTCCAGGGCTGCATCACACCGGACTTGGAGTACGTGATCTCGAAGTTCCGCTTGGCCTTGGGCACTTCGACGTCGAACTTGCTGACGTACTCGACACCGGACGGCGAACGGAACTTGGTGCCCTTCTTCAGGACCACCGGTCTGTCCGGGTTCTCGTTCTTCACCCGCATCCCGCCGCCCGCCCGCTCCACCTCGCCGTCGAGCCGCTCGTAGCGCGCGGTGCCGCCGGCCACCAGCAGGCGCCCGTCGGGGAGCTGGGCGTGCCCGGAGCAGAAGAAGTCCTCGGGCGTGTCGATCTTCTTGAAGGTGTCCTTCTTCGGGTCCCACAGGATCGTGTCAAACGACCCCGCGTCGAATTTCTTCTGCTCGTTCCCCGAGCCGGCGACGATCAGCACCTTGCCCGTGTGCAGCAGCGCGGCGTGGATGGCGTTGGTGCGGAACTCCTCGGGGATGTCGACCTGCTTCCAGGAGCCGTACTTCGCCTTGTAGCCGGGCCGGGAGATCTTGTACTCGTAGTACTGCTCCTCGGCGAAGGAGAGCGCGGCGGGGGCGTTCAGTCCCACCAGGAGTGCGCCCGCGCCGACTCCGAACAGCGTCTTCCTGGTGCGCTTCGAGGGGCGGTAGGCCATAAGTCAGTTCCCTCCTGTCGTCGTGCCGGAGGCGAACGCGGGCTCAGGATCGCCCTCCACATGTACGTCCGCGTCTTCGCCGAGCAGGGCGGCGGGCCGCTCCTGCCGGGCCTCCCTGCGCTCCTTGACCAGCGAGAAGGCCCAGATCGAGACCGGCGCGAGCGAGATGACCGTCGCGAGGACCGCCCAGGTGCGCATCGCCACATGGGTGTGGCCGAGCACGAAGGAGGCGACGAGCGAACTGATCAGCACCACCGCCCAGAAGAGGTGGATACGGAAGGTGAGCAGCCGGTCCGGGCTGGCGTCGCCGCCCTTGGGGGTGACCACGAAGCGGCTGGGGCGGCGCAGCAGCGCGGCGCCGAGCGACTTGGCGTAGATGGGCGCGGAGAGCGCCGACATCGCCATGCCCGCGAGTCCGCCGGAGCCCTCCGGCTCGTGCGGGGAGACGTTGTGCCGCCGGTTCCAGAGGTAGAGGCCGACCTGGAGGGCCGCCGCGTCGCTGTACAGCATCAGCCAGACCGATGCGGCGACCTGGGTGCCGCTGGCCCCGAACCACAGGAACAGCACACAGCTGAGCACGCCGAGCAGCCAGTTGACGGCCGTCATGGGGTAGTACACGAGCATCAGCGAGTACGAGAAGAGGCGTCCGGGCGGCATGGTGAACGGCGCCTTCCAGTACTGCTTGAACAGCGTCTCGTACGTGCCGCGCGACCAGCGCATCTGCTGGGTGAAGAAGTCCGTCCAGGAGGCCGGGCCCTCGCCGACGGCCAGCACGTCGGGGGTGTAGACCGAGCGCCAGTGCCGCCGCGTCGCGGGGTTGCGGTGGCGGTGCAGCTCGAAGCCCGTCGCCATGTCCTCAGTGACCGAGTCGTGCAGGCCGCCCACCTGGGTGAGCGCGCTGATCCGTACGACGTTGTTCGTGCCGACGAACATGGGGGCGCGGTAGCGGTTGCCCGCGCGCTGGATGAGCGCGTGGAAGAGGAACTGCTGGGACTCGGCGGCCTTGGTGACGGGCGTCGTGTAGTTCCCGTAGACCTGGGGCCCGACGACGAACGCGACGTCCGGGTCGCGGAAGTAGCCCATCATCCGCTCCAGGAAGTCGGGGAGCGGGACGTGGTCGGTGTCGACCGAGGCGAAGAAGTCGTACTCGGCGTGGTGGAGCGCCAGCCAGGCGTTGTAGTTGCCGTGCTTGGTGCGGGCCTTGTGCGGCCCCTTCTCGCGGTTCCACTCCGCCACCCCGTAGCGCGTGAAGTGCCGCACGCCGAGTTCCTCGCAGAGGGCCTTAGCCTCGGGGGTGTTCCCCTCGTCCAGGAGCCATACGTCGAGGGGGCCGGGGTGGTGGACCCGGACGGCGCCCTCCAGGGTCGCCCTGACCATGGACAGGGGCTCCTTGCCCGGCACGTACGTGGTGAGGAAGGCGACGCGGGTGCCGGGCTCGGGGACCACGGGTATCGGGTCCCTCGCGACCATCGTGGCGTGGGCGATGGATACGACGTTGACCAGCATGAAGAGCTCGATCAGGCCGATCGCCACGAGCATCGTGACGTCCAGGCCGATCAGCCAGCGGTCGCCGCCCTCGCGTTCGGTCCAGTGGGTGGGCCAGACGAGGTAGACCAGCAGGATGCCGGTGAGCACGGGCGCCAGGGTCATCAGGAGCACGGCGCGTATGCGGTGCGGTTCGCTGGACAGGAGCGAGCGGTACCGGACCCGGTACGGTCCAGGCCCCCCGCCCCCTCCGTCGTCGCCGTGCGGCTCCGTGAGCGGTCCGGCGAGCGTGCTGTGGGTCTCGTAGTCGTAGCCCTCCGGCTGCCGCACAGCGCCCTCCAGGTTCTGGGTGATCCGGTAACGAATCGAACAGGCCGATGCGACGAAGGCGACTGATACGGCCGTACCCTCACAAAAGTGGAGTTTCCCCGGCGTGTCGAACGGGGTTCGCCCGTGCGAGGGGTTTTAGGTTGGGGGGTTTTGGCGGGGTTGCGGCGGAAGGCATGCCTCTACGCCCGCTGTGCGTCGCGGGGCAAACGGGTGGGCGAGCGGGACTCGCCCCGGCGCCCCGCGACGCGGACGGGCCTCAGAGCCTGTGTCATATCCCCGGTCGGATCAGTGGGCGTCGTCTGGTGCGTGCGATCGCAAGGCGCCGGAAAGTCCTCGGTGGGGGTCCCCCCGGGCCGTTCAGGCCTGGGGGAAGAGCTACTAGGGCTTTTCGGCAACGCGGCGAGCGTGCGTGCCAGGCGGCGACCACCCGGCCGGGGATATGACACAGGCTCTCAGCCCCGCGCCCTGCGCAACCCGTGCCGGACCGCCCGCTGCGCCAGCGGCCCCAGTTCCTCGACCGCCGTCACCAGGACGGACAACTGCTCCAGGGAGTCAAGGGCCCGCTCCGTACCCGCCGGGTCGACGCCCTCGTACAGCTCCATGCCCACGAAGGACGCCCCCACCGCCCGCGCGAGTCCCACCGCGTCGACGAACTCGCCGAGCGGCGACGCGGCCAGGACCCGGATCAGGACCTTCTCGATCTCCTCGATCCAGAGCGCGAGGCCCGCCGCCGTCGCCGCCGCGAGCCTCGGCTGCGTCTGCGCGCCGGCGAGGAGCTGGCCGAGGACCGCGACATGCCCCGCCTCGCGCTCCTCCACGTGCATCTCGCGGCCGAAGGCGAGCAGTTCGGAGAGGGAGCCGACCTCCGCGAGCCGCTCCCGGTAGCGGGAGACCCGCTGCTCCGTACCGTGCCTGCAGGCCGCCGCGAGCAGGTCGTCGACGGAGCCGAAGTGGTAGAAGACCAGCGCCTGGTTGACCCCCGCGGCCGTCGCGATGTTCCGCGCCGACGCCTTGGCGATGCCCTGCTCCGTGAGCGTCCGCAGCGCGCCGTCGAGGAGCTTGGTGCGGGTCTCCCGACTCTTGTCCTGATCCTTGGCGGCGCTCACGCGCGGGCCTCCTCGCGTACCGGACGGAGCCCTGGGCGCACCCCGCACGTACGGACGTCGGTGTACGTCGCCGTGAAGGACCCCTCGTACCCGAAGAGCGGCCCGAAGCGGCGATTGGTGACCCGCACCCGGATGCGGAAGCGCCCCGTCGCGTCGTCGTAGGACTCGCGCACCTCCGCGTCCCCGCCGATCAGTGCGGGCACCCGGCAGTCGACCGGCCCCTCCCGGAAACGGTGCGCCCCGGAGCGGATGAGCAGCGAGCCGTCGGGCTCGGCGCGGAAGTGGAGGTCGCTGGCGAGGTGCTGGTGCGTGCCGAGGTAGTCGAGCACGCGGTCGCCCCGGGGGCCGAGGACCATCTGGGCGTCGAAGCGGCGAGGGCCGCCAGGCAGGTCGAAGGTGCGCACGAAGGTCACCGTCTCACGGCCGTACGTGTCGGCGTACGGCACGTTCTCGATGACGAAGGGGACGTCGCGGCCCTGGCGCGGGACGAGGATGTTGCGGGTGCCGCCGAGGGCGAGGAAGGGGCGCACGAAGCGCCCGCCGTGCCAGATGCGGTCCATCACGCCCCGCCCCGTGCAGGCCTCGCCGCTAGCGAGGCCGACGGAGAAGCGGCGCCGGAGCTGTGGGTGCAGCCGCTCGAAGTCGGCGCCCATCGCGGTGCGGAAGATCGACGCGTGCTGCTTCACGAGGGCTGCTCCTCGTTCGGGGTGAGGGTGGCTGGAGTGAGGGTGGCCGGGGCGAGGGTCGTGAGGATGCGTGGGGTACGCGCGCGTGCCGGTGGGGTGCGCAGGCAGCGGCGGGCCGCCGGGGTGGTGGGCAGGGGCGGCAGGAACAGCATCAGGGCGGACACGGCGATGGCTGTCAGGGGGGCCAGGAGGATCGCGGCCACGACGCAGAGGACGCGGGCGGCGGTGTCGGCGAGCGCGTTGCGCAGGGCGCGTTCGGGGGTGATGCCGCGCTCCAGCCAGAGCCGCAGGCGGTCGAAGGACCAGGCGGTCGCCCAGCCCATCAGGGGGCGGAAGAGCATCCGGTCGACGATTGTGCCGAAGCGGCCCCAGCGTGGCCGGTAGTCGTAGCCGGTGAGGAAGCGGATGCCGTCGCCGTCCGGCGCAGGTACGTAGCGCCAGTAGCCGCTGCCCTCCTCCAGGAGGGAGAGCGGGTGCGGGGAGGAGAAGCGCAGGGCGGAGGTCCTGGTGCCGTCGGGGCGCCGCCGCTCGCCCGCGGAGACGCCGGTGCCCGCGACGGTCAGGAAGGGCAGCACGCGCGTGGCGTACCGGAAGTGCTGGGGCTCCCCGTCCCGGCTCGGCAGGTAGTCGATCTCGGTGAACCGCAGGTCCCAGCGTTGGTGATGGCCGGGCTCCTGAGTGTGCGCCCAGAGGGCGTCGAGATCGGCCCGTATCCGTGCCTCGATGTACAGACTCACGGCGAACCCCCACGTCAGTGATGTCTTGAGCGTCTTGAGCGACTGCTCAAAGTGGACGGTACAGGGATTTGAGCGGTCGCTCAAGGTGAGGGAGCGCGCGGGTGAGCGCAGAGGTGAGCGCACAGAAAAGCCCCCGCCCGAAGGGTGGGGGCTTTCCGGGGACGTCTCGGGGACGTCTCGGGAGCCGAGACGGTCGCTTACGCGGAGAGGTGGCGCTCCACCGTGTCGACCTTGGAAGTGAGGCCGTCCGCCACTCCGGGGCGGATGTCCGCCTTCATGACGACGGAGACGCGCGGCGCCCGTGCCTCGACCGCGGCGACGGCGCGCTTGACGACGTCCATGACCTCGTCCCACTCGCCCTCGATGGACGTGAACATGGCGTCGGTCCGGTTGGGAAGGCCCGACTCACGGACGACGCGCACCGCGTCGGCGACGTACTCGCCGACATCCTCACCGACGCCCAGCGGGGTCACGGAGAAGGCGATGATCATGCGTTCACGATCCCTTCCTGGCGGGCGCGCGAGGCGATCACCGCGGCCTCGGCCGCACGCTTCAGCTTGCGCTCCGCCATGAACCCGCCGCCGGGGATGATCGAGAACGCGAAGTACAGGGCACCCGTCTTCGCGTCCCACTTCGTACGGTTCCAGGCGTCGAGCCAGAAGATCACGTACAGGATGAACAGCACGCCGTGGATCGGCCCGAGCACCGGGGCGACGTTGAAGCCCTCGGCGACCGTGTACTTGATGATCGTGCAGACCAACAGCACGATCCAGGAGATGCCCTCGGGCACGGAGACCAGGCGGAGGCGGCGGAGGGCGGAGGCGGTCTTGATGTCCACGGGTCACCTTCGGTGGGTGGGGCGGCGGGAGGGGCGGGCTCGGTCGCGCCGATCTTGTGAACGGACGCACAAGCGACCCCCATTGTGACATCGGGGTCTTCTCGGGGTTCGCTCAGGGCCCTTCACCCTGTTCTGGACGGGTACGCCACGGCTACCGTCGATTCGTGGCTACATTCCGGCTCCAGGGCAGCAGGGTGCTCGCCGTCGACATGACCGGCGACGCCGTGAAGGCGAAGAACGGCTCGATGGTCGCCTATGACGGCCAGATGGCCTTCAAGAAGATGACCGGCGGCGGCGAGGGGATACGCGGGATGGTGACCCGCCGCGTCACCGGCGAGCAGATGACGGTGATGGAGGTGAAGGGGCACGGCACCTGCTGGTTCGCCGACCGCGCGACGGAGATCAACCTGGTGCGGCTGCAGGGCGAGAAGCTCCACGTCGAGGCGAGCAATCTGCTCTGCACCGACGCCGGTCTGCGCACCGGCACCACCTTCACCGGCCTGCGCGGCGCGACCCAGGGGAACGGGCTGTTCACGACGACCGTCGAGGGCACCGGGCAGGCGGCGATCATCTCCGACGGACCCGCGGTGGTGCTGCGCGTCTCCCGGCAGTATCCGTTGACGGTGGACCCGGGGGCGTACATCGCGCACCAGGGGGACGTCCGCCAGAGCTTCCAGTCGGGCGCCACCCTGCGCACCTTCATGGGCGAGGGCGGCGGCGAGGCCTTCCAGATCCGCTTCGAGGGCGACGGCCTCGTCTACGTCCAGCCCAGTGAGCGCACCACGATCGCGGGGGGCGTCTGAGATGCCGTTCCGAGAGATCAACTCGAAGATGATCGAGGCCACGCTGCAGCCCGGCGCCAAGATCTTCAGCCAGCGCGGCGCCATGCTCGCCTACAAGGGCGACGTCTCCTTCACCCCGAACATCCAGGGCGGCCAGGGCGGACTCGCCTCCATGATCGGCCGCCGCGTCGCCGGCGAGGCCACCCCCCTGATGACCGTCGAGGGCAGCGGCACGGTCCTCTTCGGGCACGGCGGCCACCACATCCAGGTGATCGGCCTCTCCGGAGACACGCTGTACGTCGAGGCCGACCGGCTGCTCGCCTTCGACGGCACGCTCCAGCAGGGCACGATGTTCATGGGATCGCAGGGCGGCGTCATGGGCATGGTGCGCGGCCAGGTCAGCGGCCAGGGCCTGTTCACGACCACCCTGAAGGGTCACGGCGCGGTCGCCGTCATGGCGCACGGCGGCGTCATTGAGGTGCCGATCACCCCGCAGCGCCCGGTGCACGTCGACCCGCAGGCGTATGTCGCGCACCACGGCGACGTGCGCAACGAGCTCTCCACGGCGCTCGGCTGGCGCGACATGGTGGGCCGCGGCTCAGGAGAGGCCTTCCAGCTGGAGCTTTCGGGGAGCGGCGCGGTGTACGTCCAGGCTTCGGAGGACAAGCTGTGAACCCCAACGTCTCGACCCCCGCGGGAGCCCCCGCCGTCTTCGACCCCATGACGCTGCCGAGCGACGACAACGTCAATCCGTACACCTTCTGCGTGGAGCTCAAGGGGAGCCAGTGGTTCCTGCAGAAGGGGAAGATGATCGCCTACTACGGGCGGATGGAGTTCAACGGCATCGGGCACGGCCGGCTCGACCGCCTGGTCCGGACCAGTTTCCATTCGCCGCTGCACGCAAGCGACTGGGTGGTGGCGGACGGCCAGGGCAAGATGCTCCTCGCCGACCGGGCCTTCGACGTGAATTCGTATGACTTGGAAGAGGGCAACCTGACCATTCGCTCCGGCAACCTCCTCGCTTTTCAGCCAACTCTCGCGTTGAAGCAGTCGATCGTTCCGGGCTTTCTGACGCTCATCGGCACGGGCAAGTTCGTCGCCGCCTCGAACGGCCCGGTGGTCTTCATGGAGCCCCCCGTCCGCGTCGATCCACAGGCGCTCGTGGGGTGGGCCGACTGCCCTTCACCATGTCACCACTACGACCACGGATACCTCACGGGCGTGATCGGAGGCGTGCGAGCACTGACCGGCATCGGCGGCACCTCCGGGGAGGAGCACCAGTTCGAGTTCGTGGGCGCCGGCACGGTGCTGCTCCAGTCCTCGGAGGCGCTGATGCCCGAGCGGGCCGCGGGAGAGGTGCCGAACCAGGCGGGCGTGCCGGGCGGACGGGCCGCTCCGGGACAACCGGCCCCCCAGTCCGGCGCACCGCGCCTTCCCGGACAACTGGGGGACCTCCAGCGTCGCTTCGGGCTGTGAGCGGTAGTCTGCGGAGTGTGACGGCGAACGCCTGTGCCCCTCCGAGAGGCAGGGGTTGCGAGGTGTGTCACAACCCACCATTCGTTCACCTTTCAACTTCTTAGGTAGAATCGATTCCATGGAGACCGAGACGGCCCCGCAGTGGCTGACCGACGAGGAACAGTGCGCCTGGCGCACCCACGTGGAGGTCAACCGGATGCTGACATATCAGCTCGAAAAGGACCTTCAGCCGTTCAACCTGACCATGAACGACTACGACATTCTCGTGTATCTCTCCGAATCGGAAGAGCTGCGGATGCGTATGAGCGATCTTGCCGCCGCCACCCTGCAGTCCAAGAGTCGCCTCTCCCACCAGATCACCCGCATGGAGAACGCGGGCCTGGTGCGTCGCGAGAACTGCGAGTCCGATCGGCGCGGCCTCTACACCGTACTCACCGAGGAGGGCATGGAGACCATGCAGAAGGTGGCTCCGCACCACGTCGCCTCCGTGCGGCGGCACTTCGTCGACCTCATCTCCGCCGAGGCCCTCGACGATCTGCGCAGCGCCCTGGCCCCGATCGCGGAGCATCTGCGCTCCCAGCGCGGCAAGCCCTGACCCACTCCACCGCGGCCGGCCGCGACGCCCCTCACTCCGCCGACGACTGAGGGCCGGGCAGCCGGAGTTCGAAGAGCGCACCACCGGACGGTGCCTCCCGCACCGTGAGCGTGCCGCCGTGGCGCACCGCGACATCCCGCGCGATGGCGAGGCCGAGACCGGCCCCGCCCTCGTCGCGGGTCCGGGCGTCGTCGAGACGTACGAAGCGTTCGAAGATCCGCTCGCGTTCGCCCTCCGGCACGCCGCTTCCGTCGTCGGACACCTCGAGGACCGCCCAGGCACCCTCGCGCCGGGTGGTGACCGTGACGCGGGAGCGGGCGTGCCGCTGGGCGTTGTTCAGGAGATTGCCGAGCACCCGGGCCAGTTGGCCGCGGGAGCCCGCCACGTCGACGCTCTTCAGATCCATGTGCACGTCGAAGCGGTCCCGGATGCGCTGCGGGAGCTCTTCGCGGACGAGGGCCTCCAGGTCGACGGGGGCGCTGCCCGGCTTCTCCCCCGCGTCGAGCCTGGCCAGCAGGAGCAGGTCCGCGGCGAGCTCCTGGAGCCGCACGGTGTCCTCGACGGCGCCGTCCACGTCCAGCAGCTCCGGGTGGGCCGCGCCCACTTCGAGCTGGGTGCGCAGCGAGGCGATGGGGCTGCGCAGCTCGTGCGAGGCGTCCGCCACGAAGCGGCGCTGGCGCTCCACCGAGGTCTGCAGGGCGGTGAGCGTCTCGTTCGTGGTGCGGGCGAGCCAGGCGATCTCGTCGTGCGTGTCCGGCTCGGGCACCCGGCGCGCCAGATCCTCCGAGGCGGTGATCGCGGACATCTCGGCGGTGATCGCGCCCACCGGGCGCAGCGCGCGCCGCGTCACCAGCCAGGTGACACCGGCGACGACCGCGAGGAGCAGCGGGAAGCCGATCAGCATGGTCGTCAGCGCCGTGGAGACCGCGCTCTCGCGGCTGGCCAGGGAGCCGCCCGCGTAGACCGTCAGGTCGCCCTTGGTCTCCGTGCTCACCTCGACGGCGGCGAAGCGGAAGTCGGAGCTCTCGCCGTCGACGGTGGCGGTGCCGTCGGTGAACCTGGTCTCATCCTCGATGTCGCCGGGCTCGGGCGCCTCGTCATCGGCCTCACCTGTCCCGTCCCTCTCGTCCGTCTCCCCCTTGTCACCCGTCTCCCCCTTCTCACCGCCCTCAGCAGCCCCGCCGGGAGCCGCGCGGCCGGGCTCGACCGCGTTCACGCCGGTACCGCTGATCTTCTCCAAGTCGTCGCTCGCGGCGACGAGCCTGTTGTCCTCGTCGACGACCTGGACGGGCTCCTCCTCGTCGTCCGGCAGGTCGAGGTCGGCGTAAGGACGGCCCGAGGCGAGCTGGGAGGCGACCTTGCGGGCGGCGGAGTCGGCCCGGGACTCGGCCTGGTCGGTGAGGTTGGCCCGCAGCGAGAGCAGCACGGCGGCGCCCGCGGCGACCAGGGCGAGGGCGACGACCAGGCTCGCGCCGAGCGTGGCCCTGGCCCGCACCGATCCGAAGAGCCTCCTCATCGCGGGGCCTCGAGGCGGTATCCGGCGCCGCGCACGGTCTTGATGAGGGCCGCGCCGAGCTTGCGCCGCAGCGTGCTCACGTACACCTCGACGATGTTGGGGTCGCCCTCGTACGCGAAGTCCCAGACGTGCTCCAGGATGTCGCCCTTGGAGACGACCTCACCGGCGCGCAGGACCAGCTGCTCCAGGACCGCGAACTCCTTTGCCGTGAGGACGACTTCGCTCTCTCCGGCCCCCTCGCCCTCGCCGCGGAAGACGCGGCGCGCGGCCGTGTCGATCTTCAGGTCGCCGATGATGTGGACCGGGGAGGGGCCCGCGTTGCCGCGGCGGCGCAGCAGCGCCTTCACACGGGCCACCAGGACGACGTACGAGAAGGGCTTGGTGAGGTAGTCGTCCGCGCCGGTATCGAGGCCCTCGGCCTCGTCGTACTCGCCGTCCTTGGCCGTGAGCATCAGGATCGGCACGTCGTGGCCCGCCGCGCGCAGCGTGGAGCAGACGCGGTAGCCGTTCATGCCGGGCAGCATGATGTCGAGGATCACCAGGTCGTACGTGCCCTCGCTCGCCCGGTGCAGTCCGTCGACACCGTCGTGGACGACGTCGACGGCGTAGCCCTCGGCGGTCAGGCCCTTGGCGAGCGACAGGGCCAGCCTTTTCTCGTCCTCGACGATCAGCAAACGCATGCGCTCAGGGTGGCAGAGCGAACCTGAAGAGTTCTTCAGGCGGCTTCAGCGTGCGTTCAGGATCGCTCCGCCAGATTGGTCCTCGTCGAAAGCGAACGGCGGCGGCTCCGGGCCGCCGCCCGCACCGCCCACTTCCTCGGGAGGACCCTCATGAAGCGCAACATCGTCATCGCCACCGTCGCCGCCGCGGCCCTGATCGGCGGCGGCACCGCCACGGCCTTCGCGCTCGGCGGTGACGACGACGGCGCCGCGAGCAAGTCGAGCGTCCAGCTGAAGGACCGCGACCGCCAGGGCGGCGACGGGGACGACGACCGCGCCGAGGCGAAGGCCGCCGAGGTGACCGCCGCCGACGCCATCAAGGCGGCCCTCGCGGACACCAAGGGCACCGCTGTCTCCGCCGAGCTCGACGACGAGGACGGCGGCCTGGTCTGGGATGTCGACATTCTGAACGGCAGGACGTGGCACAGCGTCGAGGTCGACCCGGGCACCGGCAAGGTCCTGGGCTCCTGGACGGAGAACGACGACGACGGTGACGACGCCGCCGACGCGGCCCGGCTGAACTCCGCCCTGAAGGGCGCCTCCGTCAGCGCCGTGGACGCCGCGAAGGCCGGCGCCGACAAGGGCACGGTGACCTCCGTGGACCTGGACGACGACGGCACGGCGACCGCCTGGAACGTGGAGACGACCGGCGCGAAGGGCGCCGAGTCCGAGTACAACGTCCACCTGAGGACGGGCAAGGTCACCGCGGACCACTCGGACGACCAGGACGAAAACGACGACGGCTCCGACGACTGATACGGAACACCCTCGCAGCACCACGGCCCGGACCTCAGGTCCGGGCCGTTCCCGTATGCCCTAGCCCTCTGTGAGCCCCTCGACCAGTTCGTCCGCGGCCGTGTACGGGTCCAGCTCCCCCGCCACGATCCGCTCCGCGAGCGCGGAC
Source organism: Streptomyces sp. NPDC044106 (assembly GCF_056433985.1). Classification (NCBI taxonomy): domain Bacteria; kingdom Bacillati; phylum Actinomycetota; class Actinomycetes; order Kitasatosporales; family Streptomycetaceae; genus Streptomyces; species Streptomyces sp. NPDC044106. The sequence continues at coordinate 42,506 of NZ_JBWKFZ010000001.1, forward strand.
AGCCGCAGGTCGCCGTGGAGCGAGCCGATGCGCTCGCGCAGGGCCGTGACGGCGATCGTCTCGACCTCGTGGGAGGCGCGGGCGACCCGGCGCTCGCCGAGGACCCCCCGCTCCTCCATCCACGCCCGGTGCTTCTCCAGCGCCTCGACGACCTCGTCGACGCCCTCGCCGCGCGCCGCGACCGTCTTGACGATGGGCGGGCGCCAGTCGCCGGGCCCGCGGGACTCGCCGAGGCCCAGCATGTGGTTCAGCTCGCGAGCGGTCGCGTCGGCGCCGTCGCGGTCCGCCTTGTTGACGACGTACACGTCACCGATCTCCAGGATTCCGGCCTTCGCCGCCTGGATGCCGTCGCCCATGCCGGGGGCGAGGAGCACGACCGAGGTGTCCGCCTGCGAGGCGATCTCCACCTCGGACTGGCCGACGCCGACGGTCTCGACGAGGATCACGTCGCAGCCCGCGGCGTCGAGCACCCGGATGGCCTGCGGCGCGGCCCAGGCGAGCCCGCCGAGGTGGCCGCGGGTGGCCATGGAGCGGATGTAGACGCCGGGGTCGGACGCGTGGTCCGACATCCGCACCCGGTCGCCGAGGAGCGCGCCGCCGGAGAAGGGCGAGGAGGGGTCGACGGCGAGCACGCCGACCCGCTTGCCGGTCTTGCGGTAGGCGCTCACGAGCGCGGACGTCGATGTCGATTTGCCGACACCTGGCGATCCGGTGAGGCCGACGACGTACGCGTGGCCGGCCAGCGGCGCCAGCGCGGCCATCACTTCCCGCAGTTGCGGTGACGCCCCCTCGACCAGTGAGATCAGCCGGGCCACGGCCCGCGGCCTGCCCTCGCGGGCCTGCGCCACCAGGGAGGGGACGTCCTGCATCACAGCTCCGTTCACTTGCCTACGGACGTACGGGAGAGGACCGACGTACGGGTCAGGCCTTGGCCACCTTGACGATCAGGGCGTCGCCCTGACCACCGCCACCGCACAGCGCGGCCGCGCCCACGCCGCCGCCGCGCCGCCGCAGTTCCAGGGCGAGGTGGAGCACGACACGCGCGCCGGACATCCCGATCGGGTGACCCAGGGCGATGGCCCCGCCGTTGACGTTCACCTTTTCCGAGGACACCCCGAGGTCCTTCATTGACTGCACCGCGACGGCGGCGAAGGCCTCGTTGATCTCGATCAGATCGAGGTCCGCGACCTGCAGGCCCTCCTTCTTCAGGGCGTGCATGATCGCGTTCGAGGGCTGCGACTGGAGCGAGTTGTCCGGGCCCGCCACATTGCCGTGGGCCCCGATCTCCGCGATCCAGGCCAGGCCGAGCTCCTGGGCCTTGGCCTTGGACATGACCACGACCGCGGCCGCGCCGTCGGAGATCTGCGAGGACGTGCCCGCGGTGATCGTGCCGTCCTTGGTGAAGGCGGGGCGCAGCTTGCCGAGCGAGTCCGCGGTGGTCTCGGGGCGGATGCCCTCGTCCTGGGAGAAGAGGACCGGGTCGCCCTTGCGCTGCGGGATCTCGATCGGGGTGATCTCGGCCTCGAACAGGGCGTTCTTCTGTGCGGCGGCGGCGCGCTGGTGGGAGAGGGCGGCCACCTCGTCCTGCTCGGCGCGGCCGATGCCGAGACGGGTGTTGTGCTTCTCCGTGGACTCGCCCATCGCGACGCCGTCGAAGGAGTCGGTCAGGCCGTCGTACGCCATGGAGTCGAGCATCTCGATCGCGCCGTACTTGTGGCCCTCGCGCGACTTGGGGAGCAGGTGCGGGGCGTTGGTCATCGACTCCTGGCCGCCGGCCACCACGATGTCGAACTCGCCCGCGCGGATCAGCTGGTCGGCGAGTGCGATGGCGTCGAGGCCCGAGAGACAGACCTTGTTCACGGTGAGTGCGGGAACGTTCATGGGGATGCCCGCCTTGACGGCGGCCTGGCGCGCCGGGATCTGCCCTGCCCCGGCCTGGAGCACCTGGCCCATGATCACGTACTGGACCTGGTCGCCTCCGATGCCCGCGCGCTCCAGCGCGGCCTTGATCGCGAAGCCCCCCAGGTCCGCACCCGAGAAGGACTTCAGCGAGCCGAGGAGGCGGCCCATGGGCGTCCGTGCGCCCGAGACGATCACTGAGGTGGTGCCGGTCGTTCCTGCCATCTGCGACGACCCCTTGGGAGGAGAGGAGTTAACGAGGGTTTATCTGAATGTACTGAGCAGTACCCCCGGCGTCATCGGGCGGCGGGTGTGATCGCGCGCACGTTGCGTAATCACTGCATGAAGCGCTGCACTTGAACCATGCTGACGCGAATCGATCACATCGGGATCGCCTGTTTCGACCTCGACAAGACCGTCGAGTTCTACCGCGCGACGTACGGATTCGAGGTGTTCCACACCGAGGTCAACGACGAGCAGGGCGTGCGCGAGGCCATGCTCAAAATCAACGGGACCGACGACGGTGGCGCCTCCTACCTCCAGCTCCTCGAACCGACCCGCGACGACTCCGCGGTCGGCAAGTGGCTGGCCAAGAACGGTGAGGGCGTCCACCACATCGCCTTCGGCACGGCGGACGTGGACGGCGACGCCGCGGCCATCCGGGGCAAGGGCGTACGCGTGCTCTACGACGAGCCCCGGACCGGCTCCATGGGCTCGCGCATCACCTTCCTGCACCCGAAGGACTGCCACGGCGTTCTCACCGAACTTGTCACTTCGGCACCTTCCGAGTCACTGGAGCACTGACCTCCGTATATCTGGGCCGGTAGGGTGAGGGGCGGCCGTCCGAAGTTGCGGGCGGCCACGTGCCGGGGTCCGGGTTTCGGGGGACGAGCGTCGGGGCAGCAGCTCATGCTCCGCCGTTGATCTGACACCATTCCCCCGGGGGCCACGTTCGGCGGATGGACGGGGCCTGTTGGAGAGACTTGCGACCAGGGGACGGATGGGACCGCGCAGTGCGGGGCTACGAACGCCAAGAGAACTCGCGGGCTGAGACCGACAGTCTGTCGCGGTTCGAGGCCGAGATGGACCGGCTGAAGACCGAGCGGGAGAAGGCCGTCCAGCACGCCGAGGACCTCGGCTACCAGGTCGAGGTGTTGCGCGCCAAGCTGCACGAGGCGCGCCGCAACCTCGCGTCCCGGCCTGCCTACGACAGCGCGGACATCGGGTACCAGGCCGAGCAGTTGCTCCGCAACGCCCAGATCCAGGCGGAACAGCTGCGCGCCGACGCCGAGCGCGAGCTGCGCGACAGCCGCGCCCAGACCCAGCGCATCCTCCAGGAGCACGCCGAGCAGCAGGCGCGCCTGCAGTCCGAGCTGCACGCCGAGGCCGTCTCGCGCCGCCAGCAGCTCGACCAGGAGCTGGCCGAGCGGCGCAGGACCGTCGAGTCGCACGTCAACGAGAACGTGGCCTGGGCCGAGCAGCTCAGGGCCCGCACCGAACAGCAGGCCCGCCGTCTCCTGGACGAGTCGCGCGCCGAGGCCGACCAGTCCCTGGCCGCCGCCCGCGCCGAGGCCGCCCGCGTCGCCGAGGAGGCCCGCCGGCGCCTTGCCGACGCCGCGGAGGCCGCCCGCACCGAGGCAGAGGCGATCCTGCGGCGCGCCCGCACGGACGCCGAGCGCCTGCTGAACGCCGCGTCCACGCAGGCCCAGGAGGCCACCGACCACGCCGAGCAGCTGCGCTCCACCACGGCGGCCGAGTCCGAGCAGGCACGCCGGCAGGCCGCCGAGGCGAGCAGGACCGCCGAGCAGCGCATGAGCGAGGCCGAGGCGGCGCTGCGCGAGGCGCGCGCCGAGGCGGAGAAGGTGCTCGCCGAGGCCAAGGACTCCGCGGCCAAGCAGCTCTCGGCCGCGGAGGCGGCCAACGAACAGCGCACGCGGACGGCCAAGGAGCAGGTCGCCCGGCTGGTCGGCGAGGCCACCAAGGAGGCCGAGTCCACCAGGTCCGAGGCCGAGCAGCTGGTCGCCGACGCCCGCGCCGAGGCCGAGAAGCTGATCGCGGACGCCGCCGAGAAGGCCCGTACGATCACCGCCGAGGAGACCGCGGGCCAGCTCGCGAAGGCCGCGCGGACCGCCGAGGAAGTCCTCGACAAGGCGTCCAAGGACGCCGCGGAGACCACGAAGGCCGCCACCGAGCAGGCCGAGCGGATCCGTTCCGAGGCGGAGGCCGAGGCGGACCGGCTGCGCGCGGAGGCGCACGACATCGCCGAGGAGCTCAAGGGCGCGGCGAAGGACGACACCAAGGAGTACCGCGCCAAGACCGTCGAGCTGCAGGAGGAGGCGCGCAGGCTGCGCGGCGAGGCCGAGCAGCTGCGGGCCGATGCGGTCGCCGAGGGCGAGCGCATCCGGGGCGAGGCGCGGCGCGAGGCGGTCCAGCAGATCGAGGAGGCGGCCAAGTCCGCCGAGGAGCTGCTCGCCAAGGCGAAGGCCGACGCGGACGAGCTGCGGACGGCGGCGACCAGCGAGAGCGAGCGGGTCCGCGCCGAGGCCGTCGAGCGTGCCACGACGCTGCGTACGCAGGCCGAGGAGACCCTGGAGCGCACCCGCGCGGAGGCCGAGCGGCACCGCGAGGAGGCCGCCGAGCAGGCCGAGACCACGAAGGCCGAGGCCGAGGAGGCCGCGCGGGCGCTGCGCGAGGAGACCGAGCAGGCCATAGCGGCCCGCCGGGAGGAGGCCGCCGCCGAGCTGACGCGGCTGCACACGGAGGCCGAGGAACGCCTCGCCACCGCCGAGCAGGCACTGACCGACGCCCGCGCCGAGGCCGAACGCATGCGCAAGGAGGCCGCGGACGAGACGGACCGGTTGCGTACGGAGTCCGCCGAGCGGATCCGCACGCTGCAGGCGCAGGCCGAGAGCGAGGCGGAGCGGCTGCGCGACGAGGCCGCCGCCGACGCGTCCCAGGCCCGCGCGGAGGGCGAGAACATCGCCGTACGCCTGCGTTCGGACGCCGCCGCGGAGGCCGAGCGGCTCAAGACCGAGGCGCAGGAGTCCGCCGACCGCGTCCGCGCGGAGGCCGCCGCCGCCGCCGAGCGGGTCGCCGCGGAGGCCGCCGAGGCGCTGGCCGCCGCCCAGGAGGAGGCCGCGCGCCGGCGCCGCGAGGCCGAGGAGACCCTGACCTCCGCGCGCGCGGAGGCCGACCAGGAGCGCGAGCGCGCCCGCGAGCAGAGCGAGGAACTCCTCGCGTCCGCCCGCAAGCGCGTCGAGGAGGCGCAGGCAGAGGCGGTCCGCCTCGTCGAGGAGGCCGACAGCCGCGCGACCGAGCTGGTATCGGCCGCCGAGCAGCACGCCCAGTCCGTACGCGACTCCGTGGCCGGCCTGCACGAGGCGGCGCAGGAAGAGGTCACGGGCCTGCGCTCGGCCGCCGAGCACGCCGCGGAGCGCACGCGGACGGAGGCGCAGGAGGAGGCCGACCGCGTCCGCACGGACGCCTACGCCGAGCGGGAGCGCGCCACCGAGGACGCCAACCGCACCCGGCGGGAGGCGGCGGAGGCCGCCGAGGCCGCGAAGTCCCTTGCGGAGCGCACGGTTTCGGAGGCCATCGCGGAGGCCGAACGGATGCGCTCGGACGCCTCGGAGCACGCCCAGCGGGTGCGTACGGAGGCGTCGGACACCATCGCGCAGGCCGAGCAGGACGCGTCCCGTACGCGTGCCGACGCCCGCGAGGACGCCAACCGCATCCGCAACGACGCGGCGGCCCAGGCCGACACGCTGATCGGCGAGGCCCGCAGCGAGGCCGAGAAGCTGCAGAACGACACGGTCGCGGAGGCCGAGCGGGTCCGCACGGAGGCCGCCGAGCAGGCCGAGCGGCTGCGCGCCGAGTCGACCGCGGAGGCCGAGCGGCTCACCGCGGAGACCACCGCCGAGGCCGAGCGGCTGCGCGCGGAGTCCGTGGCGAAGGCCGAGAAGCTCATCTCGGACGCCTCGGGCGACGCGGAGCGGCTCCGTGCCGAGGCCGCAGAGACCGTCAACTCCGCGCAGCAGCACGCCGAGCGGATCCGCACCGAGTCCGAGCGCGTCAAGGCGGACGCGGCCCAGGAGGCCGAGCGGCTCACGTCCGAGGCGCGCGACGAGGCCGAGCGGACCCTCGACGAGGCGCGGCAGGCCGCCAACAAGCGCCGTCAGGAAGCCGCCGAGCAGGTCGACAAGCTCATCACGGAGGCCGCGGCGGAGGCCGAGAAGCTGACCGCCGACGCCCAGGAGAAGGCGCTCAAGGCGACCACGGACGCCGAGGCGCAGGCCGACACGATGGTGGGCGCGGCCCGCAAGGAGGCCGAGCGCCTGATCGCCGAGGCGACGGTCCAGGGCAACTCCCTGGTGGAGAAGTCCCGTACGGACGCGGACGAGCTGCTGGTCGGCGCCCGCCGCGACGCGACCGCCATAAGGGAGCGCTCCGAGGAGCAGCGCGACCGCGTCACCGCCGAGATCGAGGAGCTGCACGAGCGCGCCCGGCGCGAGTCCGCCGAGGCGATGAAGTCGGCGGGCGAGCGGTGCGACGCGCTGGTCAAGGCCGCCGAGGAGCAGCTCGCCGAGGCCGAGGCGAAGGCCAAGAAGCTGATCTCGGACGCCGATTCGGAGGCAGGCAAGGTCCGGATCGCCGCCGTGAAGAAGGCCGAGGCGCTCCTGAAGGAGACCGGCACGAAGACGGCCGCGCTGAAGAGCGAGGCCGAGCGGATCAAGGCCGATGCGGAGGCGGAGGCCACGCGGATGGTCGAGGAGGGGAAGCGGGAGCTGGAGGTCCTGGTCCGGCGCCGCGCGGACATCAATGCGGAGATCTCCCGTGTCCAGGACGTGCTGGAGGCGTTGGAGTCTTTCGAGGCCCCGTCGAGCGGGGCGAAGACCGGGTCCGGCGGCGGCTCCGGCGCGGGCGGCGTCAAGGCCGGTGCGGCGGCGGGATCGACTCGTTCGAGTGGCAAGCAGTCGGAGGGGTAGTCAAAAGAGCATCTCTCGTGCTCTGAAAGGACCTTTGGCTCTGTTGCTGGCAAGTGCTCTGGCGGTTAGCCACTCAAAAGGGGTGTCATTCTCCAGATCAAACGGGCATCTGCTCGATGACACGCCGCTCGGACCCCTAGGATTCCCTCTATCACCTCACCGGTCTCATTCGACAGGAACCCCATGAGCGACACTTCCCCCTACGGCTTCGAGCTTGTGCGGCGTGGGTACGACCGCGCTCAGGTGGACGAACGTATCTCCAAGCTCGTCTCCGACCGTGACAGTGCTCTTGCCCGTATCACTGCTCTGGAAAAGCGCATCGAGGAGCTCCACCTCGAGACGCAGAACGCCCAGGCCCAGGTCGCCGACGCCGAGCCGTCGTACGCCGGTCTCGGTGCCCGCGTCGAGAAGATCCTCCGCCTCGCCGAGGAGGAGGCGAAGGACCTGCGCGAGGAGGCCCGGCGCGCGGCCGAGCAGCACCGTGAGCTCGCCGAGTCCGCGGCCCAGCAGGTGCGCAACGACGCCGAGTCGTTCGCCACCGAGCGCAAGGCCAAGGCCGAGGACGAGGGCGTCCGGATCGTCGAGAAGGCCAAGGGCGAGGCGAACGCCCTGCGTGCCGAGGCCCAGAAGGACGCGCAGTCCAAGCGCGAGGAGGCGGACGCCCTCTTCGAGGAGACCCGCGCCAAGGCCGCCCAGGCCGCCGCGGACTTCGAGACGAACCTCGCCAAGCGCCGCGAGCAGTCCGAGCGCGACCTGGCATCGCGTCAGGCCAAGGCGGAGAAGCGCCTCGCGGAGATCGAGCACCGCGCGGAGCAGCTGCGTCTCGAGGCGGAGAAGCTGCGGACCGACGCCGAGCGTCGCGCCCGTCAGACCGTCGAGACCGCTCAGCGCCAGGCCGAGGACATCGTGGCCGACGCGAACGCCAAGGCGGACCGGATCCGTTCGGAGTCCGAGCGTGAGCTCGCCGCCCTGACGAACCGGCGCGACTCCATCAACGCGCAGCTCACCAACGTGCGGGAGATGCTGGCGACGCTCACGGGCGCGGCGGTCGCCGCGGCGGGCACGCCCGCCGACGACGAGCCGGCCTCCCGGGGGGTTCCCGCGCAGCAGACCCGCTGAGGAGATCTTGGCGGACCCGGCGCCAGAGCCCCCTGCTCTCCAGTGGCAGGGGGCTTCGTCCCGTTTTAGCGTTGCCGCATGATCGAGCTCGAGGGGCTGACCAAGCGGTACGGCGAGAAGGTGGCCGTCAACAACCTCACCTTCACCGTGCGCCCCGGCATGGTCACCGGCTTCCTCGGTCCGAACGGCGCGGGGAAGTCCACGACCATGCGCATGCTGCTCGGGCTCGACAACCCCTCGGCCGGCGACGTCCGCATCGACGGCAGGCACTACTCCCGGCTGAAGGACCCGCTCAAGTACATCGGCGCCCTGCTGGACGCCAAGGCGATGCACGGCGGCCGCAGCGCCTTCAACCACCTGCTCTGCCTCGCGCAGAGCAACGGCATCCCGCGCGGGCGCGTCACCGAGGTCCTCGACACGGTCGGCCTGAGCGCCGTCGCCAAGAAGAAGGCCAAGGGCTTCTCGCTCGGCATGGGCCAGCGCCTGGGCATCGCGGGCGCCCTGCTCGGCGACCCCGAGATCCTGATGTTCGACGAGCCGGTCAACGGCCTCGACCCCGAGGGCATCCACTGGATCCGCAACCTGATGAAATCCCTTGCCGCGCAGGGCCGTACGGTCTTCGTCTCCTCGCACCTGATGAGCGAGATGGCACTCACCGCCGACCACCTCGTGGTCATCGGCCAGGGCCGCCTCCTCGCCGATCTGTCGATGTCCGACTTCATCCGGCAGAACTCCCGGTCGTACGTCAGACTGCGCTCCCCGCAGCGCGAACGCCTCCTCGACGTACTGCACGAGGCGGGCGTCACCGCCGTCGAGGCGGGTGACGGCGCCCTCGAAGTGGACGGGGCCGCCGCCGAACGGCTCGGCGAGCTGGCCGCGAGCCATCAGCTCGTCCTCCATGAACTGAGCCCCCAGCAGGCCTCGTTGGAGGAAGCCTTCATGCAGCTCACCGCGGAGTCCGTGGAGTACCACGCGCACGCCGACCACGAACGCGCAGGCCCCCCGGCGTCCGCCGTCCCGCCGGCGGACACCACCCAGCCGGCGAGCACCGGCTGGGGCGAGGGCTGGCAGCGGCGGAAGGGGCGTTGAGCGATGGCCGCGACGCAGGTATTGAGATCGGAGTGGACCAAGATCCGCTCGGTCTCGTCGACCGTCTGGACGCTCGGCCTCGCGCTCGTCGTCACGGTCGCGCTCGGCATGGTGATCAGCATCCTGTCCAAGAACGACTACGACAGCCTGGACGCCAAGGACAGGCTGACGTTCGACCCGACCTACATCAGCTTCGCCGGGATGTCCCTCGGCCAGCTCGCGATGATCGTCTTCGGCGTCCTCGTCGTCTCCAACGAGTACAGCACCGGCATGATCCGCACGTCGCTCGCGGCGGTCCCGCAGCGCGCCACGTTCCTGTTCGGCAAGATCGCCGTCGCGACCCTGCTGGCGTTCGTCGTGGGCCTGGCCACCAGCTTCCTCACCTTCTTCGTGGGGCAGGCGATGCTCGGCCAGTACCGGGCCCAGATCGGTGACCCCGGCGTGCTGCGCGCGGTGATCGGCGGCGCGCTCTACATGGCGCTCATCGCGATGTTCTCCATGGGCGTCGCGGCGATGCTGCGCAGCCCGATGCTCTCCCTCGGCATCCTGATGCCGTTCTTCTTCCTGATCTCCAGCATCCTCGGCAACGTATCGGCGACGAAGAAGATCGGTCGCTTCCTGCCCGACCAGGCCGGCAGCAAGATCATGCAGGTCAAGTCGCCGTTCGACGACGACACCCCGTACGGGCCGTGGGGCGGCCTCGGGATCATGGTGGTGTGGGTGGTGGCGGCGCTGCTCGGTGGGTACGTACTGCTGAAGAAGCGGGACGCGTAGCGGTAGCGGTACTCCAGGGGGGCGTGTGACGACGCAGGACCGCGGACTCGCGGCGCTCGGCCTCGACGGCGTGCCCGCCCTGCAACCCCTCACCTACCCGGGCCTGCCCGTCACCGCCCCCTCCCTGCTGACCGGCGCCGAGCTGCTGCCGCTCCGGGCGCTCCCCGGCGGGCTCGGCGGATGGACCGTCGACGGGACCGGCCGCCGCCTCGACGACGTCGTCGCCGCGCTCGGCCAGACACCCGTGGCCGGGCGCATACCCGTGATCGCCGTCGGCTCGAACGCCTCCCCCGGACAGCTCTCCCACAAGCTCGCCCGGCTCGGCGTCCCCGGCGCCGTGCCGATGGTCCCCGTGAAGCTGCGCGGCATCGGCGTCGGCTGCTCCGCCCACATCGGCCGCGCCGGGTACGTGGCGGCCGCCCCCTACGGCTCCCTCGAGGCACGCGCCACGCTCGTCGTCTCCTGGCTCGACGCGGCCCAGCTCTCCGCGGTCGACGCCACGGAACTCCCCAACTACCGGCGGGTGCTCCTGCCCGGGGACTCGTACGGGATGACGCTGCCGTCCGGCGAGCGGCTCGACGGGGCATACGTCTACGTCAGCGCGCGCGGCCTCCTCGCCGACCCGGTCACCGGTCTTCCGCGGCCCGGCGGCGGCGACCAGGCGGCGCTGCTCGACGCCCTGCTCGACGCGTCGCCGCCGCTGCGCGAGCTGCTCGGGCCCGACGCCGCGACGTGGGTGCGGCGGGCTGCCGCCGACCCGGAGCTGCGCGCGCGGGGCACCCTCCTCTTCGCCGAGGAGGGCTGGGTGCTGCCGTGGACGGAGCTTCCGCCACCACCGCATCGGTGAGGCCGCCCCGGTGAGCCCGCCGTTTTACCCGCTCTTGGCTGGAACCGTCAGCTCCCCGTTATCCTCCTAACCCTTACGGGGGCGTGTGCCCCGACGTCCTGAACCATTCGATGGGTGCGGAGAATGATCGAGGCAGTCGGCCTGACGAAGCGCTACGGCGCCAAGACAGCCGTGTACAACCTTTCCTTCCAGGTGCGGCCGGGAACCGTCACCGGCTTCCTCGGGCCCAACGGCTCGGGCAAGTCGACGACGATGCGCATGATCCTCGGGCTCGACGCGCCCACCACCGGGCAGGTGACGATCGGCGGCTATCCGTACCGCAAGCTCCCGAACGCCCCGCGCCAGGTCGGCGCGCTGCTCGACGCCAAGGCGGTGCACGGCGGCCGGCACGCCCGCAACCACCTGCTCTGCCTCGCGCAGCTCTCCGGCATCCCGGCCCGCCGGGTCGACGAGGTGCTCGGCGTCGTGGGCCTCCAGGACGTGGCGAAGAAGCGCTCCAAGGGCTTCTCGCTCGGCATGGGCCAGCGCCTGGGCATCGCGGCGGCGCTCCTCGGCGACCCGCAGGTGCTGCTCTTCGACGAGCCGGTCAACGGCCTCGACCCCGAGGGCATCCTCTGGGTGCGCAACCTGATGAAGTCGCTCGCCGCCGAGGGACGCACCGTCTTCGTGTCGTCCCACCTGATGAGCGAGATGGCACTCACCGCCGAGCACCTGATCGTGATCGGCCGCGGCCAGCTGCTCGCCGACATGAGCGTCAAGGACTTCATCTCGCACAACTCCGCGGACTTCGCGCGGGTGCGCACGCCGGAGACGGAGCCCCAGCAGCGCGAGAAGCTGACGGCCGCGCTGACCGAGGCGGGCGGCCAGGTGCTGCCCGAGCAGGACGGCGCGCTGCGCGTCACGGGCCTGCCGCTCCCCCGCATCAGCGACCTCGCGCACGGCGCGGACGTCCGCCTGTGGGAGCTCTCGCCGCACCAGGCCTCCCTCGAAGAGGCGTACATGCGGATGACGCAGGGCGCCGTCGACTACCGCTCGACGGTCGACCAGCGCGCGGGCTTCGAGCAGCAGACGCCGCCCGGCGCGCTGCCGCAGGGCCCGGGTCAGCCGCCGGTGCCCGGCCAGGGCCAGCCCGGCTGGTACGCCCCGCCGCCGCCCCAGCAGGGCGGGCAGCAGCCCTTCGCGATGCCGCAGCCGCAGGGCGCGCCCGGCACCCCGAACCCGTACGCCACGGCCCCGCAGCAGGCCCCGGCGCCCAAGCAGGCCCCGGCAGCCCCCGCCCCCGCAGCCCCCGCCCCCGACATGACCAAGCGCGACAGCGAGGACCAGCGATGACCACGCCTCCGACTCCGCAGCAGCAGCCACAGCCGCAGCCGCAGGCGCAGCCCCAGCAGGCGTACGCACAGGCGGGCGCCCCGATGCAGGGCGACCCGGCGCAGGGCGCCCCGATGCAGGGTGTCCCCGCGGCGCCCGCGCCCGCCGCGCCCGCGCCGCCCTCCGCCTGGCAGCAGGCGATGGCCAACGCGTACACCTCACCGATCCCGGTCACCAAGACCCACCTCGGCAACGCCCTCGCCTCCGAGTGGACGAAGATCAAGTCGGTCCGCTCCACGATGTGGACCCTGGGCATCTTCCTGCTCCTGGTCATCGGCATCGGCCTGCTCGCCGTGGCCAACACGGGCCCTGCGGACTACGCGGACATGCCGTTCACCGTGCCGGCCTTCTTCGGCCTGATGCTCGGCCAGATCTGCCTGATCACGCTCGGCGTGCTCGTCACCTCGTCCGAGTACGGCACGGGCATGATCCGTACGACGTTCACCGCGTCCCCGCAGCGCCACCGCGTCCTCACCGCGAAGATCCTGATCTTCTTCGTGGTCGCCTTCGTCGTCTCGGCCGGCTCCATCCTGCTGGTGGGCCTGGCCGCGTCGGCCGCCAACAGCGGCCCGGAGGCGGGCGACGTGCCGTGGCTGGGCTCGGTCTTCAAGGGCGGTCTGTACGTCTCGCTGCTCGGTGTCCTCGCGCTCTGCGTCGGCTCCATTCTGCGGCACTCCGCGGGCGCCATCACGGCGATGCTCGGCGTGGTGCTGCTGCCCGCGATCCTGGGCGGGTTCCTGATGATCTGGAAGAGCACCCAGCCGCTCGGCGAGAAGATGAACGACTACAACGCCATCACCGCGCTCGCCAAGATCTTCGGCGCGGACGACACGGGCGCGAGCGGCGGCTCACAGCTGGCGCTGCTCGTGGTGGTCACGCTCGTTGCCGTCGCCGGCGCGTTCGCCCTCCTGGAGAAGCGCGACGTCTGACCGGTACGAGCAGCCGCAGGTAACTCAGTACCTCGGCGCGTTACGGGACCGCTGCACCCGCGTGGTGCGGCGGTCCTTCGCGTTCCAGCACGCCTTGTGCCAGTGCCTGCGCTCGTCCACGCCCGAGTGCTCGGGCCACGCCACCACGTGCGCGAGGGCCGAGGGGATCTCCTGGTCGCAACCGGGGCAGCGGTACCGCTTGCCCGCCGCGCTCGCGCCCGCGACATGGCGCACGTTCCACTCCTCGCCCTGCCAGCTCTCGGTGTTCTGGAAGCCGCCGTAGCGGCCCGTCGGCACCGCGTCCGCGGACGCCCTCGGCTCTCCGGCGCCCTTGGGGCGGTTGCGACGCGGGGACACGAAACACCTCACGGGCTGTACGGCGGTCAGGAGGGTGACCAGCCTACGCGCCACGCCGTGGGGTACCCGTCCCCCGCCGGCGACCACCGGCCCCCTCCGTCGCGCCCGCGTCGCACGGAAAATCCAACAATCTTCCTTCCAGGCCGTGCCTTTGGCACGTGTCACGCGTTGTTGCCGTAGGGGGAGTGCCTGCGTCGGCGCCAAGGAGGCAGGAGTTCGATGCGTGTAGGTAGTTTTGTTCTGGCCGCCCAGTTCCCCGGTCAGGGGCAGGGGGAGGCGCTGCACCGAGCGGTGCGGTCCGCCGAGGTGGCCGAGGAGGCGGGGCTCGACTCCGTCTGGCTCGCCGAGCACCACTTCGTGCCGTACGGCACGTGCCCGTCGGCGGTGACCCTCGCGGCGCTGCTCCTCGGGCGGACGCGGCGGGTCCACGTCGGCACAGCCGTGAGCGTACTCCCGACCGCGCACCCCGTGGCGCTCGGCGAGCAGGCCGCGCTGCTGCACGTGACGTCCGGCGGCCGGTTCTCGCTCGGTGTCGGACGCGGCGGCCCGTGGGTGGACCTGGAGGTCTTCGGGGCCGGTCTCGAGGCGTACGAGAAGGGGTTTCCCGACTCCCTCGACCTGCTCCTCAGGTGGCTGAACGAGCCGCGGGTGGAGGGCCACGGCGAGCGGTTCGCCTTCCGCGAGGTGGCCGTCGTACCGCGCCCCCAGGAAGCGCTCAACGGAGTGGGCGACAGCGGCCCCGAGGTGGTCGTCGCCTGCACCTCGCCGTCCAGTGTGCGGCTCGCCGCGCAGCGCTGCCTGCCGATGCTGCTCGGCATGCACGTGGGCGACGACGAGAAGGCCGAAATGGTGGCCTTGTGGAGCCGCCACGCCCGTGCGGCGGGGCACAGCCCCGAGAAGGTCGGTGCGGCCTCCCACGTCTCCGCCGGTGTCGCCCAGATCGCGGACCGTCGCCTGGAGGCGGCCGAGACCTTACAGAAGGCGATGCCGGGCTGGCTGCGGCAGGGCCTGGACGCACATGTGACCGTGGACGGTCGGCACCGCGCCATGCGGGATCCGCTGGCCTACACCGAACTGCTCTGCGGGCTGCACCCGGTGGGCACCCCGCAGCTGTGCGCGGACCGGCTCGCGGCCACCTCGGAGCGCACCGGCATCACGCGCTTCGCGCTGCTCGTGGAGGGCTCGGGCGATCTCGCGGCCACCGAGGAGAACGTACGGAGGCTGGGCACCGAGGTACTGCCCCAGCTCGGCTGAGATCCGCCGTCGGCTGCGGAGCTGCCGCTCCGGACTGAACACCTCCCGCGTACGGAGCGGCAGCAACATGCCTCAGCAGTCCCGGAGTTCGGGTGACTGATTGAGCAGCTGGCCCCGTATCGAGGTGAAACGGGCGAGCCGGTCGTCCACCGACGGATCCAGCGGGAAGACCGCCACGCGGTGGCAGTTCTGGAATGCCAGACGCACCCCGAAATGCCGCTGCAGGGCACCGCGAATCGCGTCACTCGCGAGGGCGCGCAGCAGCTGGCCACGCGCCTGCTCGTCCGGCGGCGGCGTCTGGTTGTCGGCGAACTCACCGCCGTCGATCTTGAGCTGTGCCACCAGGGAGCTGATCATCTCCCATGCGTAAGGCAGGGAGGTCCGGACGCAGTCGACGAATTCCGCTTCGTCGACCTCGCCTCGCTCGGCCTGTTCCAACAGCGCCGGTGAGACGTCGAGCGACATGGGTTCTCCTCTCACACCCCCGGGGAGCGGGGGTTTCGGACAGGGATGGAGCCCGCCTACGCAGCGTGCACGGATGACGACCTCTTGCTTCTACGGTAGGCACCGGGCGGTGGCGGCACCAGGAGATTGGGCGCATAACCGGCCAGGATCGAACACGTCCATCGCCGGACAAGTCGTCCGGACTCCCGGGCGGTGCCCGTGGGACGGCGGGCGAATCGCGTGCACCGCCCCGAGTCGAGTAGCGTTGCGCCCCATGCGTCTCGTCATTGCCCGATGCTCCGTGGACTACGCGGGCCGGCTCACCGCCCATCTCCCCTCGGCCCCCCGCCTGATCCTCGTGAAGGCGGACGGCAGCGTCTCCATCCACGCGGACGACAGGGCCTACAAACCGCTCAACTGGATGTCTCCGCCCTGCACCTTGAAGGAAGGGACAGGTGATGACGCCGGTGTGTGGACCGTCGTGAACAAGGGGGGCGAGAAGCTCATCATCACGATGGAGGAGATCCTGCACGACTCCTCGCACGAACTGGGCGTGGACCCCGGCCTCATCAAGGACGGCGTGGAAGCGCATCTCCAGGAGCTGCTCGCCGACCGGATCGAGACGCTCGGCGAGGGATACTCACTCATTCGTCGCGAGTACATGACGGCGATCGGCCCGGTGGACATCCTCTGCCGCGACGCCGACGGGCAGACCGTGGCCGTCGAGATCAAGCGGCGCGGCGAGATCGACGGTGTCGAGCAACTCACCCGCTACCTGGAGCTGTTGAACCGCGACCCGCACCTGGCGCCGGTGAAGGGCATCTTCGCCGCCCAGGAGATCAAGCCGCAGGCCCGCGTGCTGGCCACGGACCGCGGCATCGGCTGCGCCGTCCTTGACTACAACGCGCTGCGCGGCATCGAGGACGACAAGCTGCGGCTGTTCTGACACCGCGTACGCCTGTAGGGGCGTGCGGGAGGGCCGGGTCCTTGGGGACCCGGCCCTCCTCTTTGCGCAGCGGGGCCGCTCAGGACGCCGACGCGCCGCCGCCCGACCCGCTCGGGGAGTCCGCCGGGGAGATCATCGGGCTTTTCGCCGCGCCGGAGTTGTCGGGTGAGGTGGGCGGGTCCTCGGTCACGGGCGGGGTGACCGGCGGGTCCGTGGGCGGGGTGGTCGGCGGGTCCGTCGGCGGCTTGGTGGGCGGGTGCGTCGGGGGCTTGGTCGGCTTCGTCGGGCTGCCCGTGGGCTTGGTGGGCTTGCCGGTCGGCTCGGTCGGCCTGCCCGTGGGCTTCGTCGGCCTGCCCGACGGCGAGGCGCCGGCGCTCGGCCTGCCGGACGGCGTGCCGCCGACGCTCGGCCTCGGGTCGTCGGCGGTGCCGACGACGCCGTCAAGGCCGGGGCCGCCGGGGCGGCTCGTGGAGTCCTTTTGCGGCTGGTCGGCGGTCGGGCCGTCGTCGCCGTGGTCCTCCGTCGCGGACTGCTCTGTCTTGACCTTGTCGCCGTCGGGCGAGTCGTCGCCGGACGTGGCGCCGAGCGTGACGACGGTGCCGAGGACGGCGGCGAGCAGGGCGCCCGCGCCCGCCGCGATGAGGTTGCGCCGGGTGCCGCTGATGATGGAGCGGCGGCTCGGCGCGGGTCCCGCACCGGCGACGGTGGGCGCCACCCTGCTGGTGACCAGCGTGTCCGGCTCGGCGGGCGGTGCGGGCAGCGCGAAGGCGGCGGGGACGCCGCCCGGGGGCGAGGCGGATTCCTCGTGGCGGGCGTCGGGCAGCTCCTCGCCCACGGTGGCCCCGGCGAGGACCGGGGTGCCGCCGGAGCGGTCGTCGACCAGCGCGAGGGCCCGGCGGCCGGAGATCATGCCGCGCTTGTCGGCCAGCACGCCGCGCAGCCCGACGGAGGCCTCCAGCTCGGCGCGGGCCCGGTCGAGCTGCCCGCCGCAGAGCGCGAGGATGCCCAGTTCGTGGTGGAAGTACGCCTCTTCGGCGACCTCGCCCGCGTTGCGCGCCGCTTCCTGGCCGGAGCGCAGGGCGCGCTCCCAGGCCGCCCAGTCGAGCCCGCCGGCGAAGGCGGGCGCGGCGGTGCGGGCGAGCAGGACGGCCGCGCCGCTCTCCGTGGCGACCAGGGCGGTGAGCGCGGCCTGCACGGCGTCGGCCTCGGCGACGACGCGCTCGGGGGTGACGGAGGGGTGTCCGGCCCACCAGGCGTAGTGCTGGGCGGCGGACAGGGCGTGCCCGGCCGCGTCGTCGGCGTACCCGACGCTCTCCAGTTGCGTACGCACCCCGGCGGCGAGGCGGTAGTGCGCGCCGACCGGGGTGACCAGGGCGCAGCCGACGAGTTCGGCGAGGGCCGCGTCGGCGTGGGTGTCGCCCACCAGGGCCGGCAGGTGGGCCTGGTGGGGCAGCTCGCCGCCGAGGGCGACGGCGAACGTCAGGGTGGCGCGGGCGGACGGGCTGAGGCGCGCGGCGAGCAGGGCCGCGGGCGCGGCGCCGTCGGCGAGCGAGGGCAGCGGTACGTCCGGTACGTCGTCGGGGTCGAAGGGCGCGTCGGCGGGGGTGTCGCCCGGGGTGTCGGCGACGTAGCCGTGCTCCTCGAAGGCGTGCGGGTCGGCGCGGAGTTGGTCGCGCTGCCGGAGCAGGGCGCCGGCCTGCACGAAGCGCAGTGGCAGCCCCTCGGACTCGAACCACAGGTCGCCCGCCCAGTCGGCCTCCTCGTCGTCGAGGACCCGGCCGACGGCGCGTTCCAGGAGTTCGAGGCCGCCGCCCCTGCTGAGTCCGCCGAGGAAGACCTCTTCGAGCTGGGAGTCGGCGGAGGGGGCCGCGACGTCGGGTGTCGCGGCGACGAGGAAGGCGCACTCGGGGGTCGCGTCGAGCAGTTCGTCGAGTGCGGCGCCGCCGAACTCCAGGTCGTCGAGGACGACGACCGCGCCGATGTCGTGGACGAGGTCGAGCAGCAGGGCGTGCTCGGGCCGGTGGAGCGCGCCCTCGTAGACGGCGGCGGCGAGGTCGTGGAGCAGCTCCCCGGGCGTCCTGCGGTAGCCGCAGAGGCGGACGACGCCGTCGGGCGCGAGGTCCGCGCAGTCATCGGCGACGGCGTCGAGGAGCGCCGTGCGTCCCGATCCGGCGGGTCCGGTGAGCCGGACGGAGCGGCCGCGCGCGAGGAGGCGTACGAGGCGTTCGCGCTCCTCCTGGCGCTCCAGGAGCGGCAGCCGCGGCAGTGCGGGGCCGGGCGGCACGGGTGGCATGGCGGCCCGGCGCAGTTCGGCGCGTTCGGCCGCGGTCCGTTTGGCGGGCCGCTCGGGGCGCTCCCCCGGCGGGCAGGGTTCGATCTCGCTGCCGTCGACGGGGTTGACGGTGAGCAGGAAGTCGCCGGAGACGAGCTGGACGGTGCGGGCCGGTGTGGGTGCCGGCTGGCCGAAGTCGGGTGTCGCGGGCTGGCGCGGCGGCTGCCCGGGGCGTGCCTGTTCGTCGTCGTCCATGCCGTCGTGGCCGTACTCTTCGGGTCGCCGGTTCATCGGGTCCATGGTCCTAGCCCCCCAGATGCGTGGTGTGCAGAGCCCCCTCCGGCCTTCGTGCACACTGCGCTGTCGCTTCTGGTCCGGTGCCCCCGTGCGGGTTCGTATATCGGTGGGCGACCGAACCCTAGACCTTCGCTCAGTATCTCCGGGAGGGCGGGGTAGCGCCCCGTCCGAGACGTCACAGGTTCGTGAGGATTGTGCGTTCTCCGTGCGCTCTCAGTCGTTCCGCACGGTGATGTTCAGACTCTGGGGAGTGATTCGACTCCGATGCCGCCCTCGATGGCGAGGATGCGGTGCAGCCGGGTCGCCACGAGGAGGCGCTGCATCTGGGGCGGCACGTGGCGCAGGACGAGTCTGCGTCCGCAGCGTCCCGCGCGGCGGTGCGCGCCCATGATGACGCCGAGTCCCGTGGCGTCCCACGAGTCGAGTTCTGACAGGTCGAGCACCAGGTCGCCGGCGCCGTCGTCGACGGCCGAGTGCAGGACCGTGCGGGCGTCCGCCGCGCTGCGTACGTCGAGGCGTCCCCCGACGACCAGCTGGGCCTGGTCGCCCCTGATGTGCATATGCGCTCCCCGAGAGTGCTGTGTCTGCTGTGACGCCCGATACGTAGGGCGTCTGCGTATGTCACTGCAACTGACTGCCGCTTGGGCGAGGAAGTTGCCGTCTGTAAGCGAACCGATACCGAATTCACTCCGAGGGGTGACCCGCCGGGCGCCGAAGCGTCCGACGGGGCGTCAGACGGCGTACGTCAGTGCTGGTTCAGTGCTTGTAGAACCCCTGCCCGCTCTTGCGCCCGATGTCACCGGCGTCAACCATCCGGCGCATCAGCTCCGGCGGCGCGAACTTCTCGTCCTGGGACTCGGTGTAGATGTTCTCCGTGGCGTGCAGCAGGATGTCGACGCCGGTCAGGTCGGCGGTGGCGAGCGGTCCCATGGCGTGGCCGAAGCCGAGCTTGCAGGCGATGTCGATGTCCTCGGCGGTGGCGACGCCCGACTCGTGGAGCTTCGCCGCCTCGACGACGAGCGCGGAGATCAGACGGGTCGTCACGAAGCCGGCGACGTCGCGGTTGACGACGATGCAGGTCTTGCCGACGGACTCGGCGAACTCACGCGTGCGGGCGAGGGTTTCGTCGCTGGTCTTGTAGCCGCGCACCAGCTCGCAGAGCTGCATCATCGGGACCGGCGAGAAGAAGTGGGCGCCGACGACGCGCTCCGGGCGCTCCGTGACGGCCGCGATCTTGGTGATCGGAATGGCGGAGGTGTTGGAGGCGAGTACGGCGTCGTCGCGCACGAGCTTGTCGAGTGCGCGGAAGATCTCGTGCTTGATCTCCAGCTTCTCGAAGACGGCCTCGACGACGATGTCCGCGTCGGCGACGGCGTCCAGGTCGGTGGTGGTCGTGATGCGCGCGAGCGCTGCCTCGGCGTCGTCGGCGGCGAGCTTGCCCTTGCTCACGAACTTGTCGTACGACGCCTTGATGCCGTCGGTGCCCCGGGTCAGTGCCTCGTCGGTGACGTCGCGCAGGACGACGTCCCAGCCCGCCTGGGCGGAGACCTGAGCGATACCGGACCCCATGAGTCCGGCTCCGATGACGGCGAGCTTCCGTGCCACTGTTCCGACTCCCCTACCGCTTGTCACGCTTGGCGTGCACGCTGTTCACGTATGCCTCTCCGGCGCACGTTAGCGTTCGTGAGGCCGCCTGTGACCCTGAAGAGATGCGCGTCACGTCTCAAATGACGGACATCACACTGATACGTGCCGTCCGTCGGCCCGAGCGTGTCGTCCGGCGGTGCGCCGCGTGTCATCCGGCGGCGCGCCGCGCGTAGTTGAGGACCTTTCCGCTCAGCAGCTCCGCCATCTCGTCGAGCAGTCCCAGCGCTTCACGGGAGACCTCGGCGGGCTCGCGGCGCCTGGACATCTCCTCGCCGATCCAGGCCATGAGCGTGCTGTGCACCCAGGAGAGCTGACCCGCGACGAGGCCGGGCAGCGGGTCGCCCCCGGCCGCCCCGGTCTCCTCGGCGAGGGTCGTCGTGAGCCGGTCGAGGGCTTCCTGCTGGATCGCCCAGAGCCGGGAGCGCAGCGCGTGCGCCTCGGTGATGACCTTCATGAAGTCGGCCCAGCCGGGGAAGAGCCCGATGGTCGGCGAGACGGCCTCCACGTCGGCGTACAGCTCGCGCAGGACGGCTTCGGCGGCGGACTCCCCCGCGCGGCGCCCGCGCACGTAGCGGGGGAGGCGGTCGATCACGTCGCCGCCCCGGTCGAGGAAGAGGTCCTCCTTCGCCGGGAAGTAGTTGTAGACGGTGTTGACGGAGACGTCGGCGGCGTCGGCGATCTCCGCGATGGTCACGGCGTTGAAGCCGTGCTTCAGGAAGAGCCCGGTCGCGATGTCCGAGATCCGCTGCTTCGTCTGCCGCTTCTTGCGCTCTCTGAGCCCTTCAGCCATGCCTTCATCGTAGACATCCTTGGCCTCCCCCAAACTTTGGGCCTCATGAAATTTTGGTGGCGTTGCAAAATTTCATGGACTCTGTTTTTGTTGTCGCCATGGCAATCATCAGCACCGCCGGGCTCGCCCGGACCTTCCAGACCAAGGACGGCCCCGTGGAGGCCGTGCGCGGCATCGACCTGCGCGTCGAGCCCGGCGAGATCCTCGGCTTCCTCGGGCCGAACGGCGCGGGCAAGACCACCACGCTGCGCATGCTGACCACGCTGCTCCCGCCCACCGGCGGCGCCGCCACCGTCGCGGGCTGCGACCTGGCCGGGGACCCCGCAGGCGTCCGGAACAAGATCGGGTACGTCGCCCAGTCCGGCGGCGTCGACCTGAGCATCCGTGTCCGCGAGGAACTGATCACCCAGGGCCGGCTCTACCGCCTGACGAAGCGACAGGCGGCCGACCGGGCCGAGGAACTGGCGCGCGACCTCGGTCTGACCGAGCTGATGGAGCGCCCCTGCGCCGCACTCTCCGGCGGCCAGCGCAGACGGCTCGACATCGCCATGGGGCTCACCCACCGGCCCGAGGTGCTCTTCCTCGACGAGCCGACCACCGGCCTCGACCCGGGCAGCCGGGCCGACCTGTGGCGGCTCGTGCGGCGGCTGCGCGACGAGTACGGCACGACGGTCTTCCTCACCACCCACTACCTCGACGAGGCCGACGCGCTCTCCGACCGCCTGATCGTCGTGGACCGGGGCGTCGTGGTCGCCGAGGGCACCCCGAGCGCGCTCAAGCTCCAGTACGGCGGCTCGATCGACGCCACCCTCCAGGACACCTTCCTCGCCATCACCGGGCGCGCCGTCGCACCCAGGGACACCGCCCCCGTCGCCGTCTGACCCTCCACGATCAGGACCCCGCCATGCACGCACTGCTCTCCGACACCGCGCTGATCTTCGGCCGGTACGCCCGGCAGACCCTCCGCTCCAAGTTCCAGATCCTCTTCGGCGTCCTCACGCCCCTGCTCTACCTGCTCTTGTTCGGACCGCTGCTCACCGATCTGCCGCTCGGCTCGCGCGGCGACTCCTGGCAGGTGCTCGTACCGGGCCTGCTGCTCCAACTCGGCCTGTTCGGCGCCACGTTCAGCGGCTTCGCGCTCATCATCGAGAAGCAGTCCGGCGTGGTGGAGCGGCTGCGGGTGACGCCCGTCAGCCGTCTCGCGCTGCTCCTCGGCCGGATCCTGCGCGACGCCGCGCTCTTCGTCTTCCAGGCGGTGCTGCTCGTGCTCGCCGCGCTCGTGATGGGGCTCAGGGCGCCGCTCACCGGCGTCCTCATCGGCTTCGCGTTCGTGGCGCTGCTCACCGCGGGGCTCGCCTCCCTCTCGTACGCGCTGGCCATGAAGGTCGGCAAGCCGCACGAGTTCGGCCCGGCGGTGAACGCGGTGAGCATGCCCTCGATGCTGCTCTCGGGGCTGATGCTGCCGATGGCGCTCGCGCCCGCCTGGCTGGACGTGCTCTCCCACTTCATGCCGTTCCGCTACCTGGTCGACGCGGTACGGGCTGCGTACGTCGGCGAGTACGCGACCACGACCATGCTGTACGGCGTCCTGATGGCGCTCGGCTTCGTGCTGCTGTCCGTGACGGTGGGCACACGTGTCTACAAGAAGGCCGGAGCGTAACTACGCTGGCCCCATGGTGAATCTGACGCGCATCTACACCAGGACCGGCGACCAGGGGACGACGGCCCTCGGGGACATGAGCCGCACCGCCAAGACCGATCTGCGGATCTCGGCGTACGCCGACGCCAACGAGGCCAACGCGGCCATCGGCACGGCGATCGCGCTCGGGAAGCTCGACGCGGAGGTCGTCAAGGTCCTGGTCCGGGTCCAGAACGACCTCTTCGACGTGGGCGCCGACCTCTCCACGCCCGTCGTCGAAGACCCCAAGTACCCGCCGCTGCGCGTCGAGCAGTCCTACATCGACAAGCTGGAGGCGGACTGCGACCGCTTCCTCGACGAGCTGGAGAAGCTGCGCAGCTTCATCCTGCCGGGCGGCACGCCGGGGGCCGCGCTGCTGCACCAGGCGTGCACGGTCGTGCGGCGGGCCGAGCGCGCGACGTGGGCGGCGTTCGAGGTCCACGGAGAGGTCATGAACCCGCTGACCGCCACCTACCTCAACCGCCTCTCCGACCTGCTCTTCATCCTGGCCCGTACGGCGAACAAGGCGGTCGGGGACGTGCTGTGGGTGCCGGGCGGGGAGCGGTAGCCGTACGGCGCTCACCGCTTGCTCAGGTAGCCCGGACGCTCCTCGTCGTCCCGCACCGCCGGCGCCTTCTTCGGGAAGACGGTGTACGACACCGCGATGATCAGGTTGATGCCGATCACCCAGAGCATCCGCTGCTGCCAGCCGCGCAGTGAGCTCGTCCCGCCGTCCGGGCCCACGTACCAGACCGCGCCCTGCAGCAGCGCCATGGCGATCAGCGCGGCGAGCACCCAGCGGGCGGCGATCTTCCACTCGTGCACCGCGCGGGCGGTGCCGTACTTCGGGGTCCTCGGCGCCGGGCCGCCCGCGAACCGGTGGGCGACGCGGACGTCCACCCACTTGACCGTGTAGTGGCCGAGGGCGACGGAGTAGCCGATGTAGACGGCGGCCAGGCCGTGCTTCCAGTCCGGCTCGGCGCCGTTCTTCAGGTCGACCGCGGTGACGGCGAAGAGCACGACTTCGAGCAGCGGTTCGCACAGCAGCACGGCGACGCTCGCCCTCGGCATCTTCGCCCAGTAGCGAAGGGCGATCCCCGCGGCGAGCAGCACCCAGAAGCCGGCCTCGCAGATGATGATCAATGTGACGATCACGGCTCGTTCCTCCAGGTCGCTCCGCCGGTCATGTCTCAAGGCTCCCGCCCGGACGGCCGCCGTTCGTCGTCGCCAGTGACGAAGTGGGACTGCATCCTTCGATGTAGCGGGCGGTTCCTCCCTCCGGAGCAGGCACGGGCCCGGCGCGCCGTGTTGGATGGACACATGGCCCCGACCCTCCCCCGCCCGCAACGCGTCGACGTACAGATCGCCGTGGGCAGCCTGCTGTGCGGGCTCGTGCTGTGGGCACTGGGACTGAACGCCCAGAACGACCGGCCGCTGAGCGGCCATTGGGCGCTGGTACCCCTCCTCGTCCTGGCCGGACTCGAACTGCTGCGGAGCAGCAGACCCCAGTTCGCCCTGGTCATCGCCACCCTCGCGCTGGTGGCCGACCAGTTCACGACGGGCAACCTCGCGTCGGTCCTGATGTTCACGGACATCATGTACGCGGCCGTTGTCTACGGGACGCCGGCCGCCGCCCGGCGCATCCCGATCACCACGGGCCTCATCACGGTGGCCCTGACCGTCGTCTTCCTCGCCTGGTGGCGGGACCCGCAGGCCGTCCTCCTCGGCGTGGCGGCCGGCGTCGTGGCCTTCACCCCGGCCACCACCGGCGCGCTGGTGCGCAACCACCGCGAGGCGACCGCCGCGGCGAAGTTGCGGGCCGAACAGACCGCGCTGCTCGCCGAGATGGACCGCACCCAGGCCGTCTCCGCCGAGCGCGCCCGGATGGCCCGCGAACTGCACGACATGATCGCCAACCACCTCTCGGCGATCGCCATCCACTCCACGGCCGCCCTCTCCCTGGACGAGCCGGCGACGAGCAGGCAGGCCCTGGCCGTCATCCGCGAGAACAGCGTCGAGGGCCTCGCCGAGATGCGCCGCCTCATCGGCATCCTGCGCGACCAGAGCGGCGACCTGGAACCTGCCGCCGCGCCCACCCTGGACGGCCTGGCCGCCCTGCTCGCGAACGCCCGCAGGGACGGCCTTGACGTGACGCTCGACGACGCCCGCACCGCGGAAGGCCCGAAGCTGCCCACGCCGGTGGAGCTCGCGGCGTACCGCATCGTGCAGGAGTCCCTGACGAACGCCCTCAAACACGCATCGCCGGGCCGCGTCACCGTCTCCCTCGCCCAGCGGCCCCACGCCCTGACAGTGCGGGTGACCAGCCCGTACGGTGATCCGGCCGGGCCCCGTGCGCCCGGCTCGGGAGCCGGTCTCGTCGGCATGCGCGAGCGCACCGAACTGCTCGGCGGCACCTTCGCGTCGGGTCCCGAGGCGAGTCCCGACGGCAAGGTCTGGATCGTCTTCGCGACCCTGCCCGTAGACCCCGCAGACGAAGGAGCCAAGGAATGATCCGGGTGCTAGTCGCCGAGGACCAGTCAGCCGTGCGCTCGGGACTCGTCCTGATCCTGCGCAGCGCGTCCGGCATCGAGGTCGTCGGTGAGGCGGCGGACGGCGAGGAGGCCGTCGCGCTCGCCCGTGAACTGCGCCCCGACCTGGTCCTGATGGACGTGCAGATGCCGCGCCTCGACGGGGTCTCCGCGACGCGTCAGGTCGTCGCCGAGGGGCTCGCAGACGTCCTGGTCCTGACCACCTTCGACCTCGACGAGTACGTGTTCGGGGCGCTGCGCGCGGGCGCGTCCGGGTTCCTCCTCAAGAACACCGAGGCGAAGGACCTCATCGAGGCCGTCCGCACGGTCGCGCGCGGCGAGGGCCTGATCGCGCCTGCCGTCACCCGCCGTCTGATCGCCGAGTTCGCCGCCCCTTCGAGGGCCGTACGCGGCGAGAACGCTCCGGATCCCGCGATCCTCGACGGCCTCACCCGGCGCGAGCGCGAGGTGCTCTCCTGCATCGGCGAGGGCCTGTCGAACGCGGAGATCGCCACCCGGCTCACCATGGCGGAGGCGACGGTGAAGACGCACGTCAGCCGGATGCTGGGCAAGCTGGAGCTGCGCAGCCGGGTGCAAGCCGCCGTCCTCGCGCAGGAGTTGGGCGTCTGATCCGGACAGCGGGCACAAGCGGTCCTTCGCGGCCCGGCTAATGGTTCAGACCTCTTGACCGCTGGTCCAGACCTTTCTATTCTCACCGCACTGCGGTGAGCACTCCCCCACGTGTCCACGTGCTCACGGGCGGCGCAGGGTCCCAACCCCGTAGACCCCCGGAAACGAGGAGCACCTCGTGCGCTTCACAGACAGCGACACACGCCCGAGACTCAGAGGCAGACACAAAGCCGTGGCGGGTTTCACCACTCTGCTGCTGCCCCTTGCCACCCTGGTCGCCCTCGGCGGCTCCGCCGAGGCGGCCCCCGACGCCGCCCCCGAGGCCACCGCCACGTACGCCAAGACCCAGGACTGGGGCAGCGGCTTCGAGGGCAAGTGGACGATCCGGAACACCGGCACCACCAGCATCAGCTCGTGGAACGTCGCCTGGGACTTCCCCTCCGACACCAAGGTGACCTCGGCCTGGGACGCCACCGTCACCAACTCCGGCAACCGCTGGACCGCCAAGAACCTCGGCTGGAACGGGACGCTCGCCCCCGGCGCCTCGGTCTCCTTCGGCTTCAACGGCACCGGTTCCGGCGCCCCCGCCAAGTGCGAGCTGAACGGCGCGAGCTGCGACGGCGGCAGCGTCCCCGGCGACAACCCGCCGAGCGCCCCCGGCGCGCCGACCGCCTCCGGCATCACCGACACCTCGGTCAAGCTCGACTGGAAGGCCGCCACCGACGACAAGGGCGTCAAGAACTACGACGTCCTGCGCGACGGCGCCAAGGTCGCCACGGTCACCGGCACCTCGTACGGCGACACCGGCCTGACCGCCGGCACCGACTACTCGTACACCGTCCAGGCCCGCGACACCGCCGACCAGACGGGACCCGCGAGCGCGGCCGTCAAGGTCCACACCACGGGCGGCGGCGGTGACCCGGGCCCCGGCCCCGGCGACAAGGTCAAGCTCGGCTACTTCACCGAGTGGGGCGTCTACGGCCGGAACTACCACGCGAAGAACATCGCGTCCTCCGGCTCGGCCGCCAAGATCACCCACATCAACTACAGCTTCGGCAACGTCCAGGGCGGCAAGTGCACCATGGGCGACTCCTACGCGGCGATCGACAAGGCCTACACCGCCGACCAGAGCGTCGACGGTGTCGCCGACACCTGGGACCAGCCCCTGCGCGGCAACTTCAACCAGCTGCGCAAGCTCAAGGCCAAGTACCCCAACGTCAAGATCCTCTGGTCCTTCGGCGGCTGGACCTGGTCCGGCGGCTTCACCGACGCCATGAAGAACCCGGCGGCCTTCGCCAAGTCCTGCCACGACCTGGTCGAGGACCCGCGCTGGGCCGACATCTTCGACGGCATCGACCTGGACTGGGAGTACCCCAACGCCTGCGGCCTCTCCTGCGACACCAGCGGCCCGGCCGTCTTCAAGAACATGATGCAGGCGTTCCGCAACGAGTTCGGCGCCAACAACCTCGTCACGGCCGCCATCTCCGCCGACGGCTCCGAGGGCGGCAAGCTGGACGCCGCCGACTACGGCGGCGCCTCGCAGTACGCCGACTGGTACAACGTCATGACGTACGACTTCTTCGGCGCCTGGGACGCCAAGGGCCCGACGGCTCCGCACTCCCCGCTCACGGCCTACCAGGGCATCCCGAAGGACGGCTTCAACTCCGCGGCGGCCATCGCCAAGCTGAAGGCCAAGGGCGTCCCCTCGGCCAAGCTCCTGCTCGGCATCGGCTTCTACGGCCGCGGGTGGACCGGCGTCACGCAGAAGGAGCCGGGCGGCACGGCGACGGGGGCAGCGCCCGGCACGTACGAGGCGGGCATCGAGGACTACAAGGTCCTCAAGAACTCCTGTCCCTCGAACGGGACGATCGCCGGCACTGCCTATGCCCACTGCGGCACGAACTGGTGGTCCTACGACACGCCAGCGACCGTCCGCGCGAAGATGACGTGGGCCAAGCAGCAGGGGCTCGGCGGGGCGTTCTTCTGGGAGTTCAGCGGTGACACGGCCAACGGGGAGTTGGTGACTGCAATCAACGACGGCCTGAAGTAGTACGCGCCGTCCCCCAGGACGAAGCCGGGAAGACAAGATCGCCCCTTGTCTTCCCGGCTTCTCATGTTTCGCGGCTCCGGGTCATTCGTGGCTGGTCGCGCCCACGCGGCGGAGCCGCAAATGTCAGAGCCCCGCGCCCCTGGGGAGACTGCGGCTAGGCCACATTCACCCTCTGGCCCGGCGGCGCCGCCTCCAGCCATGCCAGGAAACCCGTCAAGGCGTCCTCGCTCATCGCCAGCTCCAGGCGGGAGCCGCGGTGGAGGCAGCCGAGGACGATCGCGTCGGAGAGCAGGGCCAGCTCCTCCTCGCCGTCCGGTGCCCGGCGGTCGACGACCTCGATGGCGGAGCGTTCGAGGACCCGGCGCGGCCGGGGGGCGTAGGAGAAGACGCGGTACCACTCGACCCGGTCGCCGTTGTAGCGGGCCACCCCGTACCCCCAGCCCTTGCCGGAGGTGTCGCCCTTGTCCGGGGCGTTCCAACGCAGGCTGCAGTCGAAGGTGCCGCCGGAACGCTGGATCAGCCGGCGCCGCAGTCCGAAGACGAAGAGCCCCAACAACACCAGCACGATCAAAGCAAGTCCGCACACGAGCAGAGTGAGGATCATCGGCACCGACCTCCTCGCCTCTACTGTCGGTCGAAGGACCGACAACGGACCAACACATTGCACCCGCATCGCCTCAGCCGCGACCCGGTCCGGAGTCTTCCCGGACCTGGCCGCGGCTGAGTCACGTCAACGCCGACGCGCCGGTTTCAGCGCGACGACACCGCCCGCAGTCGGACGTCGGCACGGCGCTCGGCGGAGGCGTCGGCCTCCGACTGCGCGCGCTCCAGCGCCCGCTCCGCACGCTGGACGTCGATCTCGTCGGACAGCTCCGCGATCTCGGCCAGCAGCGACAGCTTGTCGTCCGCGAAGGAGATGAATCCTCCGTGGACCGCGGCGACGATCGTGCCGCCGTCACTCGTACGAATGGTCACCGGGCCCGATTCCAGCACACCGAGCAGCGGCTGGTGACCGGGCATGACGCCGATGTCGCCGGACGTGGTACGCGCGACGACCAGGGTGGCCTCACCGGACCAGACACTGCGGTCCGCTGCGACCAGCTCGACATGCAGCTCAGCAGCCAAGGGTGGCTCCTCGGGTCACCACCCGGCGACTCCGCCGGGTGTTGGGTCAAATTCTAGTGGGCGTACGGGGAGGGGCGGGACACGGCCCCCGCGGGGGTGGGCCCGCCCCTCACCGTCGAGAGCTACGAAGCTCAGGAGACGCCGAGCTCCTTGGCGTTCTTCTTGAGGTCCTCAAGACCACCGCACATGAAGAAGGCCTGCTCGGGGAAGTGGTCGTACTCGCCGTCGCAGATCGCGTTGAACGCCGCGATCGACTCCTCGAGGGACACGTCCGAGCCGTCCACGCCGGTGAACTGCTTGGCGGCGTGCGTGTTCTGCGACAGGAAGCGCTCCACGCGACGGGCCCGGGCGACGACGAGCTTGTCCTCTTCGCTGAGCTCGTCGATACCGAGGATCGCGATGATGTCCTGGAGGTCCTTGTACTTCTGGAGGATCCCCTTGACACGCATGGCGCAGTCGTAGTGGTCCTGCGCGATGTAGCGCGGGTCCAGGATGCGGGACGTGGAGTCCAGCGGGTCCACGGCCGGGTAGATGCCCTTCTCGGAGATCGGACGGGAGAGCACCGTCGTCGCGTCGAGGTGGGCGAACGTGGTGGCCGGGGCCGGGTCGGTCAGGTCGTCCGCGGGGACGTAGATCGCCTGCATCGAGGTGATCGAGTGACCGCGGGTCGACGTGATGCGCTCCTGGAGGAGACCCATCTCGTCGGCCAGGTTCGGCTGGTAGCCCACCGCGGAGGGCATGCGGCCGAGCAGGGTCGAGACCTCGGAACCGGCCTGCGTGAAGCGGAAGATGTTGTCGATGAAGAACAGCACGTCCTGCTTCTGCACATCGCGGAAGTACTCCGCCATGGTCAGACCGGCCAGGGCGACGCGCAGACGCGTGCCCGGCGGCTCGTCCATCTGGCCGAAGACCAGCGCGGTCTTGTCCAGAACGCCGGCTTCCTCCATCTCGACCATGAGGTCGTTGCCCTCACGGGTGCGCTCGCCGACACCGGCGAAGACGGAGACACCGTCGTGCAGCTTGGCCACACGGACGATCATTTCCTGGATCAGAACGGTCTTGCCGACACCGGCACCACCGAACAGACCGATCTTTCCACCCTTGACGTACGGGGTGAGAAGGTCGACGACCTTCAGGCCGGTCTCGAACATCTCGGTCTTGGACTCGAGCTGGTCGAAGGCCGGGGCCTTGCGGTGGATCGTCCAGCGCTCGGCGTCCGCGACCGTGGACGGGTCGTCGTTCAGGACCTCGCCGAGGGTGTTGAACACCCGGCCCTTGGTCACGTCACCGACCGGCACCGAGATGCCCTTGCCGGTGTTGGTGACGGGCGCCTGGCGGACCAGGCCGTCGGTGGGCTGCATCGAGATCGCGCGGACCACGCCGTCACCCAGGTGCTGGGCGACCTCGAGGGTCAGCGTCTTGCGGGCGCCCTCGGTCGACGGGTCGTCGACCTCGACGTGCAGGGCGTTGTAGATCTCCGGCATCGCGTCGACGGGGAACTCCACGTCGACGACCGGGCCGATCACCCGGGCGACGCGGCCCGTGGCAACGGCCGTCTCAACAGTGGTCGTCATTACTTGTCACTCCCCGCGGTCGCGTCGGCCAGCGCTGCTGTGCCGCCGACGATCTCGCTGATTTCCTGGGTGATTTCGGCCTGGCGGGCCGCGTTGGCAAGCCGGGAGAGGCTGTTGATCAGATCCCCGGCGTTGTCGGTGGCCGACTTCATCGCGCGGCGCGTGGCGGCGTGCTTGGAGGCAGCCGACTGGAGCATCGCGTTGTAGATACGGCTCTCGACGTAGCGCGGCAGCAGGGCGTCGAGGACGTCCTCCGCCGACGGCTCGAAGTCGTACAGCGGAAGGATCTCGTCCTTGGTGGACTTCGACTCCTCCGCGACCTCTTCGAGGCTGAGCGGCAGCAGGCGGCCGTCGATGGCCGTCTGCGTCATCATCGAGACGAACTCGGTGTAGACGATGTGGAGTTCATCCACGCCGCCGTCCGCCGTCTCCTTCTCGATCGCCTCGATCAGCGGCACCGCGACCTTCTTGGCATCCGCGTACGTGGGCTCGTCGGTGAAGCCCGACCACGACTCCACGACCTTGCGCTCGCGGAAGTTGTAGTGGGCCAGACCACGGCGGCCGACGATGTACGTGTCGACCTCCTTGCCCTCGGCCTCCAGGCGCGCGGTCAGCTGCTCCGCGGCCTTGATGGCGTTCGAGTTGAAGGCACCGGCCAGTCCGCGGTCGCTCGTGAGGAGCAGCACCGCGGAACGGGTCGCCGTCTCCGCCTCGGTCGTCAGCGGGTGCTTCGTGTTCGAGCCAGTGCCGACCGCCGTGACCGCGCGGGTGAGCTCGGTCGCGTACGGCGTGGAGGCCGCCACCTTGCGCTGCGCCTTGACGACGCGCGAGGCGGCGATCATCTCCATCGCCTTGGTGATCTTCTTGGTCGCGGTGACGGATCGGATGCGACGCTTGTAGACCCGGAGCTGGGCTCCCATGAGTCAGGTCCCTTCCTTACGTCACTTGGCAGCGGCCGGAGCGTCCTCGCCGAGAAGCTTCCCGTCCGAGGTCTCGAACTGCTTCTTGAACTGCGCGATGGCGTCGCCGACGGCCTGCAGGGTGTCGTCCGACATCTTGCCGCCCTCCTTGATGGAGGTCATGAGGCCCTGCTCGTTGCGGTGCAGGTACTCGAGGAGCTCGCGCTCGAAGCGACGGATGTCGCCCACCGGCACCTCGTCCATGCGACCGGTGGTACCGGCCCACACGGAGACGACCTGGTCCTCGGTGGCCATCGGCTCGTACTGCGGCTGCTTGAGCAGCTCGACCATGCGCTGGCCGCGCTCGAGCTGGGCCTTGGACGCGGCGTCCAGGTCGGAACCGAAGGCGGCGAACGCCTCGAGCTCACGGAACTGGGCGAGGTCCACGCGGAGACGACCGGAGACCTGCTTCATCGCCTTGTGCTGCGCGGAACCACCGACTCGGGAGACGGAGATACCGACGTTCAGCGCGGGGCGCTGACCGGCGTTGAAGAGGTCCGACTCCAGGAAGCACTGGCCGTCGGTGATGGAGATGACGTTGGTCGGGATGAACGCCGACACGTCGTTCGCCTTGGTCTCGACGATCGGCAGACCCGTCATCGAACCCTTGCCCAGCTCGTCCGAGAGCTTCGCGCAGCGCTCGAGGAGACGCGAGTGCAGGTAGAAGACGTCACCCGGGTAGGCCTCGCGCCCCGGCGGGCGGCGGAGCAGCAGGGACACGGCGCGGTAGGCGTCGGCCTGCTTCGAGAGGTCGTCGAAGATGATGAGGACGTGCTTGCCCTCGTACATCCACTGCTGGCCGATGGCCGAGCCGGTGTACGGCGCCAGGTACTTGAAGCCGGCCGGGTCGGACGCCGGGGCGGCGACGATGGTCGTGTACTCCAGCGCACCGGCCTCTTCGAGCGCACCACGCACGGAGGCGATGGTGGAACCCTTCTGGCCGATGGCGACGTAGATGCAGCGCACCTGCTTGTTCACGTCGCCCGAGCGCCAGTTGTCGCGCTGGTTGATGATCGTGTCGACGGCCAGGGCGGTCTTGCCGGTCTGGCGGTCACCAATGATCAGCTGACGCTGGCCACGGCCGATCGGGGTCATCGCGTCGACGGCCTTGTAGCCGGTCTCCATCGGCTCGTGCACCGACTTG
This sequence comes from Streptomyces sp. NPDC044106, assembly GCF_056433985.1. Lineage (NCBI taxonomy): Bacteria > Bacillati > Actinomycetota > Actinomycetes > Kitasatosporales > Streptomycetaceae > Streptomyces > Streptomyces sp. NPDC044106. The sequence continues at coordinate 75,214 of NZ_JBWKFZ010000001.1, forward strand.
CGCTGCATGACCGTGGGGGCCTGCAGCTCGAGGGCGCGACGTCCGCTGGTCTCGATCTCGCCGAGGCCGTCGATCGGGGTGCCGAGCGGGTCGACGACGCGGCCGAGGTAGCCCTCGCCCACGGCGACGGAGAGCACCTCACCGGTGCGCTGCACCGGCTGGCCCTCCTCGATACCGCTGAACTCGCCGAGGACGACGGCGCCGATCTCGCGCTCTTCCAGGTTCAGCGCGAGGCCGAGGGTGCCGTCCTCGAACTTCAGCAGCTCGTTCGCCATCGCCGAGGGAAGACCCTCGACCTTGGCAATACCGTCGCCGGCGACGGTGACCGTACCGACCTCCTCGCGCGAGGCCGCGTCCGGCTTGTACGCCTGGACAAAGTTCTCCAGCGCGTCCCGGATCTCCTCCGGCCGGATCGTGAGCTCCGCCATCTGGGTTCCCTGCTCTCCTTGTTGGGCCCGAAGTTTCTTTGGGGGGATGGGGACTCCCCCCAAGAAAGAGGTGAATCCTCTGCACGGCCCAACTAGGGCCGTAGGTCATGCTTGTTGAATTACTGCCCGGCCACGCGGCGGCCGGCTTCCGCGATACGGTCCGCGACGCTGCCGTTGATGACCTCGTCGCCCACCTGGACCGTGATCCCGCCGAGGACCGCGGGGTCCACGTCGAGGTTGAGGTGCATCGGGCGTCCGTACACCTTGGCCAGGACGGCGCCGAGACGCTCCTTCTGCCGGTCCGAGAGCGGAACGGCGGAAGTGACGACGGCGACCATGCGGTTGCGGCGGTCCGCGGCGAGCTTGGAGAGGGACTCGAGTCCCTCTTCCAGGCTACGTCCACGCGGCGCGGTCACCAGGCGCTCGATCAGCCGCTCCGTGACGTCTTCCGCGCGACCGCCGAGCAGGCTGCGCAGCAGCTCGCTCTTGGCCGCACCGGTCGCGGCGCGGTCCGTGAGCGCGGACCGGAGCTCGGTGCTCGACGAGACGATCCGGCCGAACCGGAAGAGCTCGTCCTCGACGTTGTCCAGTGCGCCGGTCTTCTGCGCGCCGGTCAGGTCGGCGAGGTTGGCGAGCTCCTCGATGGCGTCCACCAGGTCGCGCGACGACGACCAGCGCGAGCGCACCATGCCGGCGACCAGGTCGGCGGCCTCGCCGCCCACCTGCCCGGACAGCAGGCGTCCCGCAAGATCGGCCTTGGCCTCACCGGACTGCGCCGGGTCGGTCAGGACCCGACGCAGCGAGACCTCGCGGCCGAGCAGCGCCGTGACGGCGGCCAGCTCGTCCGCGAGCTGCTTCGCGTCGACCGAGGTGCTGTCCGTCAGCGCGTCGAGACGCTCGCGCGCGGCGGCCAGAGCCTCGCGGCTCGCTCCGTGCGCTGTCATCGAGCGGCCTCGGCCTTCTCCTCGAGCTCGTCGAGGAAACGGTCGATCGTGCGGCTCTGCCGGGCGTGGTCCTCGAGGGACTCGCCGACGAGCTTGCCGGCCAGGTCGGTGGCCAGCTGGCCCACGTCCCGACGCAGCGACTGCGCGGCGGCCTTGCGGTCGGCCTCGATCTGCGCGTGACCGGCGGCGACGATCTCCTCGCGCTGACGCTGGCCCTCGGCCCGCATCTCGGCGATGAGCGTGGCGCCCTGCTCCTGCGCCTCCTGGCGCAGACGCGCGGCCTCGTGCCGTGCCTCGGCGAGCTGAGCCTTGTACTGCTCAAGAACGCTCCGGGCCTCGGTCTGAGCGGCCTCGGCCTTCTCGATACCGCCTTCGATCGCCTCCCGGCGCTCGTCCAGAACCTTGTTGATGTTCGGGAGGAGCTTCTTCCAGAAGAAGAAGAAGACAATGGCGAAGGCCAGTGTGCCGACGAGCAGCTCGGGGCCGGGCGGGATCAGCGGGTTCTGCTTCTCCTCGGCCGCCAGCTGAACCAGGTTGGCGATCACATCAGTGCCTTTCGTCGAAAGTGTCAGCTAGCAGTAATTACTGGCCGAACACGAACGGCATAACGATGCCGATGAGGGCGAGCGCCTCACAGAAGGCGAAGCCCAGGATCTGGTTGGCGCGGATCAGGCCGGCAGCCTCGGGCTGACGGGCGAGCGCCTGCGTGCCGTTACCGAAGACGATGCCGACGCCGATGCCGGGGCCGATCGCGGCGAGGCCGTAACCGATGGAACCGAGGGAGCCGGTGACTTCGCTGGCGGCAAGGGTCTGGAGAGCGGACATGCCGGTTCTTCCTTCTCTTTCATGGACCGGTGGGGGTTGGCCACCGGGCGATCTGGGGGCTAGAGGGCGGGCTGACTCAGTGGTGCTCGGAGACAGCGCCCTGAATGTAGGTGCAGGCCAGGAGCACGAAGACGTACGCCTGGACGGCCTGCACGAAGAGCTCGAAGACGACCATGGCCATGGTCATCACGAAGGAGACGCCGGCGGCCGGAATCATCCAGCTGTTGAGCAGGTACCAGGAGGCCACGGTGAACATGACCAGCATCAGGTGACCGGCGAACATGTTGGCGAACAGTCGCACGGAGTGCGTGAACGGCCGCACCAGCAGGTTGGAGAAAAACTCGATGAACGACACGAGCCACTTGATCGGGCCGAGCGAGTTGTCGTAGCCGGTGACGTTCTTCCAACCGCCGACGAAACCATGGCGCTTGAAGGTCAGCGGCAGCCAGATCAGGTAGACGATCGCCGCGAGCACCACCGGGTACGCGAAGATCGACGAGACCGGGAACTGGGCGAGCGGGACGACGGACCAGATGTTCATGATCCAGATGAAGAAGAACATCGAGACCATCAGAGGGACGTACTTCTCGCCCTCCTTCTTGCCGAGGGTCTCGTAGACGATCCCTCGGCGCACGAAGTCGTAACCGGCCTCGCCGATCATCTGCAGCTTGCCGGGGACGACCTTCGCCTTGCCGAACGCGGCATAGAAGAACGTCACGACGATGAGCGTCGCCAACAGGGCCAGCAGCATTACCTTGTTGAACTCGAACCCACCAGCCGTGAAGATCGGCTTGAAGAGGAACGAGTGCAGGCCCGGAGCCGGGAAGCCACAGCCGTTGTCGGACATGATCCGACAGCTCCAGTCAAAGGCGAGCTCAGTTTGGTCAGCACTCACCGCGGGCTCCTTCGGCGTGACGCATAGGTACGGCAACCTCGTTGTCGTGTCGGCGCGGCGCGCAGCCGCGGGTCGGCACCGGACTGGTGTTTCGGAAGTGTGAGCGGCATCCAGGCATCGAGCCTCGCGATTGTGCAGGCGTCAGCTCAGATGCCCGCGCCCGCAGTGCCGCAGTTGGCACCGGACGATAGCAGCATCTCGAACGGGCATTTATCCCGCCCCTACCCTTCACTGCGAGGACCCCGACTTCTCCGGCTTGTCACTGTTGTCGGAGTCGGGCTCGACGTAAAGGATCTTGGCCTTCATGTGCGCACGGGCCTGTGCGGCCATCCACGCGACGGTGGCCACCACGAGAGCGAGGGCGAACGCCTTCGGGTTGAACAGATCCGTGTCCTTGAACAGGGCCACAAAGACGAGCAGCAGTAGAAGTTGGGCGACATAGAGCATCAAGCCCATCGCCTGGAAAAGCTGCGGAAGCGATTTCGCCGTCCGTTGCAGGACGAACATCCCGAGCCCCATGAACACGATCACGACCAGCGTGCCGACGACGGCCCCGACGGCTCCCTTGCCGCCCGCGACCACACCACTGACCGCGGCGACGATCGCGCCGACGGCAGCTGTGGGTACAGCGGACTGGAGGAGAGTTCGGGTGTCTTGAGACGGCATGGCGGCAGCTCCGCTTACTGATGGGGGCAGGGTGTCGTCATGGACGAGCGTAGACCCGGGTCGAGAAGGTCCCTCGGGCCAATGGACCGTCGCACTACGGTCCTTCGGCTCTATCCCGGGGTTTCGTGAACGGTATCACAAACTATTTGATGAGGTCTTTACCTGCTAAGTGTGCTCGCTGTCACACATGAGAGTTAATCCGCGCGTCTGTGCATCCCGAGCGGCAACTTGTCTGGTATTGGGGCGATTTCGAGCCGTACGTCAACGTGACGTACCGGCTTCCCGCCTCTCCTCGAAGTGCGATCGGTCGCCGATCGCGGTCGCTCCGTTGACGCCCGCGGAGACCGGAGTCTTCCGCTCCGGGTCGCCCGGTCCCTGCGCTTCCTCTTCCGCTTGTGATCCGTACGTCGCCTCGCCGGCCTCCCGCGCGGCTGCCCGGCGGCGCCGGTAGCGGGGCGGCACGAAGGCCTCGGCCCACCGCGGGGTGCGCGGCGTGAAGCGCGGCAGCAGGAGCAGTACGAGACCGAGCGCGCTGAGCGCGACGATGAGCAGCAGGATCCACATGCTCGTCGAGTGCACGGAGTAGGCGACGGTGCCGAAGGCGATGAGAGCCGACCAGAAGTACATGATCAGCACCGCGCGGCTGTGCGAGTGGCCGATCTCCAGGAGCCGGTGGTGGAGGTGGCCGCGGTCCGCCGCGAACGGCGACTTGCCGTTCCAGGTGCGCCGCACGATGGCGAGGACCAGGTCGGCGAAGGGGATCGCGATGATCGTGAGCGGCATGAGGAGCGGGATGAAGACCGGCAGCATCGCGTGGGTGGCGTCGCGGCCGCCGCCGAAGTTCAGCTTCATCGCGGCGGGGTCGACCTGTCCGGTGACGGAGATGGCGCCCGCCGCGAGGACGAGGCCGATGAGCATCGAGCCGGAGTCGCCCATGAAGATCCGGGCGGGGTGCATGTTGTGCGGCAGAAAGCCCAGGCACATGCCCATGAGGATGGCGGCGAAGAGGGTGGCGGGCGCCGCGGCCTCGATGCCGTAGCCGTACCAGATGCGGTAGGCGTACATGAAGGACGCCGCCGAGGCGATGCAGACCATGCCCGCCGCGAGGCCGTCGAGACCGTCGACGAAGTTGACGGCGTTGATCGTGATGACGACGAGCGCCACGGTGAGCAGCGTGCCCTGCCCGGAGGTGAGCGAGACCGTGCCGACGCCGGGGACGGGGATCCACAGGATCGTCAGACCCTGCATGACCATGACGCCCGCGGCGATCATCTGGCCGCCGAGCTTGATCAGCGCGTCGATCTCGAACTTGTCGTCGAGGACACCGATCAGCCAGATCAGGGCGGCCCCGGAGAGCAGCGCGCGGGGTTCGTTGGAGTTCTCGAAGACGGTGTTCAGGTTCGGCAGGTGGTCGGCGACCAGCAGACCGGCGCAGAGACCGAAGAACATCGCGATACCGCCGAGCCGGGGCGTGGGCTCCCGGTGCACGTCGCGGGCGCGGATCTCCGGCATGGCACCGGCCACGATCGCGAACTTCCGCACCGGGCCGGTCAGCAGGTAGGTCACCGCGGCCGTGATGCAGAGCGTCAGCAGGTATTCACGCACGGGCTTCCCCACAGGTATCGCTGGCCATCTCAGCCCCACACCCTAGCTTTGCGCGCATACGGTTGGGGACTTCCGGGTAGCGACGATGGTTGCACGAGTACCCGCCCGTCTCTTACGCGGCCGTCCTGTCCTGCCCGGGGTACGGCGGAAATCCCCTCACCAGTTCGCGTACCTCTTCTCGTACGTTCGAGTCCTCGCGCACCGCGTCGACCAGCAGGCGCGCCACGCGGGTGAGTTCCGTGCCGGTCATGCCCTGGGTGGTGACGGCGGCTGTTCCCAGGCGTAGGCCGCGGGTGGTGTCGTGGGGCAGGGCGCAGGTGTCGAGGACGATTCCGGCTGCCGCCAGTCTGCCGCGGGCGGTGTGCGCGTCGATTCCCAGAGGGGTCGGGTCGGCCAGGACCATATGGGTGTCCGTGCCGCCGGTGGTGATCGTGAACCCCTCGGCGGCCAGCGCCTGCGCCAGGGTCCGCGCGTTGGCGACCACCTGGTGGGCGTAGGCCGTGAAGGCCGGTGTCGACGCCTCGCCGAACGCCACGGCCTTGGCGGCGATCGTGTGCATCTGGGCGCCGCCCTGGGTGAAGGGGAAGACGGCCCGGTCGATGCGTTCCGCGAGGGCCGCGCCGCACAGCAGGAGGCCGCCGCGCGGGCCGCGCAGGACCTTGTGCGTGGTGGCGCAGACGATGTCGGCGTGCGGCACGGGGCTCGGCGCCGCTCCCCCGGCGATCAGGCCCATGGGGTGCGCGGCGTCGGCGATGAGGTAGGCGCCGACGTCGTCGGCGATCTCGCGGAAGGCCGCGTAGTCCAGGTGGCGCGGATACGAGATGGAGCCGCAGACGATCGCCTTGGGGCGGCGGGCGCGGGCCAGGGCGCGTACCTGGTCGTAGTCGACGAGGCCGCTCTCGGCGTCCACGCCGTAGCCGACGAAGTCGAACCACCGGCCGGAGAAGTTCGCCGGTGAGCCGTGCGTGAGGTGGCCGCCGTGGGGCAGGCCCATCGCCAGGACCGTGTCGCCGGGCCGCAGCAGCGCGGCGTACGCGGCGAGGACGGCGGAGGAGCCCGAGTGCGCCTGCACGTTGGCGTGCTCGGCGCCGAACAGGGCCTTGGCGCGGTCGGCGGCGATCCGCTCGGCGATGTCGACCAGCTCGCAGCCGCCGTGGTGGCGGGCGCCGGGGTACCCCTCGGCGTACTTGTTGGCGAGCGGCGAGCCGAGCGCGGTGAGGACGGCGGGCGAGGTGAAGTTCTCGGCGGCGCTCAGCTGGAGCCCGTCGGCCTGCCGGGCGGCCTCACCGACGAGGACATCGGCCAGCTCGGGGTCCTGCCGGCGCAGCGCGTCGAGATCCGTGTACGCCGCGGGCGCGGTGGGTGCGGTGCTGACCGTCATCGTGGGCTCCGGGGCCTCGCAGGGGGTGACCTCAGATCCAATGTAGGCCCGGGCGGGCGGCTGCGCGCGGGACCGCCGCTACATGTGTGCGGGCACCCCGGTCAGCGCCGTCACCACGGGGTCGAGCGCCTGGTTGATCTCGTCGCCCACCGACCGGAAGAACGGCAGGGGCGCGCCGTACGGGTCGTACACCTCGTCGGCCTCCACGTTCGGCGCGAGCAGCCACCCGCGCAGCGCGGCGGCGGCCCGCACCAGGGCCCGCGCGCGCTCCACCACGCCGTTCCCGTCCGGGTCCGGCAGGGTCGTCGGGTCTATGGCCCGCACGAGCCGCGTGAACTCCTTGAGGGTGAACGTGCGCAGGCCCGCCGAGTGCCCCATGGAGATGACCTGCGCCCGGTGGTCGCGGGTCGCGGTCAGGACGAGGTCGGCGCGGATGACGTGGTCGTCGAGGAGCTCGCGGCCCATGAAGCCGGTGGGGTCCGCGCCGAAGTCGGCGAGGACCTGCTCGGCGTTGGTCTCCATCGGGGCACCCTCGTGGCCCCAGGTGCCCGCGCTCTCCACGATCAGACCGCCGGTGAGGGGATCGCCGAGGCGGTCCGCCAGGGCGTGTCTGGTCAGCCGCTCGGTGATCGGCGAGCGGCAGACGTTGCCGGTGCTGACGTGGAGGATGCGGAAGGAGCCCGCGGATCCCGGGAAGCCCGCTATGCCACGCCCCGTCTCAGGGGCTGTCAATTCGCCACCTCGAGGTCGGGTACCACCTTGCGCAGCTCTTCCGCGCTGAGCGCGCCCGCGCGGAGCAGCACCGGCACCTTGCCCGTGACGTCGACGATCGACGACGGGACGATGCCGGGGGTCGGGCCGCCGTCCAGGTACACGGAGACGGAGTCGCCGAGCATCTCCTGCGCGGCGTCGCAGTCCTCGGGTGCGGGGTGCCCGGTGAGGTTGGCCGAGGAGACGGCCATCGGGCCGACCTCGGTGAGCAGCTCGATGGCGACGGGGTGCAGCGGCATGCGGATGGCGACCGTGCCGCGGGTGTCGCCGAGGTCCCACTGCAGGGACGGCTGCTGCTTGGCGACGAGGGTCAGGGCGCCGGGCCAGAAGGCGTCGACGAGCTCCCAGGCCATCTCGGAGAAGTCGGTGACCAGGCCGTGCAGCGTGTTCGGCGAGCCGATCAGGACGGGCGTGGGCATGTTGCGGCCGCGGCCCTTGGCGTCCAGGAGGTCGGCGCACGCCTCCGGGGTGAAGGCGTCGGCACCGATGCCGTAGACGGTGTCGGTGGGCAGCACGACCAGCTCGCCACGGCGGACGGCGGACGCGGCTTCGCGCAGACCGGTCGTACGGTCGGTCGCGTCGTTGGTGTCGTATCGCCGTGCCATTTAGCGGGCCTCCTCGTACACGTACTGCTCGGTTGAAGTCTGGATCACGGCATGGCCCTGCGGGCGGTCGCGAAGCGCGGGCGGTTGTTCAGGTCGGGGTGGTCGGCCGCGTCGGCCCAGCCCCGCTCCTCCGTGAAGATCCACGGGACCTGGCCGCCCTGGGTGTCGGCGTGCTCGATGACGACGACGCCGCCGGGGCGCAGGAGCCGGTGGGCGGTGCGCTCGATGCCGCGGATCAGCTCGAGGCCGTCCTCCCCGGAGAAGAGCGCGAGCTCCGGGTCGTGGTCGCGGGCCTCGGGGGCGACGTACTCCCACTCGGTGAGCGGGATGTACGGGGGGTTGGAGATGACCAGGTCGACCTGGCCGTCGAGCTCCGTGAAGGCGTCCCTGGCGTCGCCCTGGCAGAGCTTGACCCTGGACCCCTCGATGTTCTTCCGCGTCCACTTCAGGGCGTCCTCGGACAGCTCCACGGCGTGCACCCGCGAGCGCGGGACCTCCTGCGCCATGGCGAGGGCGATGGCGCCGGAGCCGGTGCACAGGTCGACGATGAGCGGTTCGACCACGTCCATCGCGCGGACGGCGTCTATGGCCCAGCCGACGACGGACTCGGTCTCCGGGCGCGGCACGAAGACGCCGGGTCCTACCTGCAGCTCCAGGTAGCGGAAGAAGGCCCGCCCCGTGATGTGCTGCAGCGGCTCGCGGGCCTCGCGCCGGGCGACCGTCTCCCAGTAGCGGGCGTCGAAGTCGGCGTCCTTGACGGTGTGCAGCTCACCCCGCTTCACCCCGTGCACGAAGGCGGCGAGTTCCTCCGCGTCGTTGCGCGGCGAGGGCACGCCCGCGTCGGCGAGGCGCTGGGTGGCCTGGGCCACTTCCGCGAGCAGCACGCTGCGGGGGTTCGGGGGTCGCCCCCCAAGATGTTGCTGCACGCTGGTCCTCCGGGACGGTCGTGAAGGGTCGTACGGGGTGCCTTACGCGGCGGCGAGCTTGGCGGCGGAGTCCGCGTCGACGCAGGCCTGGATGACGGCGTCGAGGTCTCCGTCGAGCACCTGGTCCAAGTTGTACGCCTTGAAGCCGACGCGGTGGTCCGAGATCCGGTTTTCCGGGAAGTTGTACGTCCGGATCTTCTCGGAGCGGTCGACGGTGCGGACCTGGCTGCGGCGGGCGTCCGCGGCCTTGCTCTCCGCCTCCTCCTGCGCCGCCGCGAGCAGCCTGGAGCGCAGGATGCGCATCGCCTGCTCCTTGTTCTGCAGCTGGCTCTTCTCGTTCTGGCAGGAGGCGACCACTCCGGTGGGCACGTGCGTGATGCGCACCGCGGAGTCGGTGGTGTTGACGGACTGGCCACCGGGCCCGGAGGAGCGGTAGACGTCGATGCGCAGGTCGTTGGCGTGGATCTCGACGTCGATCTCCTCGGCCTCGGGCGTCACCAGGACACCGGCCGCGGAGGTGTGGATGCGGCCCTGGGACTCGGTGGAGGGCACGCGCTGCACGCGGTGCACGCCGCCCTCGTACTTCAGCCGTGCCCAGACGCCCTGGCCGGGCTCGGTCGCGCCCTGGCCGCCCTTGGTCTTCACGGCGACCTGGACGTCCTTGTAGCCGCCGAGCTCGGACTCGGTGGCGTCGATGATCTCGGTCTTCCAGCCCACGCGTTCCGCGTACCGCAGGTACATGCGCAGGAGGTCGCCGGCGAAGAGGGCCGACTCGTCGCCGCCCGCGCCCGCCTTGACCTCGAGGATGACGTCCTTGTCGTCGGACGGGTCCCGGGGCACGAGCAGCAGCCGCAGCTTCTCGGTGAGTTCCTCGCGCTGCCGCTCCAGGTCCTTGACCTCGGCGGCGAAGTCCGGATCGTCGGCGGCGAACTCGCGCGCCGTCCCGATGTCGTCCCCGGTCTGCTTCCAGGAGCGGTACGTCGTGACGATCGGGGTGAGCTCGGCGTAGCGCTTGTTCAGCTTGCGCGCGTTGGCCTGGTCGGCATGGACCGACGGGTCGGCGAGCTTCTTCTCGAGATCGGCGTGTTCGCCGATCAGTTCCTCGACCGCCTCGAACATTCGGGGGCTCCTGGTTTTCTACGCGGTGGTTCTACGCGAATCGGCTGCGGGACGGCAAAAGCGCCGGTCCCGGCCACCCCCTCGTGAGGGCGGCCGATGACCGGCGCAGCGGCTCGCTACTTCTTGGAGCCGGCAGCCTTGCCGAAGCGGGCCTCGAAGCGGGCCACACGGCCACCGGTGTCGAGGATCTTCTGCTTGCCCGTGTAGAACGGGTGGCACTCGGAGCAGACCTCGGCGCGGACGGTGCCGCTGGAGATCGTGCTGCGGGTGGTGAACTCGGCGCCGCAGGTGCAGCTGACCTGGGTCTCGACGTACTCGGGGTGGATCTCGCGCTTCAAGGTGTCTCCTAGTTTCGGGAGGGCGCCGGGTCGTACGCGCGGATTGCTCGTACGTGAACCGGGGCCGATGTACCAGTCTGCCAGGACCGGCCGTATCTCCCAAAACCGGGGTGGGGGCCGATCTATTCCTGACCGCTCGGCGGCCGCTCGGCGGCGGCTCAGCCGCCGCTCACGACGGAGCCCGCGGAGCCCTTGTCGCCCGCCGATTTCTCCGTGGCGGACTTCGGGATGTGCTTGTCGGCCCTGAGCGCGTCCCAGACCTGCTGGTCGGCCTCCTCCAGGGGAAGCACGCGGTTGAGGTCGTCGGGGTCGTACTGGATGGGCAGCGTGACCATCTTCATGCCGCCCGCGCCGATGCCCTTGAGGCCGTTCGCGAAGCTCGCGAGGGACCTGACGTCGTTCAGGTCGGAGTCGGTGGTGATGGCGCTGGTCGCGTCGTTCGCCAGGTCGAACATCTTCTTCGGGTTGCTGAAGAGGCCGATGTCCTTGACCTGGTCGAGCAGGGCCTTGATGAAGGCCTGCTGGAGCTGGATGCGGCCGAGGTCGCTGCCGTCGCCGACGCCGTGCCTGGTGCGGACGAGGCCGAGGGCCTGCTCGCCGCTGAGTGTGTGCGTGCCGGCGTCCAGGTCGAGGTGGCTGTCCTTGTCGTGGATGGCCTTCTTGGTCGTGATGTCGACGCCGCCGAGGGTGTCGATGAGCTTCTTGAAGCCCGTGAAGTCGACCTCGATGTAGTGGTCCATCCGGATGCCGGACATCTTCTCGACGGTCTTGACGGCGCAGGCGGGGCCGCCGACCTCGTACGCCGTGTTGAACATCTGCCGACGGCCGCCCGGATCGGTCCTGCCGTCGTCGGTCTTGCACGAGGGCCGGGATATGAGGGTGTCGCGGGGTATGGAGACGACGCTGGCCGTCTTGTGGCCCTTGTGGACGTGCACGATCATCGCGGTGTCGGAGCGGGCGGCGCCTTCGTCCTTGCCGTACTTGGCGTTGTCGCCGGAGCGCGAGTCGGAGCCGAGGACGAGGATGTCCTGGGAGCCGTTGTCGATGTCCTGGGGGCGATTGCCGTCGAGCGCCGAGTTGATGTCGACGCTGTTGAGGTTGCCGTTGAGCTTGAAGTACAGGAAGCCCGCGCCCACTCCCCCGAGGACGACCACCGAGGCCGCGGACCACGCCGTGACGACGAGTGCCTTGCTGCGCTTGCGGGGCTTGCGGCGCCGGCCGCCGCCACCGCGGGAGCGCTGGGGCTTCGCGTGGGCCATACCCGCGGGCGTGCTCTCGTCGGTCATGCGCTCCCCAGTCCTCGTCGTGCGGTTACCCCCTGCTTTCAGGGTCAGGCGCCGTCTGTCGTCACTTGTCAGACGGCGAAACCGGTTGAAGGGTTGCACAACGCCCTGTGCGCGCCCCGGGACACAGCTGTCACTGAGCGTGCACCTCTGACCCTGGATTGCCGCCCTCACCTGCGACTTTTTCCGCCCCCGGGCTACTGCCCGTGAGCGTGAGAATCTCTTATGCGTGTGGCCAAGGTCTCGCTCCGGCCCCACTGCCCACATAGCGCACCAAAAGGGCCGCCCCGTCACTGCTGTGACGGGGCGGCCCTGAGAACTGCTGAGGACGACTAGTCGTTGCCGTTGCCCGGCGCCGGGGTCGTCTTCTGGATCTGCAGCAGGAACTCGGCGTTCGACTTCGTCTGCTTCATCTTGTCCAGGAGCAGCTCGATCGCCTGCTGCTGGTCGAGCGCGTGCAGCACGCGGCGCAGCTTCCAGGTGATGGCGAGCTCGTCGCTGCCGAGCAGGATTTCTTCCTTACGGGTACCGGACGCGTCCACGTCCACCGCCGGGAAGATGCGCTTGTCGGCGAGCTTGCGGTCGAGCTTGAGCTCGGCGTTGCCGGTGCCCTTGAACTCCTCGAAGATGACCTCGTCCATGCGCGAACCGGTGTCGACGAGCGCGGTCGCGAGGATGGTCAGCGAGCCGCCGTCCTCGATGTTGCGCGCGGCACCGAAGAAGCGCTTCGGCGGGTACAGCGCCGTCGAGTCGACACCACCGGACAGGATGCGTCCCGAGGCCGGGGCGGCGAGGTTGTACGCGCGGCCCAGGCGGGTGATCGAGTCGAGCAGCACGACGACGTCGTGGCCCAGCTCCACCAGACGCTTGGCGCGCTCGATGGCGAGCTCGGCGACGGTGGTGTGGTCCTCGGCGGGGCGGTCGAAGGTCGAGGAGATGACCTCGCCCTTCACCGACCGCTGCATGTCGGTGACCTCTTCCGGACGCTCGTCGACCAGGACGACCATCAGGTGGCACTCGGGGTTGTTCACCGTGATCGCGTTGGCGATCGCCTGCATGATCATGGTCTTGCCGGTCTTCGGCGGGGCCACGATCAGACCGCGCTGACCCTTACCGATGGGCGCGACGAGGTCGATGATGCGGGTGGTGAGAATCCCCGGGTCGGTCTCCAGGCGGAGCCGGTCCTGCGGGTAGAGCGGCGTCAGCTTGCTGAACTCCGGCCGCCCGCGCCCGGATTCGGGCGCCATGCCGTTCTGCGAGTCCAGGCGGACGAGCGCGTTGAACTTCTCGCGGCGCTCGCCGTCCTTGGGCTGGCGGACGGCACCGGTGACGTGGTCACCCTTGCGCAGGCCGTTCTTGCGGACCTGGGCGAGGGAGACGTACACGTCGTTGGGACCGGGGAGGTAGCCCGACGTACGGATGAACGCGTAGTTGTCGAGGATGTCCAGGATGCCCGCGACGGGGATCAGGACGTCGTCGTCGGAGACCTGCGGCTCGTTGCCGAAGCCGCCCTCGTCGCGGCCACGACGGCCGCGGCGGTCGCGGTAGCGGCCCCTACGGCCGCGCCGGCCGCCCTCGAAGTCGTCGTCGTCCTGCGGGCCGTTGTCGCGCTGGCGGTCCTGGCGGTCCTGCCGGTCCTGACGGCCGCCGCCACCCTGCTGCTGGCGGTCCTGCCGGTCCTGACGCTCCTGGCGGTCCTGACGGCCGCCGCCCTGCTGGTCCTCGCCCTTGTTGCCGCGGCGGTCGCGGTCACGGCCGCGGCCCTGCCGGTCACGGCGCTCGCGGCGGCCCTCGGCGTTGTCGCCGGAGTTGTCGCCGCCCTTGTCGCCCTTGGCCTCGGAGTCGCCCTTGGCCTCGGCCTTCGACTCGCCCTTCGCCTCGGCGGCGGCCGGCTCGGGGCTGCCCGCGTCGGCGGTGGCGCGGCGCCTGCGGCGCTCGCCGGCCGGCTGGTCGTCTCCGCCGCGCTCGGCCTCGCCCGAACGGGCGGGGCCTCCGGCGGGCTGACCGGGGATGTCGATCTGCTGCTGGGCGCCCTTGTCGGCCTTGGCGCCCGCGGACTTGTCGGCCGCGCCCGCCTTGCCGGCGGACTCCGCGGCGTCGTCGCCCGTACGGGCCTTCGAGGTGGCCCGGCGCTTGGGCTTGGTCTCGGTGGTGTCCCCGGCAGCCGGGGCGCTCTTGGCCGGGGCTCCGCCCCCTGCCTGCGCCTCCTTGATGACCTCGATCAGCTGGCTCTTGCGCATGCGCCCGGTGCCCTTGATTCCAAGGCCCGAAGCGACCTGCTGCAGTTCCGCCAGCACCATGCCCTCGAGGCCGGTGCCGCGGCGCCGCCGGGACCCGGCCGAAGCACCGGTGGCAGGCGCCGCAGAGGCGTCCGTGGCGGGCGTGTCGGCAGTCACGCCCATCAGATCGGTGGTGTCGCTCACGAAGGGTCCTTCCCTGGAGCGGACGTCGGCCTGTCTGGCTCGGCGACCGGTTGTGCTGTCCGGCGGTCGGTCCTTGCTTTCCTGTGGACCGTGCCGGGGCGGTGGTCCGCCAACGCGGCGGAAGAATTCATTGGTGATGGCGATTCCCGGTGCGGTGCCACTGACGTGCGGTGTCACTCGGCTCGGTCACGCCGGTTCCGGAGCGTGCTCAGGACCGCCTAGTGCGGGGCACGAGGCAGTTTGGGGGGCTCCCGGAAGAATGGATGTCCCGGACGGGGACACAAAGCACCTCGCCATGGTGAGGTCGGGTGCGGACTTGAGATTAACACTACCGGATCCAACAAACATTCCCCCTCTCGGGATCGGGACACCCCGAATTCCCTTAGGCCGCTCGCGTCAGGGCGCGAGCGGCAGCACGCTCGTTCCCGTGGCGTCGAGGGCCAGCCGGTTGGCGGCCCAGCCCTCCCCCGCCAGGCGTGCGACCTTGTCGGCCGCACTGTCTTCGGCCAGCGCGAGGACCGTGGGGCCCGCGCCGGAGATCACCGCGGGCACGCCGTCGGCGCGCAGCCGCTCGACCAGGGCGGCGCTCTCCGGCATGGCCGGGGCGCGGTACTCCTGGTGCAGCCGGTCCTCGGTGGCGGGCAGCAGCAGCTCGGGGCGCCTGGTCAGGGCCTCGACGAGCAGGGCCGCCCGGCCCGCGTTGGCGGCCGCGTCGACGTGCGGGACGGTGCGCGGGAGCAGGCCGCGGGCCGCCTCGGTGAGGACGGGCTTTCCCGGTACGAAGACCACTGGAACGATGGAATCGACGGGGTCCATCCTGATCGCCCGGCCGGCTCCCCCGTCCATCCAGGCGAGCGTGAAGCCGCCGAGGAGGCAGGCCGCGACGTTGTCGGGGTGACCCTCGATCTCGGTGGCCAGTTCGAGCAGCGCGGCGTCGTCGAGCCTGGCCTCGCCGCCTATGGTCACGGCGCGTGCGGCGACGATGCCCGCGCAGATGGCCGCGGACGAGGAGCCGAGGCCGCGGCCGTGCGGGATGCGGTTGGCGCAGACGATCTCGAGCCCGCGCGGCTGTCCGCCGAGCAGGTCGAAGGCGGTGCGCAGGGACCGTACGAGGAGATGCGACTCGTCGCGCGGAAGGGTGTCACTGCCCTCCCCCGCGATGTCGATGTGCAAGCCGGAGTCGGCCACCCGGACGACGATGTCGTCGTACAGCCCCAGCGACAGGCCCAGGGCGTCGAAGCCCGGTCCGAGGTTGGCGCTGGTGGCGGGGGTGCGCACCCGGACGGCGGCGGCGCGGAACGCGGGACCGGCCATCGCTCGATGACTCTCCTTGAGCTGCGTGTTTTTGAGGCTCCGTATTTTTCGGTACGTGCCACATGTACGAACACCCGAAGGCCGCTGACAACGGCGGCACCGCGGCATATGCGGCGGGGCGGGTTCGGTACAGCCTATCGAAGGAAGGTTCTGTGGCGACATAGGGCGCACAGGAGGCGCACGATGCGTGTCGTAAGCCCCCTGTGCCACCCCCCCTGTACGGAGTTGCGGGGTCTGCCTGCGGTGCTGCGGGCGATGCGGGCTCGGCGGTTGCACCGAGCCCGCGGTTGCGCCGGGCCGCGCGGTTACGCCAGGCCGAGGCGCTCGGCGGCGGCCGCGGCGTCGACCGGGACGGTGACCGGCTGCGGGGCGCCGGCGACGGCCCAGTCCGGGTCCTTGAGACCGTTGCCGGTGACGGTGCAGACGATCTTCTGGCCCTTGTCGACCTTGCCCTGCTCGACGGCCTTCAGCAGACCGGCGACGGACGCGGCCGACGCGGGTTCGACGAAGACGCCCTCCTGGGACGCCAACAGCTTGTAGGCGCGCAGGATCTCACGGTCCGTCACCTCGTCGATGAAGCCGCCGGACTCCTCGCGCGCGGCGAGCGCGTGCTGCCAGGACGCGGGGTTGCCGATGCGAATCGCGGTGGCGATCGTCGAGGGGTCCTTGACGACCTCGCCGCGCACGATGGGCGCGGAACCGGAGGCCTGGAAGCCCCACATCCGGGGGGTACGGGACGACACCGAGTCGGCCGCGTACTCCTTGTAGCCCTTCCAGTAGGCGGTGATGTTGCCGGCGTTGCCGACGGGAAGGACGTGGATGTCGGGAGCGTCGCCGAGCGCGTCGACGATCTCGAACGACGCGGTCTTCTGGCCCTCGATGCGGAACGGGTTGACCGAATTGACCAGCGCCACCGGGTAGTTCTCCGACAGGGCCCGAGCGAGGTTCAGGCAGTCGTCGAAGTTGCCGTCGACCTGGAGGATCTTCGAGCCGTAGACGAGCGCCTGGCCCATCTTGCCGAGCGCGATCTTGCCCTGCGGCACGAGGACCGCGCAGACCATTCCGGCGCGTACGGCGTAGGCGGCCGCGGAGGCGGACGTGTTGCCGGTGGAGGCGCAGATGACGGCCTTCGCACCCTCCTCCTTGGCCTTGGTGATCGCCATGGTCATGCCGCGGTCCTTGAAGGACCCGGTGGGGTTGGCACCCTCGACCTTGAGGTGGACCTCGCAGCCCGTGCGCTCGGAGAGCACCTGGGCGGGCACGAGCGGCGTGCCGCCCTCGCGGAGCGTCACGACCGGCGTGGTGTCGGAGACCGGAAGGCGCTCCCGGTACTCCTCGATGATTCCGCGCCACTGGTGGGTCATTGCTGCTTACTCCCCTTCAACCCGCATGATGCTGGCGACACCACGCACGGTGTCGAGATTACGCAACGCCTCGACGGTGCCGCTGAGGGCGGCGTCGGGCGCGCGGTGGGTGACGACGACGAGGGAGGCCTCGCCGTCCTTGCCCGTCTGACGGACCGTATCGATCGATACGCCGTGCTCGGCGAAGACCGTCGCGACCTGGGCGAGCACGCCCGGCTTGTCGGCCACGTCGAGGCTGATGTGGTAGCGCGTGACGACCTCGCCCATGGAGCTCACGGGCAGCTGGGTGTACGCGGAGTCGCCGGGCCCGGTGGCCTCGGCGAGCTTGTTGCGGCAGACGGCGACGAGGTCGCCGAGGACGGCGGACGCGGTGGGCGAGCCACCGGCGCCGGGGCCGTAGAACATGAGCTGTCCGGCGGCCTCGGCCTCGACGAAGACGGCGTTGTAGGCACCCCGCACCGACGCCAGCGGGTGGCTGAGCGGAATCATCGCGGGATGCACGCGCGCGGTGACGGACCCGCCGTCGGCCGCCCGCTCGCAGATGGCGAGCAGCTTGATGGTGCAGCCCATGCGCTTCGCGGAGGCGAAGTCGGCGGCGGTGACCTCCGTCATGCCCTCGCGGTACACGTCGTCGAGGCGCACGCGCGTGTGGAACGCGATCCCGGCGAGGATGGCCGCCTTGGCGGCGGCGTCGAACCCTTCGACATCGGCGGTCGGGTCGGCTTCCGCGTACCCGAGCGCGGTGGCCTCGTCGAGGGCCTCCTGATATCCGGCCCCCGTCGTGTCCATGGCATCGAGGATGAAGTTCGTCGTGCCGTTCACGATGCCGAGGACGCGGTTGACCTTGTCACCGGCGAGGGACTCGCGCAGCGGCCGGATCAGCGGAATGGCTCCGGCGACGGCGGCCTCGTAGTACAGATCCCGCCCGTGCTCGACGGCGGCCTCGTGCAGCGCGGCGCCGTCCTGGGCGATGAGTGCCTTGTTCGCGGAGACGACGGAGGCGCCGTGCTCAAAGGCGGTGGTGATCAGCGTGCGCGCGGGCTCGATGCCGCCGATCACCTCGACGATGACGTCGATGTCCCCGCGCTTGACCAGCGCGGTCGCATCCGTCGTGATGAGCGAGGGATCGATTCCCTCGCGCACCTTGGAGGGGCGGCGGACGGCGACCCCGGCGAGCTCCACCGGGGCGCCGATCCTGGCCGTGAGGTCGTCGGCGTGCGTCGTCATGATGCGCGCCACCTCTGAGCCGACAACCCCACAGCCCAGCAGCGCCACCTTCAGCGGACGCGTACGCATCATCCGACCTCACTTCTCCTACATCTACGGTGGAACCAGTCTCACCCACCGGTACGGACTTTCCGTCCATTGTCCGGATCGTGAGACATGTATTTCATGTTTTCCGTCATCCGACGTCGAGACGCAGGAGATCTTCCTCCGTCTCGCGCCGGACGATCACCCGCGCCTCGCCGTCGCGCACGGCGACGACCGGCGGGCGCAGAGCGTGGTTGTAGTTGCTCGCCATCGAGCGGCAGTACGCACCGGTCGCGGGCACGGCGATCAGGTCGCCGGGCGCGAGGTCGGCCGGCAGGAAAGCGTCCCGTACGACGATGTCACCACTCTCGCAGTGCTTGCCGACCACGCGCACCAGCACGGGCTCGGCGTCGGAGGAGCGGGAGACGAGGGCGACGGTGTACTCGGCGTCGTAGAGCGCGGTGCGGATGTTGTCGGACATGCCGCCGTCCACGGAAACGTACGTGCGCAGCCCTTCGAGGGGCTTGATCGTACCGACCTCGTACAGGGTGAAGGCGGTCGGTCCGACGATGGCGCGGCCCGGTTCGACGGAGATGCGGGGCGTGCGCAGATTCGCCGACGCGCACTCGCGCGCGACGATCTCGCGCAGCGCCCTGGCGATCTCGTGCGGCTCGCTGGGGTCGTCGTCGGAGGTGTAGGCGATGCCGAGGCCGCCTCCGAGGTCGATCTCGGGCAGCTCGATGCCGTGCTCGTCGCGCACCTCGGCGAGCAGCTGCACGACGCGCCGGGCGGAGACCTCGAAGCCGGCCATGTCGAAGATCTGCGACCCGATGTGGCTGTGGATCCCGATGAGTTCGAGTCCGTCGAGCTTGAGCGCCCGCCGCACGGCCTCGGCGGCCTGCCCGCCCGCGAGCGCGATCCCGAACTTCTGGTCCTCGTGCGCGGTGGCGATGAACTCGTGGGTGTGCGCCTCGACGCCGACGGTCACGCGGATCTGCACGGGCTGGCGCTTGCCGAGCCGCTCGGCGATGTGCGCGACGCGCACGATCTCCTGGAAGGAGTCGAGCACGATGCGCCCGACACCGGCCTCGATCGCCCGGTGGATCTCGCCCTCGGTCTTGTTGTTGCCGTGGAAGGCGATGCGCTCGGCGGGCATGCCTGCGTCGAGGGCGGTGGTGAGCTCGCCGGCGCTGCACACGTCCAGGTTGAGCCCTTCCTCGTGCAGCCACCGCACGACGGCCCGCGACAGGAACGCCTTGCCGGCATAGAAGACATCAGCTTCGCTGCCGAAGGCATCGCGCCATGCCTGGCACCGGGCGCGGAAGTCGGCCTCGTCGATGAAGTACGCCGGGGTCCCGAACTCCTCGGCGAGCCGCGTCACTTCGATGCCGCCCGTGCTGACGACGCCTTCGGGGGTACGGGTGACGGTGCGGGACCAGACCTTGGGGTCCAGGGCGTTGAGGTCGGCGGGCGGCGCGGAGTAGTGCCCCTCGGGGAATACGTCGGCGTGGCGGGGGCCTGCGGGGTGGGCGGAACGGCTCATGGCTCTGTCGTCTCTCTCACGTATGTCACATCCGTCACATCCATCGCATGCTCTCTCACGGTCACGGATGTCACAGGTATTCGGGTGCGCTGATGCCGAGCAGGGACAGGCCACCGGCGAGCACCGTCCCGGTGGCTTCGGCGAGCGCGAGCCGGGCGCGGTGGGCGGCCGAGGGTTTCTCGTCCCCGCGCGGCAGCACGGAACTCTGGAGGGCGAGCAGCGCGTCGGCGGTGACGACGAGGTACCGGGCGAGGCGGTCCGGCGCCCGGTGCCGGGCTGCGGCGTCGAGAACGCCGGGGTAGGCCTCGACCTGCCGGAGCAGCTCCGGCGCGTCGACCTCGCCGGGCACGGCACCGAAACCGAGGTCGGCGGCGTTGCGCTGCAGGGCGCGGCAGCGGGAGTGGGCGTACCGGACCCGGAAGAGGGGATTGCTCTCGCTCTGCACGAGATGCGCGTCGCCGCCCTGCCCCGGGCTGACGCGCGGGTGGTCGTGGGCGGCGGGGTGGAGCAGGGCCCAGCGCCCGGCGTCGCGGCCGAGCCGGAGGGTGGCTTCCTCCGGGGCGGGGACGGGGCGCAGGGTGGGAAGCGGCTGAGGCGGCCGCCCGTGGGCGTCGACGCTGACCCCGAGGAGCCGGGTCCACTCGGGCTCCGGGGCTTCGTCGCAGGTCACGCGGACGAGGGTGCCCTGCGAGCGCAGGATGCGGCGGACGCTGTCGGCGACGACGACGGCGCGGACCTCTCGGGGCACATGGATCTGGGCGAGCAGGCCGGTGTCGGGGTGGACGTGCCCGTAGCAGCGCCCCCGCGCCAGGACCTCACGGACGAGGGCACCGCCGCCGGCCTCCGCGAGGGTGATGTTGAGGAACCCGGGCCCGGTGATGTCCACCTTGGCGATCCCGGGCTCGTCGGCGAGCCGCAGGGCCAGCACCTCGGCCACCTGCCGCGGAGGCCGTCCGGCGGCGCGGGCGACCTGAAGGGCGAGATTGCTGGCGTAGTCCCCACACCCCCCGGCCCGCGGCCGCTCGACCCGAACGCTCCCCCCCTCGGGCACGGCCACGCGAAGCTCACCGGCATCAACGGCATGACGCATGGCGCGCAGCACGGTGCGGGAGAGCTCGACGGGGGTCACGGGCCAAGGGTATGGGAGGAGGGGGGTGGGGAGGCCAGTTGGATTGGGGGGTGGTCCGGGATGTGGACGGGGGTGGGGGCGGGGCGGTGGTTCTGTGTGGGGGGGCGGGGCTCTGTCTTTGCCGGGGCGGGGGCCGGGGGTGGTGGGTCGCCGTCCGGGGGTGGCGGGCCGGAGCCCTGGGGCGGCGGTCGGCGCCCTGGGGCGGCGGTCGGCGAGTTCCGCGACCCGGCCGCCGGGCTTTCGCGACCCTGCCGCCGGACTTCCGCGACCCTGCCGCCGGACTTCCGCGACTCAGCCGCCGGACTGCGCGGCGCGCTCGGCCTCGTCGACGCAGCCGCCCATGCCCGAGGCCGAGGCGACGCCGCCGGGGCCCCCAGCGGCTCCACCGGCCCAGCGCTCACTCCCCATGGGCCCACGCTCACGCCCGTGCCCCTGCTGCCCTTGGTGCCCTTGGTGCCCTTGGTGACTCTGATGGCCGCGCCCGAACCCGTTCCCGTCTGCGCCCTGCGCCGACGGCGCTCCCCGCTCCATCAACTGCTGCTGAATGATCCTGACGAGTTCGCTCGGCTCGAAAGGCTTGGCGAGGAAGGCGTCGACGCCGACTTCCAGCCCGTTCTCGACCTCGTACTGGGTGCAGGCGCTGATGACGACGATGGGCAGATGACGGGTGCGCGGGTCGGACCGCAGGCGCGCGGCGGTGCGCAGTCCGTCGAGCCGGGGCATCACGACGTCGAGGGTGACCACATCGGGCTGCACCTGATGGACGACGTCCAGACATTCGACACCATCGGCCGCGGTCACGACCTCGAAGCCCTCCAGCTCGAGGTTGACCCTGATCAGTTGCCGAATGACCTTGTTGTCGTCCACAACAAGCACGCGGCCGGGCACGCCTGGCACACCTCGAGAGTAGGTCCGCACCCACCACCGCGTCCCGGTTTTCCCTACTTCCGCCCCGTGCGGGAGGGCCGAGCGGGGCCGCCGAGCCGGAGCACCGGACCCGCTGCGACGCCTCCTCCCGGGACAACGAAATACCTGTTCATGGTGAGCCCCGGAGAGCTGGTAGTGTTCACCCCGTCGCCGCGCAAGCCGCGCCGATACGCCCCCGTAGCTCAGGGGATAGAGCAACGGCCTCCGGAGCCGTGTGCGCAGGTTCGAATCCTGCCGGGGGCACTCGCTGATCAGAAACTTGAATCTGCGACGTGACCAGGGCGAAAGCCAACAGGAAAGAGCGGGAGTCAGTCTCACTGACTCCCGCTCTTTCTCGCTGTCTCTCACTGTTCGCGCACTATCTGCGATACATGCGACACACCTCCGACACACCCCTCAGGCTGCGTCGCCCTCCTCCTCCAGAGCCTTTGCGATCTTCTCGTTGGCCGCTTCCTCGTGCCCGTCGATACAGCCGTGGTATCGGCGGTGGATCACCTCCGGGGAGTTGCCGACGCGCCGGGCCACCTCAGCGATCGGGACCCCCGCGTTGAGCCACCGTGTGATGCACGCGTGCCTCAGGTCGTATGGGCGCCCGGCCAACGGCGAGGCGACGCGCTCAGGCGGGAGGGCGAACACGCGCGCTTCCTCCCACACGCGCCAGTACGTCGAGGACCCGACGACTCCCCCGCGCTCGTTGCCGAAGACCCGCCCCTCCTTGGCGGTCCCGAACTCCTTCAGGTGGGCCCGCAGGATGGCGACCAGAACGGGCGGGATGGGCACCGGACGGTCTGTGTCCGCCTCGCGCGCCTTCAGGCCCCGGCGGTCGTGCCGCTCGCCCGAATCGGTCCACTGCTTGCCGGAGACGGGACGTGTCTCCCGCAGCGTCAGCGTGCCCCAACCCACGTCCGGCAGGTGGCAGTCGGAGAGCCTGAGCCCGACCGCCTCAGCGGGCCTGAGCCCCGCGTAGTACAGGACCGCGTAGAAGGCCGCCAGGCGCCGCCCCCGGTTGCGGTCCCACGAACCGACATAGGAGACCGCAATGAGCAACTGGCGCCCCTGTACGGCGTTCACGAGGACGCGTCGGTCCACCACCGCGCCGGAACCCACGCGCTTCTTGTGGGCCCCCTGGAGAGGGTTCTCCGGGAGCTCCTTCGCGGCCACCGCGTGTTCGAGGGCCGTGTTCAGGGCCCGGCGCCGCCGCTTGTGCGTCTCCCCCGCCGCCGGGGTGCCGTCCAGTCGATAGCTGAGGCGGTACAGCACGTCCTCGAACACCTCAACGTCGACCAGGTCGACAACCGGCCGGTCCTCCTTCGTGAGCCACTCGTACGCGGCTTTCAGTTCGGCCGGCGGCTCCTGTCCCGCGTTCGCGGGGACGATCGCCCACCGGAACGCCAGGCGCAGGTACTTGTCGTCTGGAGTGTTCTCGCCTCGCTTGACCATGGCCAGCGCCACGGCGGCAAGACCGTCCGCCATGCCCTCACGGGTCTTGGCGGCGCTCATGCGCCACCGCCCGGCGACATACTTTCGGCAGAACTCGAACCACCGCAACGAGGGCTTAGCCTCAGCCGCGGTTGCCGCCGCCTGTTCCGACGCGCGGACTTCGGACTCAGGCTGTCCGCTTGCGATCTCGAACGCCTCGCCACGGCGCATGGCCTGCCGCAACTCCGAGCGTCGGCTTTCGGCGAGTGCCGACGTGGCGAACGTCGCGCTGCTTACCTTTCCGCCGACGACCCACCGGAGTTGATACGGCCGCGCCTTGCGGTCGACCTTCGTGACTTTCCACAGCCGGACGTCGAGGGAGTACCCCGATCGGGCCTCCCCGTGGGGGCGGAGAGTCGAGCTGTCTTCGGTCACGCTCACGCGGCGTCCTCCCGCTCCGCAAGCCAGCGCTCGTACTCCGACCTGCGGATGCGAACGTCACCGTTCGGCAGCTTGATCGAGCGGGGGCCCTTCCCGAGCTGACGCCACCGGTAGAAGGTCGACGGGGCAACCTTCAGATCGGTGAGCACCTCTTGAACGGTCATCTTCTCGTCCACCACGGGGGCGCTCATACCGCAGTCCTTTCCGAACGGATCGAGCGAATACGGGTCGATTCAGGCAGGTGAGGGGTCGACTGGTTGGCGTGCGCGAGTCGGGCCAGCAACGGCAGTTCGGTCGGGCGGATGACGGGCCGGTTCGCGTCGATATGACGCAGCATCAGGAGGGCGATCGAGAGGGGGAATCGGTCGCCCTTGCGGTGGTTGCAGTCGAAGCAGGCAAGGGCGAGCGCGGTAGCCGACCAGGTGTGCCACACGGACCGGGGCACGATGTGATCGAGGGTGGCCGCATCGAGCGAGGCGAACCGGCGGCGGCAGTAGGCGCACCGGTGCCGGAAGACGTACGCCACCTGCCGCTTGCGGCGGCGGCGCACGTCCCCGTGGGGCTTGTTCGGCACGCTCACCACTCCGCTCGTACGGTGCGCGTCCACGTGCCGTCCGGTCCGGCTGGCGGGGTCACCCCGAGCGCGTAGCAGCCCCCGTCCAACCGGACGATGAGCGGGGAGGGCTGGCGCGTGTCGGCCCGCATGAGATCGAAGCAGAGGCGGCGGCGGTGCCAGTCCGGCAGGGCCTGCCGGTACAGCCAGTCACGGCCCGGCGTGACGGCCGTAGCGCCTTCACCTGCCGCGCCTGCGTCGCCGGGGCTGACCTGCGTGACGAGGCGCGTCACGGGCGTCGCGAACTCCCGCCCCATGGCCTCCCCGAGCCGCGTGAGGGTCTCCAGGGGCACCAGGGCGGCGCCCTGCCGGATCGCGCGGGAGACCAGCAACGGGGCCCGCCGCGCGGCGTAGGCGTTGATGTGGTGGTGGCGGTAGGCGTCCGAGAGGTACAGCGCCACGGCCGCTTCCCCCACCGTCATAGGGCGGGAGCGGGTGTCCCCGTACCAGAACGACAGGGCGAGGCGGTAGGCGAACTGTCGGCAGAGGCCCACCTCGGGGAACTCGGCAGCGTCCAACTCAGCGAAGGCGCCAAAGACTTCGGCGATCCCTGCCACACCCAGCACGCGCACGGCGCCGTTCAAGGCGTCGTACAGGGTGTCGGTGTGCGTGTCGGTGTCCGGTCCGGGGAGGGCGAGTTCGTCCGCGCCCGTCTCGAACAGTGCGGCGGCGGTCTCCCCCACGCTCAGTTCCAGACCCAGGATGGGGATGGTGGGGAACTCCTCTGTGGCCCGGCGGCGCTCCCGCCGTGCCAAAGGCACGGCGGGAGCGGCCGGGGCCGCCACACGGGCGTACAGCGCGTCCAGCGGGCCCGAGGTGGCCATCAGTACCCCGCCAGGAAGGCGCTGTGGTGCGCGTTGATCTCGGCGCGGCGGTGGACCGGGCACATCATCGAGATGCCCGGTCCCCACAGCGGGATCTCACCCGTCCCCCGGCACGGGCATCCGCCGTCCACCTCGATCGCGTCCCGGGCCGCCGCCTCAGCGGTCGGCGGGAAGCGCCACAGCAGGTTGGCGCTCATCTGCGACGCCCACACCAGACGGTTGGCCTTGGGGAACCGCTGCTCGTGGCGCGCCTGCACTGGCGCCGTCATCACCCTGGCCGACTCCAACACGCGGTGACCGGCGTAGAAGCGGGCCCATGCCCGCACCGTGTCCAACCCGAGGCGCTCGACGCCCTGAGCGATCCACGCGCACAGCTCCTCCGGCCCGTGGTTCCGGCGCCGGTTCGGCATGTCCGAGGTGTACAGCGCTACCGTCCGCTCCGCGCCCGTCAGAGAACGGATGTCAATGGGCTCGGTGGCCTCGACCGTGACCGCGTCGGCACGTCGTTCCGCAGTGGTTCCAGGCATCATGGAGTTGCCCCTTCGAGGGTCAGGGAGCGGCTGTCTGCTTGGCGGTAGGAAGCCGCTCCTTGCTTTTTCCTGGCGTGACCAGGACTTTTCGCAGATCAGAGTCTCGATCCCGACTCTTCCCCGCTGCTGACTAGCTTGCACTAGTTCGCTGTGGTGCACAACCCTCATGAAGTGGTGTGCACTAGTTCGCTGTGGTGGGTACGCTCAATGCATGACTGTCACAGGTGGGCCCAAGCCCAAGGCGGTGCAGGTCGCGGACGCCCTTCGCGGGGATATCGGCAGCATGAAGCCAGGTGACAAGCTGCCGTCACAACGAGAGTTGATCGAGCGGTTCGGCTTCGCGAGCCAGACCATCCAGAACGGGTTGGCCCTGCTCAGGTCTGAAGGGCTGATCGTGTCAGCCGGGAACCTCGGGAACTTCGTCGCCGATGGCGGCGCCCCTTCTAACGACGTGCGTAGCGAGATCAATGAACTCCGCTCCCTGGTTCAGACGCTAACGGAACGGGTGGAAGCCCTCGAAGGGCGCTCAACCCAGGTCGGTGCTTGATCTGTAACCAGCATGCGAGGAACGGAAGGTGTGCGGTAAGTGACACTGAGGGGGGCAGTCTGGAGCGTTGGGGACATGTCCGGTGTCCCCTGGCTGTCCCCTTGCCTGTCCCCAGGGGCGGGACGAGAGACTCAGCGGGTAAGCACTCCGAGGAGGACGTATGAGCGACGGTAGGCCCGCGTGGGTGCGGCGCATCGCGGCCGAGCGGGCAGCCCGCGACTGGTCCCAGCGAGACGCGATCAGGGCGCTCCGGGCCCACGCCAAGGAAGAGCTTCCCGCAGATGACAGCCTGATTCGGCAGTGGAAGCGGTGGGAGGCCGGGCAGATCCCCAATGAGTTCTATCAACCGCTCATCGCTGCGGTCTTCGGCACCGTGACGCACGCGCTCTTCCCCGCGCCGGCACGCCGCGATGGGGACAAGGAGATCTTGGCTGTGAGCGGTATGGAGACGCTGGAGATCGTGAGCCGTCTCAATCGGTCGGACGTGGACTCAGCCACGCTGGACGCTCTACGGATCACCACGGACCGCCTCTGTTCGGAGTATCCGTTCATGCCCAGCGACCAGCTCCTCATCGAGGGGCGCCAATGGTTGCGCCGGGTGGTAGAACTCCACTCGAAGAGCCTCACGCTCGCGCAGCATCGCGAGGTGCTCGCCCTGTCCGGTTGGCTCGCGCTACTCGTGGGGTGCGTGGAGTACGACACGGGTGATCGGTACGCAGCCGAGTCGACGAGGCGGGCGGCCCTGTCTCTGGCAACCGAATCGGATCATCCGGAGGTTGCCGGGTGGGCACACGAGATGAAGGCATGGTTCGCACTCACCACGGGCGACTACCGGGGCGTCATCGCGGCGGCGCAGTCAGGCGCCGACATCGCCGGGCGCCACAGCGTGGGGGTGCAGCTTGCAGCCCAGGAGGCGAAGGCGTGGGCCCGTCTCGGGGATCGTCGCCAGGTTGAGGTGGCACTTGATCGAGGACGTTCGTTGCTCGAAGGGATGCCGTACCCGGAGAACCTGGACAACCACTTTGTGGTGGACCCGGCCAAGTTCGACTTCTACTCCATGGACTGCTATCGCCTGGTGGGTGAGGACAAGTTGGCACGAACCCTTGCCGATGAAGTCCTCCGAGCGGGGACAGATTTCGATGGCACGGAGCGCTCACCCATGCGCAATGCGGAAGCGCGCGTCACGCTGGGTGTGACCGCAGCGCGGGGGGGTGACCTTGAACAGGCTCTGATCATGGGAGAAAGGGCCCTCCAGGGCGAGCGCCAGTCGGTCCCGTCGCTCATCATGACCAGCCGGGAACTAGCGGCCGAGATGCGGACTCGGTACGCGGCAGAGCCTGCCGCTCAGGACTACCTCTCACGCCTTCGCGATCTCGGGCAAGCCACCCCGGGATTCCTTCCGCAGTAGGTCGCCCTGCCCCCTTCCCCAGGGGCCGCTACGTCCGCTACCGCCGCTACCGCGCAGGTCGGAGCCATGATCGAGGTAGCGGGAAGGGGTAGCGGTAGCGGCTACGACCGACGCCTTCCAAGGGGAGGTGTCTGCGTCCCTTCCTCTCTTCCCCGGTGTCCGCCACGTCCGCCACAAGCCCCTAAGAGCAATGAGGACCGCCCTGCCGGGCGGACGACTCTCAGGCGCCTACCCCGGCGGGAGCTCCCGCCGGACCGCGACCGCCGCGCCCAAGCAAGAGGAGCACCCCGGCCGCGCGTGCTCTTCTTGCTGTTCGGAGCAACGCTCCGCCCGGCGTCGTACTACTACAGACCCCCCTCCTTTTCCTAAGTAGGAAAACCTGCGTCACCTGCGTCACTGCGTCACCGAACACCTCGTGACCTGCGCATACAGCGGTGACGCAGACGGTGACCTCTGCGTCACCTTCGTCATCGGTGACGAAGGCCTGCGTCACCGATGACGCACCCCTATGCCTCTGCGTCACCCGAAAAGTGCAGGTCAGACACCTTGGATGACGCAGGTGACGCGGTGACGCAGAAATCCGCACCTCGGACAGACACCGCGCCCTCCATCGCCCTGGGGACACGACGGCTCTTCAGAGGGGGGCGAGGGGCCCCGGCCGGACCCCCCTCCTGAAGAGCCGTCGTGGTTGCCGGGAAAGGGTCGGTCGCGGTCCGGCGGGAGCTCCCGCCGGGGTAGGCGCCTGAGAGTCGTCCGCCCGGCAGGGCGGTCCTCATTGCTCTTAGGGGCTTGTGGCGGACGTGGCGGACACCGGGGAAGAGAGGAAGGGACGCAGACACCTCCCCTTGGAAGGCGTCGGTCGTAGCCGCTACCGCTACCCCTTCCCGCTACCTCGATCATGGCTCCGACCTGCGCGGTAGCGGCGGTAGCGGACGTAGCGGCCCCTGGAGAAGGGGGGGGCAGGGGCCGCCCCTCCCCTAAGAGCCGTCTTCCCCACAGCGAGCCCGCACTCGCCCCT
The DNA here is from genome assembly GCF_056433985.1 of Streptomyces sp. NPDC044106. Lineage (NCBI taxonomy): Bacteria > Bacillati > Actinomycetota > Actinomycetes > Kitasatosporales > Streptomycetaceae > Streptomyces > Streptomyces sp. NPDC044106. The sequence goes on from NZ_JBWKFZ010000001.1 coordinate 103,751, forward strand.
CCGGCGGGAGCTCCCGCCCGCTGAGGCGCCCGAGGACCGTCCAGCCGTAGGGCGGTCCTCACTGCTCTGCGAGCACAAGCGGAATCCGGAGCCGACCACTTCAGGGAGGCAGAGGCACCCCCTTCCCGAAGCGCTCAGAAGGGGGTTTTCAGGGCCTGACCTGCGCGCCTCCCCGCCTCCCTGATCGTTGATCTACGCAGGTCAGACACAGGGAGGCACCCCAGGGAGGCGCTCAGGGAGAACTCCCCGCCTCCCTGCCGCCTCCCCCTGCGCCTCCCCGCGTAAGCGGAACGTCTCGCGCCCTCTCACACGGTGGAATCGGAGCCAACGAGGCGGCAGTCCGGCAGCTCGCGCCAGTGGACGCTCAGCGATCGAGCGCGGTCACGGGTCAGGGCCTTTCGCACTATCTGCGATACAGGAAGGCACCGAACACCACCCAGGATCAAGGAACCTGCTGGTCAGGGCCCATTCGCAAGCTCAAATCTGAATGTGCTCCGGAGCCGTGTGCGCAGGTTCGAATCCTGCCGGGGGCACCTTGTAGTAGGTGCCCAAAGACCCCGCCACCAGCGCTTTCGCTGAGGACGGGGTCTTGGCGTATGTGCAGGCGGTGCCGCTAGAAGCAGCCGTTTGCCGATGATCACGCAATGTCGACGTAATGATCTTGGTGAGTTATACCCCAGCTCAGACGGGCCAAGAAGCCTCCTCGTAGCGGCGCAACCCACTGAGTGGTCGTCGCGTCAGAAGTGGACACCGTAGATAGCCAGAGGTTCGCGATCGACCATGGCTCTCCGTGCCTTCTCCCGGAGCCACTCATCCAGAGGCCGCTCTTGTTCCAGCGCCATCACGAGTTCACGGAGCTCCCCAAGAACGACGACGCGATGGGCCAGGACGCGACGGCACTCGTCTACGGCTGGCTGCGTGAAGCCTGAGGCAGAGATCATCAGGCCACGCACTTCGGCTCTGCCGTAGACCCACACGAGGTGCTCAGCAACAGGCCCCTTGCCGAGCACGTCCACCAGCCCGTCGCCGACGATGCTCCCGTCTGCCGTCAGGCCGGCGAAGTCGGAGTCCAATCCCAGCAGAGCGAGTTGATCGGCTGACGCGTTGACGCCGCGCCGCGCATGGTTCCAACCGCGGACGTAGGACGCGCCCGGCATCAGGTCTTCCGTCCGCCTGGCCACCACTCCACGTCGGTCAGTCATGGCGCTATGGCCCTCCTTTGCCTTCATCGACGGTCGGCAGCGATTGACGGGCCTCCAGGACTGGAGCCGGCCCGAAGCCCTCGGCAAGCGCCAGGCGCAGGAGCTCCGCCACGCGCTCCGCCGTGTCGGGCGATACCCGGCCCAGCTCAACCAAGCCGTGTCCGAAGGCATTCAGCTCCGCACGCAGATACGGGAAGTTCTTCTCCAGACCCGCCCTCACCAAGGCGTCGCGCAGCGCTGTCGTCGCGTTTCGGGCCGCGTACCAACCGTCGCCATGCAGAGGGGACCACGCAGCAGCGTCCGGCTCGTCGGGTGGGTCGATCGGCATCAGTCGTCCACCTCGTCGCGGAGAACGGTGGCCGCCACGTACGGAGTCGGGTACCGCTCGTCGAAGCGGTCGATCCTGGCCAGGAGTTCCGCGGACGCCACCAAGGCAGTCGCCATGGCGACCGGGCGCAACGGGTTGGCTTCCGGCCGGCGCACCGGCGCGCGGAGCCACTGATAGCGGTCGTCGGCCAGCGGAATGGGGCCGGGTACGACCATCGCGGAGCCCTGGTCGAGGTACCGGTACGGAGGCGGCGAGGTCGTTTCCCGGTCGAGGCAGTTCGTGAAGGTCCCGCGACTTCCTGAGCCGAGGAAGAACCCGACTCTCTGCGCCTTGCGGTCGACGACCGTCGGACCGAACGGCATGGCGCTGCGCAGGAGGCGGTCGAACATCTCCATACCGAGACGCTGTTCCACGCTCACCACGTCGAATAGGCGGCCGGTCGGCAGCAGCGTCGGTGTTCGCGGGTCTTCCACCCAGACCTGTCGGCACTCGGCCGCGTTGTCCGCCGCCGCGGTAAGCCACTCCACGCCTCGCCTTGTCATCCGCTGCACGTCGTCCCACCCTCAACCGGAGTCGCGTGCGGCTCAATGCCGCTGTGAATCCAGACTCCTGGCCCAGCACCAGGCCGGGACAGATGACGAGAGGTGACGGGGGGGTGACGCGTCCACGAAGGTCGCGTCGTCCCCCGTCATCTGTTTCCGCGCAGGATGATCTCCGATTACTTCCTGCAAGAGGCAGTATCAAGCGCGTACATTCGATCGGACAGATTGAGGTGCCCCACCGGCGTATGCGCACGGGAGTGAAGGGTTCACGTCTCCATGAAGCCGACCAGTGTCCGCCTACGTGAGGCTCGCGTCGGTCGTGGTTGGAGCCAGCCGCGACTGGTCAGGGAGTTGCGCCAGACAGCCACCCGGCGTGGGCATCAGCTCCCGTCGGACAGCAGCGTCAAGCGGCGTATCGCCAGTTGGGAGAACGGGCACAGCATCCCCGACAGCTTCTACGGGCCGCTGCTCTGCGATGCGTACGGCGTGAATGCTGGAGAGCTCGGCCTGAATCACAGCGAACCCAAGGACGCGGCCGTAGTAGACGCGGCGTATCCCGCAAGCCCGGACGACGCTATCCAGACCATCGGTCAGTTGTGGCGTGCGGATCTCAACCAGTACGACCCTCTGCTCACCTCAGAGCCTTCCGAGCCCGCGTGGAGCGAGGCATCCCTTCGGTGGTTGGTTGCGCCTGAGCCCAGTACTCCGCGCCCGCGGGACGGCGGAGTACGGGTCGGGCTCGGCGACGTGGCAGCGGTGAGGACCACAGCGGATGTGTTCGCCCGCCTGGACGACCAGTTCGGTGGGGATCACGCGCGGCACTCGGTCATCCAATACCTGAACAACGACGTGGCGCCGCTGCTGCGAGGCCGGTACACGGAACAAGTGGGGCGGGCGCTCTTCTCCACCGTCGCGGAAGCCACGCTCCTGGCCGGCTGGATGTCGTACGACTCATGCCGACACGGGCTGGCGCAGCGCTATTTCCTCCAGGCCCTCCGCCTCGCCCAAGACGCCAACGATCGGCGGCTCGCGGGCAGCATCCTGAGCGCAATGAGTCACCAGGCGACCTTCCTGGGGCGGTACATCCAGGCCGCGACCCTTGCCCGCGCGGCTCTCATGGGTATCTCTCCGGTCGCTACGCCGACGCTTCGGGCCCAATCCCACGCCATGGAGGCCCGCGCCCTTGCCCGTACAGGCGATGTCATCGGATGCGAAGCCGCTCTGAGTGCGGCATCCAAGGCTCTGGAGAGTCGGAACAGCGAGGACGAGCCGGAGTGGATCAGCTACTTCGACGAGATCGAGCTTGCTGCTGAGGCCGCCCATTGCTTCCGGGACGTCAACAGCGCCCGCCGGGCGGTGGCCCATGCCGAGAACGCCATGAGCGGCAGCCACGTGCGGAGTGACTTCTTCGCGACCATGGTCCTTGCCGACGCACACATGCGTGCGGGTGAGGTCGAGGAAGCATGCCGCGTAGCTCTCGATGCTCTTGATCTCGGCGAACAGCTCAAGTCCGCGAGGTGCGTCAGCTATCTCGCGGAGTTCCGTCACAACCTCAGAGCGAGGCGCCCGAGCGCGGCGGCACGACGCCTCGCGGAGGGGGGGGCAGGATCACCGGCTGTGGATCGCTGCCGGGACGTTCAGCCAAGGATCGGCCAGCGGCTGACGTATTGACGGAGCTTTAGAGAGCACCCCAGGAGTCGTGGCCCCGGCCTGTTCGTAGCGATCTCATACGGCGTGTGAACTCCGCGGCGTGACGTTCACTCGTACCGGCCTGGTGCCCCACCCACACGACCATCATCAGCTCCCGCAGGTCGGCCAGCGTCTCGTAGCCGGGCCAGTTCATGAGGTCGAAGCCGTAGCGGTGCACGAACTCGTCGTACTCAGCCTTGGTGTGCCAGCCGTAGCGGTCGTAGTAGATCGCGGTCAGGATCAGGTCCCACTCGCGTGGCGCCAGGGTCAGCCCATCGAGGTCGATGAGGACCGCGTGACCCTCGCGGTGACGCAGGACGTTCCCGATGTTGGCGTCACCGTGGATCAGGCCGAAGGGGAGGGCGAAGTCCAGGCGACCGTACTCCTTGGACAGCCGGGACGCCCGTTCCTCCAGGAAAGGGCGGTCGCCCTCCGAGACGGCGGTCAGGCTCTCCAGGGAAGACGACAGCTTGGCCAGGGGGTCGAAGTACGGGAGGTCCAGCGATTCGGGCTCTTCGAGCCAGTGGAGCCGACGGAGCAGGTCGGCCAGCTCTCCGACCGTCGCGAACTCCTCCCGCTCCTGGACGCTCTCCCAGAAGGTGACCACGCGGCCGCATACGGCGATGGGTTGACGGACGTCGGCCAGCACGCGCGTCGCAGGGAAGTCGGCTTCCTCAAGCCAACGGGCCACCGCTACCGCCCGCTGCATCTCGGTCAGAACGGACGGGTCGCAAGTGATGCGGATGATGATCGGCGCGGACGCGAGACGGTAGACCGCATTCGATCCGAGTCGGAGGAGTTCCGCTCCCGCGGAGTCCAAGCCGGCCGCTTCGCACGCCTCGCGCAGTACGACCGCCACGTCCTCTGCCGTGTCCTCCCCGCCGCTGCCGCGCGCTTCCTCGCCGCTGCCCGAGATCATGGCTCCGACGATACGGCGCGGCCCAGGCCCCGGACAGGGCACCCACGTAATAGGGACGTGATGACCTGGTCGAGGTCACGTCCTTGCGCCGCTCCCCCGCAGATCAGGGGTGTGGTCGCTCTTGCCTCTCACCATGAGGTGCCTAAAGACCCCGTCACCAGCGGAAACGCTGAGGCCGGGGTCTTCGCGTATGTGCAGGCGGCTGCCGCCGTACGCCGACCCGGGCGGCGAAGGCCTTTGATGTCCGGCTGCGTTGTATTCGGGGCTCGGCTCCTGATCAGACAAGGGGCTCGACGCGTTCGGGGGTGCCTGTGCGGGTGACTTCGGAGAGGGCCTTCTTGGTGATGACCTTGGAGAGGTATCCGGAGCCGAACGCTATGTTCATTACGACGTACCAGAACTTCTCCGCGCCGGTCATCTCGGTGAGGCCGTATTCGCTGAGCGCCTTCTTGGCGGGAACCTTTGCGAAGTAGGAGGCCCCGAACGAGATGCATCCGAGGATGTACCAGAAGCTTTCCGCGCTCGTGGGATGACCACTGCCGAGAGTCTGCTGCGTCATGGGAGTACCTCCGAACGTCGGCCGGTCCGACCGGGTCTCCATCCTGCGCCTGCTTGAGGGAAATGCACCCCGGTGGTCAGTTGTCTGTTACGGATGCCGGAGCCGTTTGGGCAGGCTTGAATTCCGGACGCCGCCTGTCGAGGGGTGAGGCGGCGAGACGGCGGGTGCGATCCGGTCCGGTCCGGTCCGATTCGGCGCGGGTCAGCTTCGGTCCCGCTCGGGCCGCACGGCCCCCTCCGACTTCACCTCGTCCCCCTTGAGTGCCCTTGTCTCGCTCTTGAGGATGCGTAGCGACTTGCCGAGTGAGCGGGCGGTGTCCGGGAGTCGTTTGGAGCCGAAGAGGGCGATGACCACGATCGCCACGATCAGTAGGTGCCAGGGCTCCAGGGCGTTGCGGATCACTGTCGGGCCTCCGGCTTCTGTGCGGTCCACGGGGATTTTGGCTGCCTGTCACTTGCTATATTGCGCAACTATATAACTGTTACGGACGGGGCGGCAGTGAGGTGGGCAGATGGGTGGGGTCCGGCGTAGGCGGGGGCGGGCGCAGCGGCGGGGGCGGGGGCGCAAGTGGCGGGTGGGGCTCGCTGTTGTGGGGGCTCTGGTCGTGCTCGGTGTGGGGGGTGGTGGCTGGGTCTATCTGAAGTTGAGCGGGAGCATCGAGACGTTCGACGCCGACGGGATCTCCGGGGACCGGCCCGCCGACAGCAGTTCGGGCGGGCAGAACGTTCTCGTCATCGGGTCCGACGCGCGGACCGGAGGCAATCGCGCGCTCGGGGGCGGGGACTCCGACGACATCGGGCGGTCGGATACCGCCTTCCTGCTGCACGTGTACGCCGATCGGCGACATGCCGTCGCCGTCTCCATTCCCCGCGATGCCCTCGTCGACATACCGTCCTGCAAACTTCCGGACGGGAAGTGGACCGAGCCGCAGCACCACGTCATGTTCAACGCGGCGTACTCCGTCGGGGAGACCGCCAAGGGGAATCCCGCCTGCACGCAGAACACCGTGGAGAAGCTGAGCGGGCTTCGGGTGGATCACACCGTTGTCGTCGATTTCAAAGGGTTCTCCGAACTCACCGACGTGGTGGGTGGCGTTGAGGTCTGCCTGTCCAAGGATCTTTACGAGGGCGACCTCAATCCCCGTCGCGGCAGCCCGGGTCGACGGATATTCCGCAAAGGAGTGCAGGAGGTTTCGGGGCAGCGCGCCCTGGACTACGTACGCATTCGCCACGGCATCGGCGACGGGTCCGACATCGGACGGATCAAGCGGCAGCAGGCTTTCGTCAGCGGCCTGTTGAAGAAGGTCAAGAGTGAGGGGTTCAGTCCCGGGAAGTTGTTTCCCCTCGCCGATGCCGCCGTCCATTCCATGACCGTCGATCCCGGTCTCGGGTCCGCCGACAAGCTCATCTCCTTTGCCATGTCCTTGAAGGACATCGATCTGCACAACACCAAGTTCGTGACTCTTCCTTGGCGGTACGACGGCGCTCGTGTCGCTGTTGTCGAGCCCGAGGCCTCACAGTTGTGGGCTGCTCTGAGGGAGGACAAGGGTGTCGACGGTGGCGAAAAGCAATCCCGGCGTGAATCCGAAGAGGTTTCCGGGGGTGGGATCGCCGTCCATGTTCTTAACGGCACCATCGTCGACGGGCTCGCCGCCAAGGCCGCCCGGTCGCTCACCTCGCACGGGTTCACCGTGACCGGCACCGGTACGGCCGCCGGTCAGGAGCACGTCACCACCGTCGTCGAGTACGGGACAGGGAAGGGGAAAGGGAAGGGGGAGGGGCTGAAAGCGCGGGCCGAGAACGTTGCCCGGCTCTTTCCCGGCGCCGAGGTGCGGGCGCGGGCGGCTGCCGAGGGGGGCGGGGTCAGGGTGGTTCTGGGGCGGTCGTACGCCGAGAGGTCCGGGGCCGAGGCGGGCAGCGCGGACAGCACGGGGAGTGGGGACAGTGCGGGCAGCATGGGCAGTGCGGGCAGCACGGGTGGTGCGGGCGGCGGTGACCGTCGCGGCAAGGCTCGGGCCGCCGATGCCGGGCCCTGCTCCGATCTGTCCTACGGCTGAGCGGTGAAGCGGCACCTGAGGGTGGTCAGGGCCGCCGCGTACAGGGCCAGGACCGCGGCCAGGAGCAGGTAGTAGAAGGGCGGCAGCGGAGTCATGGCCAGCAGCGGGCCCAGCGGGGTGAGCGGGAGCAGCAGGCCCGTGACCGCGAGGGCCGTCGCCGCCCAGGTGATCGGCGCGGGTTTGCCGAGGCGTGCGGTCGGGACGCCGCGCGTTGTTCCCCATGTCGCGCCGCGCGTTGTTCCCCGTGTCACGCCGCGTGCCGCGCCGGCCGTGCCGCGCGTCGTACGCAGGAGCAGCATCACCAAGGCCTGGGTGAGCAGGTTCTCCGTGAACCAGCCCGAGTGGAACACCGACTCGTCCTCCGTCCCCGTCGGGCCCGGCACCGCGAGCGCGAGGATCGCGAACGTCGCGAGGTCCGCCACGGCGTTGAGGACGCCGAAGCCCGTGATGAAGCGGAGGAAGGCGCGCGGGCGCAGTGCGGTGGGGCGGCGCAGGGCCGTGGGGGCGGGGCGCTCGTAGGCGAAGGCGAGTTGGGCCGCGTCGAAGCAGAGGTTCTGGGCCAGCACCTGGGCCGGGAGCATCGGCAGAAACGGGAGCAGCAGGCCCGCGGTGAGCATCGCTATGACGTTGCCGAGGTTCGAGGAGAGCGTGATGCGCAGGTAGGTCGCGATGTTCGTGCTGCTGCCCCGCCCCGCGGTGACGGCGTGCACGATGGCCGTCAGGCCCGAGGGGCGGGAGGAGCCCGTGGAAGACGCCGTCGGCTCGGTCGTGGCGCGCTGCGGCAGGATCATGTCCGCCGCCTCCCTCGCCACCGGCACCGCGTCGTGCGGGGCCACGCCCCGTCGGCCGCGCGCAGGGCCGGGAGGTCGTTGACGCCGTCGCCGAGGAAGCCCGTCGTGTGGCCGTGGGCGCGCAGCGCCGCGACGACGCGAGCCTTGTCCTCGGGCGTACAACCGGCGAGGACCGTGGTGCGGTGGGCCAGTTCGGAGAGTGCGGCCGGGGTGAGACCGTCGAGGTCGGCGACCGTGCGGATGTCCGCCCGGTCGACGTCGAGTCCCAGGTCGCGGCAGGCGCGGGCCGCCGTTCCCGGGTGGTCGCCGGTGAGGATCTTGACCGTGACGCCCCGCTCCGCGAGGGCGCGCAGGGCCGGTCCCGCGGCGGGCGTCAACGCGTCGCGCAGCGTGACGAAGCCGCGGAACGTCAGGCCCCGTACGTCGGCCGGGGTCCAGTCACGGTGCCGTGCGGGGCGGTCGGCGGTGGCCACGGCCAGCACGCGCAGGCCCGCCTCGGCGTGGCGTGCCGCGTGCGCGTGGAGACGTACGCGCTCCTCGTCGGGGAGAGCACAGTGCTCCAGTACGTTCTCGACGGCGCCCTTGACCACGAGCGTGTGGACGCCGAGGCCGGCGCCGGGGCACGACACGACGGCCGTGGCGAGACGGCGTACGGGATCGAAGGGGAGAGCCGCGATGCCCTCGCCGTGCGTGAGCGCTTCCTCGTCGGCGGCGTCCAGGATCGCCTCGTCCAGGGCGTCTGGGGCGGGCAGGTCGGCGAGTTGGAGGGTCCACCAGGCGTTGACGGCCGCCCAGTGCAGGACTTCGGGGGCGTCGTGGCCCTCGGTGTCGAGGGCGCGATCGAACACCGGGCGGTCCTGGGTGAGCGTGCCGGTCTTGTCCACGCACAGGACGTCCATGGCGCCGAGATCGTGCAGGGCGGGCAGCCGTCTGACGATCACGCCGTGGGCGCGGGCGAGACGTGCGGCGGCCCGTGCCAGGCAGGTCGTGACGACGACCGGAAGCATCTCGGGGGTGAGCCCGACCGCCACCGCCACGGCGAACGGCAGCGTCTCCAGGCCCCGGCCCCGCAGCGCCGCGTCCGCCATCAGCACGAGCGGCGGCATGAGCAGCATGAAGCGGATGAGGATCCAGGAGATGCCGTGCACGGAGCGGTCGAAGGCGGTGGGGAGGGAGGTGGGGCTGAGGAGGGAGGTGGGGAGGGAGGTGGGGGTGGGGAGGGAGGTGGGGGTGAGGGTGCGGCGGCTGTCTGCTCGGGTGGTTCCGGGAGATCGGGGAGTTCCGGTGGCTCCGCCGGTTCCGGGCGCGGCTGGCTGCTCGGTGTACGCCGTGGCGAAGCACGTCCCCCCGCCCGTCGCCGTCACCACCGCCGTGCCGCTGCCCGCCGTGACGCTGCTGCCCTGGTAGCAGGCGTCCGGCGCGGGCGCGTGGTGCTTCGGTACCGGTGCCGACTCCCCCGTCAGCGCGGCCTCGTTCACGTACAGGCCGCGCGACCGGAGCAGGCGGACGTCGGCCGGGACCAGGTCGCCCGGGCCGAGGCGCACGATGTCTCCCGGGACGAGTTGGTCGACCGGGATCTCGCGGCGCGCCGGTGGGGCGTCGTCGGCGGGGCGGCGTACGACCGTGGCCGTCGTGGCCACCAGGTCGCGCAACGCCGTCATCGCACGGTCCGCGCGGTGTTCGCCGGTCGCACGGAGCGCGCAGCTGACCGCCACCAGGAGGGTGATCACGCAGGCGGTGCCCCAGGCCGCGACGGTGGCGGAGACAAGGCCGAGGCAGAGCAGGACGGCGGTGAAGGGGTCGCGCAGACCGCGTACGAAGCGGCCGGGCCAGCGCGGGGTCCGCGGGGTCGGCAAGGTGTTCTCGCCGTGGCGGGCCAGGCGGGCGTCGGCCTCCTCCTCGGTGAGGCCGCGCGGTCCGGTGTCCAGGGAGCGCAGGACTTCCAGCGCCGTCGGGGAGGGCGCCGGGCCGATGCGGTTCTCGGCGATCACCGACGCCCTGGTGCCCCTCAGCGGCACCTCGGGCACGAGACCCTCAGGCACCGGTTCCGCGGAGGCGGCGGGCCGGGGTGGCGGACGCCTCTGCCCGGGACGCGAGTTGGGTGACCATCAGGCGCACCACCGTCACCACGCCGGGATCGGCGACGAAGTACACCACGCGGCGGCCCTCGCGGCGGGAGCCGACGAGGCCGGCGAGCTTCAGCTTGGTCAGGTGCTGGCTGACGGCGGGCAACGCGCCGCCCACCCGTTCCGCGAGGCCGCTGACGTCGCTCTCGCCCTGGGCGAGGGCCCACACGATGTGCAGCCGCGCGGACGAGGCGAGCAGGCCGAAGGCGGCGGCGGCCTCGGTGAGCAGTTCGGCGGGCGGATCGTCGTGGCCGTCGGCACCCGTCGTCGCCTGCCGGCCTCCCGCTCCCGCTCCTACTCCCACCACCGTCGTCCTTCTTACCCTCGTCCGCTGCTTGCCGGTCCGGCTTCATGTCGTACGGCTTCCGGCTTGTCGTACGACTTCCAGCATCCAGCCGACACGACAGCCACTTCTCGTCGTACGGCGTCCGGCTTCTTCTCGTCTTCGTGGCCAGTCTAGGTCGACCCGGATGCCGTGATCTGCGCCGCAGTCCGTGGACATGATCAACGCCGACGTGCCGTCTTCGGGCATGCTGGCGGTCGCACACCCGCCGCCGTGCGCGGCACTTGAGAGGAGGCCCGCTCGTGGGCGACTGGATACGTTGCTTCCACCCCGCACCCGATGCGGGGACCCGCCTGGTCTGCTTCCCGCACGCGGGCGGTTCCGCCAGCGCCTACCGTCCGCTGTCGGCCGCCGTCACCGGCGTCGTCGAGCCGCTGGTCGTGCAGTATCCGGGCCGGCAGGAGCGGATGCGCGAGCCGTTCGCCGAGCGGGCCGACGAGGTCGTCGACGCCGTGCTCGCCGCGCTTCCCGGGTGGACGGACGGCGCGCCGACAGCGCTTTTCGGACACAGTATGGGCGCGCTCCTCGCGTTCGAGACGGCGCGGCGCATGACCGCGGAGGGGCGGCCGCCCGCGGCCCTGTTCGTCTCCGGCCGGCAGGCGCCCTCACTGCCGCCGCGGCCCGCCTCGGCCCGGCGGCCGGTGAGCGAGATGTCCGACCGTGAACTCGTCGAGGACATGCGGACCCTGTCCGGCACCGCGGACGTGCTCCTGTCCTCCCCCGACCTGCTGGAGATGATCCTGCCGCCGGTACGCGCCGACTACCGGCTCCTGGACGGGCACGTCCACCGGAGCGGGCCCCCGCTCGACTGCCCCGTCGTCGCCATGGCCGGTGACGCCGACCCGCGCGTCGGCGTCGAGAACGTGCGGGCCTGGGAGAGCGAGACCCGGGGCGCCTTCGCCTTCCATGTGCTGGCCGGAGGGCACTTCTTCCTCGACGATCATCTGCCGTACGTCACCGACGTCGTCGCCGGCTCGCTGCGGGGGTCGCGTACGGCCACGCCCTGACGGGTGGTGAGGGGAGCGGCCGGCGAGAGGGTCCGCCTCAGGCGGACGCCCGCCGTCTCGCCGTCGCCGTCGTCTTCTTCGCCGCGGTCGTCTTCTTGCCCGCCGTCGTCGTCTTCTTGGCGGCCGTCTTGGCGGTGCCCGACTTCGCGGGCGCCGCCCGGGTCTGCGAGGCCTTGCTCTCAGATGCCTTGTTCGCTGATGCCTTGTTCGCTGATGCCTTGTTCGCTGATGCCTTGTTCGCTGATGCCTTGTTCGCTGATGCCTTGTTCGCTGGCGCCTTGCTCTCCGATGCCTTGTCTTCCGGTGCCCTGTTCTCCGACGCCTTCGTCGTCCGCTTCTTGGCGGGGGCTGCCTTCTTCTTCTCCGCGGCCGACGACGCCGCGGTCGACTTCTTGCCGCCCACCTGCTTGGGCGTCGCCCGCGACGACTTCCGCTGGATCGGTGTCACTTCGGCCACCGTGTCGTCCGCCGGCTCCTCGCCGCGTGCCGTGCGGGCGGCACGGACGCTGCTCTCCAGGGCGGCGATCAGGTCGATGACCTTGCCGCCGCCTCCTTCCGCGGCGGGCGTACGCTCCGCCGGCCCCGTTCCCTCGACCTTCGAGGCGATGAGTTCCTCGACGGCGTCGCGGTAGTCGTCGTGGAGGGTGGAGATGTCGACCTCGCCGAGGGTGTCCATCAGGGCGTCCGCCAGGTCGAGTTCCGCGTCCCGGACGGTGACGTGCGTATCGGGGGCCACCCCTTCGGGTGCCCGGATCTCGTCCGGCCACAGCAGGCCGTGCATGGCGATCACGTCGTCGACCACCCGCAGCATGCCGAGCCGTTCCCGGCCCCGCAGGGCGAACTTCGCGATGGCCACCTTCTGGCTCCGCTTGAGCGCCTCGCGCAGCAGCGTGTACGGCTTGGCGGCGGGGACGCCGTTCGCCGAGAGGTAGTACGCGGCGTCCATCTGGAGCGGGTCGATGCGGTCCGCCGGGACGAAGGCGACGATCTCGATCGTCCTGGCCGTCGGGATGGGGAGCGCGGCCAGATCCTGGTCCGTGATCGGGATGATCGAGCCGTCCGCGTCCTGGTACCCCTTGCCGATCTCCGCCGACGGCACCTCGCGCTCCTCCAGCTCGCACACCTTGCGGTAGCGGATCCGGCCGCCGTCCTCGGTGTGGATCTGGCGGAAGGAGACCGAGTGGTTCTCGGTCGCGTTCACGAGCTTGATCGGGATGCTGACCAGGCCGAAGGAGATCGCGCCGTTCCATATGGATCGCACGTCCGACACCTCACGGGGGGTGGAAGGGGAGAAAGGCATAGGGGGTGATTGGGCTTTTGCGCTTTTGTGCTTTTGTTGATGTATGGGCGTTTTATGGGACTCTCATCCTATGACGCCTATCACCGAGGTGGAGGGGCGACGGCTCCCGCTGAGCAATCTGGACAAGGTGCTGTACCCCGCGACGGGCTTCACCAAGGGCGAGGTGCTGCACTACTACGCGAGTACGGCCGAGGCCCTCCTCCCCCACCTCCGCGACAGGCCCGCCTCCTTCCTGCGCTATCCGGACGGGCCCGACGGCCAGCAGTTCTTCTCCAAGAACGTGCCGCCGGGGACACCGGCCTGGGTGCAGACGGCCGAGGTGCCCCGCTCCGAGGGGGGCGTGCGGCAGATCCTCGTCCAGGACCTGCCCACCCTTATGTGGGCGGCCAATCTGGTGACGGAGTTCCACGTGCCGCAGTGGCGTGCGGGTGCCCCTGCGCAGGCCGACCGGATGGTGTTCGACCTCGACCCGGGGCCGCCCGCCACCGTCGTGGAGTGCTGCCTGGCGGCGCTCTGGCTGCGGGAGCGGCTGGTGGCCGACGGGTTCCACGTCTACGCCAAGACGTCGGGCAGCAAGGGGCTGCATCTGCTCGTACCGCTGGAGCCGACCCCCTCCGAACGGGTCACCGCGTACGCCAAAGGGCTGGCCGTCGAGGCGGAACGTGCGCTGCCCGGTCTTGTCGTGCACCGGATGACGCGGAGCCTGCGGCCGGGCAAGGTCTTCGTCGACTTCAGCCAGAACGCTGCGGCGAAGACGACCGCGGCGCCGTACACCCTGCGGGCTCGGGCCGAGCCGACCGCTTCCGCGCCGGTGAGGTGGGGGGAGGTCGAGGAGTGCGGGGAGCCGGGGCGGCTGGTCTTCACCGCGGGAGATGTCGCTGCGCGGCTGGAGCGGGACGGGGATCTGCTTGCGCCTCTTCTTGATGTGGGGCAGGCGGGGGTTTTGCCGGGGTGAGGTGGGGTGGGGTGGGGTGGCGGCGGCGGTGCGGGGTCGTGGGGGCGGTCTGCGCAGTTCCCCGCGCCCCTTAAGGGGGGTATGGCGTCTCGGGTCTGTGCGGGAGCGTGGGGGCTGGGCGCGCCGTTCCCCGCGCCCCTTCGGGGGCGCCAGCGCGCCGCCCCCGCAGAGCAGGCCTCCTCCGGGCCGCCCGCAGGCGCCGTCGTGCGGAACGCTTCGATGGCCTGTGCGGGAGCGTGGGGGCTGAGCGCGCCGTTCCCCGCGCCCCTTCGGGGGCGCCAGCGCGCCGCCCCGGCAGAGCAGGCGCCCCCGCACGGGCCGCTTCGGCGGCCGGTGCCGCTCCGTGGGGGCTTCCCGCGCCCCTTCAGGGGCGCGTGGCGCCTCAGACCTGTTGCCAGGTGTGGCGGTCTCTGGCCAGGGCGTGGAGGGCCTCTACGTCGGCCGGTTTCAGTACGCCGCCGAGGCGGGCCAGGCCCGGTAGGTCGGACTCGCCGAGGACTCGTACATCGCGGGGCGGCGCCGTCACGGTCAGGTCGGCGGCGCCTGTTCCGGCCAGGGCCAGGACGGGGCGGACCTCGGCCGTCAGCGCGAAGGAGGCACGGCCCGCGTCGGAGCGGATCGAGCGCAGCAGCGGGACCGGCTCGGCGCGGCCGACCGTCACCATCGGGTCGGCGATGCGTACCCGCTGCTTGCGGACGGCCAGCGTGCCCACGCAGAACAGGCCACCGGGGCCGATCAGCAGATGGTGGATCCGGGCGCCGCCGGGCAGCGGAACGGAGTGCAGAACCCGCCAGCCCGCGCCTTCGAGGGCCTCCAGTGCCTCACCGACCGCCTGCTCCGCGGCGAGCGCGCGGTGCCGGGCGTCCGCGCGCAGCCTGCGGGCCGGCACCGGGTCGCGTTCGAGGGAGATCCGCAGGGCCTCGCCGGGACGGTTGGGCGCCAGGTCGTCGTCCGGGTGGAGCGCGAGGCGGGCCAGCTCGACGGGGGTGGGCACGGGCGGCGGGCCCACCGTGAACTGGCCGGTCAGGAAGGGCCCGAGGGCCTTGAGGACTTCCTGCTCACGATCCTCGCTGAGCAGGTTCACGCGGGCCGACTCCCGGTCGTACCACGCCACGTTCCTGCCGTCCGCCAGGCACACGTACAGCCGCTCCTGCCCATGCCGCCAAGCCGGTACGACGCGCAGTCCGGTCATGCGTCATCACCCCCTCGACCATGGGAACAGCCCGTGGGCTCCCGCGGCAAGAACCTCGCCACGGCGGGAGGGGGGTTGGGGCTTCTTTGCGCCGGGGCCAGGGCCGGGGGGGTCGGGTGCCTCGCGCCTCACGTGCCGCCGCCCCGTGACCGCACCGCCCCCGCAGCTATGGCCCGCTGTTACATAGACGACGAATTGCCGCAATAGCGGACATCTATCGTCGGGCCTGAGCTTCTCCTCAGTACGTCAGGGGCTCCGAACCCGCGCCTCCCCTCCCCCCCCCGTCCCCCTCTCCCCCAGGAGCCCACCGTGACCACCCGCACCCGCACCCACCACCTCGCGGCCGCCGCGGCACTGATCGGCTCCCTCGGCCTCGGTCTCATCGCCTGCGGTCAGGGCGGCAGCGGCAGCGGTGACCCCGCCCCCGACGTCAAGGTGCGCAACGCCGTCGGCGCCCACGCCGAGCGGGCCGTCGCCCCGATGATGGCGTCCAGGCCGACCGGCCTGCGCATACCCTCCGCGGGCGTCGACGCGACATCGATGCTCGATCTCGGCGTCGGCGCGGACGGCACGCTCGGCGTGCCGCCGGTGGACAAGGCGGACGAGCCCGGCTGGTGGACCGGCGGGGTCACTCCCGGCGAGAAGGGGGCCGCCGTGATCGTCGCGCACTACGACACGGCGAACGGTCCCGCGCTGCTGAAGAACGTCGCGAAGGTCAAGGTCGGGGACACTGTGCGGGTCCCGCGCGCGGACGGCAGCACGGCGACGTTCGCGGTGCGTGAGATCCAGCAGGTCGACAAGAAGGACTTCCCCACCAATAAGGTGTACGGGGCGACCGGCCGGCCCGAGCTGCGCCTGCTGACCTGCGGCGGGCCCATCGTGGGCGGCCACCGCTCGGACAACATCATTCTCTACGCCGACCTGGTGCCGTGAGCACGGCAGGCCTGGCGACACGACAGGCCGCACCCCGCGGCAGGCAGGAGTGCAGTGAACCGCAGCCGGCTCGCGCCCGCCGCCTTCGCCGTTCTCGCCGTGCTCCTCGCCGCGGGGTGCGGCGACCCGGGCGGGCTGGAGAGCGCGGGCGCGACGCCGACCGCCCAGGGCCCGACCCACCTCTGGCCCGACCTGCCGTCCCCCTCGGTGCCCGCCGAGGACTACGGCGCCATAGAGAGCGTCAGGGTCAAGGGCGTCGAGGTGCCGAAGGGCGACCTGCGCAAGGTGGACGCGGTCGACGTCGTCCGCGCGGACTTCACCGAGAACCCGGGGACGTACGAACCCTCCGACCGCACGTACAAGGAGACGGTCGAGCGGCTCAAGGACTGCGCCGAGGACGGCTCGCCGGGGCGCTGCCCGGTCCTCAAGGCGTACTACCGCGATCTGACCGGCGACGGCAAGGACGACCTGATCGTCGGCATCTCGACACCCGACGACAACCTCGACATCCGCGTCTACGCCGAGGAGAAGCGGCAGCTGACGCAGATCATGGAGATGAGCGACGCCGTGCTCGGCGTCGAGCTCGCCGGGCGCGATCTGATCATCCGCGCCGTCTCCAGCCTGGCGGGGTACGAGTACCACACCGTCTGGTCGTGGGACTCGCACCAGAAGGCGATGCTGCCGAAGAGCGACGAGATCGTCCGCTCCGGGAACGCGCCCCACCCCAAATCGCACCGGTCCGCGACGGCCAGGCCCGCCACGCCGCCGCCCTCCCCCTCCGCGTCGTCCTCCGGCTCCTCCGCTTCGGCCGGCTCCTCCTCCGGGAGCGGCGGGTGATGAGTGACCGGCAGCCGCGCGGGCCCCGGCTCCCCGCCTGGACGGCGACCCTCACCTGGAAGGCCGCCGTCTTCATCACCGTCATGTGCTGCGCGCTCGCCGCGCTGCTCGGCGCGCTCGTACACGTATCGGTGACCAACCAGACCGTCGGCCAGGCCCGCGAACGGGCCCTCGACCGCCTGAAGGAGGTCACCGAGCGCTACGAGGCCGGTGACCGCCTCGGCCCCGGCGCGGGCGTCGACCCGGCCGGCCTGCCCGGCGGGCTGCGCGACCTCGCGGTGGGCGGGCAGCGCGGCACGATGGTCGCGAACCACGAGTCCCGGCCGACGATGTGGGCCGCGGGACCCGCCGCGGACGACCACGTCATCGCCGTCCGGGTCGACTACGCGCAGGGCGCCCGCACCATCGACGGCCTCGACCGGGCGATCGTCGGCTCCTCGGCGCTCGCCATCGGGGCGACGCTGCTGGTCGGCGCGTTCGCGGTGACCCGCGTGACCCGGCGGCTGCATCTGACGGCGCAGGTGGCGCGGAAGATCAGCGCGGGTGACCTGGACGCGCGCGTCAGGGACCCGCACTCCGGGCCGAGCGCCACCGGGGTGCCGCGCCACCAGGACGAGGTGGCCGCGGTCGCCGGGGCCCTGGACACCATGGCCTCGACGCTTCAGGGCAAGCTCCTGAGCGAGCAGCGGTTCACCGCGGACGTGGCGCACGAGCTGCGTACACCGCTGACCGGGCTGCACGCGGCGGCCGAGCTGCTGCCGCCGGGCCGGCCGACGGAGCTGGTGCGGGACCGCGTCGCCGCGCTGCGCACGCTGACCGAGGACCTCCTTGAGATCTCGCGGCTCGACGCGAAGAGCGAGCGGGTGGACTTCGACGCCCATCGGCTCGCTCCACTGGCGGAGCGGGTGGTGCGCTCTTCCGGCGAGGGCACGGAGCTCGTCGTCGTCCGCGATGTCTGCGTGGAGACCGACCGGCGGCGCCTGGAGCGGGTGCTCGGCAACCTCGTCGCCAACGCGCACAAACACGGGCGTCCGCCGGTCGTCGTGACCGTCGACGGGCCGGTCGTGACGGTCCGGGACCACGGTGACGGTTTCCCCGACTACCTGGTGGAGCACGGGCCGCAACGTTTCCGCACCGAGGCCACGTCGGCCAAGGGGCACGGTCTCGGTCTGACCATCGCGCTGGGTCAGGCGGCGGTCCTCGGCGCCCGGCTGACGTTCTCCAATGCGGCCGACGGAGCGGGGGGCGGTGGGGCCGTGGCTTCGGTGCGGCTGCCGTTCGAGGAGAGCTCCGAGGGCGACGCCGGGAGCGGGACGGGGTAGGTCCGCTTCCCGGTTGCGGGTGCGTCGTGGCTGAGCGCGCGCTCCCCCGCGCCCCTTGAGGGTGCCTACGGGGACGTCAGGTGAGGTTGGTGAGGTTGCGGGGGTGCAATGTGCCGTGCTTCATGTGAATTGCGGCTTCTGTCTCACCGTCAGAGCCGCCCCCGAACCGCCTTACCCTCCCAAGGAGGCCCCATGTCCCCGCGGTCCACCGTCACCCGGCTCGGCATCCTCGCCGCCGGCAGCGCCCTCGCCGCGCTCACCGTCACAGGACCGGCCGCCGCCCTCGACGACGCCGGTGGCAAACCGCCCGTCTACAAGGGCCGCGTCACCGCCAAGAACGGACTGCTGCTCCGCACCGCGCCGAACCGCGGCGGCAAGGTGGTCCGCAGCGTGCCCCGCGGCAAGGTCGTCACGATCTTCTGCAAGACGCGCGGCGGACGCGTGGTCAACAACAACATCTGGTACCTGCTCACCGACGGGACCTGGGCCTGGGGCGCCGCGCACTACATCGCCAACATCGGAAAGGTGCCGCGCTGGTGCTGAGAGCCTGTGTCATATCCCCGGTCGGATCAGTGGGCGTCGTCTGGTGCGTGCGATCGCAAGGCGCCGGGAAGTCCTCGGTGGGGGTCCCCCCGGGCCCTTCAGGCCTGGGGGAGGAGCTACTAGGGCTTTTCGGCAACGCGGCGAGCGTGCGTGCCAGACGACGCCCACCCGGCCGGGGATATGACACAGGCTCTGACGGCCCCTCACCGGCGCCCCGCACTCCGCCCGGCCGACATAGTCGACATAAGCGGACTTTAGGCCGATCACTTGCTACGTTCCCGGCATGGCCGGAACGAGCACGGGCTCCGCACCCCCCGCGGTCCCCGCTGTGCGCGTCCCCCGGCGCCGGGGCACCGAACTCGCCCTGCTCGTCGTCGCCGTCCTGCTCCCGGTGTACGGCTACTGCGCCGTCGGCCTCGCCAGACACGGCACCGTCCCGCCCGGCGCCGCCGGTTACGGCGCCGGGCTCGGCGTGCTCGCCCTCCTCGCGCACCTCGCCGTCCGCTTCCGTGCCCCGTACGCCGATCCGCTGCTCCTGCCCATCGCCGTGCTCCTCAACGGCCTGGGCCTGGTGCTCATCTACCGGCTCGACCTGGAGACCCCGAACGACGAGGCCGCGCCCGCCCAGCTGATCTGGTCGACCATCGGCGTCGGCCTGTCCATCGCCGTCGTCGTCCTCCTGCGCGACCACCGCGCCCTGCAGCGCTACGCCTATCTCTCCGTCGTCACCGCGCTCATCCTGATGATCGTGCCGATCTTCTTCCCCGCCGTGAACGGCGCCCGGATCTGGATCAGGGTCGGCATCCTCTCCTTCCAGCCCGGTGAGTTCGCCAAGATCCTGCTCGCCGTCTTCTTCGCCAGCTACCTCGCGGCCAACCGCAACGCCCTCGCGTACACCGGCCGCACGCTGTGGAGGTTCAAGCGACTCCAGCTGCCCACCGGGCGCGTCCTCGGACCCATCGTCGCGATCTGGTTGCTGAGCGTCGGCGTCCTCGTTCTGGAGCGCGATCTCGGCACCTCGCTGCTCTTCTTCGGGCTCTTCGTGATCCTGCTGTACGTCGCCACGGGCCGCACCGGCTGGATCGCCGTCGGCCTGCTGCTCGCGGCGCTCGGCGCGTTCGCGGTCGGTTCGCTGGAGCCGCACGTGCACAGCCGGGTGGAGGACTGGCTGCACCCCTTCGCCTCCATCGACGCGGGGCGCGGGCCCAACCAACTCGCCCAGTCGCTCTTCGCGTTCGCGGCCGGCGGGATGCTCGGCACCGGTCTCGGGCTCGGGCACTCCATCCTCATCGGCTTCGCCGCGAAGTCCGACTTCATCCTGGCGACCGCGGGCGAGGAGCTGGGCCTCTCCGGCCTCTGCGCGATCTTCCTGCTCTACGCCCTGCTCGTGGAGCGCGGATTCCGTGCCGGGCTCGCCCTGCGCGAGCCCTTCGGACGGCTGCTCGCGATCGGGCTCGCGTCGATCGTCGCGCTCCAGGTCTTCGTCATCGCGGGCGGCGTCACGGGCCTCATCCCGCTCACCGGCATGGCGATGCCGTTCCTCGCCCAGGGCGGGTCCTCGGTCGTCACCAACTGGATCATCGTGGCGCTGCTGATCCGGGTCAGTGACTCGGCGCGCAGCCAGCCGGTGGGCGGGGCGGCCGCGTGACCGGACCCATCCGCGGGGAGGCCGTGTGACCAGGTACATCCGGCACGCCGCCGCGTTCTGCGCGCTGCTGCTCATCGCCCTGCTCGTCAACGCCACCCGCGTCCAGGTCGTACAGGCCGGCGACCTCGACGCCAATCCGGCCAACCGCCGCAACGCCATCGTCCGGTTCGGCCAGCCGCGCGGCGACATCCTGGTCGACGGACGGCCCGTCACCGGGTCCAAGGACACCGGCGAGCAGCTCCGCTACGAACGCACGTACAAGAACGGGCCGTTGTACGCACCGGTGACCGGCTTCGCCTCGCAGGTGTACGGCACGACCTTCCTGGAGCACGCCGAGGACGGCATCCTCTCCGGCACCGACCCGATGCTCGCCCCGCTCCCCCTCTGGAACGACATCACGCGCGCCCGGACCCCCGGCGGCCGGGTGGAGACCACCATCAAGGCGGCGGCGCAGCGGGCGGCGTACGCGGGTCTCGGCGGGAAGCGGGGCGCGGTGGCCGCGCTCGAACCCTCGACGGGCAAGATCCTCGCCCTTGTCAGCACCCCTTCGTACGACCCGGAACGGCTCTCGGGGACCGGCCCGCAGGTCGCGGACGACTGGGCGGAGCTGACCAGGGGCGCGTACAAGCCGATGCTGAACCGCGCGATCCGCCAGACCTACCCGCCCGGGTCGACGTTCAAGGTGGTCACGGCCGCGGCGGCGCTCGACGCGGGCACGGTGAAGGACCTGGACGCGCCGACGAAGTCGCCGAGCCCGTACACGCTGCCCGGTACCAGTACCCAGCTGACCAACGAGGTGGACGGGTGCGCCGACGCGTCGCTGCGCTATGCCTTCCGGTGGTCCTGCAACACGTTCTTCGCGAAGCTCGGGGTCGACACGGGGCTCGCCCGGATGTCCGGCACGGCATGGGGCTTCGGCTTCAACGACGGCTCTCTGCGGATTCCCTCGGCCGTCTCCGCCAGCAACTTCGACACCTCGATGGACAAGGCGCAGCTCGCGCTCTCCGCCATCGGGCAGTACGACACCAGGGCGACGCCGTTGCAGATGGCGATGGTCTCGGCGGCCGTGGCCAACGGCGGCTCGGTCAAGGCTCCGCGTCTGGTGGACCGTACGACGACCGACGACGGCGACGTGATCGACGCCTCGGGCACCAGGACCCTGCGCCAGGCGATGAGTCCGGCCACGGCGATGCAGCTGCGCGAGATGATGCAGCAGGTCGTCGAGGAGGGCACCGGCACGAACGCGGCGATCCCCGGCGTGATCGTCGGTGGCAAGACGGGCACCGCCCAGCACGGCGTCGACAACATCGGTGCCCCGTACGCGTGGTTCATCTCCTGGGCGCAGGCGCCGGGTGACGGGGAGCCCTCGGTGGCCGTCGCGGTGGTCGTCGAGGACGCGGCGGCGGACCGCGGGGACATCAGCGGGGGCGGCAGCGCGGCGCCGATCGCGAAGGCGGTGATGGAGGCGGCGCTCGGCCCCCGCTGAGCGTGGCCCCCTCCTCGCCCTCGGGTCTCAGTCCGCCTCCCCGGACGCGATCGCGTCCCGCACCTCCGCCACGCGCTCCTGCTCCTCGGCGGCGAAGCGCTCCGCGTCCAGCTTCTCGGCGACCTCCTCGTCCTGGGCCATGAGCTGGTCGAGGTTGGCGTTGCCCATCTCGAAGACGCCCATGTCGACGTAGGCCTGCTGGAGGCGCTTGCCCCACAGGCCGATGTCCTTGACGCACGGCACGATGCGCGAGAACAGCAACTGCCGGAAGAGCGTCAGGAATTCGGACTCCTCGCTGTACTGCTCGGCCTGCGCCTTGGGGATGCCGAAGTTCTCCAGGACCTCCTCGCCGCGCAGCCGGTCGCGCATCAGGTAGCAGCCCTCGATGACGAATTCCTCGCGTTCGCGCCGTTCCGCGTCGGTGAGCTGGCCGTAGTAGTCGCGCAGCGCCATCCTGCCGAACGCCACGTGCCGGGCCTCGTCCTGCATGACGTAGGCGAGGATCTGCTTGGGCAGCGGCTTGTCCGTGGTGTCGCGGATCATGCCGAACGCGGCGAGCGCGAGGCCTTCGATGAGGACCTGCATGCCGAGGTAGGGCATGTCCCAGCGCGCGTCGCGCAGGGTGTCGCCGAGCAGCGCCTGGAGGCTGTCGTTGATCGGGTAGAGCATCCCGATCTTGTCGTGCAGGAAGCGGCCGTAGACCTCCGCGTGCCGGGCCTCGTCCATGGTCTGGGTCGCGGAGTAGAACTTGGCGTCCAGGTCGGGGACCGACTCGACGATCCGGGCCGCGCAGACCATGGCGCCCTGCTCGCCGTGCAGGAACTGGCTGAACTGCCAGGAGGCGTAGTGCTTGCGCAGTTCGCCCTTGTCGTTGTCGGTCATCTTCGCCCAGTGGGGCGTGCCGTAGAGCGTCATGGACTCGTCGGGGGTGCCGAGGGGGTCGAGCGGGTCGACCTCCAGATCCCAGTCGATGCGCTTGGCGCCGTCCCACTGCTTGTCCTTGCCCTTCTGGTAGAGAGCGAGGAGGCGTTCGCGCCCTTCGTCGTACTCCCAGCTGAAGCGGGCCGAACTGGCGGACGGTACTTGCCAGTTGAGGCCATCGGGTGGACTCGTGTAGAGCTCGTGCGTCGCCATGACGGCAGGCTCACACGGAGCTGGATAAAGGGTCAACAAGTCGCGCGCAAGGGATTGACGGCCTTGCTGACAGGCAGTCTCATAAGACGTGACCGCCGGTAACCCCGCGACAAGGCAGGAACAAGTCATGACGACCGTGACGGAAGACGCTTCGCTGGACGGCCTGCGGGACGCGCTCGGACTGCTCAAGGACCGGGAGCAGGTCGCCGTGCGGCTCCTGGAGTCGTCCGCCAAGCACTCCTTCGACCCGGACAGGGAACTCGACTGGGACGCGCCCGTCGAGAAGGGCAAGTGGTTCTGGCCGCCCGAGCTCGTCTCCCTCTACGACACCCCGCTGTGGAAGCGGATGTCCGAGGAGCAGCGGCTCGACCTCGCCCGGCACGAGGCCGCCTCGCTCGCCTCGCTCGGCATCTGGTTCGAGATCATCCTGATGCAGCTGCTCGTCCGGCACATCTACGACAAGTCGGTGACCAGCGCGCATGTGCGGTACGCGCTCACCGAGATAGCCGACGAGTGCCGGCACTCGATGATGTTCGCGCGGATGATCGAGAAGGGCGGCGCCCCGACGTACCCGGTCACGCGCCTCAACCACAACCTCGCCCGCGTCCTCAAGACGGTCTCCACCACCCCCGGCTCGTTCGCCTGCACGCTGCTCGGCGAGGAGATCCTCGACTGGATGCAGCGCCTCACCTTCCCGGACGAGCGCGTCCAGACGCTGGTGCGCGGCGTGACCCGCATCCATGTCGTCGAGGAGGCCCGCCATGTCCGTTACGCCCGTGAGGAGTTGCGGCGCCAGATGGTGACCGCGCCCCGCTGGGAGCGGGCGCTGACGCGGGTCAGCTGCGGTGAGGCCGCCCGCGTCTTCTCCATCGCCTTCGTCAATCCCGAGGTGTACACGAACGTCGGCCTGGACCGCGGGGAAGCCGTCGCTCAGGTGCAGGCCAGCGGACACCGCAGGGAGGTCATGCAGACGGGAGCGAAGCGGCTGACGGACTTCCTGGACGACATCGGTGTGATGCGGGGGGTCGGCCGACGGCTCTGGCGGAGTTCGGGGTTGCTGGCCTAGGTTCTTCCGCCGCGGGTGCGCTGCGGCTGGTCGCGCCCGCCCGGTGGAGCCGCGGATGTCACAGTCCCGCGCCTCCGACGGGGCGCATCCCCCGGGTTACGCTGCGGAGCATGACCTCGCCTGCCGCCACCACGCCCGCGTACCGCCGCATGAGCGTCGAGGCGCGGCGGCGGCAGCTCCTGGACTCCGCGCTCACCCTCTTCGCGCACCGCGCGCCCGAGGAGGTCAACCTCGACGACGTGGCGGAGGCGGCCGGGGTCTCCCGGCCGCTCGTGTACCGGTACTTCCCCGGCGGCAAGCAGCAGCTGTACGAGGCCGCGCTGCGCTCCGCGGCGAACGACCTGGAGCAGTGCTTCGCCGAGCCGCAGGACGGACCGCTCACCCGGCGCCTCGCCCGGGCGCTCGACCGGTACCTGGCCTTCGTCGACCAGCACGACACGGGGTTCAGCGCGCTGCTGCAGGGCGGCAGCGTGGTGGAGACGTCGCGGACGACGGCCATAGTGGACGGCGTGCGCAGGGCCGCGGCCGAGCACATCCTCAGCCACCTGGGCGTGCCGAAGCCGGGGCCGCGCCTGCGGATGACCGTACGGATGTGGATCACAGCGGTCGAGGCGGCCTCGCTGATCTGGCTCGACGAGGAGAAGCAGCCGCCGCTCGACGAGTTGCGGGACATGCTCGTGGAGCAGTTCATGGCGGTGCTCGTGACGACGGCGGGACGCGATCCGCAGACCGCGGACGTCGTGCGGTGGGCGCTGACCCTGGAGACGCCGGACGGCCCTGTCGGCGAGCTCGCGCGGAACGTGCTGCCCGTGGCGGCGGACGCGGCGCACCTGCTCTGACGCCCGGGGCGTGCCGCCGCGAGTGATGTGACACTGGGGGCGTGAAGAGCGAAGACACCCCCTTCGTGGGTGGCCCCCTGGACGGCCGGGTGCTCCCGGTCCTGCTCGGGCCGACCGGGCACCCCCCGAAGGTGTACCGCGTACCGGTCCCGGACGACGCGGGCGGCCCGCCGACCGTCCTGGTCTACCGCCGCACGGCCACGGAGCCGACCCGAAAGCTCTCCCTGACTCCGAAGTGGCGCTACGAGTTCGACCCGGCCGGCGACAAGCCCGCAGGCGGCCTGAAATGGCCGTGGTCCAAGCCGACGCCGCCTTAAGGGGCGGGCGGCACGGCTCAGGACGACAGAGCCCCGTCGCAGCCAGGGGCGCGGGGAACCGCGCACCCAGCCACGCGAGGCTGCACGACTCAAGGCCACAGAGCCCCGTCGCAGCCAGGGGCGCGGGGAACTGCGCGACCAGCCACAGGAGGCGGCGCGACTCAAGGCCACAGAACCCCGTCGCAGCCAGGGGCACGGGGAACTGCGCGACCAGCCACAGGAGGCGGCGCGACTCAAGGCCACAGAGCCCCGTCGCAGCCAGGGGCGCGGGGAACTGCGCGACCAGCCACGACGCACCCGCACAAGTACCCGCACCCGCACACCCCCCGCAACTCCCCACGCCGCCCCATCCCGGACGGGTGACCGGATTGCGCCACCCGCCCCCCGCCGAGAGGCGAACCCCCCGCCCACCCCCCACGCTCGCGATGCGCGACGGAAAGCCCGTCCCCGCAATTCCCGCACCGGAGGTGACGCCATGTCAGGACGGCTGCTGCACTGGGTCTGCACGGGTGCCGTGATCGGCACGCTGCTGACGACCACCCCCACCGCACACGCGGAGCCCCGCCCCGAGGGCCGCCCCGTATCCACCCTCCTGACGGACCTTCAGCGCCTGTACCGAGCGGCCGAGGAGGCCACGGAGACGTACAACGCGACCGAGGAGAAGCTCAAGAAGCAGCGGGCCACGACGGCCGGCCTGGAGAAGAGGCTGGCGAAGGCCCGCGCCTCGGTCCGCGACAGCCGCGGCGCCGCCGGCCGCTTCGCCCGCCAGCAGTACCAGGGCACCACCGACCTCTCCCCCTACCTGCGCCTGCTGCTCGCCCGCGACCCCCAGCGCGCCCTCGACCAGGGGCACGTGATCCAGCAGGCGGCAAAGGACCGCGCCGCCACGGTGGACCGCCTCGTCGGCGGCGAGCGGAAGGCGGACCGCCTCGCGAGCGCGGCGAAGAAGGCTCTGGACGCCCAACTCGCCCTGGCCGCACGGCAGAAGACGCAGCGGGACGCGGTCGAGAAGCAGCTCAGGGAGGTCCAGGAGCTGCTCTCCGCACTCACCCCCGAGCAGCTGGTCGCGCTGCGGCAGGCGGAGGACGCGGGCACGGCCAGGGCGCAACGCCGGTTCATGGGGTCCGGCGCGCTCAGCGGCAGCCCCGCCACCCGGGCCCCCTCGCGACGGGGCGACACGGCCCTGGACTACGCGGTGCGGCAGATCGGACGGCCCTACAAGTGGGGCGCCGAGGGCCCGAAGGCGTTCGACTGCTCGGGCCTGACCCAGCGGGCCTGGGCGCGCGCGGGCCGGCGGATCCCGCGCACCAGCCAGGAGCAGTGGGCGGAGCTGCGCCGTATCCCGCTGGGGAAGCTGCGCCCCGGTGACCTGGTCGTCTACTTCCCCAAGGCCACCCATGTGGCGATGTACCTGGGCGAGGGCAAGGTCGTCCAGGCACCACGCCCCGGCGCCCGCGTCAAGGTCTCACCGATCGCGGCGAACCCCGTGCTCGGCGCCGTACGGCCCGACCCCAAGGGCCGGGCCTTCCGGGGGTACACCCCGCCGAAGTTGCCCGAGGGCGCCACCTCGGGCAGCGACCTCGGGTACGACGGTGGTCAGGCGCCGGGCGCGACGGACGCCAGGTAGGCGGCCGCCTTGTCCGGGTCGAAGAAGAAGTTCTCCAGATCGGCCGGGTCGTTGAAGCCGTTGACGAACCGGTCGGCGACCGGCTGGAGCTGACCGGCCGCGCCGAGGAGGTTCAGGACGTGCTCCGGCGGGGCGCCCAGCATCGCGTTGGTCCACTTGGTGACGTGCTGCGCCGTCTCCCAGTAGCGGTCGAAGGCCGACTGCATCCACTCGGCGTCGAAGGGCTTGTCGCCGTGCTCGACGATGGAGGAGAGGTACGAGGCGGCGCACTTGGAAGCCGAGTTGGAGCCCTGGCCGGTGATCGGGTCGTTGGCGACGACGACGTCGGCGACCCCGAGGACGAGTCCCCCGCTGGGCAGCCGCCCGATCGGCTTGCGCACGGTGGGGGCGTACCGCCCGGCCAGCGTGCCGCCCGCGTCGGTCAGCTCGACCTTGGTGGCGCGCGCGTACTCCCAGGGCAGGAACTTCTCCAGGAGTTCAAGGGTCAGCGCCAGGTGCTCGCTGGGGTCCTTGACGCCCTGGAAGACGTCGAGCGGGCCGCCGGGGATGCCCTCCCAGAAGAGGATGTCCGCGCGGCCGGACGTGGTGAGCGTCGGCATGACGAAGAGCTCGCCCACACCGGGCACCATGTTGCAGCGCACCGCGTCGAACTCCGGGTGCTCCGGGCGCGGGCCGAGGCCGTGCACGTACGCCACCGCGAGCGCACGCTGCGGGGTGTCGAACGGCGAGCGGGACGCGTCGCGCTCGAACATCGAGACGAGCTCGCCCTTGCCCGCCGCGACGAGCACCAGGTCGTAGGTGCGCGAGAAGTAGTCGAGGTCGGAGACGGCCGCACCATGGATGACCAGCTGGCCACCGCGCTGCGCGAACGTCTCCATCCAGCCCGCCATCTTCACACGCTGGTCCACGGACTGGGCGTACCCGTCCAGCTTGCCGACCCAGTCGATGACGCGGGAGGAGTCGGGGCCCGCGACGGAGATGCCGACGCCCTCGATCCTCGGGGCCTGCGACTCCCAGAAGTTCGCCTTGATGTCGCGCTCGTGCTGGAGCGCCGTATGGAACATGCACTGCGTGGACATGACCCGGCCCGACCGGATCTCGTCCGCCGTGCGGTTGGACATCAGGGTGACCTCGTACCCCTGCGCCTGGAGCCCGAGGGCGATCTGGAGCCCGGCCTGACCTGCTCCGACGACAAGTATCTTTCGCATGCGGTCCTTCTCTAGCTCGAACTCTTACTCAGGGGTCGCGTCGAGCGCGTGGCCGACCAGGGCGAGCAGCGACTCGATCACCGAGATCCGCCGGCGCGCGTCCATGATCAGCACCGGGATGTGCGGGGGCACCGTCAGCGCCTCGCGCACGTCGGCCGCCTCGAACTCCTCGCTGCCGTCGAAGTGGTTGACGGCCACGACGTACGGCAGGCCGCAGCTCTCGAAGTAGTCGAGCGCCGGGAAGCAGTCGGGCAGCCGGCGCGTGTCGGCGAGCACGACGGCGCCGATCGCGCCGCGCACCAGGTCGTCCCACATGAACCAGAAGCGCTGCTGACCGGGCGTGCCGAAGAGGTAGAGCACCAGGTCGTCGTCGAGCGTGATGCGGCCGAAGTCCATGGCGACCGTCGTGGTCGTCTTCTCCGGGGTCCCGCTCAGATCGTCGGTGTCGGCGCTCGCCTGCGTCATCAGCGCCTCCGTCTGGAGGGGCGTGATCTCGGACACGGCGGTCACCAGCGTCGTCTTGCCGACGCCGAAACCGCCCGCCACCACTATCTTCGTGGCGATCGGAGCGCGTGACCTGTCCGTCTGCCAGGCCTGCAACTGACCCTCGTTCTCGAGGAGTTCAGAGACGGCGGAGTCCACTCAGCACCCTTTCCAGCAGTGCGCGGTCGGGCTGTCCCGGGCCGTGGCCCGTTCCGTACACCCGGATCTTTCCCTGGTCGGCGAGGTCGCTGAGCAGTACGCGGACCACGCCGAGCGGCATCTTCAGGAGCGCGGCGATCTCCGCCACCGTGCGCATGCGCCGGCAGATCTCCACGATGGCCCGCATCTCCGGCATGACCTTCGACAGCGTGCCCTTGGGCAGTTCGAGGCGCTCCTCGGGCGCTTCGAGCGCGGCGACGAACGTCTCGACGAGCAGGACGTGCCCGAACCGGGTCCGCCCGCCGGTCAGCGAGTAGGGGCGGACGCGGGCCGGTTTTCGTTCGCCGCCGCGCTGCGGCAGCTTCGGCGGTTTGCGGCTGCCACTGCTGCTGTTGCTGCTCCTGCTGCTCATCGGGCGCTCTCCATCGACTGGCGCAGCTCGCTGCGGAGTTCGGGGGTGAGGACGTGCCCGGCGCGGCCGACGAAGAGCGCCATGTGGTACGCGACGACGCTCATGTCGCAGTCCGGGGTGGCGTGCACGCCGAGCAGCGAGCCGTCGCTGATCGACATCACGAAGAGGCTGCCCTCCTCCATCGCGACCATGGTCTGCTTGACCGCTCCGCCGTCCATCAGCTTGGCGGCCCCGATGGTGAGGGAGCCGAGACCCGACACGATGGTGGCGAGGTCGGCGCTCGATCCCTTGGGTCCCGTGGGGTTCGCCGCGGGGCGCTCCGCGTTCCTGCCGGGGTCGGAGGAGAGCAGCAGGAGCCCGTCGGAGGAGACCACCGCGACGGAGAGGAGTCCGGGGACCTCCTCCACGAGGTTCGTCAGGAGCCAGTGCAGGTTGCGGGCTTCACTGCTGAGCCCGTACGTGCCGGGTGCGGAGCCCGCGGGTGCGGCGGATTCTTCGGGTGCGGCAGATCCTGTGGGTGTGGCAGATCCTGTGGGTGCTGCGGCTTCGGCGGGTGCGGCGGAAGAACTGGGCGTGCGCATGGGCGCAGTCAACTGCTTGCCTCCTCGACTGAGTCCCCCATTACGTCTGCGGCTTGTGCGTTCTTTTCGTTACGTTCCGACGGTTCTGCGGAGCTTTCTGCCGCGAGCTCGGCCTCCACGTCCCGTCGGCCGCTCTGCGCGCCCTGGTGGAATCCGCCGAGGCGCCGGCGGAGCGCGTCGGCGTCGACGGAGCCGCCGCGCGGCTTCGGCGGCGCGGCCGCGGGCGCGGTGATCCTGGGCGTCCGCTTCGGCAGCCCCTTGTCGGTGACCCGCTCCCACTTGGGCGCGGGCTTGGGCTCCTCAGCGGGCTTCTGCTCCTCAGCGGGCTCCTGCGCGGGCGCGGGCTCGGGCTCCGCTTCCCGCTGGGCCGGTTCGGGCGACGGCGGCGCCATGAGCTCCATGGTCGTCTCCGCCGAAGGCGCGGGCCCGGAGCCCGGCAGCGCCGTCTCCAGCGTCCGCTCCGCCGCGGCGATCAGCGGATCCTCCCCCTCGCCGAGGGCGGACGCGGCCCCACCCGTCAGCCGCCCCGGGATCACGTTGGAGTTGGCCTCGGCCTCCGAGCCGGGCAGGTGGACGAGCCCGGCCTCCCCGGCGCGGGGCGGCACACCCACGGCGGCAGGCGCTTGTGCCGGGGACGGGGCCTCCGCGAGGATCGCCGTCGGCAGGACCACGACCGCCGCGACCCCGCCCTGCTTCTGCTCCCGCAGCCGCACCCGCGCCCCGTGCCGCGCCGCGAGCCGCGCCACGACGTAGAGGCCGAGCCCGAGCCCGTCCCCGGTCTCCTGGTCGTACACGTCGTCGGGGTCGAAGTCCGTGAGGCGGGCGTTGAGCTCCCGCATCCGGTCCTGGGAGACACCGATGCCCTCGTCCTGGACGGAGAGCATGACCTCGCCGTTCTCCAGGAGCCAGCCGGAGACCTCGACGGCGGCGTCCGGCGGCGAGAACGAGGTCGCGTTCTCCAGGAGTTCCGCGGTGAGGTGGCTGATGTCGTCCGCGACGAAGCCCGCCACGTGCGCGTGCGGCGGCAGCGTGGCGATGCGGACGCGTTCGTACCGCTCGATCTCGGAGACGGCCGCGCGCACCACGTCGACGAGCGGGACCGCGCCCGGGTGCTGATGGCCGTGTTCGGCACCGGCGAGGACCAGGAGGTTCTCGCTGTGCCTGCGCATGACCGTGGCCAGGTGGTCGAGTTTGAAGAGGGTGGCGAGCCGGTCGGGGTCCTGCTCGCGGTCCTCCAGGTTCTCGATGACGGCGAGCTGGCGCTCCACCAGGCCGAGGGTGCGCAGGGCGAGGTTGACGAAGGTGCCGTGGATGGACTTGCGCACCCGCTCCAGGTGCGCGGAGGCCTCGGCGAGCTCCTCGCGCAGCGCCGCGCGCTCGTCGGCCATGGACTGCCGCTGCCCGATGAGGTGCTTGCGGTCCGATTCGAGGGTGGCGAGGCGCTCGGCGAGGGCGGCGGCGTGGCCGTGCAGCGCGTTGACCGAGCGGACGACCTGGGCGAACTCGTCGTCGCGGCCGGTGAAGCGGATCGGCTCCTGGGGCGCGGGCTCGGTGGCGAGGCGGGCCGATCCCCGGCGCAGGACCGCGAGCGGCCGGGTCAGCGAGCGGGCCGCTCCCATGGCGACGCCGACCGCGACGAGGAGGCAGACACCGACGAGCGCGATCCGGATCTCCAGGGCCGTGACGTCGTCGTCGCGCAGCTGGGCCAGCTGCTTGGTGCGCTCGACGTTGAGCGCGGACTCGGCGCCGCGCATCGTCTCGATGCGGGCGGAGAGCGCGGCGTCGACCTTCTTCCTGTCGTAGCGCCGCTCGGCGTCGGAGAACGTGGGCCGGTCGGTGAGGCGCTCCAGGTACTTCTCCGCGGAGGTGACCTCGGAACCGGTGACGGTCGACTCGTACGTGGCGCGGGCGGGGGCGCTCGCGGCGTCCAGGAAGTCGGCGAGCGAGGCGAGCTCGCGGACGCGGGCCTGCTGGGCGGCGGCGCTGAGCTCGTCGCGGCGCTTGGCCTCGGCCGACGACTCCTCGGCGCCGGTGGCCGGCAGGCCGGTGACCGGGTCGATGGTGGTGGTGCCGGGGTCCGGGGCGGGCAGGGCGAGGGCGGCGAGGAGCAGGCCGCGGGCGGCGGCGGCCTGCTCGACGGCGTGGTCGAGGTCGGCGAGGGCGAGCGCGCCGCCGTTCGCCTCGGACGGCAGCTGCTCGGCCAGCCGGCGGGTCATCCCGTGCAGCTCGGCGATGACCTTGCTGTACGCCTCATGGGCTTCGAGAGCGGTGCTCCGGCCGGTGAGCGCCTCTCTGCGGACGGCGGCGATGTCGGCGAGGTCGTCGCGCAGCTCGGCGGGCGCGTCGGCGTCGCGGAGCTCGTCGATCTGCCGGTCCACGCGGGCGCTGCGGCTCTGGGAGAGGCCCTTGCCCTGCGGGCGCCCGGAGGCGATGAACGTGGTGACCTCGTCCCGCTCGTCGGCGAGCGAGTGGCCGAGCGAGACCGCCTGCTGGGTCTGTTCTGCGAGCGTCACCAGGCTCTGGGTGTCGTTCAGCCGGTCGGACGCGGCGACGACGGCGGGTGCGCCCGCGCCCGCGACGGCGGCGGCCACCACGGCCACGGCGACGATCAGCCGATTGCGTACGCGCGCGGTGGGTGCCTTGTCGACCGGGGGCGCCGGCTCGGGGAACGGCGTGGCGGCCGGCGCCGGGGAGGGCGCGGGCGCCGCGGAGCTGTCAGTCACGGCGGAGGCCGCCGCCGCGTCCGCGCCCGCTCCGGCGTCCGGTCCGGAACCCGCTGACGTGCGCTCCTGCGCACGCCCGGTCGGAGTGGTCGCGCCCGGCGTGGCCCCTTCGGGGGCCGTCTGCTTGCCTTTGCGCCGAGGCCGCATCTTCTGCACCGGTGCTCGCATTCTTGTTTTCGTCTGCTCTGGGCCCGGGTGACGGCCTGTCAACACGAGCGCTCCCCCGGTACGGCTTCTGACCCTTCCAGTGCCGGTGAGTGGCGGTCGTGCATCGCCTGCCTGGCCACCCGAAGGAGTGAACATCGGCGGGGAGTTGGCGAGCAAGTCCCGGTGGGGCGGGTGCGCGGCCCGTGCGGAGCGCCGGTTGGACGTCTCAGGAAGGCTTTGGCAGGATGCGCCGCCACACCCCGCCGGAGGTGATCATTCCGGACAAATTCCGGCGCGCCGCCCGCCGCTGCGGCACGCGCCTTGCCTCCTTCGCCGCTCCCCCTGGCCTCCGCGCGGGCCTCGTGCAGACTGGCCGGATGCGTATCGAACTCGCCACCGAGCCCGGCGACCCCGCTCGCCCCAACGAGGACTACGCCTCGGTCGCGCTTCCCGCGTCCGGACAGGGCGGATCGCTCGTCCTGCTGGACGGCGTGACGCCACCCGAGGGGACGGTGGGCTGTCCGCATTCCGTCCACTGGTTCACCGCGCGGCTCGGCGGCGCGCTGGGCGAACTGTCCGTTTCACAGCGAGATATGACGCTCACTGAGGTTCTGGCGGCCGCCATTTCGCGTACGGCCGGCGCCCACAGTTCGACCTGTGACCTTTCTCACCCTCGTACGCCTCAGGCAACGGTGGTGCTCGTGCGGTGGGACGAGGAGCGGGTCGAGCATCTGGTCCTTTCCGACTCGGCGCTCCTCGTCGCGGGCCGTGGTGGCGAGGTGACCGCGATCCTCGACCGCCGCCTGGCCGAACTGCCGCCCGCCGTGGGAGCCCTGCGCGACCAGGTGCGCGCCCTGCCGCGCGGCTCGGCCGAGCGGGATGTGGCCGCCCGCGCCTACGGGGCGGCGGTCGAGGCGCTGCGCAACGCGGAGGACGGCTTCTTCACGGCCGCCGCCGATCCATCGGCCGCGCTGCGCGCCGTCACGGGCGAGCTGGCGCGGGAGGACGTGACGGCGGTGGCGGCTCTCACCGACGGGGCCGGACGCTGGGTCGAGACGTTCGGCGAGGGCGACTGGGCCGACTGCCTGGCGCTGCTGCGCAAGCAGGGGCCGCAGCACCTGCTCGACCGGGTCAGGGAGTTGGAGCTGGCGGACCCGGACCGCCTCGCGTTCCCGCGCGGGAAGCGGCATGACGACGCGGCGGCCGTGTACGTGGAGTTGTGAGGCCGGGCGCCCCGCGAGACAGCCGCGGCCGACCGGCACGCGCACCCCTCAGGCGTCCGCGCTCTCGTTCAGGCGGCCGAGCAGGCGGGCCAGTTCGGCGACCTCCGAGCGGTCCCAGCTCGCGAGCCTGCGCACGTACTGGGCGCGGCGCGCGGCGCGCACCGTGCGGAAGCGGGTGCGGCCGTCCGGGGTGAGCCGGATGAGCCAGGCGCGGCCGTCGGCCGGGTCGGGCTCGCGGGCGACCAGGCCGAGCTCCTCCAGCGCCCGCAGCTGGCGGCTTATCGTGGCCTTGCCGACGCCGATGTACGCCGCGAGTTCCGTGGCCCGCCGCGGTCCCGAGTCGTCCAGGCAGACGAGCAGCCCGTACGCCGCGGGCTCCAGTTCGGGGTGGACCTGCCGCGCCATCTCGCCCGACGACGCCCGCGCGCGGCGCATCAGCAGGGACAACTCCCGTTCCAGGGAGAGGAACTCACGGTCCTCCCCCTGCTCCGCGTCGCTCTGCGCGCCGCGCTCCACGCCCTCTTCTGCAGCACCCATGTCCCGCTTTCCCGATTCTGAAAGTTGTCGCCGGAAGACCCTCGCGCCGCGGCCGTGGCGACAGCGGCCTGACCAGTATTTCGCAAGGCCGCGACCGGTCCTTGCCGGTGCCGCCGCCACAGGAGTGGACCAACGGCAGAAGTGTGTCCCCCTTCCCCGGCGGCGGTCTACGTGCGTAGCTTTCAAGTGACATGTTCACACCAGAACCAAGCAGGAGCATGTCGACAGGTCCCCACCGAGCACCACTGAGGCCTTCGGAGGCACGCCCATGCCCGTGCACAGACCCGGAACGGCCCGCCGCTCGCGCTTGTCGCCGGCGGGGGTTCTCCTCGCAGCCCTCTCCGCTCTCTCCCTCCTCCTGACGCTCCCCACGGCGGCCACGGCGGACGACGACATCCCCCGGCGCGGCACCGCCCGCCTCGGCCAGGGCGTCATCGAACACGACGGCCAGGGCGGTCTGCCCAGCGGCGGTGACGCCGTGCAGACCGAGGGCGTCGACGTCAGCAGCCACCAGGGCAACGTCGCCTGGTCGACGCTGTGGAACAGCGGAGTGAAGTGGGCCTACGTCAAGGCCACCGAGAGCACGTCCTACAAGAACCCCTACTTCTCCCAGCAGTACACCGGTTCGTACAACGTGGGCATGATCCGCGGTTCGTACCACTTCGCGACGCCCGACACCTCGAGCGGCGCCACCCAGGCCAACTACTTCGCGAGCAACGGCGGCGGCTGGTCGCGGGACGGCAGGACGCTGCCGGGCGCACTGGACATCGAGTGGAACCCGTACGGGACGGCCTGCTTCGGCCTGTCCCAGTCGGGGATGGTCAGCTGGATCCGCGACTTCCTGACCACGTACAAGGCGCGCACCGGGCGCGACGCCGTCATCTACACCGCCACCAGCTGGTGGAAGCAGTGCACGGGCAACTACAGCGGCTTCGGGGCCAGCAACCCGCTGTGGATCGCCCGCTACGACACCGGGCCCGGTGAGCTCCCGGCCGGCTGGGGCTTCCAGACCATGTGGCAGTACACCTCGTCCGGGCCGACGGTCGGCGACCACGACAAGTTCAACGGCGCCTACGACCGGGTGCAGGCGCTCGCCAACGGCTGAGTGCGCGGACGGCGACCGCCCCGGTGCCGGGGTGGCCGCCATTCCGCTGTCCGCTACGCCGCGGCCGGGACCCGCACCTCGGCCTCGGTGAGCGCCAGTTCGAGCACCTGGCGGACGTCCGTGACCGCGTGCACGTCGAGCTTCTGGAGGACCTCGGCCGGGACGTCGTCGAGGTCCGCCTCGTTCCGCTTGGGGATGATCACCGTGGTGATCCCGGCGCGGTGCGCGGCCAGCAGCTTCTGCTTGACGCCGCCGATCGGCAGGACCCGGCCGGTCAGCGAGACCTCGCCGGTCATCGCCACGTCCGTCCGGACGAGCCGCCCGCTGAGCAGTGAGGCGAGGGCGGTCGTCAGCGTGACGCCCGCGCTCGGCCCGTCCTTGGGCACCGCGCCGGCCGGGAAGTGGACGTGCACGCCCCGCTCCTTCAGGTCGGCGACGGGCAGTTCCAGTTCGGCGCCGTGGGAGCGCAGGAAGCTCAGCGCGATCTGCGCCGACTCCTTCATGACGTCACCGAGCTGGCCGGTGAGCGTGAGCCCCGAGGCCCCGGTCTCCGGGTCGGCGAGCGAGGCCTCCACGAAGAGCACGTCGCCGCCCGCGCCGGTGACCGCGAGCCCGGTGGCCACGCCCGGCACCGCCGTGCGCCGCTCGGCCGGGTCCTGCGCCGACTCGGGCACGTGCCGCGGTCGTCCGATCAGCTCCCGCAGATCGGCGTCCGTGACGGTGAACGGCAGCTCCTTCTCGCCCAGTTCGTGCTGCGCGGCGACCTTGCGGAGCAGCCGGGCCACGGAGCGCTCCAGGTTGCGTACGCCCGCTTCGCGCGTGTACTCGCCTGCGAGCTTGCGCAGCGCGCTCTCGTCCAGCGTCACCTCGTCCTTCTCCAGGCCCGCCCGCTCCAGCTGGCGCGGGAGCAGGTGGTCGCGGGCGATGACGACCTTCTCGTCCTCGGTGTAACCGTCCAGCCTGACCAGCTCCATGCGGTCGAGCAGGGGCTCGGGGATGGCTTCGAGGACGTTCGCCGTCGCGAGGAAGACGACGTCGCTGAGGTCGAGTTCGACCTCCAGGTAGTGGTCGCGGAAGGTGTGGTTCTGCGCCGGGTCGAGGACTTCGAGGAGGGCGGCGGCCGGGTCGCCCCGGAAGTCCGAGCCCACCTTGTCGATCTCGTCGAGGAGCACGACCGGGTTCATGGACCCGGCCTCCTTGACGGCCCGCACGATCCGGCCGGGCAGGGCCCCCACGTACGTACGCCGGTGGCCGCGGATCTCCGCCTCGTCGCGTACGCCGCCGAGCGCGACCCGCACGAACTTGCGGCCCATGGCGTGCGCGACGGACTCGCCCAGCGAGGTCTTGCCGACGCCGGGCGGGCCGACCAGGGCGAGGACCGCGCCGCCACGACGGCCCCCGACGACGCCGAGGCCGCGCTCGGAGCGGCGCTTGCGCACCGCGAGGTACTCGGTGATGCGCTCCTTGACGTCCTGCAGCCCGGAGTGCTCGGCGTCGAGGATCCGCTGGGCGCCCTTGATGTCGTACTGGTCCTCGGTGCGTTCGTTCCAGGGCAGTTCGAGGACGGTGTCCAGCCAGGTGCGGATCCAGGAGCCCTCGGGCGACTGGTCGCTGGCACGCTCCAGCTTGTCGACTTCCTTGAGGGCGGCCTCGCGCACCTTCTCGGGGAGGTCGGCGGCCTCTACGCGGGCGCGGTAGTCGTCGGACTCCTCGGCCGAGTCCTTGCTGTCGCCGTTCAGCTCGCGCAGCTCCTTGCGGACGGCGTCGAGCTGGCGCCGCAGCAGGAACTCGCGCTGCTGCTTGTCCACGCCCTCCTGGACGTCCTTGGCGATGGACTCGGCGACGTCCTGCTCGGCGAGGTGCTCGCGCAGCTGCTCGGTGGCGAGCCTGAGGCGGGCCACCGCGTCGTCGGTCTCCAGGAGCTCGATCTTCTGCTGGGTGGTCAGGAACGGTGAGTAGCCGGAGTTGTCGGCGAGCGCGGAGACGTCGTCGATCTGCGTGACGCGGTCGACGACCTGCCAGGCGCCGCGCTTCTTCAGCCAGCTGGTGGCGAGCGCCTTGTACTCCTTGACGAGCTCGGTGACGGCCCCGGGCAGGGGCTCGGGCACAACGTCGTCGATCTTCAGCCCCTCGACCCAGAGGGCCGCGCCGGGGCCGGTCGTCCCCGCGCCGATCCGCACGCGGTCGCGGCCGCGGATGAGGGCGCCGGGGTCGCCGTCGGAGAGCCGCCCGACCTGCTCGACGGTGCCGAGGACGCCGGTCGCGGCGTACGTCCCGTCGATGCGCGGAACAAGGAGCACCTTCGGCTTGCTGTCGCCCTCGG
Source organism: Streptomyces sp. NPDC044106 (assembly GCF_056433985.1). Classification (NCBI taxonomy): domain Bacteria; kingdom Bacillati; phylum Actinomycetota; class Actinomycetes; order Kitasatosporales; family Streptomycetaceae; genus Streptomyces; species Streptomyces sp. NPDC044106. The sequence goes on from NZ_JBWKFZ010000001.1 coordinate 141,413, forward strand.
AGCGCGCGGCGGCCTGCGCGGCCTCCACCGCGGCCCGCACGTCCGCGTCGGACAGATCGAAGGGCACGACCATGCCGGGCAGGACGACCTCGTCGTCGAGCGGCAGCACGGGCAGAGTGAGCGACGTGGACGTGGTGGACTCAGTAGCCATGATCTCCCCTTCGGCATTCAAGTTGAGCTATACCGACTCAATGGTTATGAGCGTCTGGATGTTCCCCCGACTTGTTCGCTGTGAGCGATCACCCGGAATCGGCCACTGACACGGAATGCGCGGCGGGGACGGCGAGGAGCGGTGGGACCCATTTCCGGTCACGCGGCCCGGGGATGGCCGCCGGGTGGCGTTCCCCTGCGGCCGTTCCGTTGGGACCGTGGACACTCCGACTCTCACGGAGGGCATCCATGGTGGACACACCCGGGACCGGCGACCACGGCCCGCAGGACACGGCCGGTCAGCTCGCCGATTACGCGCTGGGGCACCTCTTCTCGGCGGCGCTGCGCACGGCGGCGCGCTGCCGGATCGCCGACCGGCTCGCGGCGGGCCCGCGCACCGCGGGGCAGCTGGCCGAACTCACCGACACGCACGCCGGACATCTGCGCCGGGTCCTGCGCTACCTCGCCACGCGCGACATCTTCCGCGAGGACGGGACGGGCGCGTTCCACCTCACCCCGCTCGCCGACGCCCTGCGCACGGACGTGCCGAATTCCCTGCACGCGGCGGTCCTGATGCTGACCGATCCGGCGTTCCAGCAGACCTCGGCGGGACTGGAGGAGACGGTGCGTCAGGCAGGACCGTCCTTCGAGCGCCTCTTCGGGAAGCCGTTCTTCGACCACCTGGCCGACGACCCGGCGCTGCGGGACCTCTTCGACAGCGGCATGGCGTCGCTGTCGGGCCCGTTCGACGCGGTGGTCGCCGGGACGTACCCCTTCCCTGACAAGGGCATCGTGGTGGACGTCGGCGGCGGACGCGGCGGGCTGCTCCGCACGGTCCTGCGCGGGCGCCCCGGTCTGACGGGCGTCCTGTTCGACCAGCCGGCCGCGGTGACCACGCACATGCTGGCCGGGGACGACACGGTCCGGGGCAGGTGGCGTGCCGAGTCGGGGGACTTCTTCACGCAGGTCCCCGAGGGCGGCGACATCTACGTCCTCAAGCACGTCCTGCACGACTGGCCCGACGACGCCTGTCTGCGGATCCTGCGCAACTGCCGTGCGGCGATGGCGCCGGATGCCCGTCTCCTGATCGTCGACTGCGTCCTGCCTGCCGGCAACGCGCCCCACCTCGGCAAGACCCTGGACGTGGCGATGGCGGCGATCGTGGACGGCCAGGAGCGCACGGAGGACGAGTTCTCGGCGCTGCTCACGGTGGCGGGGCTGCGGCTGACGCGGATCCTGCCGACCGAGATGTTCGCGTCGATCGTGGAGGCGGAGGCGGCGTAGCTCGGCGCGGTGCGGTGTAACTCGGTCGGCGCGGTGCGGCTCGGCGCCGTGTGGCCGGGCTCCGGCTTCACCGTGCCCTGTGCGGTCCGGCTTCCGCGCGTTGCGGGCGTTGTGGGCGGCGGTCCGGGCCCGTGGCCGCCGCGCCACGCACCGGCCCGGCCGGCTGCCGCCCTCGCCTGAGCAGCGGCCAGGTGGAGACGCCGATCAGGAGCGCGAGCAGATGGCCCCAGTTCGTCATGGGGTCGGCGAACTCGATCAGGTCCTCGACCAGCATCCACCCGAAACCGGCGAGGACGGCCCAGCGCGGCCACGGCGAGAGAAGCCCCGCGAGCGCGCCGACGCTGGCGGCCACGCCGAAGCTGATGCCGTAGTCGAGGCGGTGCAGCGAGCTGCCCGGCAGCTGCCCCGCGAGGACCGAGAAGGCGACCGGAACCTCGGTCACGAGCGTGGCGACGACATGGCCGAGGAGGAAGACCCCGGCGGCGCGGATGCCGCCGATGCGGCGCTCCAGCGCGGTGAGGACGAGCAGGAACCCGATCGCGTACGGGGAGGTGACGCCGCCCGCGATCCACAGCGCGCTGGCGACCAGGACGAGGGCGGGGCTGTGCGCGAGGTGCGCGACATCGGTGCTCGAACCCTGGAGCAGCGAGTAGACGAGGTCGGGGTCGGCGTGCTGCATCACCACCGAGGTGACGGCGAGCACGAGGGCGTACCCGAAGGTGAAGGGCGTACCGGTGGGGGTGGGCAGCAGCCGCCACACCTTGGGCAGGGCGCGGATGCGAGCGGGGCCCGGCGCGGCGAGGGGGCCGGAGACGGGGCCGGTACGGGTGGCGGTCCCGGCCGACGGGGGCTCGCATCGGCGGGTGGACTGCTGCGGTATCCCGTCGAGGGTGCGGGGCACCTCGGTGGTCTCGGTGGCAGGGGTGCCGGACGGCTCCGCGCCGGGCGTCGCCGGGCCCGGCGTTCTCGCGTCGGGCGCGGCCCCGGCGGGCTGCACTCTCTGGTTCACGGGTGAGGCGCTCCTTCCGTCCCACCCCACCCTTTGCCCTCTTTTCCGGCGTTGTCTATGACAGGTACTACGTGAGGTACGTCTCACAGGCAACCCGCGCGGCGCGTCCTGCGTTGCACGGAACCCACCGGAAACCGGGCCCGCCGTGGAAATACGCTGGCGCCATGCACACCCACACCACCGCCCCCGTCGTCCTCGACCGGCGCGAGGGTCCGTTCGGCGAGGTCGTCCTGCGGCGCCACGGTGAGCTGCTGCAGATCATCGCCAACGGCTGCTTCCTGATGGACACCTCCGACGGCCGCTCCGAGCGGCTGCTCGTCGACGCGGCCCGCGACGCCCTCGACGACCGCCCCGGACCCAGCGTCCTGATCGGCGGGCTCGGCGTCGGGTTCTCCCTCGCGCACGCCGCCGCTGACCCCCGCTGGGGACGCATCGCCGTCGTCGAGCGCGAGCGGGCGATCATCGACTGGCACCGCGGCGGACCGCTCGCCGGGCTCTCCGCGGCAGCGCTCGCCGACCGTCGTTCGCAGATTCTTCACACCGACCTCGTCACCTACCTCTCGGAGGCCACGGAGACGTATGACGCGCTCTGCCTGGACATCGACAACGGCCCCGACTGGACGGTGACGGAGGGCAACAACTCCCTTTACTCGCCAGCCGGTCTGACGGCGTGCAAAGCACGTCTCAACCCCGGCGGAGTGCTCGCCGTGTGGTCCGCCCAACCCTCGTCCGCTTTCGACGACGCTCTACGGAATGCCGGATTCCAGAGGGTACGGACGGAAGAGATCCCCGTTGCCCGAGGCGTCCCGGACGTGGTCCATCTCGGCGTCAGGGCTGCGTAGCCGAGGTGCCTTCGCGACCCGTACTCTGCTGACCGAACACAAGCGATCAGTGTCAGGGGCGGGCGATGGAGCAGACACACACCTCCCACAACGGCGCCGCGGCGGCGACACCCGGCTCCCAGCGCCGGGTGCTGGTGGTCGAGGACGACCCGACGATCGTCGACGCCATCGCCGCACGGCTACGTGCCGAGGGTTTTGTTGTGCAAACGGCGGTCGACGGCCCTTCGGCGGTCGACACCGCCCAGGCATGGCAGCCCGACCTGCTGATCCTCGACATCATGCTGCCGGGCTTCGACGGCCTGGAGGTGTGCCGGCGCGTGCAGGCCCAGCGGCCCGTCCCGGTGCTCATGCTCACCGCGCGTGACGACGAGACGGACATGCTGGTCGGGCTCGGGGTCGGCGCGGACGACTACATGACCAAGCCGTTCTCCATGCGGGAGCTCGCGGCCCGGGTGCACGTCCTGCTGCGCCGGGTCGAGCGGGCCGCGCTCGCCGCGACCACGCCCCGCAGCGGCATCCTGCGCCTGGGCGAACTGGAGATCGACCACGCCCAGCGGCGTGTGCGGGTGCGCAGCGAGGACGTCCACCTGACGCCCACCGAGTTCGACCTCCTCGTCTGCCTGGCCAACACCCCGCGCGCCGTCCTCTCCCGCGAGCAGCTGCTCGCGGAGGTGTGGGACTGGGCCGACGCGTCGGGCACCCGTACCGTCGACAGCCACATCAAGGCGCTGCGCCGGAAGATCGGGGCGGAGCGGATCCGTACCGTGCACGGCGTCGGGTACGCGCTGGAGACCCCCACCCCGTGAGGCAGGTCGCGCGATGAGCGGACCCTTCCAGGGACTGCGGCCCTTCTCCATCAAGACCAAGCTCGGCGCCCTCGTGGTCGTCTCGGTGTTCATCACCACGGGTCTGCTCCTCGTGGCCATGAAGACGGAGACCGAGCTGCGCTTCATCACCGTCTTCTCGGTGATCGCCACCCTGCTCATCACGCAGTTCGTGGCGCACAGCCTCACCGCGCCGCTGGACGAGATGAACGCGGTGGCCCGCGCCGTCTCGCACGGCGACTACACGCGCCGGGCGCGCGGTGCCGACCGGCGCGACGAGCTGGGCGACGTGGCCTCCACGATCAACGCCATGGCCGACGACCTGGAGGCGCAGGACACCCAGCGCAAGGAGCTCGTCGCCAACGTCTCGCACGAGCTGCGCACGCCCATCGCGGGCCTGCGCGCGGTCCTGGAGAACGTCGTGGACGGCGTCTCGGCCGCCGACCCCGAGACGATGCGTACGGCCCTGAAGCAGACCGAGCGCCTGGGGCGGCTCGTGGAGACGCTGCTCGACCTGTCCCGTCTGGACAACGGCGTCGTGCCGCTCAAGGCGCGCCGCTTCGAGGTGTGGCCCTACCTTTCGGGCGTCCTGAAGGAGGCCAACATGGTGGCCTCCGCGCGCGCGGGCATCGCTTCGGGCTCCGGCAGCCACACCCGTACGGACGTCCATCTGCACCTCGACGTGTCGCCCCCGGAGCTGACGGCGCACGCGGACGTGGAGCGGCTCCACCAAGTGGTGGCGAACCTCATCGACAACGCGGTCAAGCACAGCCCGCCGCACGGGCGCGTGACGGTACGGGCCCGGCGCGGCCCCTACCCCGAGTCCCTGGAGCTCGAGGTGCTCGACGAGGGCCCCGGCATCCCGGAGTCGGAGTGGCACCGCGTCTTCGAGCGCTTCAACCGCGGCGGCCACGCGGGCGCCCAGGCCAAGGGCTCCGGCAACGACGGCGGCACGGGGCTCGGCCTCGCCATCGCGCGGTGGGCGGTGGATCTGCACGGCGGTCACATCGGGGTGGCCGAATCCTCTCGCGGTTGCCGGATCCAGGTCACTCTTCCGGGCCTGCCCGAAGCGTGAAGTTGACGTAGGGTTCGAAGCGGAAGCGATGAACCGGGCTGCTCAGGGGCGCCCGGGGGCCGCCGCCGCGCGTAGACGTCCGACCGACGTACCCGCGCGGCCATCTGGCGTTGCGGAACCTCGCTTGTTTCCCGCCAATTACCGCGCCGAAACCATTGCTCCGGTGTGACTTACGCGACGGATGCCCGGCCCGGTCTGCACCTCACGCCCTGGGAGGCGTAGCCTTTATTTCCGCTGTCCATCACCTTGTGAAGCGGAAGAGGGCGGTTACCGCCGTGTCGTCACAGTCCCCCAGTAGCTCGAGCATCTCGACCGACCAAGACGGGCAGGGCAAGGACCCTGCCGCTGCCTTCGGTCCCAACGAGTGGCTCGTCGACGAGATCTATCAGCAGTACCTCCAGGACCCGAACTCGGTCGACCGAGCCTGGTGGGACTTCTTCGCCGACTACAAGCCAGGGGCGGGCGCCTCCGCAGCCGCCCCGGCGAAGCCGGCGGGTGACGCGGCCGCGGGGGCCGCGGACACCAGTGCTCCCGCCGCCCAGGCCGCACCCGCCGCCCCGGCGAAGCCCGCGGCCCAGGCCGCGCCCGCCACCGCGGCTCCGGCAGCTCCCGCGAAGCCCGCGGCAGCCGCTCCGGCCCCCGCGGCAGCCAAGCCCGCGGCGACCAAGCCCGCGGCCGAGAAGCCCGCCGCCAAGGCGGAGCCCGCGACCGAGGCCCCGTCCGGGCCCGAGTACGTGACGCTGCGCGGCCCGAGCGCCGCCGTCGCGAAGAACATGAACGCCTCGATCGAGGTCCCGACGGCGACGTCGGTCCGCGCGGTCCCGGTGAAGCTGCTCTTCGACAACCGCATCGTCATCAACAACCACCTCAAGCGCGCCCGCGGCGGGAAGATCTCCTTCACGCACCTCATCGGGTACGCGATGGTGCAGGCCATCAAGGCCATGCCCTCGATGAACTACTCCTTCGTCGAGAAGGACGGCAAGCCCACCCTGGTCAAGCCGGAGCACATCAACTTCGGCCTCGCCATCGACCTGGTGAAGCCCAACGGCGACCGCCAGCTCGTCGTCGCGGGCATCAAGAAGGCCGAGACCCTGAACTTCTTCGAGTTCTGGCAGGCCTACGAGGACATCGTCCGCCGCGCCCGCGAGGGCAAGCTGGGCATGGACGACTTCACCGGCGTGACGGTCTCCCTGACCAACCCCGGCGGCCTCGGCACCGTCCACTCGGTCCCGCGTCTGATGCCCGGACAGTCGGTCATCATGGGCGTCGGCTCCATGGACTACCCCGCGGAGTTCCAGGGCACCTCCCAGGACACCCTGAACAAGCTCGGCATCTCCAAGGTCATGACGCTCACGTCGACCTACGACCACCGGGTCATCCAGGGCGCCGCCTCCGGCGAGTTCCTGCGGATCGTCGCGAACCTCCTCCTCGGTGAGAACGAGTTCTACGACGAGATCTTCAAGGCGCTGCGCATCCCCTACGAGCCGGTCCGCTGGCTCAAGGACATCGACGCCTCGCACGACGACGACGTCACGAAGGCCGCCCGCGTCTTCGAGCTGATCCACTCCTACCGCGTCCGCGGCCACGTCATGGCCGACACGGACCCGCTGGAGTACAAGCAGCGCAAGCACCCCGACCTGGACATCACCGAGCACGGCCTCACCCTGTGGGACCTGGAGCGGGAGTTCGCGGTCGGCGGCTTCGCCGGCAAGTCGATGATGAAGCTGCGCGATGTCCTCGGCGTGCTTCGCGACTCGTACTGCCGCACCACCGGCGTCGAGTTCATGCACATCCAGGACCCGAAGCAGCGCAAGTGGCTCCAGGACCGCATCGAGCGGACCCACGCCACCAAGCCCGAGCGCGAGGAGCAGCTGCGCATCCTGCGCCGGCTGAACTCCGCGGAGGCCTTCGAGACCTTCCTGCAGACGAAGTACGTCGGCCAGAAGCGCTTCTCCCTGGAGGGCGGCGAGTCCGTCATCCCGCTGCTCGACGCCGTGCTCGACAGCGCCGCCGAGTCGCGCCTGGACGAGGTCGTCATCGGCATGGCCCACCGCGGCCGCCTGAACGTCCTCGCCAACATCGTCGGCAAGTCGTACGCCCAGATCTTCCGCGAGTTCGAGGGCAACATGGACCCCAAGTCCATGCACGGCTCCGGCGACGTGAAGTACCACCTGGGCGCCGAGGGCACCTTCACCGGCCTGGACGGCGAGCAGATCAAGGTCTCGCTGGCCGCGAACCCGTCCCACCTGGAGACGGTCGACCCGGTCATCGAGGGCATCGTCCGCGCCAAGCAGGACATCATCAACAAGGGCGGCACGGACTTCACGGTCCTGCCCGTCGCCCTGCACGGTGACGCGGCCTTCGCGGGCCAGGGTGTGGTCGCCGAGACGCTCAACATGTCGCAGCTGCGCGGCTACCGCACGGGCGGCACGGTCCACATCGTCATCAACAACCAGGTCGGCTTCACCGCCGCCCCGGAGTCCTCGCGCTCCTCCATGTACGCCACCGACGTGGCCCGCATGATCGAGGCGCCGATCTTCCACGTGAACGGCGACGACCCCGAGGCCGTCGTCCGCGTTGCCCGCCTTGCCTTCGAGTTCCGGCAGGCGTTCAACAAGGACGTCGTCATCGACCTCATCTGCTACCGCCGCCGCGGTCACAACGAGTCGGACAACCCGGCGTTCACCCAGCCGCTGATGTACGACCTGATCGACAAGAAGCGCTCGGTGCGCAAGCTCTACACCGAGTCCCTCATCGGTCGCGGCGACATCACCCTGGAAGAGGCCGAGCAGGCGCTGCAGGACTTCCAGGGCCAGCTGGAGAAGGTCTTCACCGAGGTCCGCGAGGCCGTCTCGCAGCCCGCGCAGGCCGACGTGCCCGCGCCGCAGGCCGAGTTCCCGGTGCACGTCGAGACCGCGATCTCCCAGGAGGTCGTCAAGCGGATCGCCGAGTCCCAGGTCAACATCCCCGACCGGGTCACCGTCCACCCGCGTCTGCTGCCGCAGCTGCAGCGCCGCGCGACGATGGTCGAAGAGGGCACGATCGACTGGGGCATGGGCGAGACCCTCGCCATCGGCTCGCTGCTCCTGGAGGGCACCCCGGTCCGCCTGTCGGGCCAGGACTCCCGCCGCGGCACGTTCGGCCAGCGCCACGCGGTCCTCATCGACCGCGCGACGGGCGAGGACTACACGCCGCTGATGTACCTCTCCGAGGACCAGGCGCGCTACAACGTCTACGACTCGCTCCTCTCCGAGTACGCGGTGATGGGCTTCGAGTACGGCTACTCGCTGGCCCGCCCCGAGTCGCTCGTCATGTGGGAAGCGCAGTTCGGTGACTTCGTCAACGGCGCGCAGACGGTGGTGGACGAGTACATCTCCGCCGCCGAGCAGAAGTGGAACCAGCACTCCGGTGTCACCCTGCTCCTGCCGCACGGCTACGAGGGCCAGGGCCCGGACCACTCGTCCGCCCGCATCGAGCGCTTCCTCCAGCTGTGCGCGCAGAACAACATGACGGTCGCGATGCCGACCCTCCCTTCGAACTACTTCCACCTCCTGCGGTGGCAGGTGCACAACCCGCACCACAAGCCGCTGGTGGTCTTCACCCCGAAGTCGATGCTGCGCCTCAAGGCGGCTGCCTCGAAGACGGAGGAGTTCACGACGGGCGGCTTCCGCCCGGTCATCGGTGACAGCCACGTCGAGGCGGCGGCGGTCCGCAAGGTCGTCTTCTGCGCGGGCAAGCTGTACTACGACCTGGAGGCCGAGCGGCAGAAGCGCGGCGCCACGGACACGGCCCTCATCCGCATCGAGCGCCTTTACCCGCTGCCTGGTGCGGAGCTCCAGGCGGAGATCGCCAAGTACCCGAACGCCGAGAAATACCTGTGGGCGCAGGAGGAGCCGGCGAACCAGGGCGCATGGCCATTCATCGCCCTCAACCTCATCGACCACCTGGACCTGGCGGTCGGCGCGGACATCCCGCACGGCGAGCGCCTGCGCCGCATCTCGCGGCCGCACGGCTCGTCCCCGGCGGTCGGTTCGGCCAAGCGCCACCAGGCCGAGCAGGAGCAGCTGATCACCGAGGTCTTCGAGGCGTAGTCCCCGACGGTCGTACGCAGGTGGGCCCGGCCCCGAGTTCCATGACTCGGGGCCGGGCCCTCCGGCGTTCCTGGGCCCGCCCGGCGCCGCCTATCCTGAGGTGGAACGATCCGTCCGCATCAGGAGCATGAGTTGTACTTCACCGACCGTGGCATCGAGGAGCTGGAGAAGCGGCGCGGCGAGGAGGAGGTCACCTTCGAGTGGCTCGCCGAGCAGCTCCGCACCTTCGTGGACCTCAACCCCGACTTCGAGGTCCCGGTCGAGCGCCTGGCGACGTGGCTGGCGCGGCTCGACGACGAGGACGAGGACGAGTAGTCCGACACGTGGTCCACAGTGATGGACTGGGGGTCCGGGTGTCCGCTGACCTATCCGTAGGCGTGGTCACTGGGCAGGACGGAGCCTCCTGACCAGCTCGGCCGGCCCCTTCGCTCAGTCCCGGGCCCGCATCCGGTCGTACGCCAGCCCCGCCGCCCCTTGCGCCAGCAGCAGCGCGGCCGCCGCGGTCCACCCGCCACTGTGCCGCCGCAGCGCCCACCCCGCGAGCGGCAGTCCCACCGCGACCTGGGCCGCCGCGACCGTCCGCGCCCTGGGCCCGCGCACCCAGGGGCCGAGCGGGCTCTTCTCGACCGCCCCGAGCTCCGCGCGCACCGCGTCCCGCCAGCCGGGCCACTCGACCTGCCGCACCCCCTGTCGGCGCCGCGCGACCTCGCGCAGCCGGTCGGCGGGTTCACCGGGAGCGAGCCCCGGGGGCAGGGTGAGGCCCGTGCGGGTGAGGACGGCGAGGAGTCCGAGCATCCTGGCGCGTGCGTCGGCCGCGGTGTCGGGCCGGGTGAGCGTGTCCAGGGACTGCATGTCCAGTACCGGGTCGAGGCCGAGGCGCGCGGCGAACGTGCGCATCGCCTCGTCCTCCCCGACGGGTGTGCCGTTGGCCAGCCATTCGTACCCGACGGTCCGCCGGAAGCCCGCCGCGAGGGTGTAGCCGGACCGGTCACCGTCCCACCACAGGGCGAGCACAGGCCAGCCCACGCCGACGGCGAGCGCGGTGGCCCACCCGGTCAGCACCCGGTCGACGGGCTCCTCGCCGTGCAGCCACGGCTTGCCCTCGGGCACCAGCACGCTCCAGCCGGGGCCCGCCTCCGCGAGGAGCATCCGCTCGCGGAGCAGCTGGGCCGCGGGCTCGACGGCGTCGGGCTCGGCCCGGCAGAGCAGCAGTGCGCCGGCGGCCCTGGCGCGCGCGGGAGCGCCGGGGGCGGGAGAGTCGGACGACATGGTTCCACGCTAGGACAGATCTGAGCATTCGGCGCATAGGTGTTGTTCTGGGGCAGGCGGTGCGGCGGGACGGCGGCGCGGCAGGGCAGCAGCGCACAGGGCAGCGGGGCAGCGGGGCAGCGGAACAGCGGAGGTTCACTCTTCCGTGTGTCTTGACTCTCCGAATCCGCGATATATCGTGAGTAGCAGAGATTGCGATATGGCGTGTCGTATCGGCCCGCCGAAGCCCGCCAAGGAGGTCAGCTCATGTCGGAGTGGTCCGTCGCCGAGCCCCAGAAGCTCACGTTCGACGCACCCGTGACCGCACTGCACGTGCGCCTCGTCAACGGCGCGGTGAACGTCGTGGGCACGGACGAGGACTCCGCCCGCCTGGAGGTCTCCGAGATCGAGGGACCACCCCTGTGCGTGACCGAGGAGGACGGGACCCTCACGGTCGCCTATGAGGACCTGCCCTGGAAGGGGTTCCTCAAGTGGCTGGACCGCAAGGGCTGGCGGCGCAGCGCGGTGGTCTCGCTGGCCGTGCCCGCCGGGGCCCGTGTCGAAGTGGGCGTGGTCGGCGCGGGCGCGGTGATCTCCGGGATCGAGGGGCACACCGCGGTGAAGGGCGTCACCGGCGACACGACCCTGCTCGGCCTCTCCGGCCCGGTCCGCGCGGACACGGTCTCCGGGAGCGTGGAGGCACAGGGTGTCACCGGCGACCTCCGGTACAACTCCGTCTCCGGCAACCTCACCGCGGTCGAGGCCGCGGGCCCCTCCCTCCGGGCCGACTCGGTGAGCGGCTCGATGATCGTGGACCTCGACCCCGCGGACGGCACGACGAACGTCGCCCTGACCAGCGTCTCGGGCGAGATCGCGATCCGGCTGCCGCATCCGGCGGACGCCGAGGTCGAGGTGGACACGGCGAGCGGATCGGTGTCGAACGCCTTCGAGGATCTGCGGGTGAGCGGCCAGTGGGGCGCCAAGCGCATCACGGGCCGCCTCGGCGCCGGCCGCGGCCGGCTCAAGGCGACGACCGTGTCCGGGTCCATCGCGCTCCTGCGCAGGCCGCGGAAGGACGAAGATCCATACGACGAGGACGAGGTCCCCCTGGACATCGCCCCGGTGGACTCCGCCCCCACGCCGACGGACAGCTCGGACGACGGCCCGACCGCCGGTCCGACCGACGGCTCAACCAGCGGCCCGACCGATGGCCCGACCCCCAAGAAGGTGCTCTGACATGCCCCCCGTGTTCGCCCACGGCCGCCTCCGGCTCTACCTGCTCAAGCTGCTCGACGAGGCCCCCCGCCATGGCTACGAGGTGATCCGTCTCCTGGAAGAGCGCTTCCAGGGGCTGTACGCACCGTCGGCAGGCACCGTCTACCCCCGCCTCGCGAAGCTGGAGGCCGAGGGCCTGGTCACCCACACCACCGAGGGCGGCCGGAAGGTCTACGCCATCACCGACGCGGGCCGTGCCGAACTGGCCGACCGCAGCGGCGAGCTGGTCGATCTGGAGCTGGAGATCCGCGAGTCGGTCGCCGAGCTCGCCGCCGAGATCCGCGACGGCGTCCAGGGGGCGGCCGGTGCGCTGCGCCGCGAGATGCGCGCGGCCGCCAAGGAGGCGCGTGCCGCGGGCGGCCCGGAGATCGGTCCCGTGTTCCCCGACCCGGGTGACTTCTTCGACGGGACGCTGGGCGACAAGGAGAGCTGGCGCCAGGCCAAGGAGGAGTTCAAGCGGGCCAAGCAGGAATGGAAGGAGCAGGCCAGGCGGGCGAAGGACGAGAGCCGCCGGGCCCGCGAGGAGGCCCAGCGGGCCCGCCGCCAGGCCAAGGACGCCCAGGACAAGGTCCAGCGCATCGCCAAGCGGGTGCAGGAGCAGGTCCAGGACCACTTCGCGCGCGGAGACTGGCCGACGGGCGTACGAGAGGGCCTGACGGAACTGGCCAAGGAGTTCGGCGACTTCGGCGTGGGCCTGGGCAGGGACTTCGGCAGGGACTTCGGTGCCGCGGCGGGTGCGGGGACTCCGGGTGCCGCCGCCAAGGAGGCGCCCGCCGGGGCCGGGCCCAAGTTCAGCGCCGCCCGCGAGGACGTCCTGGTGGAGTACAGCCCCGACTGGGCCGGTGAGGACTCCACCGGCGACCCCGGCAGAGACCTCGACCGCCTCCTGGACCGCTTCCGCGACGACATCCGCGACGCGGCCCGCGACCACGGCGTCACGGAGGACCAACTCCGCGAGGCCCGCCGCCACTTGACCCAGGCAGCGGCACACATCGGCGCCACCCTGCGCACGCCGAGCCACTGACACCGACGGCACGCGATGGGTGTGACCCCGACCGGTACGGAGTCACACCCACCGCACCAGGCAGCGCTCCGCAAGCCCGCGCAGGAGGCCCCGCCCGCGAGACCTCGTCCGGTCGCGCCGCGCGGTGGCGATCTGCGCGCGGGCGATCGCGACCCACGGATCGACCTGCGAGCCGTCGCCGCGCTGCGGAAGCTGGTGGAGTAGCTGGAGGCCGTGCAGGTGCGCAGCCCGCGTCTGCGGGTGACGGGCTCAGACCTCCAGGACGATCTTTCCGAACTGCTCGCCGGACGCCAGCCGTTCGAAGCCCTCGCGGGCCCGGTCCAGGGGCAGCACCTCGTCGATCACCGGCCGTACCCCCGTGGCCGCGCAGAAGGCCAGCAGGTCCTCCAGCTCGTCCTTGGTGCCCATGGTCGAGCCGACCACCTTCAGTTCGAGGAAGAAGATCCGGGTGAGTTCGGCGTGCGAGGGACGGTCGCCGCTGGTCGCGCCCGAGATGACCAGCGTGCCGCCCGGCTTCAGAGACTTGACCGAATGGGACCAGGTCGCAGCGCCCACCGTCTCGATGACGGCGTCCACCCGCTCCGGGAGCCGCGCGCCCGCCTCGACGGCCTCCACCGCGCCCAGCTCAAGAGCCCTCTTGCGCTTGGCCTCGTCCCGGCTCGTCGCGAAGACCCGCAGGCCGGCCGCCTTGCCGAGCACGATGGCCGCGGTGGCGACTCCGCCGCCCGCGCCCTGCACGAGGACCGAGTCCCCGGGCCGTACCCCGGCGTTGGTGAACAGCATCCGGTACGCGGTCAGCCACGCGGTGGGCAGGCAGGCCGCCTCGGCGAAGGAGAGCTCCTTCGGCTTGGGCAGGACGTTCCAGGTAGGCACGGCGACGCGTTCGGCGAAGGTGCCCTGGTACTTCTCCGTGAGGATGGAGCGGCCCTCACGAGGGCCGACGCCGTGCCCACTCTGTCCGATGACGGAGTGGAGCACCACCTCGTTCCCGTCCTCGTCGACGCCGGCGGCGTCACAGCCGAGGATCATCGGCAGCTTGTCCTCGGCCAGGCCGACCCCGCGCAGCGACCACAGGTCGTGGTGGTTGAGGGAGGCGGCCCTGACGTTCACGGTCGACCAGCCGGAGCGCGCCTCGGGGGCGGGCCGCTCCCCCAACTCAAGGCCACTGAGCGGCTGGTCACGGTCGATACGAGCAGCGTAGGCAGCGAACATGAGGTGACCCTAGGCGTGAGGGGTGCCCGGACGGAACCTCGTACGGCTGTGACACGCGCCGCGCCGCCTGCCGCACGAGGTGCGCGGCAGGGGGCGCGGTGGATGCCCGGACCCGGTGTCAGCTGCGGGCCACACCCTCGGCACGGGCGGCGGCCGCGACCGCCGCCGTCACGGCCGGGGCGACCCGCTCGTCGAACGGCGAGGGGATCACGTAGTCCGCGGAGAGCTCGTCCCCGACGACGTCCGCGAGGGCGTCGGCCGCGGCGATCTTCATGCCCTCGGTGATCCGGGAGGCGCGCACCTGGAGCGCACCGGCGAAGATGCCGGGGAAGGCCAGGACGTTGTTGATCTGGTTCGGGTAGTCCGAGCGTCCGGTCGCCACCACGGCCGCGTACTTGTGCGCGACGTCGGGGTGGACCTCGGGGTTCGGGTTGGCCATGGCGAACACGAAGGAGTTCGGCGCCATGGAGGCGACGGCCGGCTCGGGGACGGTGCCGCCCGAGACGCCGATGAACACGTCGGCGCCGTTGAGGGCCGCCTCCAGCGAACCGCTGATCCCGGCCTTGTTGGTCAGCTCGGCGAGCTCGCGCTTGACCGGGGTGAGGTCGTCCCGGTCGCGGCTCACGACGCCCTTGCGGTCGGCGACCGCCACGTCGCCGAGCCCCGCCTCAAGGAGGAACTTGGCGATGGCGACCCCGGCCGCGCCCGCGCCGGAAATGACGGCGCGCAGCTCGCCGAGCGTGCGCCCGGTCAGCTTCGCCGCGTTGCGCAGCGCGGCCAGCGTCACGACGGCCGTGCCGTGCTGGTCGTCGTGGAAGACGGGGATGTCCAGGCGCTCCTGCAGCTTGCGCTCGATCTCGAAGCACCGGGGCGCCGAGATGTCCTCCAGGTTGACGCCGCCGAACGACGGGGCGAGGCGCACGACGGTCTCGACGATTTCGTCGGCGTCCGTCGTCGCGAGGGCGATCGGCACCGCGTCCACGCCGCCGAACTGCTTGAAGAGAATGGCCTTGCCCTCCATCACGGGGAGGGAGGCCTCGGCGCCGATGTCGCCGAGACCGAGCACCGCGGTCCCGTCGGTCACCACGGCGACGACATTGGATTTCCACGTGTAGTCGTGGACGAGTTCCGGCCGCTCGGCGATCGCGCTGCACACCTTCGCGACGCCGGGCGTGTAAGCCAGGGACAGGTCGTCCTTGTCGCGGACCGGCACGGTGGCCTGCACGGCCATCTTGCCGCCGCGGTGCAGCGCAAACGCCGGATCGAAGGAATCGACGAGATCGTCGCCTTCGTGATCCGTACTGCTGTCGCTGCGAGGATTGACGATCTCCGCTGCCACTTGTCTGACCCCTTAAGTCTTATTCATCAGTTGAGGGTGTCCACTCCCGGTTGAGAAGTGGGCGGGCACCGCGTCCGTTCTCCGCCTGTCGGCGGAGGGAGGTACGGACACGCGGGCGCGCCGCACACGCGCCCTGGGCCCCGGATGAGGGGTGTAGCCAACCTTTGTACCCGAAGGCGGTGCACACGGGCGAGTGACATTGGTTGCAGCATGCTCCGCGGACGTCCCTCGAGGCCGGGACGAGTGTCACTGGGCCGGGCGGGTGACCTGCGCGACGGCACGCGGTGCCACCGTGGTGCCACCTCCGGCGCGCCCACTCCGCGCCCAAGAGCCCCATGATCAGCCTTTACCGCCCTTTTCCGACATCAGCCCACCCGACCGGAAAGGGAGGGCTTTCAGGGCCGCGATCAGCCAATGTCCGAATTCTCCGAATAGTGCGCTCCAGCGGTCCACATAGCGAGATTCACCGGATATCTCTTGGTTGACGCTGATTCGATACCGCCCCCATACGCCCGCACCGTGCCGGGTTGTTGCGATTCGAAGCCCGCCCGTTATCCGATTTTGACATCTCCGGCACCCAGAATCGGACGGTCCGAATGGCAAGATGCCGTCATCACACGAGGTCGCGACACCCGAAGGTGTGTGCCCGACCCATCGGCAACTCCCTCATCCGCCGGAGGACCCACCATGACCGCACGCTCCATTTGTCGTAGGACCGCAGCCAAGTCCGCAAAGTCACGGATTACGGCGGTCGGTACGCTCGCGGTCGTCGGCACGCTGCTGCTTTCCGGCTGTGGCGACCAGACCAACGACAAGGAGAGCAACTCGGTCAGCAACGCCCCGCTCGCCGACAAGCTCCCCCAGGACATCCGCGACAAGGGCGTCCTCAAGGTCGGGTCCGACATCGCCTACCCGCCGGTCGAATTCAAGGACAAGTCCGGCAACACCGTGGGTATCGACCCCGACCTGGGAGAGGCGCTGGGCAAGCAGCTCGGCGTGAAGGTCGAATTCGAGAACGGCACCTTCGACACCCTCCTCGGCGGCCTGCGCTCCAAGCGCTACCAGATCGCGATGTCGGCCATGACCGACACGAAGAACCGCCAGGAAGGCATCGACGAGGAGACCGGCAAGAAGGTCGGCACCGGCGTCGACTTCGTCGACTACTTCACCGCGGGCGTCTCGATCTACGCCAACAAGGGCGAGGGCCGGTCCATCAAGACCTGGGCCGACCTCTGCGGGAAGAAGATCGTCGTCCAGCGCGGCACCGTCTCGCACGACCTGGCCAAGGCCGAGTCGAAGAAGTGCAAGGGCGGCAAGAAGATCGCGATCGAGCAGTTCGACAACGACCAGCAGGCCCAGACCCGGCTGCGCTCCGGCGGCGCCGACGCGGGTTCGTCCGACTTCCCCGTCGCCGCGTACGCGGTGAAGACCTCGGGCGGCGGCAAGGACTTCGAGCTGGTCGGCGAGCAGGTCCAGGCCGCCCCGTACGGCATCGCGGTCGCCAAGAAGAACACCGAGCTGCGGGACGCCGTCAAGGCCGCGCTCGACGCGATCATCAAGAACGGCGAGTACGCAAAGATCATCAAGAAGTGGGGCGTCGAGGACGGCGCGGTCAAGGAAGCCAAGGTCAACGGCGGCAAGTGATCCACCGTCTCCCTCCCTCCCCGTCGCTGAAAGGCCACCTCACGTGACCCCCGACATCTCCAAGAAGGGCCCGGCGGACGACGTCCCCGCGGCCCGCCCGGCGGAGGCCATCAAGGCCATCCCGGTCCGGCACTTCGGCCGCTACATCGCCGCCGTCCTGGCGATCGGCGTGCTCGCCTCGATCGTCTTCGCCTTCGCGCAGGGCGACATCAACTGGGGCGCCATCCCCGACAACTTCTTCGACGAGCGCATCCTCAAGGGCGTCCGCGAGACCCTGATCCTCACCTTCCTGTCGATGCTCATCGGCGTGGTCGGCGGTGTGCTCCTGTCGATCATGCGTCTTTCGAAGAACCCCGTGACCCAGTCGATCGCCTGGTTCTACATCTGGTTCTTCCGCGGTACGCCGGTCCTGGTCCAGCTCTTCGTCTGGTTCAACCTCGGCTTCGTCTTCGACTACATCAACCTCGGTCCGGTCTACAAGGACGAGTGGTCGGACTTCATGACGCCGATGCTGACGGCACTGCTCGGCCTCGGCCTCAACGAGGCCGCGTACATGGCGGAGATCTGCCGCGCCGGCCTGCTCTCGGTCGACGAGGGCCAGACCGAGGCGGCGCAGGCGCTCGGCATGAGCCACAACAAGACGCTGCGCCGCGTCGTGCTGCCGCAGGCGATGCGTGTCGTCGTGCCGCCGACCGGCAACGAGTTCATCAACATGCTGAAGACGACGTCGCTGGTCGCGGCCGTCCAGTACTACGAACTCCTCAAGTACGCCCAGGACATCGGCACCTCGTCGGGCGCGACGGTGGAGACGCTGCTGCTCGCCGCCTGCTGGTACCTCATCATGACGTCGATCCTCAGCATCGGTCAGTTCTACCTGGAGCGGTACTACGCGCGCGGTTCGTCGCGCTCGCTGCCGGCCACGCCCTGGCAGAAGATCAAGGCCAACATGCTGTCCCTCAACAGCCCGCGCGGAGGCACCGCATGACCGCCATGGTGAAGTCCGAAGGCGTCCACAAGTCCTTCGGCAACGTCGAGGTCCTCAAGGGCATCGACCTCGAGGTCAAGTCCGGCGAGGTCTTCTGCCTCATCGGTCCTTCCGGCTCCGGCAAGTCGACGTTCCTGCGCTGCATCAACCACCTGGAGAAGATCAACGCCGGGCGGCTGTACGTCGACGGGAATTTGGTCGGCTACCGCCAGAAGGGCGACAAGCTGTACGAACTCAGGGACCACGAGGTCGCCCTGCAGCGCCGGGATATCGGCATGGTCTTCCAGCGCTTCAACCTCTTCCCGCACATGACGGCGCTGGAGAACGTCATGGAGGCGCCGGTCCAGGTCAAGGGCGTTGCCAAGGCGCAGGCGCGGGAGCGGGCCGCGCAGCTCCTCGATCGGGTCGGCCTCGGTGACAAGGCGGGCAACTACCCCTCACAGCTCTCCGGCGGCCAGCAGCAGCGGGTGGCGATCGCCCGGGCGCTCGCGATGGACCCGAAGCTGATGCTCTTCGACGAGCCGACGTCGGCGCTCGACCCCGAGCTCGTCGGCGACGTGCTCGACGTGATGCGCGATCTCGCCGAGTCCGGCATGACGATGGTCGTCGTCACCCACGAGATGGGCTTCGCCCGTGAGGTCGGCGACAGCCTCGTCTTCATGGACGAGGGCGTGGTGGTCGAATCCGGCCACCCCCGCGAGGTCCTGACGAACCCGCAGCAGGAACGCACGCAGTCGTTCCTGTCGAAGGTGCTGTAGGAGCGCCCCGTAAGGGGCGCGGGGAACTGCGGCGGGCAACCACGGCGGACCCGCACGCGAGAACGCACACAAGGGGCGGCACGGATCAGTGATCCGTACCGCCCCTTGTGTTGGCCGGCTACTTGAGACCAAGAACCACCGCGTCCGAGGGCGAGGCCCAGACGGGCCGCGCCTCGGCGAAACCGGCCTCACGAAGGGTGCGGGCATGCCATTCGGCAGAGGGCGTGTCCCCGTCCGCATGCTCCCCGTAGATCTCGAACCGCTTGGCGGTGGGCCCCGCGAGGACCGGATCCTGGGCGGCGAGCTGCCACCACTCCTTCCAGTCCAGGACCCCCTCGGCCTTGACTCGCTCCATCCGCCCGTGGCGATACGCACTCTCGGCGGCGTTCAGCCGCGGCGTCGCCGGATCCGGCATGTGGTCCGCGTTCATGAAGACGCCGCCGTCGCGGACGATCCCGGCGACCTGACCGTAGAGCGCGGCCAGCGGCTCGCTGTAGAGCCAGTGCAGCGCCGTCGCCGTCAGCACGGCGTCGTACGAGTCGTGCGGCAGCGCCGCGGTCCAGTCGGGGTCCTTCAGGTCGGCCGTCACGAACGTCACCCGGTCGTCCCCGGCGAAGGTGCCCTCGGCGATGGTGAGCAGCGCGGGGTCCAGATCGACGCCGACGCTCGTCGCCTCCGGGAACCTCTTGAGGAGCCGGTCCGTAATACTTCCCGTACCGCACGCCAGATCGAGGACGCGCGGCGCGGTGCCGACCACGGCCTCGACCATGTCGAGCATGATCCGGAACCGCTCCTCGCGGTCGGGCAGGTACCACTGCTGCTGCCGGTCCCAGCTTTCCTGCCAGGCACGCCAGTCGGTGCCGGACGCGGCCCCCGCCTCGGTTCCCGTCTCCGTATCCGTCATCAGAACCCCTCCACTCCGTAATACCCTGGTACCGCAATCGGCTATTACCGGCCGACGAGATGAACCCTAGCCCGCCCCCGTAAGGACTACAAGTGGAACTGGCCTATTACTCGGACTACGCCGTACGCCTGGTCAACAGCGAGGAGCCGGGCCGCAACACGGACACGCTGACGTCCGTCGAGGCGATCAGGGAGCTCTTCGGGCCGAGCACGCAGATGGCCCGCCGCGCGACCGACTCCGACGTCACCCGCTTCCGCTCCGTACGCGGCAGGCTCCGGGCGGTCTTCGAGGCGGCGGACGGCGGCGACGAGACGCTCGCGGTCGACCTGCTGAACTCACTGCTCCTGGAGTTCCCCGTCAGCCCGCAGATCTCGGGCCACGACCACCGGGACGACGACGGCCGCCCGCTGTGGCACATGCACCTGGCGGACCACCCCTCGAACGCGACGGCGGGGTACGCCGCGATCGCCGCCATGGGCCTCGCCTTCCACCTCACCGAGCACGGCGTGGAACGCCTCGGCCTGTGCGAGGCCGCGCCGTGCCGCAACGCCTACCTCGACACGTCGACGAACCGCTCCCGGCGCTACTGCTCGGACCGCTGCGCGACCCGCGCCAACGTCGCCGCCTACCGCGCCCGCAAGCGCCTGGAGACGGAACGATCCGCCGGCACCGGCCGTACGGCACCCAGCGCCCAGCGCACCAGCGCGAACGGCGAGCGGCGGCCCGGCGCGGGCGGGCGGTAGCGGAACCGCACCTTCCCGAGGACGAGCTCCTCGGGGACGACGCCGTAGTCCGTGCTGTCCCCGCCCGCGAAGGCGTTGTCGCCGAGCACCCACCAGCCGCCCTCGCGCCGCTCCGCGGCCCGCTTGACGACCAGCAGGTCCTGCTGGAAGGGATGGCACAGGATCACCACGTCACCCGGACGTACGCGCGCCCCCCAGCGCACGAGCAACCGGTCCCCGTGCCGCAGCGTCGGCACCATCGAAGGACCCGTCACCTCCGCCGCGCCCCACGGCACAAGGGCCTTCCCGCGCTCGCTCTCCTGCGACAGCTCCGGCATCACCGGCACCTCCCCGGTCCTATCCTCCACCAGTCCCAGTCTGACCCTGGACTTTTGTCCTAAGCCCATGGGGGCACCCGCGAAAACCCGCCTCTCACGGAGTAATGTCCCACCTGAGAAGACGATCACGAGGAGGACAGCACATGCTTTCCCGCCTGTTTGCCCCCAAGGTGAAGGTCAGCGCCCACTGCGACCTGCCCTGCGGTGTGTACGACCCGGCCCAGGCCCGCATCGAGGCGGAGTCGGTCAAGGCCGTGCAGGAGAAGATGGCCGGCAACGACGACGCGCACTTCCAGGCGCGCGCCACGGTCATCAAGGAACAGCGCGCCGAGCTCGCCAAGCACCACGTCTCGGTGCTCTGGAGCGACTACTTCAAGCCCCCGCACTTCGAGAAGTACCCGGAGCTGCACCAGCTGGTCAACGACACCCTCAAGGCCCTCTCGGCCGCGAAGGGCTCGACCGACCCGGCCACGGGCCAGAAGGCGCTGGACTACATCGCCCAGATCGACAAGATCTTCTGGGAGACCAAGAAGGCCTGATCGCCGTCCGAGCCGTCGACCTGCTGCTGAGCGGGTCGTCACGCCTCTTCGACCGCACCCGGTCCGCCCACCGCCAAGAGAACGGCGCCCATGGCGGGCCGGGTGCGGTTCTGCGTCGGGCCCCTTGGCGGGCCGCCGCCGAACAGCCGCCGAATGGCTGCCGGACGACCGCCGAATGAGCGCTGGACGGCCGGTGGACGCGGCGAGCCTGTGGGAAGGTAGAGCCACATCACTGGGAGGTGGGTGGGACATGCTGGAGCCGCCACGCGAGGAGCTGTTGGCCTCCGCATTCGTCGACCTCGCCGACACCCTGGTGCAGGATTTCGACGTCATCGGTTTCCTGCACTCGCTCGCCGAGCACTGCGTCGCCCTGCTGGACGTCGCGGCCGCCGGAGTACTGCTCGCCACTCCGGACGGACGGCTGGTGGACGCCGCGGCGTCGGACGAGCGCACGCGTCAGCTCGAGCTCGCCAGCATCGAGTGGGACGAGGGCCCCTGCAGGGACTGCTACCGCACCGGGGACCAGGTCCCCGACGTACCGCTGGCGTCCGCCGCGGCCCGGATGCGGTGGCCGCGGTTCTCGCCGCGGGCCGTCGAGACGGGATTCACCTCGGTCGTGGCCGCGCCGCTGCGGCTGCACGACCAGGTCATCGGGGCGCTCAACCTGTTCCGGGACCGCCCGGGGCCGCTCAGCGACTCCCAGGTGCGGCTCGGCCAGGCGCTGGCCGACACCGCCACCATCGGGGTCCTGCAACAGCGGGCGGTGAGTGAGCAGATGACGGTGTCCGCGCAGCTGCAGGCCGCTCTGGACAGCCGCATCATCATCGAACAGGCCAAGGGCTACCTGGCGCACCGTCGCGACACCGGCGTAGAGGAGGCATTCACCCTCATGCGCCGTTACGCACGCAGCCACCAGATGCGACTCACCGAGATCGCCCGCCAGGTCCTGCAGGGGACAGCCGACGCCTCGCTCCTCAGGCGCGATCCGTGAAGCGTCGGCCCATCGGCGCTGACTGGTGGGCCGGCCCTGGGTCGTGTCCGCCAAGTCACGCCACCGCACCGGGAACGGAGGGTGTCCGGTGACCCATCCGGTGATGGCCGACTACCTGCGTGCCCTCAGCTCGCACAAGGGGCCGGGCCTCGCGCCGCTCCCGCTGGAGGCCTGCGCCGACATGCTGGGCCTGGACGGTCTCGGCCTGCTGCTGTCCCCGGGGGGCGGCCCCGCCGAGCTGGTGCAGTCCTTCGGGGCACGCTCGCTCGCCCTTGAGGACCTCCAGCAGGTCCAGGGCCAGGGCCCCAGCCTGGACGCGGCCCGGCACGGCGCGCTGCTCCTGCTGCCCGACGTGAGCGACGGCTCCACCTTCGCACCCGAACGCTGGCCCGGTCTGCCCGTCGCCATCCAGGGTCTCGGCGTGCGCGCGGTGTTCTCCTTCCCGCTGCGTATCGGGGTCATCTCGCTCGGCGCCCTCACCGGTCACCGCACGCGTCCCGGCGCAATGACCACCGAGCAGCTCACCGAGGCGTTCCGGCTGGCCGACACCATCGCGCAGATCGCCATCGCCACCGCCGCCGACGCCGGGCTCCCGCAGGCCCCGCTGCTCGACGATCCCGGCCTGCACTTCGCCGAGGTCCACCAGGCCACCGGCATGCTCGCCGCCCAGCTGGAGACCGACTGCGACCACGCCCTGGTCCGGCTGCGCGGTTACGCCTACAGCCACGACCGCCCGCTCCTCGATGTCGCCCGTGACGTCCTGGCCCGCCGACTGCGTCTGGACGCCAACAACGTCGGCGGGGGCGGCGCGGAGAGCGGCGGCACGGACGGCGGCGGCACGGCGGGCGGCGGCACGGGCCCGTCCTGACCCTCGCCCGCCACGCACGTGCCGTACGCACCTGCCATACGCACCTGCCGTACGCGCGGGCTAAACCATTTGCGGCGCCCGGCCGACCCCTGCTGCACTGGTCCTGCCGGAGCCTGCGGGGCCCGGCGCAAACAGCGATGTACCTGCGAAGGAGACGAAATGCGGCGTTCGTGCATGTCCCACACGAAAGGAATTCCCACTTCCGCAAAGGACATGACGGTACGTGCATTCATGTGCTCCGCACTTTCTGAACCTGGGCATCCTGGCCCACATCGACGCCGGTAAGACCAGCCTGACCGAGCGGCTCCTGCATGCCGCAGGAGTGATCGACGAGATCGGCCGCGTCGACGACGGAAACACCCGGACCGACTCACTCGCCCTGGAACGGCAACGCGGCATCACCATCAAGTCCGCCGTCGTCTCCTTCGTCATCGAGGCGCCGCGAGGGGGCGCGCGGGACGGTACGCCGGGCGACGGCACGGCGGGCGACGGTATGCCCGGCGACGGCGTCACGGTCAACCTGATCGACACCCCCGGCCACCCGGACTTCATCGCCGAGGTGGAGCGGGTCCTGAGCGTGCTCGACGGCGCCGTGCTCGTGATCTCCGCCGTGGAGGGCGTCCAGGCGCAGACCCGCGTCCTGCTGCGGACGCTGCGGCGGCTGCGCATCCCCACGCTGATCTTCGTCAACAAGGCGGACCGCCGCGGCGCGCGGTACGAGGGCGTCCTGCGGCACATCGCCGAGCGGCTGACCCCGGACATCGTCCCGATGGGCACGGTTTCCGGCCTCGGGACGCGCGAGGCCGACTTCACCGCGTACGCCGCGCATCCCCGTGCGGGAACGGGACCGAAGAGCCACACCGCCCGCCTCACCGACCTGCTCACCAGCCACGACGACGCGCTCCTCGCCGCGTACCTCGACGACGCGACGTCCCTCTCCTACGACCGTCTCCGCACCGAACTGGCCCGTCAGACCCGTCGCGCCCTCGTGCACCCGGTGTTCTTCGGCTCGGCCGTGACGGGGATGGGAGTCGCGGAACTGATGGACGGCATCAGGGAGTTGCTGCCCTCTTCACCCGGCGATGCCGAAGGGCCGGTCTCCGGGAGCGTCTTCAAGGTCGAGCGCGGCGCGGCCGGGGAGAAGATCGCGTACGTACGGATGTTCTCTGGCACGGTCCGCACGCGCGACCGCCTGGACATCACGACCTACGGGGAGCACGGTCACGCGACCCGCCGCGAGGGCAAGGTCACCGCCGTCAACGTCTTCGACCGGGGCACGGACGTGCGCGGCCCCGAGGTCAGGGCGGGGCGGATCGGCAGGCTCTGGGGGCTCGGCGACATCCGGATCGGGGACGTGATCGGCGTGCCGGGTGAGGGGGTCGGGCCCAGCGCCCACTTCTTCGCGCCGCCGACCCTGGAGACGGTCGTCTCCCCGCTGCGCCCCGCCGACCGCGGCGCCCTGCACCTGGCCCTCACCCAGCTCGCCGAGCAGGACCCGCTGATCGACCTGCGGCAGGACGACATCCGCCAGGAGGTGTCGGTCTCGCTCTACGGCGAAGTCCAGAAGGAGGTCATCCAGGCGACGCTCGCCGAGGACTTCGGGCTCGACGTCGCCTTCCGGGAGACGACGACGATCTGCGTGGAACGGGTCGTCGGCACCGGCTCGGCGTTCGAGCTCATCGACAAGGAGCCCAATCCGTTCCTCGCCACGGTCGGACTGCGGGTGGAGCCCGCGCCGGTCGGCGCCGGTGTGCTGTTCCGGCTCGGCGTCGAGCTCGGTTCGATGCCGTACGCGTTCTTCCGTGCCGTCGAGGAAACCGTCGGGGAGACACTGCGGCAGGGCCTTTACGGCTGGCGCGTCCCCGACTGCGTGGTCACGATGACGCACTGCGGGTACTGGCCGCGGCAGAGCCACGCCCACGGCACCTTCGACAAGAGCATGTCGAGCACCGCGGGAGACTTCCGGAACCTGACGCCGCTCGTGCTGATGGACGCGCTGCGAGCGGCGGGCACGGCGGTGTACGAGCCGATGCACCGCTTCCGGCTCGACGTGCCCGCCGACACGGTCGGGGCGGTCCTGCCCGCCCTCGCGCGGCTGCGGGCCGTCCCGCACACGCCGACGGCGGCCGGGGCGTCGTACCGCCTGGAAGGGGACGTTCCCGCGCAGCGCGTGCACGCGCTGGAACAGCTGCTCCCCGGACTGACGCGCGGCGAGGCCGAGTTGGAGACGGCCTTCGACCACTACGAGCCGGTACGCGGCGACACGCCCCCGACGCGCGAGCGGACGGACCACGACCCGCTCAACCGCAAGGAGTACCTGTTGCGAGTGGTGCGCCGGACGAGCGGCGGGGGACGCGAGGGGCAGGGGAGTCGGGCGGCGCGGGGGAGCCGGGAGGGCGCCGTGGGGCGTTGACGCCCTCCTTGGGTCAGGTCGTGATCAGGCGCCCACCGCAGGAAGGTTGAGCCGCTTCAGCCGCGCGATGTCCGCGATGATGTTGATCTCCGCGATCCTGCCGTCCACCACCGTGAAGGCTCCCAGCGCGACCGCCTCGCCGCCGGGCATCCCGACCATGCCGGGCAGGCCGTTGATCAGCACGAGATGCTGGTCGGCGGCGACCCGCGCGAACATCTTCGCCTGCCCGACCACCGCGGCGGCGCCCCGGACCACCTTCGACAGGCCCGAGGACAGCTCGCCGGTGTCCGCACGCAGCACGACGTCCGGGTCGAGGAGTTCGAGCAGCGCGTCGAAGTCGCCGGCGCGCGTGGCGGCCAGCCAGGCCTCGACGACCTCGCGCTGCTTGGCCACATCGGTCTCGGCGGCCGGTGTGGAACCCTGCACGCGGCGGCGCGCCCGGCTTGCCAGCTGTCGCGTCGCCGCCGTCGAACGCTCCACGATGGGCGCGATCTCGTCGAAGGGCACGGCGAACATGTCGTGCAGCACGAACGCGAGCCGCTCGGCGGGCGCCAGCGTGTCGAGTACGACGAGGAGCGCGAGGCCCACCGAGTCGGCGAGCAGCACCTCCTGCTCGGGGTCGACGGTGTCCAGGCGCCTCACGACCGGGTCCGGAATGTGCGTCTCGCCGAAGATCTGGAGTGAGGCGTCCAGGGAGTCCTCGCGCCGGGACTGCCGCGAGCGCAACTGGTCGAGGCAGATGCGGCCGACGACGGTGGTCAGCCAGCCGCCCAGGTTCTGCACCTCCCCCGGCCCCGGGCCGTCCTCGGTGCGGCTCAGCCGGAACCACGCCTCCTGCACCGCGTCCTCGGAGTCGCTCAGCGAGCCGAGCATGCGGTAGGCGACCGCGTTCAGCCGGGGCCTGTGCTCCTCGAACCTTGCCGCGAGCGCGACTTGCGCGGATCCGTTCTCGTCCATCTGTCACTTTCTCCCCTCGCGGTCCGTCATAGGTATGACGGACCCACCCCACACAAACGTGACAACCGAGGAGAACAGTAATGATCACCCGCGCGTGAGCTCCGCCCAGGGCCCCGCCCACCCAAGCCCGTCCACCACCACAGGAGTTGTACGTGAAGATCGACGCCGACCTCGTCCGCCGCCTGCTCGCCGAGCAGTTCCCGCAGTGGGCCGGACTGCCCGTGGCGTCGGTACCGCTGCCCGGCATGGACAACGCGACGTTCCGGCTCGGTGACGACATGTCCGTACGACTGCCCCGGTATCCCCGATGGACCGGGCAGGTCGAGCGCGAGCAGCGGTGGCTTCCATGGCTGGCCCCACAGCTGCCGCTCACCGTCTCGACACCGATCGCCGCGGGCCGCCCCGGACAGGGTTACCCCTTCCCCTGGTCGGTCTACCGCTGGCTGGACGGCGAGGCCGCGACGACCGAAGGACTCGCCGACCCGGTACGCGCGGCGCATGAGCTGGCCGGGTTCGTCCGGGCGTTGCACAAGATCGACGCCACCGGCGGCCCCGCCCCGGACCTGAGCAACGCCTTCCGCGGCGAGCGCGTGGGCACCGAATGTGACGCACTGGCCGCCGACTCCCTCGTACGGTCCAAGATCACGAAACTGGCCGGCATCGTCGACACGGACGCCGTCACGGCGGTCTGGGAGGCGGCTCTGGCGGCGCCCGCGTGGGACCGCGATCCGGTGTGGCTGCACGGAGACCTCGCGACCGGCAATCTCCTCGCCGTCGACGGCCACCTGAGCGCCGTCATCGACTTCGGCACGCTCGCCGTCGGCGACCCGGCCTGCGATCTGATCCCCACCTGGATGTTCCTGCCCGCCGAGGCGCGCGAGGCGTTCCGCGCGGCGGTCGACATGGATGACGCGACGTGGGCCCGCGCCCGCGGCCTGGCACTCGCCGGATCGTTGCCGGTGCCCGACGACCCGTTCTTCGCCGTCCCCGCGCGGGTGACAGCGGCCCTGCGACACCTGAACGCGGTGCTCGACGACTTCGCGGAGTACGCGCGTACGTAGAGGTGGGCGGGATGGGCGGGATGGGCCGGGCGGGCGGCGTGTGCACCGGTCAGATCAGCGGGGCCAGCGCCGTTCGCAGGTCGGCCGGTTCGCGGTAGAGCAGACCGGTCATCCCGAGCGCGACGGCGGCCTTCACGTTCTCCTGCCGGTCGTCCACGAAGAGGCAACGGTCCGGGGCGGCACCGGCCCGCTCCGCCGCCGCCTCGTACATGCGGCGGTCCGGTTTGGTGATGCCGATGTCGGCGCTGCTGATCACGTCGTGCAGGAACCCGTCCGGGCCGGTCAGACCCAGCTGAGCGAGGTCGTCGGCGACGAGCCACGGAGTCGCGTTCGTGACGAGCAGGACGGGCACCCCGGCCGCGCGGACCTGCCTGAGCAACCCCACGACCACCTCATCGGCCCGGAACTTGGCCTGCGCCAGCGTCATCCCGAGCTCATACCCGCGCGCCCACGACACCCGGTCGGCGAGCCCGTCCGCGATCGACTCGACCCACCGCTCCTTGGTGATCTCACCACGCATCAACGGCATGTCGGTCTCGGGCCGGAAGGCCACCTCGGCCGTGCTGCCCCGCGCCAGACCGGCCGAGCGCTCCAGCTCCTCCAGCTCCGTCATGTCGTAGAAGCGGATCACCCCGTCGAGATCACTCAGTACGACATCGAACGCCCGTCCGCAGATCGTCATCACACGTGTCTATCACGTGCCCCAGGGCGACCTTGCGGAGCGTCCGGTGCGGTGCTCAGGCGCGGACGGGGGCGCGGCCTGGGCGTGGGCGTGGGCATGGGCCGGGGCTGGGCGTGAGCCGGGGGTCCGCGGGTCCGGGGGCCGGGCGTGAGCCGAGGAGTCTGGGGGTCCGGGGGTCCGGGGGCCGGGCATGAGCCGAGGAGTCTGGGGGGTCTGGACGTGAGCCGAGGCTTGGGCGCGTGTGTCCGCTCTCAGTCCTCGCCGAGCGCGTCACGAACCTTGGCACGTACGCGCTCCTGCTCCTTGCGCACAGCCGCGTACCGGGACTTTTGGCGACGTAGATCCTCACGCTGCTTCTCGTTGCTGACGGCCCACCACACTCCGGCCGTATTCAGCTTCCGGTTGCACTCCACATCGGCGACAGCCGTGCCCAGTTCCCGCTTCGTACGACTGGTACTGCCGTCCGTCCGCCCCTTGCGCCAAGCCTTGTCCAGGTAGGCCTGCTTCGGGTTCTCGTACCGTTTGAAGCCCTTGTCCACCACACAGCGCGACCAGTCACCGAAGGCTCCCCGCATCCGCCGGTCCTTGGTGACCGCTTTGCCGATCTCCTGCGTACGCCCCTGCACGTACCCCCAGAGCCGCGCAGACGCGGCCGCGTCCCCCATGATCCGCCGCATGGCCTCAGCAGCGCAGCCACCCTTGGGGACCTTGCGTCCGTTCACCTCGGAATGGCCGCCGCGCCCCTCACCGAGGTCATACAGCACCTCGTACTCCTCCTGCGTCAGCGCCCGCCCCTTCGGCCGCGTCTGCACCTTCACGTCTCTCACACGATCCGGATCGACGCCATAGCCCCACCGGCGGACATGGTCGAGATTGAGCATCCCGTACGGGGCCACCGTGGTCATCGCCAACGCGACGGTGCTCCTTCCCCCACTGACCTGCGGTTTGGGATCGAGCGGGAAGTCTGCGAACCCGAAGGACCGCATACACCGCCGCGCCACCCGCTGCCGCGCCTGCCCGATGCGCCTGTTGTCCCGACTGGTGAACTCGTAGTAATCAAGCGGCAGTTCCGGCAGATCACGCACACTCTTCACGCGCGGCACACCGACTCCCCGCGCGTCCCCCGGCACGGATCCGGAGTCACCCGACCCAGCACCTCCACCGACTTCGGAATCGACACCGCCACCGCCACCGGCACCGCCACCCGCTCCGGTGCCACAGCCCGCCAACACCGCGCCCGCCACGGCGAGTACACCCCATCGTGCTCTCAACACGTGCTCCCCAAACGGCCGACACCAACGATCCGTGGGACCTTACCGGTCGGGCCACGGAACAGCGGGCGCCCGACTGGAATGTCTCCTCACCCGTCAGCCCGACGCCCCGGCCACCCTCGGCTCACGCCACATGGGCCACATCCGTGGGCCGTCCGGCAGATCGAGCGTCGTGCCCATGAAGCTGAATCCGAGTCGTGCGTACAGGTCGCGGCTACGCGTGTTGCTCGCCTCCAGATAGGCGTGTCGCCCCTCGCGATCGCAGCGTTCGAGCACACCGGTTACGAGTGCTGTACCGAGCCCTTCGCCCTGCCGATCCGGATGCACGGCTATGAGGTGCAGGTATTCGTGCGCCCTGTCGTTCGGATGAATCGCTTCCGTCAACCGCCCGACCAGCTCCAGGCGTTCATTACCGGGATCCACGACCTGCCGCAGCCACGCGGGCCCGTCCTCAACACTCCCTCGATCACCTCCATCCTCTCCGGCACCTCCATCACCTCCGACGTCCCCCGGTCCTTCTCCATCACTCTCAAGCGCCCCCGCCGACACGGACCACCACAGCGCCACGGCCGAGCCGTCCTCGGTGACGTCGACATATCCCTCGCTGAGCGCGATGTGGAAGAAGGCCCGCATCAGCCCTCTGTGCGTGCGCAGGCGGTGCCCCTCCTCGGGGAAGATCCAGCTGCTCACCGGGTCCTGCATGAACGCCGTATCGAGCAGCCGCACCACGTCCTCCCGGTCGCCCTCCCCGGCTCTCCGTATCGCCACACCCACAGCCCGTCCCCAACCACTCGCCCGCTTCCGACCACGCGCACACCGGCCCTCAACTCTCGTCCCGGCCACGCCGGTTGCAGCGTAAGTGATCACCCCCGTGCACCGGGAAGGCCCCCCGCGACTCCACCTCCTCCCCCCCTTTGGTCTCCTCTCACCCGTCTCCAGCCGACGCCTCCTCCCGCCCCCCTGCGAACTTCCTCCCTCCCTCGCCTCCCCTCTACGGTCCCCGCCCCGCCCCCGCCCCTTCAGTGCGTACGCCGCGTCACGAACTCGGCGAGTGCCAACAGACCCCCTGCCGACTCCGGGTCCGGGACCGCCCTGGCGAGCTGGCCCACCGCCCGGGACATCCGGTCGGCCGCGTGCACCTGTGCCCAGTCACGACCGCCCGCGCTCTCCACCGCGCGGGCCGCACGTGCCGCATACTCCAGAACTCCTTCCGCCTTGTCGCCCCCCGATGTGTCGCCCCCCGAGGCGCCGTTTCCCGCCCCTGCCTTGCCGGGCAACCTCCCGTACAGCTCGGCCAGTTCCGCGGCGGCCGGCGTGCCCGACGCCAGGGCCGCGACGACCGGCAGGGACTTCTTCCGGGCCGCGAGATCGGCGCCCGCGGGCTTGCCGGTGCGTCCGGGGTCGCCCCAGATACCGATGACGTCGTCGATGAGCTGGAAAGCGAGCCCTGCCTCCCGGCCGAACCCGTCCAACGCGTCGGCCTCCTCCGCCCCCGCCCCCGCATACACCGCCCCGAGCGCACAGGCGCAGCCGAGCAGTGCCCCGGTCTTGGCCTCGGCCATGGCCAGGCACTCCTCCAGCGTGACCTCGTCCGGGCTGCGGTCCTCCAGTGCGCAGTCCGCCAGCTGGCCCGCGCAGAGCTCCTCGACGCAGGCGGCGAGGCGGGCTGCCGCCACCGACGCCCCCGGGTGAGGGTCTTCGGCTATCAGCCG
Source organism: Streptomyces sp. NPDC044106 (assembly GCF_056433985.1). NCBI lineage: Bacteria > Bacillati > Actinomycetota > Actinomycetes > Kitasatosporales > Streptomycetaceae > Streptomyces > Streptomyces sp. NPDC044106. The sequence goes on from NZ_JBWKFZ010000001.1 coordinate 172,631, forward strand.
CTGCGCCAGTGCCTGCATGGCGTCGCCGGTGAGGATCGCGCCGGCCTCGCCGAACACGGTCCACACGGTGGGCCGGTGCCTGCGTGTGGTGTCGCGGTCCATCACGTCGTCGTGCAGGAGCGTGAAGTTGTGGATCAACTCCACGGCTGCCGCCGCCCGTACAGCCACGGCGGGCTCCCCACCGAGCGCCCGTACCGCGGTGAGCACGAGCGCCGGCCTGATCGCCTTGCCCGCGTTCCCCGAGGCCGGTGTGCCGTCCGCGTGCTCCCACCCGAAGTGGTAGAGCGCGATCCGGCGCAACGATTCGGGCAGCGAGTCGATCGCCCTGCGCAGCTCCGGATCGACGTGGGTCCGTGCCGAGGCCAGGATCTCCGCGGCCTCGTTCCCCTCGCAGGGTTCGAGGCCGGTTCCCGGCCCCGGGACCCGTGCCGTCCCACCCGCCGGTGTCACTGCCTTGTCTGCCGCGGTGCCCGTCGCGGTGCCTGTCGCGGTGTCCGTCGTCGTGTGGGTCATGGACTCACCCCGTGAAGGATGCGGACGGTGGCGGTTCCTCGACCTGTGGGCGCGTACGGAGGGGGCGTACCCCGCGCCGCACCCGCAGACACGGCCGCTGGTTCACTCCCAGCGTCCGATCTGGACGTTCTCCAGGACGCCGAGCGCATCGGGTACGAGCACTGCCGCGGAGTAGTACGTCGACACCAGGTACGAGATGATCGCCTGTTCGTTGATGCCCATGAACCGCACCGAAAGGCTCGGTTCGATCTCGTCCGGGATGCCGGTCTGGCGCAGGCCGACGACACCCTGTTCCTCCTCTCCTGTACGCATGCAGATGATGGAGGTCGTACGGGTGTCGGTGATCGGGATCTTGTTGCACGGGAAGATCGGCACCCCACGCCAGGTGGGAATCCTGTTGCCTCCCACATCGATGGTCTCGGGGACGAGTCCCCTCTTGTTGAGTTCGCGGCCGAACGCGGCGATCGCGCGCGGGTGGGCGAGGAAGAGCTTGGATCCGCGCCTTCGGCTGAGCAGTTCGTCCAGGTCGTCGGGGCCGGGGACGCCGTCGTGGGGCTGGATCCGCTGGTCGTACTCGCAGTTGTTCAGGAGGCCGAACTCGCGGTGGTTGATCAGCTCGTGCTCCTGGCGCTCCTTGAGCGCTTCGACGGTCAGCCGCAGCTGGTGTTCCGTCTGGTTCATGGGCTGGTTGTAGAGGTCGGCCACGCGGGTGTGGATGCGCAGCACGGTCTGCGCGACGCTCAGTTCGTACTCACGCGGCGACGATTCGTAGTCCACGAAGGTGCCCGGGAGGACGGCCTCACCGACGTGGCCCGCCGACAGGTCGATGGACGCCTCGCCGAACTCGTTGGTGCGCTGGGCCGGGATGGACCGCAGCCGCTGGAGGTGGCCGCGCAGCGATTCGCTTCGCTCCGCGACCTGTTCGAGGTCCTGGCGGGGCAGGGTGAGGACGGTGCACGCGGTGACCGCGCGCACGGTGTATTCCCAGATGGTTTCGGAGTCGGTGAGTGCCTGTTCGCCGAAGTAGGAGCCGTCGGCGAGCGTCTCGAGCACCGTGTCGTCCCCGTACGGCCCCGAGCCGATCTTCTCCACGCGGCCGTGCGCGAGCAGGAACACTTCGTTCGCCGGGCTGCCGAAGGAGGTCAGGACCTCCCCGGCGGCGAACTCCCGCTGCTGACACCGCTGCGCCAGCTCCCCCAGCACCTCCTGGTCGTCGAAGGACCGGAGCACCGGCAGCTCACCGAGCTCGGCCGGGATGACCTGTACGCGGTCGGCCGTCTTCACGAAGGTCACCCGGCCGTCGCCGACCGAGTAGCTCAACCTGCGGTTCACCCGGTACGTGCCGCCCTGCACCTGGACCCAGGGCAACATCCGCAGCAGCCAGCGGGAGCTGATCTCCTGCATCTGTGGCGCGGATTTGGTGGTGGTGGCCAGATTCCGCGCGGCGGATGTGCCGAGACTCTGCTGCGGCTTCTCCGACTCAGTACGGATCTCTTCGCCTACCGACATTGGCTTTGCCCTCCCGGATACCTGCGGTGATCTGGTCACCCCAGCCTTCCAGCACGAAGCGTGCCCGCGCCATTACACAAAAGAGCGGGAATGGATCAGGCTCCGGCGGGGCAGGAAGGGCGTTTCCACCCATTCGGCGCAGCTGGGGGTGTGCCGGGCCGGGTAGCCTGATGGGCTCGGGGGATGACGACCCCCGAGGCCTCCGCCGACGCCGGTGCGCAGGAGCCGGCCCCGGCGGCTCCGCTCGCACCGCCGGGCGAGCACGGTCCGGTGCGCTGGCTGCACGCCGCCGGCCGGGCACTCGAACCGGTACGCCGCGCTCCGGTCACCGTGTTCATGGTCGTGGCGCTGTGGGCCGTGGGCGCCCTCACCGCAAGCCTCGGTTCCGGGCCCTCCACCACGCTCCTGAACGATGTCGGCGTGGGCGTGCCCGCACTCGCCGACGGCCGCTGGTGGACCCCGCTCACCTCGATGCTCTGGTGTCCGGGAATCGGCAACTACATCGGCTCCACGCTGCTGTTGCTCCTCGTGGGCTCCGCGGCCGAGCAGCGTATGGGCTCCGTGCGTACCGCCTTCGTATTGGTCCTCGGCCAGGTGCTCGGCTCACTGCTCGGCATCGGCGTCGTCAAGCTGTGCGCGCTGGCCGGTGAGGACTGGCTGAGCGACCTGTCGCACAAGCTGACGGCAACGCCCGGAATCGGCGCCTGTGCCGTCGGCGCCTTCCTCAGCTTCCGGCTCAACGCCCTGTGGCGGCGCAGGCTCCAGCTGTGCCTGATCGTGTTCCCGCTGATGCTCGCGCTGTACGTCGGTCATCTCCAAGGGGTGCTGCGGCTGGGCGGCGTGGTCGTGGGTCTGGGGCTCGGCGTGCTCGCCCACCGGCACACGCACCGCCTGCGGATGCCGCACGCCTCCCACTCCGAGGGCCGGGTCCTGGTGGCCCTCGTGGTGGCCGCCTCCGCCGTCGGCCCGCTCATCGCCACGCTCTACAAGGACTCCTACGGCCCGTTCAACGTCCTCGATCTGTACGTCTCCGGAGGTCCGGGCCCCCAGGAGATCGCGGACGCCTGCGTCCGGGCGGGCAGTACGGGCTGCGCCCGCGTCCACGCCCAGGACCACTTCTACGGGTCCCCCGCGATGCTCATGGGGATCGCCATCCCCTTGCTGCTGCTCGTACTCGCCGAGGGGCTTCGTCGCGGGCTGCGGCCGTCCTGGCGGATCACCGTGGCCGCTCAGATGGTGTGGCTGGGGCTCATGGCGTATCTGCTGAGCGACGTCGTCTCACATCCGGACCGGTACGTCCTGGAGGGCAGCGACCTGTCCGACCGGAAGGCCGCGATGATCCAGTCGGTCATCGAGCAGATGATGCTTCCGCTGCTGGTCCTGGTGCTGCTCCTCTTCGCCCGGCACCTCTTCGACCAGCGCCTTTCGCGCACCACCGTGGGGTGGCTCGCGGGGGCCGCAGGCGGCACGTTTCTGCTGTCCTGCCTGGCATACGTGGGTATCGGTTACGCGGTGCGTGACCAGTTCACGCCCACCGCGACGTTCTCGAAGCTGATCGCGGGCATCCCCGCACAGTTCCTGCCGCCCAGCTACGAACCGTTCTTCTTCCGCGGCCGGGCCCCCGTCCCGGTCGGCGGCACGGCGCTGTCCCTGTACGAGTACTGCGGAATGCTGTTCTGGGTGGTCACCCTGATCGCTCTCTTCATGGCGTTCCGGCGGCCACTCCTGCACGCCGACCCCGACGCGGCCACGCGCGCGCGTGCGCTGCTCGCCGCGCACGGGGGCTCCACGCTCTCGTATCTGACGACGTGGCCGGGCAACCACTACTGGTTCTCGGCGGACGGCCGGGCCGCTGTGGCCTACCGCGTGCACTCCACGGTCGCACTCACGACGGGTGGCCCCTTCGGGGTGCCGTCCGCGCGCGGGGAGGCGATCGGCGGTTTCGCCGCGTACTGCGACCGGCGCGGCTGGACACCGTGCTTCTACAGCGTGACGGCCGATGTCAGGGCCCGTACGGATGCGCTGGGCTGGAGCTCGGTACAGGTCGCCGAGGACACCGTCGTGCCGTTGCCGCAGCTGGCCTTCACCGGCAAGAAGTGGCAGGACGTCCGCACGGCCATGAACAAGGCCAGGAAGGAGGGCATCACCGCGGAGTGGCACACGTTCCCGGAGGCTCCCCTCGCCCTCACCGACCAGATCCGCTCGATCTCCGAGGAGTGGGTGGCGGACAAGGGCCTTCCGGAGATGGGCTTCACGCTCGGCGGCCTCGACGAGCTCGACGACCCCCATGTGCGCTGCCTGCTCGCGGTCGACGAGGGCCGCACGGTGCATGGCATCACGAGCTGGATGCCTGTCTTCGGAGACGCCGGAAACACCACAGTCGAGGAAACCGGGGAGGCCGCCGGCAGCCCGTCGGCCCCGCCCGTGGGCTGGACCCTGGACTTCATGCGGCGCCGCTCCGACGGGTTCCGCGGCTCGATGGAGTTCCTGATCGCGTCCGCCGCGCTCGGCTTCAAGGAGGAGGGCGCGCAGTTCCTCAGCCTCTCCGGAGCACCGCTGGCCCGCTCCGACACCGCGAAGCCGCCCGCCGCTCTGCAACGCCTGCTGGACTACGCGGGCCGCACCCTGGAGCCGGTCTACGGTTTCCGTTCCCTGCTCAACTTCAAGGCGAAGTTCCAGCCCGAGTACCGGCCCCTGTACATGTGCTACCGGGACCCGGCGGCCCTGCCCAACATCACACGGGCGATCGGCAAGGCGTACCTGCCGCACATGAAGCCGGCCCAGGGAGTGCGCCTCATGCGCAGACTGACCGCCTAGACGCGGACCACGCGCCCCTGACAAGGCCCGGCGACCAGGTCCGGGAACTCAAGGCTCCGCACGACCGTTGTACCCCTCGCGGGATCCGTACCATCCGCACCCTTCGTACCAACCGGCAGGAGAAGGCAATGGCAGGCTTCCTGGATCGCGCCAAAGAGCAGGCCCAGCGGGGCCTCACCCAGGGCAAGCAGAAGATCGACGAGGTGCAGGAGAAGCGCGCGGGCGACGCCCTCCTGAAGAAGCTCGGCGCCGCGTACTACGCGGAGCGTCGGGGCACCGGCTCGCCCCAGGACACCCAGCAGGCGCTGACCGCCCTGGAGACCCACATCGCGACGAACGGCGACGGGTTCCTGCGGGGCAACTGACCGGATCGGCTCGCACAGCGCCCGAACAGGCCCCGGGCCGCTACCGAACAGCTGGTGACACCGCCGGAGTTCCGGTACAAGCAGGGCGTACGAGGCGGCCCGCGACAGGCGGCCGTCGCGCCCTGCGAAGAAGGCCGCCATGTCCCCACCCATGTCCGCGGGCAGGTTTCTGGACATCTTGCGAGACGAAGGCGTGACCGTCGTCGAAGTCGGCGACTGGGAGCACCACAACCGCAACCACAAGGGCCCCTGGGGCCCCGTGCACGGCGTGGTGATCCACCACACCGTGACCTCGGGCAGCGAGCGCACCGTGGAGATCTGCCGTGAAGGCTCCCCCGCGCTCCCCGGGCCGCTCTGCCACGGCGTCATCACCAAGGACGGCCGCGTCCACCTCGTCGGCTACGGCCGCGCCAACCACGCGGGCCTCGGCGACGACGACGTGCTCCGCGCCGTCATCGCCGAGAAGCGGCTGCCTCCGGACAACGAGGCGAACACCGACGGCAACCGCCACTTCTACGGCTTCGAGTGCGAAAATCTCGGCGACGGCGAGGACCCCTGGCCCGACGAGCAGCTGGAGGCGATCGAGAAGGTCTCGGCCGCCGTCTGCCGCCACCACGGCTGGACGGAACGCTCGGTGATCGGCCACCTGGAGTGGCAGCCGGGCAAGATCGACCCGCGCGGCTTCACGATGGACTGGATGCGCAAGCGCATCGAAGAACGCCTCAAGTAGTTCCGAGGGACGCCCGGGGAGCCCCGGCACAGGGCTCCCCTGCCGTACGGCACGCCACGGGAGACAATGACGGGGTGTGTCCCGACCCGCCCGCCGGCCTGCGCCCCCGACTGCCGTCCCCGCTGCAGCGCGTGGAGGACGAGCGCTTCGCCCGGCGCGGCGTCCGCCTGCTGCTCAAGCGCGATGACCTGATCCACCCGGACCTGCCGGGCAACAAGTTCCGCAAACTCGTCCTGAACCTGCGCGCGGCGGCCGACGCGGGGCACGACACCCTCCTCACCTTCGGTGGCGCCTACTCCAACCACCTGCGCGCCACCGCCGCCGCGGGCCGCCTCCTGGGCTTCTCGACGATCGGCGTCGTACGCGGCGACGAGCTCGCCGGGCGCCCCCTGAATCCGTCCCTGACGCGCTGCGCGGCCGACGGCATGCGCCTGCACTTCGTCGACCGGACGACGTACCGGCAGAAGACCGAGCCGGACACCCTGGCGGCACTCCTGCGCGCGACACACGCCCAGGACGCGTATGTGATCCCCGAGGGCGGCAGCAACTCCCTTGCCGTACGGGGCTGCACGGCGCTCGGTGAGGAGCTGCGCGAGCACACCGACGTGGCGGCCGTGGCATGCGGCACCGGCGGCACCCTCGCGGGCCTGGCCGCCGGGCTCGGCCCGGACCGGCAGGCCCTGGGCATACCCGTCCTCAAGGGCGGTTTCCTGGACGCCGGCATAGCGGCCCTGCAGCGGCGGACCTTCGGCGAGCCGACCGCCAACTGGCGCCTGGACGAACGCTTCCACTGCGGCGGCTACGCCCGCACCCCGCCCGAACTCATCGCCTTCGCCGAGGACTTCGAGGCCCGCCACGGCCACACGACCGGCCTCTCTGTGGAGCGGCTCTACGTCGCCAAGCTCCTGTACGCCCTGAGCGCACTCTCCGAAGAGGGCGCCTTCCCGCCCGGCACCCGTCTCACGGCGGTCATCACCGGCACCCCCTGAGAGCCTGTGTCATATCCCCGGCCGGGTGGTCGCCGCCTGGCACGCACGCTCGCCGCGTTGCCGAAAAGCCCTAGTAGCTCCTCCCCCAGGCCTGAACGGCCCGGGGGGACCCCCACCGAGGACTTCCCGGCGCCTTGCGATCGCACGCACCAGACGACGCCCACTGATCCGACCGGGGATATGACACAGGCTCTGAAGGCTCCGCGGCGGCGCCCGCCGGAGGCCGGGCCGCCTCAGTCCTCGACCTCCCGGTGGGCGGCAGCCTCCTCCAGGTCCAGCTTGCGCAGCAGCGTCCGCATCATCTCGTCGTCGATGCGCCGCTCGTCCCGCATCCTCACGAACACCTCGCGCTCCGCGGCGATCGCCTCGCGCGCCAGCCGGCGATAGGTGTCGTCCGCGGACTCCCCCGTCACCGGGTTGGCTTGGCCGAGCCGCTCCCACACGGAGTTGCGGCGGCGTTCGAGAACGGTGCGCAGGCGGTCCTGGAGGGGCTGTGGCAGCCGATTGCGCTCCTCCCGCATGAGTTCCTCCACCCGCGCCTCCGCGGCCTCTGAGGCGGCGTTCTGCGCCTGCGCCTCCGCGAGCGTCTGCGCCTGCGCGTCACGGCCCGGCAGTTTCAGGACACGGATCAGCCACGGCAGCGACAGGCCTTGCACGACGAGCGTGCCGATCACCGTTGTGAACGTCAGAAACAGGACAAGGTTGCGCGCCGGGAACGGCTCCCCGTCGTCCGTGACGAGCGGGATCGAGAAGGCGATGGCCAGCGAGACCACGCCCCGCATCCCGGCCCAGCTGACGATCAGCGGTCTGCGCCAGTCCAGGTCGTCCTCGTGCTCCCTGATCCGGGCCGACAGTCCGCGCGGCAGATAGGTCGCCGGGTACGACCACACGAAGCGTGCCACCACGACGAAGACGAAGACACCGACCGCGTACCAGGCCGCCTGCGCCACGCTGTACTCGCCGAGCCCCTTGAGCACGACGGGCAGTTGCAGGCCGATGAGCGCGAAGACCGCCGACTCCAGGATGAACGCGACCACCTTCCACACCGCGGCCTCCTGCAGCCGCGTCTCGAAGTCGACCTGCCAGGAGCGGTGCCCCAGGTAGAGGGCGACCACGACCACGGCGAGCACTCCGGAGGCACCGACCTGTTCCGCGGCGGCGTACGCGACGAAGGGGATGAGCAGCGACAGGGTGTTCTGCAGCATCGCCTCCCTCAAGTGGGTGCGCAGCCAGTGGATCGGCACCATGAGGAGCAGCCCGACACCGACTCCGCCGACGGCCGCGAGCAGGAACTCCCGGACACCGCCCGACCAGCTCGCGCCTTCGCCGACCGCCGCGGCGAGGGCCACCTTGTAGGCCGTGATCGCGGTCGCGTCGTTCACCAGGGACTCGCCCTGCAGGATCGTGGTGATCCGCGAGGGGAGGCCCACCCGGCGCGCGATGGCGGTGGCTGCGACGGCGTCAGGGGGTGCGATCACGGCGCCGAGGACGAGCGCGGCGGTCAGCGGCAGGTCGGGGATGAGCAGATACGCCAGCCAGCCGACGGCGAGCGTGGCGAACAGGACGTACCCGACCGAGAGCAGGGCGACGGGCCTGATGTTGGCGCGCAGGTCCAGATAGGAGCTCTCCAGGGCGGCCGTGTGCAGCAGCGGGGGCAGGATCAGCGGCAGCACGATGTGCGGGTCGAGGTGGTAGTCGGGCACCCCGGGGACGTACGAGGCGATGAGCCCCACCCCGACCAGGAGCAGCGGCGCCGGCACGGGGGTCCTGCGCGCGGCCCCCGCCACCATGGCGCTCGCCGCGATCAGTGCCACAAGGGGCAGTACATCCATGCGCAGACCTCTCCGCCCTACGGGTTCCCGTCGTAACCTGGCAATCATGAACGAGTGCCCGCACGTCGCCGCCCTGCCGCACCCCGAGGTGCCCCCGCTGAGCGGAACGTGTCTCGAGTGCCAGGCGGCCGGCAGCCATCCGGTCCAGCTGCGGCTGTGTCTGGAGTGCGGTCATGTCGGCTGCTGCGACTCCTCGCCCTTCCAGCACGCGACGGCACATTTCAAGGAAACCTCACACCCTGTGATGAGGACCTTCGAGCCGGGCGAGAGCTGGCGCTGGTGTTTCGTGGACGGTTCGATCGTCTGACGACTGGGTACGTCAACCCGGCGCCCGTTCTTTCCAATTGGGCCTGCGCGACCCCTAGCCACTGTCCGTACTCATAGGCTTACTATGAGTGACAGCATCGAGCGGGGTCCCCGGGACACGGAACTGGGGAGCGCGGTAGCGTCACCGCAGAAAGAAGTGGTGCGTTACCCGTGTGACGCAGTCCGGACCGCCGTTGGACGGTGGCCCCGGAGCCCCGAAAGTGCTTGTACCACCTTGGAGGTGAGGGTGTCCCAGATCGCAGGCGAGCCCGGGAATCAGGACTTCGTGGAAGTCCGTCTTCCGGCTGCGGGTGCCTACCTGTCTGTGCTGCGGACGGCGACGGCCGGCCTCGCGGCGCGCTTGGACTTCACTCTCGACGAGATCGAGGACCTCCGCATCGCGGTCGACGAGGCCTGCGCGATCCTGCTCCAGCAGGCCGTGCCGGGCTCCGTGCTCAGCTGCGTCTTCCGCCTCGTCGACGACTCGTTGGAGGTGACGGTCTCGGCACCCACGACCGACGGCCGGGCCCCGGAGCGGGACACCTTCGCCTGGACTGTGCTGTCGGCCCTCGCGGGCCAGGTCGACTCCGCCGTCGCCGAGGACAACACCGTCTCGATCAGCCTCTACAAGAAGCGCGGCGCGGGACCCGGGCCGGCGTGAGGAACGGGGACGGGCCGGTGCGGAACGACGAGCGCGGCACACAAGGTCTACCCGCCGGCGGCAGGGAGGGGGCGCGCCGCATGACCACCGGAATCCCCGAGCAGCAGGCCAAACCGCACCCGGAGGAACCGGATCAGTTGGTTCCGCTGAAGGTGGCCGATGTGTCGGAGCAGGCAGAGCCGACCGCCAAGGACGAGCTCAAGCAGCTCTCCGGCCGGGGCGGCGGGCGACGGGTGGGAAACATGAGCGAGCACGAGCACAGCCGGCACGATCCACAGGACCGCAGCGGCGCACGCGCGATGTTCATCGAGTTGCGCTCCCTGCAGGACGGCAGTCCGGAGTACGCGGAGCTGCGCAACAAGCTGGTCCGCATGCACCTGCCGCTCGTCGAGCACCTGGCCCGCCGCTTCCGCAACCGCGGCGAGCCCCTCGACGACCTCACCCAGGTCGCCACGATCGGCCTGATCAAGTCCGTGGACCGCTTCGACCCGGAGCGCGGCGTGGAGTTCTCCACGTACGCGACACCGACGGTCGTCGGCGAGATCAAGCGGCACTTCCGCGACAAGGGGTGGGCGGTCCGCGTTCCGCGGCGCCTCCAGGAGCTGCGCCTGTCGTTGACGACGGCGACGGCCGAGCTGTCCCAGCTGCACGGCCGCTCCCCCACCGTGCACGAGCTGGCCGAGAAGCTGGCCATCTCCGAGGAGGAGGTACTGGAGGGCCTGGAGTCGGCCAACGCCTACTCCACGCTGTCCTTGGACGTCCCCGACACGGACGACGAGTCCCCGGCCGTCGCGGACACCCTGGGCGCCGAGGACGAGGCCCTTGAGGGCGTCGAGTACCGCGAGTCGCTCAAGCCCCTCCTGGAGGACCTGCCCCCGCGCGAGAAACGCATCCTGCTGCTGCGCTTCTTCGGCAACATGACCCAGTCGCAGATCGCGCAGGAGGTCGGCATCTCCCAGATGCACGTCTCCCGGCTGCTGGCGCGCACGCTCGCGCAACTGCGCGAGAAGCTGCTGGTCGAGGAGTAGTCACTGCGTGTGATCACCAGGTCGTGACTTTGCGTGATCACTCACCGGAGTCACTCCTCGTAGCCAATTTCCACGGTCACTGCCGCGTACCCGCTACTTCTGATCCTGAACGTTACTTCTGATCTTGAACGTTGCCGGGGTCCTGGATACCGAGGGCCTCGGTCGTGGCGGGATTGATCAGGAGGACGAGCGAGGCCACGGCCGCGAGCGCGAGGGCGATGCCGGCCGGGATCGCCGCGCTGTCGGCCTGCAGCAGCTGCCAGGCCACCGGAAGCGCCATGATCTGCGTGATGATCGCGGGCCCGCGGCTCCAGCGGCGCAGCTTCATCAGCCCGCGCGCGGCGAGCAGCGGAAGCAGTGCGAGGACGATGAGCGTGATGCCCCCCGTCTCGGCCTGCCGCGGATCGTCGGGCGATCCCGCGAGGCCCATCGCGAGCATGTAGACGCCCCCGGCGAGAAGGGCAAGACCCTCCAGCGCGACCAGGGCCGCGGCGGCGGTCACCCGTGCGGGTCGCGGGCCGGGCTCGGGCGACTCCGGGGTTTCGGGGGTGGATTTCCGCTCAGTACTCACCCGAGCAGGGTAGCTCCGGGTGCCCGCGCCGCGGCACCTCGGTCTAGGCCGGGTAAAGACGGCTAGGTAGTCTGCTGCGCATGCGTGCACTTCTCGTGGTCAACCCGGCGGCAACCACCACCAGTGCGCGTACGCGTGATGTGCTGGTCCACGCCCTGGCGAGCGAGATGAAGCTCGACGCGGTCACCACGGAGTACCGCGGGCACGCCAGAGACCTCGGCCGGCAGGCCGCGGAGAGCAAGGACATCGAGCTCATCGTCGCCCTCGGCGGCGACGGCACCGTCAACGAAGTCGTCAACGGCCTGCTGCACCACGGCCCCGATCCGGACCGCCTCCCCCGCCTCGCCGTCGTCCCCGGCGGCTCCACCAACGTCTTCGCGCGCGCCCTTGGGCTGCCGAACGACGCCGTGGAGGCCACCGGCGCCCTGCTGGACGCCCTGCGCGAGGGCAGCGAGCGCACGGTGGGGCTCGGTATCGCGGGCGGCACGCCGGGCACGGAGGACGAGGCCGTGCCCTCGCGCTGGTTCACGTTCTGTGCGGGACTCGGCTTCGACGGCGGCGTGGTCGGCAGGGTCGAACAGCAGCGCGAGCTCGGCCGGCGTTCGACGCATGCCCTCTATGTGCGACAGGTGCTCCGCCAGTTCCTCGACGAGCCGCACCGCAGGCACGGAATGATCACCCTCGAGCGGTCCGGCGAGGACCCGGTGACCGACCTGGTGATGTCGATAGTCTGCAACACCTCCCCCTACTCCTACCTGGGCAATCGTCCGCTGTACGCGTCCCCGCAGGCCTCCTTCGACACAGGTCTGGACGTGCTGGGCCTGAAGAAGCTCTCCACGGCCGCGGTGGCCCGTTACGGCACCCAGCTCCTGACGTCGACGCCCGAACGCGGACCGCACGGTAAGCACGCGGTTACGCTCCACGACCTCACGGACTTCACCTTGCAATCCAAGGTGCCCCTGCCCCTCCAGATGGACGGCGACCACTTGGGACTGCGGACGAGCGTGACGTTCACAGGCGTACGCCGTGCACTGCGTGTGATTGTGTGAGTAGAAGGGCCTAAAGTCCTTTCACTCGAACGTTTAGGCCAGGGTCCACCCCATAGAAGTACGGCTGTGACCCAGCCGACACTGAGGAATCAAAAAAAACTTTCCGGAAGGGGTTGTATCCGCCGCCGAGGTTTGCGAATCTCTACATGGCGATCGGGACGGCCCGCAACATCGGCCCCACAGAGAGCCAGAACCCCTCCTCCACCACAGGTCCACACCAGGCAACTGGGCGTCGGCCCTTCCCGTGCGGGGGGATTCGTGAAAGCGTTCACATTCACAAGCAATCTGCATGTAATACCAAGGAGAGGTAGCAGCCATGGACTGGCGTCACAACGCCGTTTGCCGCGAGGAAGACCCCGAGCTCTTCTTCCCCATCGGCAACACCGGTCCTGCGCTGCTGCAGATCGAGGAAGCCAAGGCCGTCTGCCGCCGCTGCCCCGTCATGGAGCAGTGCCTGCAGTGGGCGCTCGAGTCCGGCCAGGACTCCGGCGTCTGGGGTGGCCTCAGCGAGGACGAGCGTCGTGCAATGAAGCGCCGCGCCGCTCGCAACCGTGCTCGCCAGGCCAGCGCCTGACGTTCACGCCCCCCCACGAGCCTGAGCTTGGCGGCGCGTACAGCGAGTACGCAACTCCCGCCCCCGAGCCGCAGCCGCGCAGTACCCCCGATGCGCATCGCAACGTGAGCAGTGAGCCCCGGACCAATCGGTCCGGGGCTCACTGCTTTCTTCTGTGCCGCGGCCGGCTCTCGCCCGGCCGGTCGCCGACTGTTTGCCGCTGCTACGTATCCGCTGTCACTTGTCGGCGCGAACCGGAATGTCGAGGATCACCCGTGTGCCACGCTCGGGAGCGGGAACCATGTCGAAAGTGCCGCCCAGCTCACCTTCGACCAGTGTGCGGACGATCTGCAGGCCGAGATTGCCCGAGCGGTGCGGATCGAAGCCGTCGGGCAGCCCGACGCCGTCGTCCTGGACGGTGATCAGCAGCCGTGTGTCCTTGGCGGTGCCGCCGCGCACCGCCGACACCTCGACCGTGCCGGTGTCCCCTTCCCGGAAACCGTGCTCCAGGGCGTTCTGCAGAATCTCCGTCAGCACCATCGACAGCGGCGTCGCGACCTCCGCGTCGAGAATTCCGAAACGGCCGGTGCGCCGGCCCGCGACCTTGCCGGGCGAGATCTCGGCGACCATCGCGAGCACCCGGTCGGCGATCTCGTCGAACTCCACGCGCTCGTCCAGGTTCTGGGAGAGCGTCTCGTGGACGATGGCGATGGAGCCCACGCGGCGCACGGCCTCCTCGAGCGCCTCACGGCCGGTGGTGGAGTCGATGCGACGGGCCTGCAGCCGCAGCAGCGCGGCGACTGTCTGGAGGTTGTTCTTCACCCGGTGGTGGATCTCCCGGATGGTGGCGTCCTTCGTGATCAACTCCCGCTCGCGGCGGCGCAGTTCGGTGACGTCACGCAGGAGGACGAGCGATCCGATGCGGGGCCCCTTGGGCTTGAGCGGGATCGCGCGCAGCTGGATCACGCCGTCACCGCCCTCGATCTCGAACTCGCGCGGTGCCCAGCCACTGGCGAGTTTGGCCAGCGCCTCGTCCACCGGGCCGCGGGACGGCGCGAGTTCGGCCGTCGCCGTGCCCAGGTGGTGGCCTACGAGATCGGACGCGAGGCCGAGACGGTGGTACGCGGAGAGCGCGTTCGGCGACGCGTACTGCACGACACCCTCGGCGTCGAGGCGCACCAGACCATCACCCACGCGCGGGGAGGCGTCCATGTCGACCTGCTGCCCCTGGAAGGGGAACGATCCCGCGGCGATCATCTGTGCGAGGTCGGACGCCGACTGGAGGTAGGTGAGCTCCAGCCGCGACGGCGTGCGCACGGTCAGCAGGTTGGTATTGCGGGCGATGACTCCCAGGACGCGCCCTTCCCTGCGTACGGGAATGGACTCGACGCGCACCGGGACCTCCTCGCGCCACTCCGGGTCGCCCTCACGCACGATGCGGCCCTCGTCCAGGGCGGCGTCGAGGAGGGGGCGGCGACCGCGCGGCACGAGGTGGCCGACCATGTCGTCCTGGTAGGAGGTCGGGCCGGTGTTGGGCCGCATCTGCGCCACGGATACGTAGCGGGTTCCGTCGCGCGTGGGGACCCAGAGCACCAGGTCGGCGAAGGAGAGGTCGGAGAGCAGCTGCCACTCCGAGACCAGCAGGTGCAGCCACTCGAGGTCGGAGTCACCGAGGGCGGTGTGCTGGCGTACGAGGTCGTTCATGGAGGGCACGTGTGCGAGCGTACCTTTCACGTCCGGCGGCCCCGACGAGCCGCGGCGCCAGGGGCGGGACCCTCAGCCCGCCCACGGCACCGCAGCCCTTCAGGTGCATCGGCCGCCAGAATGTGCGGTACTGAACAGCCGATCGAGAGGGTCCGACGCGGTCAGGGCAGAGAGCGCCGGCTCCTCGTTCCGCTCTCCTGTGCGGGAAGAGCGGAGGCTTTACCCACGCATTGTGGACTAGACCATTCTCCCATGTCTATGCGTCGGCGGATGTTTGTTGTCGTCTCTTTCGCCGGGACTTTCGCCGTCACATTCTCCGACAGTTCCCCCGACTCCGCCCCTGACGGGCGGCACCCGATCTCCGGCGCTCGCGTCCGCGGTCACACCTGCGGCCACGCCCGCATCGCGAGGTCGGCCACCGCTTCCAGGTCCTCCCTGGTGGCGCCGTCCCTGGCCTGCTGCGACATCCCCTGGAAGACCGCCGCCGTATAGCGGGCGAGGGCGCCGGGGTCGGTGTCGCCGGGCAGCTCCCCCGCGGCGACGGCAGCGCGGACGCGGGACTCGATGTCCGCCACGTTGGCATTGCGCCGCTCACGGAGCATCTCCTCCACCTCCGGAGTGGTGCAGTTGGTCGCCGCGGAGATGACGAGGCAGCCCCGGGGGCGGGTCGGGTCGGTGAACTCGGCCGCCGCTTCGTGCAGCATCCGGGAGACGGCGCCGCGCGCCGTCGGTTCCTCCTCGAAGGCGCGGCCACCGAAGGAGCCGTGCGTGTGGCCGTACCGCACGACGACCTCGTCGAAGAGGCGGCGCTTGTCGCCGAAGGCGGCGTAGAGGCTGGGCGCCCCGATTCCCATGACGCGCGTCAGGTCCGAGACGGACGTCCCCTCGTACCCGTGCTCCCAGAAGGCCCGGATCGCCTGCTCCAGCGCCGTCTCGCGGTCGAAGGAGCGCGGGCGGCCTCGCTGTTTCGTCGCCATGGAGTGAATTGTATAGCGGGCGCTAGTAAATCGGCGGTGGTTCGGGTACGGTTCTTTTTGTAGCGACCACTAGAGAAAGAGGGGGCGTCCGGCATGGGTGCATCTGCGGGCAGGCTTGCGGGGAAGACGGCGCTGGTCACGGGCGGCAGCCGAGGGATCGGCCGCGGCATCGCCGAGCGGCTCGGACGGGACGGGGCGCGGGTGGCCGTGCACTACGGCAGCAACGAGGTGGCCGCGAAGGAGACGGTCACCGCGATCGAGGAGGCGGGCGGCTCCGCCTTCGCGATCGGCGCGGAGCTGGGAGTGCCGGGAGACGCCGAGACGCTCTGGGCCGAGTTCGACCGGCACGCGGACGGCCTGGACATCCTGGTGAACAACGCGGGCATCGGGCTCTACGGCCATGTGGGAGAGGTACAGGAGGCGGAGTACGACAAGGTGTTCGCGGTCAACACCAAGGCCCTGTTCTTCGTCGTACAGAAAGGTCTCGACCGTCTGCGGGACGGCGGCCGGATCATCAACATCTCCTCCGGCGTCACCCGGATCGCCTTCCCGATCACCATCGCGTACTCGATGACGAAGGGCGCGGTGAACGTCCTTACCCATACGCTCGCGCAGGAACTGGGCCCGCGCGGAATCACGGTGAATGCGGTGGCCCCGGGAATCATCCAGACAGAGATGCTGGAGGGCCTTCCCGCGGAACGACGGGCGGAGATGGCGGGGTACTCGGCCTTCGACCGCATAGGACTGCCGGCCGACGTGGCGGACATCGTCGCCTTCGTGGCCTCGGACGACGCACGGTGGATCACCGGGCAGTACATCGACGCGACGGGAGGGTCGGCGCTGGGGCTGTAGCGGCGGGCCGGACAGCAGGGCCGGGGGGACGGGCGCCGCGCGCCGACCGGCCACCCGGCCGCCTGGAGGGCGGGGCCGTCCGGCGGGCGGAGGGTCCGGGGAAGGCCGAGCATGGACTGAGGAATCGACTGCCCTGGCGGCACAGCTCTGCTAGATTGGTCTATACCACCAATTCTTGTGAGTGACCCTCAGCCCCCTCTCCAGATCGGCAGGCCCAGCGTGGAAGTTGTCATCGTCCCGGACGCCAAGGCAGGCGGCGAGCTCATCGCGGAGGCCATGGCCGCCCTGGTGCGTCGTAAGCCTGACGCCCTGCTCGGTGTCGCCACCGGCTCCACTCCCCTGCCCATCTACGAGGCGCTGGCCGCCAAGGTCGCGGCCGGTGCCGTGGATGCCTCGCGGGCGCGCATCTGCCAGCTCGACGAGTACGTGGGGCTGCCTGCCGGGCACCCCGAGTCGTACCGTTCCGTGGTGCTGCGTGAGGTCGTCGAACCCCTCGGGCTGAGCGAGGCCTCCTTCATGGGGCCGGACGGCAGCGCCGAGGACGTGCAGGCGGCGTGCGTGGCGTACGACCGGGCGCTCGCCGAGGCCGGGGGCGTCGATCTGCAGCTGCTCGGGATCGGGACGGACGGGCACATCGGGTTCAACGAGCCGTGCTCGTCGCTCGCCTCGCGTACGCGCATCAAGACGCTGACCGAGCAGACGCGGGTGGACAACGCACGCTTCTTCGACGGGGACATCGAGCAGGTGCCGCACCACGTCATCACCCAGGGGATCGGGACGATCCTCGAGGCGCGGCACCTGGTGCTGCTCGCCACGGGTGAGGGCAAGGCGGACGCGGTGGCCGCGACGGTGGAGGGGCCTGTCGCCTCGGTCGTGCCCGCCTCCGCGCTGCAGTTGCACCCGCACGCCACGGTCGTCGTGGACGAGGCCGCCGCCTCCAAGCTGAAGCTCGCGGACTACTTCCGGCACACGTACGCCAACAAGCCCGGCTGGCAGGGGCTGTAAGAGGTATCGCGGACGTACGCAGGACGGAGGGGCGCCCCGGGCAAGGGGCGCCCCTCCGTCTTGGTCCAGGACAGGGTGAGGACCAGGCTCACTCGCCTGTGATCGCCTCCGCCGCCGCTTCTCCGCAGACACGGGAGGCGCCGCGTGTGGCGATGTGGATGGCGCCGGTGGGGGCGGCCTGGGGGACGCCCATTTCCACCACGACCGTGTCCGGGCGGGCCGATACCAGGGTGGTCAGGGCGTCCGCCATCCACGCGTGGCGGTGGGCGTCGCGGACGACGGCCACGATGCGGTGCTCCCCCGCCGCGGCGAGCGCACGGGCGCCGGAGCCGTCGCCGGAGAAGGTGCCCGAGGCGGTGCCGGGGAAGCGGCGCACCAGTTCGGCGGTCACGCCCCAGGGGGTCTCGTCGCCGACCGCGATGTTCGGCAGCGGGGAGAAGGTGGCGACATAGGGGGCCTCGGTGACCGGGGCCGCGTAGGTGTCGCCGCGGGTGACCCGCAGGGCGCGGCGGGCCGCGACCAGGCCGATCCCGGTGTCGGGCGCGCCCCCCGCATGACCGGTCGCGCCCGACACCTCCGCCGCCGCGGTCCAGCCCGCGAGGGCGCGTACACGGTCGGCCGCGTCGGCGAGGCGTTCCTCGGACAGTTCGCCCGAGCGCACCGCCGCGACGAAGGCGTCCCGCAGCCGCAGCACGGTTCCCTCGTCGGAGGGCCCGCCACCCGTGCAGATCGCGTCGGCGCCGGCGGCGATGGCGAGGACGCAGCCGCGCTCGAAGCCGTAGGTCCCGGCGATGGCCTGCATGTCCATGCCGTCGGTGACGATGAGGCCCTCGTAGCCGAACTCCTCGCGGAGCAGGCCGGTGAGGATGCGGCGGGAGAGCGTGCCGGGGTTCTCCGGGTCCAGGGCCGGGGCCAGGACGTGGGCGCTCATCACGGCGCGGGTGCCCGCGGCGATGGCCGCGCGGAAGGGCGCGAGGTCGCGGGAGTTCAGGACGTCCCGGTCGACGTCGATGACCGGCACGGAGTGGTGCGAGTCGATCGCCGTGTCGCCGTGCCCCGGGAAGTGCTTGGC
This sequence comes from Streptomyces sp. NPDC044106, assembly GCF_056433985.1. Lineage (NCBI taxonomy): Bacteria > Bacillati > Actinomycetota > Actinomycetes > Kitasatosporales > Streptomycetaceae > Streptomyces > Streptomyces sp. NPDC044106. The sequence continues at coordinate 191,164 of NZ_JBWKFZ010000001.1, forward strand.
GGAGGTGGCGACGCCGGAGGACTGCATGCCCTCGACGTACGCGGCGGTGTGCCGGGCGACAAGGAGGGGGTCGGTGCCGAAGGAGCGTACGCCGATGACGGGGTTGTCGGGGTTGGCGTTGACATCGGCGGACGGCGCCCAGTTGAGGTTGATGCCGCAGGCGGCGAGGCGGCGGCCGAGGTCGGCGGCCACCTCGCGGGTCAGCTCCGTGTCGTCGACGGCGCCCAGTGCGTGGTTGCCCGGGTAGGAGGAGCCGGTGCGGACCTCGAGGCGGGTGACGTCGCCGCTCTCCTCGTCGATGGCGATCAGGAGGTCGTCGCGCTCGGCGCGCAGCTGCGCGGTGAGGGCGGCCACCTGCTCGGCGGTCTGTACGTTGCGGCCGAAGAGGCTGACGGAGGCGAGGCCCTCGTCGATCCGGCGGCGCACCCAGTCCGGTGCGGCGGTGGTGCCGTCGAAGCCGGGCTGGAGGACGGCGAGGGCGTCGCGGGTGAGGGTGTCACCGGCGTGCGTCGTGAGTGTCGTCATGAGGCGTTATCCCTTCACTGCGCCATCGGTCAGGCCGCTGACGGCCCTGCGCTGCAGGAAGACGAAGAGGATGAGGATCGGGATGGCGAAGAGGGAGGAGGCGGCCATCGTGGCGCCCCAGTCGTCGCCGAAAGCGGTCTGGAAGCTGGACACCCACACCGGCAGGGTCTTGGCCCCGGGTTCCTTGTTGAGCACCAGGACCAGCGGGAACTCGTTCCAGGCGGTGATGAAGCCGAAGAGCGAGGTCGACATGAGACCCGGGGCGAGCAGCGGCAGGATCACGCGGCGGAAGGCCTGCATGCGGGTGCAGCCGTCGACCATGGCGGACTCCTCCAGCTCCTTGGGCACGGCGGCGACGAAGCCGCGCAGCGTGAGGAGGGTGAAGGGGAGGATCATCACCGTGTAGAAGAGGGTCAGCGGGATCAGGCTGTTCAGCATGTCCGCGTCGCGCACGATGATGTAGATCGCGATGACCATGACTTCCCACGGCGCCATCTGCGCCAGCATGAAGCCGATGATGAAGCCGCGCCGGCCCTTGAAGCGCATCCGGGCCAGGGCGAACGCCGCGGTCACGCCGATGATGAGGGAGAAGAGGACCGCGAGGATCGTCACGGTGAGGGAGTTGCCGACCATGGTCCAGAAGTGGTCGGCGTCGATCGCCTTCTTGAAGTGTTCGAGGGTGACGTCGGTCGGGATCCAGACCGGGTCCTCGGCGATGATGTCGCCGGTCGGCTTGAACGCCGTCGCGAACATCCAGTACACGGGGAAGACGCAGAAGACGAAGATGACGACAGCGGTCAGGTTGGGCCACAGGCGGCCCATCAGCGAGCGCTTCACAGCTCGTCCTCCTCTTGCTTGAGCACGATCCGCAGGTAGAACGAGGTGATGGCCAGCAGGATGATGATGGTGAGCAGCGCGATCGCGGCGCCCATGCCGAAGTGCTGGTTGCCCATGCCCTCGATGTAGGCGTAGACGGGCAGGATCTCGGTGAGGCGGTCGGGTCCGCCCTCGTTGATCGTGAAGACCTGCACGAACGCCTTGAAGACCCAGATGATCTCCAGGAACGTCGTGGCGTAGAGGAAGGGCCGCAGATACGGCAGCGTCACCTGGGTGAACCGCTTCCAGGCACCGGCGCCGTCCAGGGCCGCGGCCTCGTACAGCTCCTTGGGGATGGTGGTCGTGGCGGCGTACAGGTTGATCGCCACGAAGGGGATGGACATCCAGACGATGAGCAGCAGGACCACGAAGAAGGTCGAGTACTGCGTGGCCAGCCAGTCGTGGTCGGCCATCGACTCGAAGCCGATCTTGGCGAGCACCCAGTTGACGACGCCGAAGCGCTGCGCGAACAGCCACTGGTAGACGGTGCTCGCCGCGACGACGGGCATCGCCCAGGCGAGCACGAGGCCGACCAGGAGGAACGTGCGCATCTTCCGGCCGAGGCGCGCGAGCAGCAGGCCCACCAGCGTGCCGAGGACCATGATCAGCACGACGTTGACGGCGGTGAAGACGACCGAACGTCCGGTGACCCGCCAGAAGTCCTCGCCGGTGAGGACCTCCTTGTAGTTGTCGAATCCGTTCCACTCGGTCAAGTGCAGAATGAACTGCCGCATGTTGAGGTTCTGGAACGACAACATCCCGTTGCTGACCAGCGGCCAGCCGAGCAGCAGCACGGTGGCGATGATCGCGGGGGCAAGGAGCAGATAGGGCGTCAGGCCGGCGCGACGCTCCGAGGGACTGCGCCGCCCTTTTGGCTTTGGCCCGCCTTCGAGTGTCTGCACCTCCGTCGGGCCGGAGGGCGGCCGTTCGGTCTTCTGCACGGTCATGCTCGCCATCTCTTTCGTGAGCAACGCGGAGCGCTGGGGGCAACGCGGAGCGCTGGGGGCAGCGCGGAGAACGCAGTGAGCGCGGAGAACGCAGTGAGCGCAGTGAGCGCAGTGAGCGCGAAGAGCGCATGGATGCGCCGGGGGCAGCGGGGTCGTGTCACCCGCCGCCCCCGGCAGGGCACGCGTTCCTACTGCTTCTGCGCCAGGCGCTTGTTGAGCTCGCCCTCGACCTGCTTGGCCGCGTCGGCAGGCGCCTTACCGTTGAGCACCGCGGTCATGTAGTTCTTGATCGGGTTCGGCGGGTTCTCGACCGCGCCCCACTCCGGGATCAGCGGGGTGGTGCCGCCGCCGGAGGTGGCGGGGGCCGCGGCCTCGGCGGCCGGGTTGCCCTTGAGGTTGGACTCCAGCGCCTTCTTGTTCGGGATCGTGCCGCCTTCCTTGGCGAACTGACCCTCGAACTTGTCGGACAGCGCGATCTTCAGGAACTCCTTGGCGAGCTCCTGCTTCTTGCTCGTCGCGGCGACGGCGAGGTTGGAGCCGCCGAGGAAGACGCCCTCGGGCTTGTCGGCGGTGGCGCCGGGGATCGTGAAGAAGCCGATGTCCTTCTCGATCTTCTTGTTGGCCTTGATCGCGGTCGCGGCCTCCCAGCTCATGCCGATGAAGGCGCCGGTCTTGCCCTTGGCGAAGACCTCGGCCTGCTGCGGGGTGGCCTCGTCCTTGTTCTTCGGCGCCTTGGAGAGGTCCGCGAACTCCTTGTACGTCTTCATGGCCTTGGTGACCTTGGGGTCACTGAGGTTGGAGACGTACTTGTCGCCGTCCTTCTTGACCAGCTCGGCGCCCTCACCGATGGTCAGGCCGACGAAGTGGTACCAGTTCTGGCCGGGCAGGTAGATCGGCTCGGCGTCGGTCTTGGAGCCGATCTGCTTGAGGTCCTTGAGGAACTCGGCGCGGGTCTTGGGAAGCTTCTTGATGCCGGCTTCGGCCCAGATCTTCTTGTTGTAGACCACGACGCGGTTGAGGACGAACCACGGGGCGGCGTACTGCTTGCCGTCGATGACCGAGGCCTTGTTCATCGAGTCGGTCCAGTCGGCACCGATCGACTTCTTGAGGTCGTCGAGCTCGGCGAGGCCGCCCGTCTTGGCGTACGCGGCGGTCTGGGTGTTGCCGATCTCGAAGACGTCCGGGGGGTTCTCCTCGGAGAGGGCGGTGGTCAGCTTCTGCTGGATGCCGTTCCACTGCTGGACTTCGAACTTCAGCTTCGCGCCGGTCTTCTTCTCGAAGGCGGCGGTGACGTCCTTCTGCCACTGGTCGGGCGTCGAACCGTCCATCGCCCAGAGCGTCAGGGTCTCGCCCTTGAAGCTGTCGGCTCCCCCGGCCTTCTTGTCGTCGTCGTCACTGCCGCAGGCCGCGACCGAGACCAACATGCCCGCGACACCAATGGCCGCTATGAGCTTGCGCTTCACGTCACCCTCCTCAAGGGATGCCAGTCAACCCCCCCCACCCGCAGCGACCGAATGGACCGAGATCTGCCCGTGGGACTGGAACCTGGTCTTTAATGGTGTAGACCAGTACGGGGGAGCTTGGCCTAGACCTTTAGGGGTGTCAAGGGTGTATAAGAAGGGCTGTCGCGTCCGTTATCGGACCGACACCTGAGCAGGCAGAGACTTCCCCCAAGCTCTCGACTTCGCTCGACCAGGGGGCGCCCCATGGCCCGGTACGTGCCACGATGTGAGCCGCGACAGACGGAGGAGCCGGTGACGGCAGCAGCACAGGAGCCGGGAAGGTCAATCATGGGCACCGAGGCGGGCAGCACAGGGGCCGATGCGGGCGTGCCCGCGGACGCCCCCAGCGTCGGCCGCACCGCGCGCGTACCCAAGTACTACCGCCTCAAGCGGCACCTCCTCGACATGACCGAGACGCTGCCGCCCGGCACCCCCGTCCCGCCGGAGCGCACGCTCGCCGCCGAGTTCGACACCTCCCGCACGACCGTGCGCCAGGCCCTTCAGGAGCTGGTCGTCGAGGGCCGCCTTGAGCGCATCCAGGGCAAGGGCACCTTCGTCGCCAAGCCCAAGGTGTCGCAGGCCCTCCAACTCACCTCGTACACCGAGGACATGCGCGCCCAGGGGCTGGAACCGACCTCGCAGCTCCTGGACATCGGCTACATCACCGCGGACGACACCCTCGCCGGACTGCTCGACATCAGCGCGGGCGGGCGCGTCCTGCGCATCGAGCGGCTCCGGCTCGCCAACGGCGAGGCGATGGCCATCGAGACCACGCACCTCTCGGCGAAGCGCTTCCCGGCCCTGCGCCGCTCCCTGGTGAAGTACACCTCGCTCTACACGGCACTCGCCGAGGTGTACGACGTGCACCTCGCGGAGGCCGAGGAGACCATCGAGACCTCGCTCGCGACCCCGCGCGAGGCCGGCCTGCTCGGCACCGACGTCGGCCTGCCGATGCTGCTGCTCTCGCGCCACTCCCTGGACGGCGACGGCCAGCCGGTGGAGTGGGTGCGGTCGGTGTACCGCGGCGACCGGTACAAGTTCGTGGCACGTCTGAAGCGGCCGACGGACTGAGAGCCCGTACTCGACCCCACGCCGGCGCGCCACGCGCCGCACCCCACGCCGGCGCGCCACGCCCCGCACCCCCGCGCCCCGGCAGTCGCCGTTCGCCTCCTCGCCCCCACCCGGCTCGGCAACTCCGCGCTATAGCGGGCGAGTTAAGCCGTGCTCTACCGTCTTCCCCGATATCGCCATGAGCGGGAGGACGACCCGGTGCGCAGAGCGAATCCCCGATCCATCGTCATCTGGTCCCTCGTCGCGCTGGTCGGCGCCGCGGGCTGGACCGTCCTGGCGCTCGCCCGCGACGAGGAGGTGTCAGCCGCCTGGATGGTGGCGGCGGCCCTCGGCTCGTACGCCGTCGCGTACCGCTTCTACTCCAAGTTCATCGCGTACCGCGTCCTGAAGGTCGACAGGAAGCGGGCCACGCCCGCCGAGCGGCTCGACAACGGCATCGACTTCCATCCGACCGACCGCCGGGTGCTGCTCGGCCACCACTTCGCGGCGATCGCGGGGGCCGGGCCGCTGGTGGGGCCGGTCCTGGCCGCCCAGATGGGGTACCTGCCAGGCACCATCTGGATCATCGTCGGCGTGATCTTCGCGGGCGCCGTGCAGGACATGGTCGTGCTGTTCTTCTCGACGCGGCGCGACGGCAAGTCGCTCGGGCAGATGGCGCGCGAGGAGATCGGCCCGTTCGGCGGGGCCGCCGCGCTGCTCGCCACCTTCGCCATCATGATCATCCTGCTCGGGGTGCTCGCGCTTGTCGTCGTCAACGCGCTCGCCGAGTCGCCGTGGGGCACCTTCTCCATCGCGATGACCATCCCGATCGCCCTGCTCATGGGCTTCTACCTGCGGGTACTGCGCCCAGGACGGGTCAGCGAGGTCTCCCTGATCGGCATCGCGCTGCTGCTGCTCGCACTCGTCGGCGGGCGCTGGGTCGCGGAGTCGTCGCTCGCGGACACCTTCACGCTGGCGCCCTCGACACTGGTCATCTGGCTGGTGGCGTACGGGTTCGTCGCCTCGATCCTGCCGGTGTGGATGCTGCTCGCGCCGCGCGACTACCTCTCCACCTTCATGAAGATCGGCACCATCCTGCTGCTGGCGCTCGGTGTCGTCGTCACTCTGCCGACGCTGAAGATGGAGCCGGTCACCGACTTCGCCTCGCGCGGTGACGGGCCGGTCTTCGCGGGCTCGCTCTTCCCGTTCGTCTTCATCACCATCGCCTGCGGCGCGCTGTCCGGCTTCCACGCCCTGATCTCCTCGGGCACGACGCCGAAGATGATCCAGAAGGAGACGCAGGTCCGGATGATCGGCTACGGCTCCATGCTGATGGAGTCGTCCGTCGCGATCATGGCGCTCGTCGCGGCCTCCATCATCGACCCGGGGCTGTACTTCGCGATGAACGCGCCGGCGGGCGTCATCGGCGACACCGTCCAGGAGGCGTCGAAGGCCGTCGCGGGCTTCGGGTACAGCATCTCGCCGGCCGACCTCGCGCAGGCCGCGGGGAACGTCGAGGAGTCCTCGCTGCTCTCGCGCACCGGCGGCGCGCCCACCCTCGCGGTCGGCGTCTCGGAGATCTTCTCGAAAGTCACCGGCGGCTCGATGCGGGCCTTCTGGTACCACTTCGCGATCATGTTCGAGGCGCTGTTCATCCTGACCGCGCTCGACGCGGGCACGCGCGTGGGCCGCTTCATGCTGCAGGACATGCTCGGCAACGTCTACAAGCCCTTCAAGAACATGAGCTGGAAGCCCGGACTGCTGCTCACCAGCGCGGCCGTCACCGGTCTCTGGGGCTACTTCCTGTGGGTGGGCGTGCACGAGCCGCTCGGCGGGATCAACCAGCTCTTCCCGATCTTCGGCATCGCCAACCAGCTCCTCGCGGCCGTCGCCCTCGCCGTCTGCACCACGCTGCTCGTGAAGTCCGGCCGCCTCAAGTGGGCCTGGATCACCGGCGTTCCGCTCGCCTGGGACGCGACGGTGACGCTCACCGCGAGCTGGCAGAAGGTGTTCTCCAGCGACCCGCGCGTCGGCTTCTTCCAGCAGCGCGCGAACTACCGGGACGCCATCGACGACGGCAAGATCCTGCCGCCCGCCAAGACGATGGACGACATGCACACCGTCGTCACCAACTCCACGGTGGACGGCGTCCTTTCGGCGGTACTCGCGCTGCTCATCGTCGTCGTGATCCTGGACGCGGCGCGGGTGTGCGTCCGCCACGTCCGCAGCCCCGACGCCACGCCGCTGCACGAAGCGCCGTACGTGGAGTCGGAGTTGAGCGCCCCGGCCGGGCTCTTCGCGACCCGCGAGGAGAAGCGGGAGCCGGCGCCGTGACCTGGCTGCTGCGCGGCGTGCGCTGGATGCGCTGGTACGTCCATGAGCTGACCGACGAGTCGGCGTACGAGCGGTACGTGGCTCATATCCGCAAGGACCATCCGGCAGCAACCGTCCCCAGTCGCCGCGCATTTGAGCGTATGCGGACAGAACGCCAGGAGTCGGATCCCCGCAACGGGTTCCGCTGCTGCTGAGCAGGGACATCGCCTCGTCCGTTATCCGGACAGGGGTTCCATGGCGCAAGACTGTGGCTTAGATTTCCCGCACGTTAAGCATGGGATAAGTGAGGGAACGGAGCCGCGATATGTCAGATGCGCCTGAAGTGAACAGACCGGTCGTCACACCGGTCCGCGTGGTCATCGCCGTCTGCCTCGTCGCGCCGTTCGTCGCGATGCTCTGGGTGAGCTCCTACGCCAAGGTCGACCCGACCTTGATCGGCATTCCGTTCTTCTACTGGTACCAGATGCTGTGGGTGCTCATCTCCACGGCGCTGACGATGATCGCGTACAAGCTGTGGCAGCGTGACCAGCGCGCCCGCAAGGCCGAAGCGGCCCAGAGGGGTGCCGGACTGTGATCACACTCGCATCGGGGACCGGCGGCGTGAACGGCGTCGCCCTCGCCGTCTTCATCTTCTTCTTCGTCGCCGTAACGGCGATGGGCTTCCTGGCCGCGCGCTGGCGCAAGGCCGAGACCGAGAGCCTGGACGAATGGGGCCTCGGCGGCCGCTCGTTCGGCACCTGGGTCACCTGGTTCCTGCTCGGCGGCGACCTCTACACGGCGTACACGTTCGTGGCCGTCCCCGCGGCGATCTACGCGGCGGGCGCGGCCGGCTTCTTCGCGGTGCCGTACACGATCCTCGTCTATCCGCTGATCTTCACCTTCCTGCCGCGGCTCTGGTCCGTCTCGCACAAGCACGGATACGTGACGACCTCGGACTTCGTGCGCGGACGCTTCGGCTCCAAGGGGCTCTCGCTGGCCGTCGCGGTCACCGGCATCCTCGCCACGATGCCGTACATCGCGCTCCAACTGGTCGGCATCCAGGCCGTGCTCGACGTCATGGGCGTCGGCGGCGGCCCGGACACCAACTGGTTCATCAAGGACCTGCCGCTGCTCATCGCCTTCGCGGTGCTCGCCGCGTACACCTACTCGTCCGGCCTGCGCGCGCCCGCGCTGATCGCGTTCGTGAAGGACGGACTGATCTACCTCGTCATCGCCGTCGCGATCATCTACATCCCGATCAAGCTGGGCGGCTTCGACGAGATCTTCCAGGCGGCGGGCGAGAAGTTCTCGAAGGCCAACGAGGCGGCGGGCAAGCCCGTCGCGGGCCTCGCGCCCGGCCGGGGCGGTCAGTGGACCTACGCCACGCTCGCGCTCGGCTCCGCGCTCGCCCTGTTCATGTACCCGCACTCGATCACCGCGACGCTCTCCTCCAAGAGCCGCGACGTCATCCGCCGCAACACCACGATCCTGCCGCTCTACTCGCTGATGCTAGGCCTGCTGGCGCTGCTCGGGTTCATGGCGATCGCGGCCGGGGTCAAGGTCGAGAACGGCCAGCTGGCCATCCCGCAGCTGTTCGAGAACATGTTCCCCGACTGGTTCACCGGCGTCGCCTTCGCCGCCATCGGCATCGGCGCGCTCGTGCCTGCGGCGATCATGTCGATCGCGGCCGCGAACCTCTTCACCAGGAACATCTACAAGGACTTCCTCAAGCCGGACGCGACTCCCGAGCAGGAGACCAGGGTCTCCAAGCTGGTCTCGCTGCTCGTGAAGGTGGGCGCGCTCGTCTTCGTCCTCACGATGGACAAAACGGTCGCGATCAACTTCCAGCTGCTCGGCGGCATCTGGATCCTGCAGACGATGCCCGCGCTGGTCGGCGGCCTGTTCACCCGGTGGTTCCACCGCTGGGCGCTGCTCGCCGGCTGGGCGGTCGGCATGGTGTACGGAACGCTCGCGGCGTACGGCGTCGCCTCGCCGACCCAGAAGCACTTCGGCGGCTCGTCCGACGAGATCCCCGGCATCGGCGAGATCGGCTACATCGGCCTGACCGCGTTCATCCTGAATGTGGTCGTGACCGTGGTCCTCACCTTCGTCCTGAAGGCGCTGAAGGCCCCCGACGGCATCGACGAGACCTCCCCGGAGGACTACACGGCGGACGCGGGCGACCCCGGCGTCGTCCAGGAGCTGCCGAAGGCGACCGCGGGCGCCGGGCACTGAGAGCCTGTCCTTGAACCCGACACTCAACGCCGGTCCCCGCAAGTGACGTTGGGCCGCCGGAAAACCGGCGGCCCTTTGTCGTACCCGTGTTGCACACTGCGCCCCATGGACATCACCATCAGGCGGGCACACCCCGCGGAGCACGAGGCGCTGGGCGATCTCACCGCGCGGGCCTACCTCGACGACGGACATCTGGACCACGGAGCGGAGGACCGCTATCTGGCCGTGCTGCGGGACGTGGCGGGGCGCGCGGCGCACGCCGAGATCCTGGTGGCCGTGGCGGACGACGCGGCCTCCCGCGAGCTGCTCGGCGGCGTGACCTTCGTGCCGTCCGGCGGCCCCATGGCCGACATCGCGCGGGACGGCGAGACGGAGATCCGCATGCTGGCGGTCTCGCCCGCGGCGCGCGGCCGCGGTATCGGCGAACTCCTGGTGCGGGACTGCGTCCAGCGGTCCAGGGACGCGGGCCGCGACCGGCTCGTGCTGTCCTCCTCGCCCACCATGCGCACCGCCCACCGGCTCTATGAACGTCTCGGCTTCATACGCACCCCGGAGCGCGACTGGTACCCGATCCCGGGCCTGCCGCTGCTCACCTACGCGCTGGAACTCCCGACCGCACCTTAGACCCTGCCTATGCGAGCCGACACAAGATGTGGGCCTGCTTCAGAAGCACGGCACAAGATGTATGCTCATGCTCGCTGTCGCCGCAGGGGAATCCGGTGCAAGTCCGGAACTGTCCCGCAACGGTGTACGTGTACGCATTTGTCGTACCCGGAGTCCGAAGACCTGCCGGCAGTGCACCCGTGCCGTCCGGCCCGGGTGCCGACCGTCCGGGCCTCGTGGAATGGGCCGGTGGACGCGGTACGCCACCCTGCCCGGGTGCGCCCGTGTGTGCCGTCCTCTCCCCAGGCCCAGAGCCGAGCGAGGGAGAGCTCCACGTGACCATCGCGCCTGCCGAACCTGCGTCAGCGCTGTCACCGCAGCCCACCGACAGCACTGTGGGTACCGACGCGCCAGGGACCGCGCTGCTGCGCACCCTGACCGACCTCACCGCCGATCTCCCCGACGCCGACGCCGGCCGGGTGGCCGCCGCCGCGCTGCGCGGCCGCTCCGCCCGGGCCGACGTGGCCGAGCTCAGGGAGCTCGCGACCGAGGCGGCCGCGGGGCTCATCTCCGAGGACCCGGCGTACTCCAAGCTCGCGGCCAGGCTCCTGTCGATCGGCATCCGCGAGGAAGCCGCTACCCAGGGCGTGCGCTCCTTCACCGAGTCGATCGCGGTCGGCCACCGCGAGGGCCTGATCGCCGACCGCACGGCGTCCTTCGTCACCGAACACGCGGCCCGGCTCGACGCGCTCGTGGAGAGCGCGCTCGCGGACGGCGCCGACTTCCGCTTCGGCTACTTCGGCCTGCGCACGCTGCACAGCCGCTACCTGCTGCGCCACCCGATCACCCGGCAGGTCATCGAGACGCCGCAGCACTTCATGCTGCGCGTCGCCAGCGGGCTCGCGGAGGACTCCAGCGTCCGGGCCGTGGACGAAGTTGCCGCGCTGTACGGCCTGATGAGCCGCCTGGACTACCTGCCGTCCTCCCCCACGCTCTTCAACTCCGGCACCCGCCACCCGCAGATGTCCTCCTGCTACCTCCTCGACTCGCCCCTGGACGAGCTCGACTCCATCTACGACCGCTACCACCAGGTCGCGCGGCTCTCCAAGCACGCGGGGGGCATCGGCCTCTCGTACTCCCGCATCCGCTCCCGCGGCTCGCTGATCCGCGGCACGAACGGGCACTCCAACGGCATCGTGCCGTTCCTCAAGACGCTGGACGCCTCGGTCGCCGCGGTGAACCAGGGCGGACGCCGCAAGGGCGCCGCCGCGGTCTACCTGGAGACCTGGCACTCCGACGTCGAGGAGTTCCTGGAGCTGCGCGACAACACCGGTGAGGACGCGCGCCGCACCCACAACCTCAACCTCGCGCACTGGATCCCCGACGAGTTCATGCGCCGGGTCGCCGCCGACCGGGACTGGTCGCTGTTCTCGCCCTCCGACGTGCCCGACCTCGTCGACCTGTGGGGCGAGGAGTTCGACGCCGCCTACCGCGCGGCGGAGGCCGCCGGGCTCGCGAAGAAGACCCTGCCCGCGCGGGAGCTGTACGGCCGCATGATGCGCACCCTCGCGCAGACCGGCAACGGCTGGCTGACCTTCAAGGACGCCGCCAACCGCACCGCGAACCAGACCGCCGAGCCCGGTCACACCGTGCACTCCTCCAACCTCTGCACCGAGATCCTGGAGGTGACGGACGACGGCGAGACGGCTGTCTGCAACCTCGGCTCGGTGAACCTCGGCGCGTTCGTCGACCCGGCCGCGCAGGACATCGACTGGGAGCGGCTCGACGCCACCGTCCGCACCGCGGTGACCTTCCTCGACCGCGTCGTCGACATCAACTTCTACCCGACCGAGCAGGCCGGGCGCTCCAACGCCAAGTGGCGCCCGGTGGGCCTCGGCGCGATGGGCCTCCAGGACGTCTTCTTCCAGCTGAAGCTGCCCTTCGACTCCCCCAAGGCGCGCGCCCTGTCGACCCGGATCGCCGAGCGCATCATGCTCGCCGCGTACGAGGCCTCCGCCGACCTCGCCGAGCGCAGTGGCCCGCTCCCCGCCTGGGAGAAGACCCGCACCGCGCGCGGTGTCCTGCACCCCGACCACTACGACGTGGAACTCACCTGGCCGGAGCGCTGGGCGGCGCTGCGCGAACGCATCGCGACGACCGGCATGCGCAACTCGCTCCTGCTCGCCATCGCGCCGACCGCCACCATCGCGTCCATCGCGGGCGTCTACGAGTGCATCGAGCCGCAGGTCTCCAACCTCTTCAAGCGCGAGACGCTGTCCGGCGAGTTCCTCCAGGTCAACGCCTACCTGGTGGATGAGCTGAAGCGGCTCGGTGGCTGGGACGCGCAGACCCGCGAGGCGCTGCGCGAGGCCAACGGCTCGGTGCAGGGCTTCGACTGGATCCCCGCCGAGGTGCGTGAGCTGTACCGCACCGCGTGGGAGATCCCGCAGCGCGGCCTCATCGACATGGCCGCCGCGCGCACCCCGTTCCTGGACCAGGCGCAGTCGCTGAACCTGTTCCTGGAGACGCCGACCATCGGCAAGCTCTCCTCCATGTACGCGTATGCCTGGCAGCAGGGTCTGAAGACCACGTACTACCTGCGTTCGCGCCCCGCGACGCGCATCGCCCGCGCGGCAGGCGGGCCGAACGCCGCGAGCGCCACCCCCGTCCCCCAGCAGGCGGCCGACCCCGACGCCGTCGCCTGCTCCCTGGAAAACCCCGAGTCCTGCGAGGCCTGCCAGTAATGAGCACCACGACCAACAGCGAGAAGAACCTCCTGGACCCGGGCTTCGAGCTGACCCTGCGCCCCATGCGCTATCCGGACTTCTACGAGCGGTACCGGGACGCGATCAAGAACACCTGGACCGTCGAGGAGGTCGACCTCCACTCCGACGTCGCCGACCTCGCCAAGCTCTCGCCCGGCGAGCAGCACATGATCGGCCGCCTCGTCGCGTTCTTCGCGACCGGTGACTCGATCGTCTCGAACAACCTGGTCCTCACGCTCTACAAGCACATCAACTCCCCCGAGGCCCGGCTCTACCTGAGCCGCCAGCTCTTCGAGGAGGCCGTGCACGTCCAGTTCTATCTGACGCTGCTCGACACCTATCTGCCCGATCCGGAGGACCGCGCGGCGGCCTTCGACGCGGTCGAGGAGATCCCCTCCATCCGCGAGAAGGCCCAGTTCTGCTTCAAGTGGATGGACTCGGTCGACCAGCTCGACCGCCTGGAGTCCCTGGCCGACCGGCGCCGCTTCCTGCTCAACCTGATCTGCTTCGCCGCGTGCATCGAGGGCCTGTTCTTCTACGGCGCCTTCGCCTACGTCTACTGGTTCCGCAGCCGCGGCCTGCTGCACGGCCTCGCGACCGGCACCAACTGGGTGTTCCGCGACGAGACGATGCACATGAGCTTCGCCTTCGACGTGGTCGACACGGTCCGCAAGGAGGAGCCGGAGCTCTTCGACGACGCGCTTCGGGAGCAGGTCACCGACATGCTCAAGGAGGCGGTCGAGGCCGAGCTGCAGTTCGCCCGCGACCTGTGCGGCGACGGCCTGCCGGGCATGAACACCGACTCGATGCGCGACTACCTGCAGTGCGTCGCCGACCAGCGGCTGCAGCGCCTGGGCTTCGCGCCGGTCTACGGCTCGGAGAACCCCTTCTCCTTCATGGAGTTGCAGGGCGTCCAGGAGCTGACCAACTTCTTCGAGCGGCGGCCCTCCGCCTACCAGGTCGCCGTCGAGGGTTCGGTCTCCTTCGACGACGATTTCTAGCCTGGCGCGGTAGGCCCGCGGTGTGTCCGCGGTGTGCCCGCCCCGTCGCTCAGGACGGGGCGGGCACGCCCGTGTGCTCAGCGTGGCCGGGCACGCAGGACGAGCCGCTTGGGGTGCAGGGTGATGCCGATCCGCGTACCGGTGTCGGTCTCCTTGACCCGCTCCAGGCGCCACTTCGGGGCCACCGTCCCGAGGATCAGGGCGAGTTCGGCCAGGCTGAAGTGGTCTCCCGGGCACTTCCTGTTGCCGACGCCGAACGGCATCATCGCGAACTCGGGGATGTCGGCCGCGCGTTCCGGGTTCCAGCGGTCCGGGTCGAACTCCAGATTCCGCTCGAAGGAACGCGGGTCGCGCTGCATCGCGTAGACGCTGTAGACGAGGTCCGCGTCCGCCGGAATCGAATAGCCTCCCAGCTCGGTTTCGGCCACGGACCTGCGCGTGAATATCCAGGCGGCCGGCCGTATGCGCATCGCCTCGGTGACGACATTGCGAGTGTGCGGCAGGTCCTTCAGATCGGCGAAAGTGATCGCCCGGTCCGGGGCCACGGCATTTACCTCTTCAACCAACCGCCTTTCCTGCTCCGGGTGTTCGGTGAGCAGATGGAACGCCCACGCCAGCGTCGACGCCACATTCTCCGCACCCGCCACGACGAGCGAAACGACGTTGTCGTGGATCTCCTGGTCGGCTATGGGCGCTCCGGTTTCGTCCCTTGCCCGCAGCAATTGCGCGAGCAGATCGTCCGGGCCGCCCGGCCCGGCCGCGCGGCGTTCCGCGACGATCTCGTCGACCAGCGCGTGCAGATCGGCGAGCGCCCTCTCGAAGCGCCGGTTGGCGGGGGTCGGCACCCGGTAGAGGGGCCCGACGGAGAGCACCATCCGGCGGTAGAGGCCCTCGAACACGGTGTGCAGCGAGTCGGCGATGCGGTCCGCCTTCTCGCCGATCGAGTCGACCTCAAGGAGCGAGCGCGAGACGATGCGCACGGCGGTGCGGAACATCTCCGCGCTCACGTCGACCGTGGCGCCCGGCTGCCAGCGGGCCGCCGTGGCCCGCGCCTCCTCCTCCATCACCTTGGCGTAGTCGGCGATCCGCTCGGGCCGGAACGCGGGCTGCATCATGCGCCGTTGCCGCCGGTGCAGCTTGCCGTTGCTGGTCGCCACGCCCTTGCCTAGGAGCACCTCCAGGGTGTCCCAGAGCGGCCCGCCCACGATGTACTCCGGGTCCTTCAGCATGGCGCCGACGAGCTTCGGATCGCAGACGGCGTACGCCGTCCGGGGCCCCAGCCTGATCCGTACGAGATCGCCGTGGTCCCGCAGCGCGGCGAGGAAGCCGAGCGGGTCGCGCACCAGGTGCCAGGCGTGGCCGAGCAGCGGCACACCGCCCCGGACGAGGGGCGGGGTGCGCAGCGGACCCGGCCCCGGGGTGGCCGGAGCGGGTATCGCGGATTCGACGCTCATTCCTCACCTACCAGTTCGTTTTCCGCCAGTCCGTCTTCCGTCACATACGGGGGTATGGACCTGTCGTCCCAGCTGTCCACCCGATAGCGACCGGATTCGTGATGGAACCAGTACACGGAAGAGAACCAGTTCCGCATATTGAAGACGCAGGATCCCACCGCGTCCGCGAGTTCCCTTCCGTGTTCACTCCCGTCCGCCATTGAGTCGGCGAGCAGAAGCACTTCCCGCTCCGCTTCGATGAATTCCATGACGCACTGACTGACGCGTCTGTGGACTTCCCGCACGGCCTCCTCAAGCGTCATTCCCTTGTGGTGGATGAGGCTGATCCCGAGATTGTGCAGCTCGTCCCCCGCGAGTTCTTTCGGGAGCGAGCACAGGTCGTTGTACCAGGCCGAGAAATCCTGGGTCGCCCGTGCCGCCCGCCGGTAAGCGGGGTGTTTCCGTACCGCCTCCGGCAGTTCGCGCCCCGCGGTCGGTTCGAGGAGGTCGATCCAGGCCCAGTGCGCGAACGTGAGCCGGCGCAGCTCGATGTACGCCTCGACCGTGGGCACCGTGCCGGCGCACCGGTTCCTGAACTCCTCGTCGTACGCCTCGATCACCGGGTGGAAGTGCCTGGCGAACCGGGCGTTCCAGCTGGGGCCGAGGAAGGAGTACAAGCGCAGGACGCAGTCCGCGAAGCCCGCGACCAACGGGTCCTTGTGGTGCAGGTACCGCCGGGGGTCGTTCAGGGCGCCGTGCAGGCCCCGGCACAGCCGCCGCCACTGGGGGGCTCTGCCGTGCACCGAGTCCCGGTCGTGCCGGTCGTCCCACGCGAAGAACCAGCTGCTGAGGTCCGCTATAGCGGTGAGCAACTCGTCGGGCGCGCCAATGTAGTAGCCCGCGACCAGGTCGGTGTAGCAGAGGCTGTCCGCGTACCGTTCGACCTTGTCCGGGGGCATCAGGCGCATTTCGCGCAACCAGGTCCTGGACTTCTCCTGAAGCTTTGGCCAATACGGGTGCAGACGACGAGGGAACGCTGCTTCGATCACCGGAACGGCCAGTGCCGGCGGGACGGTTACCACCGGTGTGCGTGGCTGTGTGTGTGGTTGTGTCGGTGAAGTGCTTCCGGAATATGCAGGCACGAACGGACCCCTTTCAGCCGCCTGAGGACACGCGCCCCTTCCGCCGTGCCGGGCGCGCGCCGTTGCGTATCCCCGCGCTTTCCATTCAGCACCACAACTGACCGTTCAGGGAACAGATTTGCGCCATTCACTACCCCCCAGTGCCGAGAACATCCACGTACGTGACTGGATATGGATCACTGGAAGCCTGATTTGCTCGCACAGGCGAGCGGTTCACGCCAACAGCCCCTGGTCAGGGGTGATCCCGACCAGGGGCCGCTCGTGTCGCACCATTCCCACGCCGCTCAGGCGCCGCGGGGGTCAGTCATTCGCCACCACGGGGTAGCGCGGAGTGCCCTCTTCCATCTGGCGCAGCGCCTCCTTGCGCTCCCTCTTGGAGAGGCGGTCGATGTAGAGGTACCCGTACAGATGGTCCGTCTCGTGCTGCAGGCAGCGCGCGAAGTAGCCGGTGCCGCGCACCTTGATGGGGTTGCCCTTCTCGTCCTGCCCGGTCACCTCGGCATAGTCGGGGCGGGCCAGGTCGGCGTAGGCGGTGGGGACGGAGAGGCAGCCCTCGCCGGAGTCGTCGAGGCGGCGCTTGTCGGCGGGCAGCTCGCGCAGCACCGGGTTGCAGACCACCCCGACGTGCCGCACGCCGTCGTCGTCCATGCAGTCGTAGACGAAGACCTTCAGATCGACGCCGACCTGGTTGGCGGCGACGCCCACGCCGTTGGCCACCCGCTGGCTCACGAACATGTCGTCGATCAGGCTCGCGAGCTCGTCGTCGAAGGCCGTGACGTCCTTGCACTCCTTGTGCAGGACCGGGTTCCCGACGACCGTGATCGGCCGGTACGTACCGCGCTCGCGGTAGGCCGTCTCCCGCTCCTCGCAGTTCTCGGTGTCGATGACGAAGCCCTCGTCGTCGACGGGGAGGACCCCGTCGCCGCCGATGGCCTGCTGCTCAGTGTCCTGCGCCATGTCCGCCGTACGCCTTCCGTGGAACCCTCAAGAGTTTGTGCCGGTACAGCCTACGGCGAAGTGTCAGCAGACCTCTTCGAGATCCCGCCAGTCGCGGGAATCCGGGCTGTCCGCCACCCACCCGTCCAGGAGCCCCCGCACCAGGGCGGCCGGGGCCGCGAGGCCGCACTCGCGCTCCGGCACCCAGAGCGCGCCGGGGCTGCGGTGCCCGAGCGGTCCCGGATGGCCCGGCTCGCTGTGGTCGTGCGGGTCCAGGTGCTCGCCGTCGCCCTCGTCGCTCGGCATCCGGGACTCCGAGCACATCCGGCAGAGCAGCCGCACGGAGGACGACCAGTCCTCGGCGGCGAAGCCCGCGTCGGCGGCGAGCCGCTCCAGGGCGTCCCTGTCGTCCTCGGTGGCGGCCTCCAGGAGGACCACCCAGGTCGGCACGGGCGAGGGCGCCCACAGCTCGATCTCGTCGAACACGGGGTAGGAGTGCCCGGCGGCCGTCGTGCGCTCGCCGTGCGGGACGCCGTCGTGCAGGACGACCTCGCCCCAGCGGCGCCCGGAGGACGGCAGCGGGATGGAGAGGACCTCCATGCGGGCCGGGTCGAGCCGCCGGCCCCACACGACCTCGGCCTCGCCCTCCGGGGAGAGCCGCACGGCCGCGCTGCCGAGCTCCATGCCCGTCGGCTCGCCGGACGCGGCCACCCCGCCCGGCACCCGCAGGCCGTACGCCTGCCAGGCGCGGCGGGCCAGCGGCCAGTCCTGGAGGGCGGTCGCCGCGATGCCGACGTTCCACCAGTCGGGGGCGCCGGCGGAGCGGTCCAGGAGCGCGACGGCGCGCAGCCCCGCGGCCCGCGCCTGCTCCCAGTCGTGCCGGAACTTGTGCAGCAGGGCCAGGTTGAACCAGGACTCGGACAGCCAGGGCTCGAGATCCGCCGCACGCGTGAGCAGCGCCCCCGCGTCCTCGTACCGGCCGTCGCCGATCAGCGTGAACGCGCGGTCGGTCGCCTGCCGCCATGAGGCGGAGGGCCGGTGCCGTCCCTTGCCGAAGATCCTCACGATTCCCGCCTGATTCCCGCCTGCCACGTATGCGTAGGTCGCGTCTTGTCCGGGCGCGGCGTCGGGCCCGTGCCCCCGTGCACCCTCTTCTTCGCATCCAACCACGTACGGTCGGACGGCCGCTCATTACCCATGGGTTACCCAGCCCGACGCGAGGTAAGGCTCCCTGGACAGCACCCTCGCCAGCGACTCCACGACTTCCGGCTGGTAGTCGTGGCCGGTGGCGAGGCGCAGCCGCTCCAGGGCCCGCAGGGGGCCGTCGAGCGCCCCCGAGGGTCCTTCTCCCCGCGCCATCTCGTCGTACGCGTTCGCGGTGCGCACAATACGTGCGGTGAGCGGCTGCTCGCGATACGGATCGGCCTGCCGCTCCACGACGACGGCGACGGCGGCGTCCACCCCGGTCTGGCGTACGACGGCGCCGCCGAGCAGGGCTATTCGGCGCTGTTCCGCCTCGGGGAGCGCGGCGGTGGCGCCCGCGGGGACGGGGTCGACGAGGGAGAGCTGGCCGATGTCGTGCATCAGGGCGGCGTGCTCGAGGACGGTCAGGTCCGACGCGGAGAGCCCGAGGTCCCGCCCCACGGCCCGGCTCAGCCCCGCCACGCGGTGGGCGTGCCCCTGCGGGGTGTACCCGGCGATCTCGGTGGCCCTGGCCAGCGAGGCGATGGTCTGCCGGTAGGTCGCCCGCACGGCCGCGTACCGCCGGAAGGACAGCTGGGTGAGCAGCAGCGGCAGGCTGAAGACCGGCAGCGCCCAGAGCCCCGCCACGGCCACCGCGAGCGCCATCACGGCGCCCGTCGCGCAGACGGCGGAGCCGATCCCGAGCGTGCCCCGCAGCTCCTCGCGCAGCAGCGGCCCGAACGGCCACCGGGTGCGGGCGCGCGCCGTCACGGCGGCGAGGACGGCGTCGCAGAGCGCGGTGAGGACCAGCAGGGCGACGCTGACCAGCACGAAGTAGGGGCCGTGCCCGAACCACTCCCGCAACTTGCCCGAGTTGTACAGGGGTTGGAAGCAGGCGGCCGCGAAGCCGACGGTCAGGACGCGGCGCGCCAGGTGGTCGAGCGTGTGCCCGCGGCCGAGCGCCACCTGCGGCACCGCGCCCACCAGCGCCGCCGCGACGACCACCGCGATCACCTGGAGCACGCCGTGGTGGGTGGCCCGTCCGCTGTTCTCGCCCAGCAGGGCGTACGCCAGTGCCCCGGCGGCGCCGAGCGGCGCGGACTCCCTGCCCTGCCCGCTCCCCCACCGGGCCAGCTCGCCCAGGGCGATCAGCACCCCGAAGGCGAGCGCGACCCGCCCTTCGGCGACGCCGTGCCGGAGGGTCCAGAGCAGGGCGGCGAGGGCGAGCAGTCCGGCCAGGCAGGTGACGGTCGGGGGCAGGCGCGAGGAGGCCCTCACCGGGCGGCCGGGCGGGAGAGCGCGGAGGCCGTCGGCACGGTCCCGGCAGACACGTTTCCGCCCTGGTCCGGCACGTCCGCGGTGACCTCGGGGTGCCAGCCCTCCCGCTCCAGGGCCCGCGCGAGGGCGCCGACCATCTCGGGGTCGAACTGTGCCCCCGCGCACCGCGACAGCTCCGCCACGGCGGCCTCGACGGGCCGGGCCCGCCGGTAGGACCGGGTGGAGGTCATGGCGTCGAAGGCGTCGGCCACCGCCACCACCCGCGCGCACTGCGGAATCTGCGACCCCGCGAGGCCGTACGGGTAGCCGCTGCCGTCGATGCGCTCGTGGTGGTGCAGGATCGCCGCCCGCGCCTCTCCCAGAAAGCCGATGCCGCGCACCATCTCGTGGCCGTACTCGGGATGCAGCTCGATGATGCGCCGCTCCTCGGGCGTCAGCGGCCCTTCCTTGCGCAGCAGCCGCGTCGGCACGCCGAGCTTGCCGACGTCGTGCAGGATCCCGGCGAACCGCAGGACCTCGACGCGCTCGTCGTCCATGCCCAGCTCACGGGCGATCATGACGGAGGCGCGGCCGACCCGCTCGCTGTGGCCGCGGGTGTACTTGTCCTTGATGTCGACGGCCTGCACGAGGGCCCGGATGGTGGCCTGGTGGGCGGCCCGCTCGCGGTGGTACTGCGCGAAGACCCAGCAGGAGACGCCCATCGGGAGCAGTACGAGCAGGGCGGCCGGGGGCCCGTAGGGGCTGACCCAGAGCACGGCCATCATCAGCCCGGCGAGGCCGTGCACGGTGACGGGTGCGAGGCTGCGCAGGAAGAGCCCCCGCCAGGCGGTCCGGGCCGGCACGCGCTCGGCGGTCACGAGGATGCCGCCGTCCAGCGCGGCGAGCACGCAGGAGAAGGCGAGTACGGCTGCTCCTGCGGGCCACAGGACGTACGGGAAGTCGGGCGCGGCACCGGCGGCGGGCCCGCCGAGCAGGCCGTACACCCACGCCGAGACCCAGGCGGCCAGGGCGAGTTGGGCGCCGCGCCAGAGGCGGCGCACCCACCGGGGGTGCCGGTCGACGCGGGCGAGGAGGGCGCCCGGCAGGGCGACGAGGGCGGCGCCCTGCGGTGGCAGCAGAAACACCCCGGCGAGCAGCACGGGGAAGAAGGTGCCGAGGCCGCGCGGGGCGCGACGGCCGACGAAACCGCACCGCGTGAGCTGCTCGCAGCCGGCGAAAAGCGCGGCGAGGAGGAGGACGGCGGGCCACGAAGGGTGGGTGCCGGGCGCGGGCGTGGCGCAGGCGCCGCCGGTCAGGGCGACGCACAGGATGTAGACGCGGGCCCGCACCGGCACCGACCGCATGGAGCACTCCTCCCCGTTCCAGGTCCGGAGACTAGAACGGAGACCCCCCGGCCGGCGCCCGGCTGCCGTTAATTAGCACGTTCGAGTGACGGGAGGGGAGAGAAGGAGAGAGAGGGGAAGAGGAGGTGGGGTCAGGCCTCCGAGGCCGTCACGTCCCGCGGGAGGTCCTGCGTGACGTCCTGGTCGGGCACGGTCTGCCCCGAGCGGATGAGGTCGATACGCCCCATGACCTTGGCCCGCAGGTCGACCGGTACGTCGTCGGAGCCGCAGCAGCGCTTGACCAGCTTCTTGACGGCCTGCTCAAGGCCGTACTTCTCCAGGCACGGGGAGCACTCCTCGAAGTGCGTCTCGAACTTGGTGCAGTCGCTGTCCGGCATCTCGTGGTCCAGGAACTCATAGAGATGGTCCAGGACTTCACTGCAGTCAGTCTCGTGCGGCTCTCCGCAGCTCATGAGCCCGAGCCTTTCGTTCCGTTCGACTCCCCGGCGCCGGCCGGGACGAGCCCGCGCTCACGGGCGTAGTCCTCCAGCATGCCGCGCAGTTGGCGACGGCCCCGGTGCAGCCGGGACATCACCGTACCGATGGGTGTCCCCATAATGTCCGCGATCTCCTTGTACGCAAAGCCCTCTACGTCGGCCAGATAGACGGCGATGCGGAACTCCTCGGGGATCGCCTGCAGCGCCCGCTTCACGTCCGAGTCGGGCAGATGGTCCAGCGCCTGCGACTCGGCCGAGCGCAGACCGGTGGACATGTGCGACTCGGCGCGCGCCAGCTGCCAGTCCTCGATCTCCTCGGCGGCGCTGCGCTGGGGCTCGCGCTGCTTCTTGCGGTACGAGTTGATGAACGTGTTCGTGAGGATCCGGTACAGCCACGCCTTGAGGTTGGTGCCCTCACGGAACTGGTGGAACGACGCGTACGCCTTGGCGTAGGTCTCCTGCACCAGGTCCTCCGCGTCCGCCGGGTTGCGCGTCATGCGCAGCGCCGCCGAGTACATCTGGTCGAGGAACGTCAGCGCGTCCCGCTCGAAGCGGGCCGTGCGCTCCGCGGCCGTCTCGGACCTCTCGGCGCTCTCTCGGGGCTGCTCCGCCTGACCGCTCTCGGTCCCTGCGTCGGTCCCAGTGACCGGACCCACCTCCTCCAACGACGTGGCGAGGCCGAAAGCAGCCCCACTCGAATCGGAGGATAGACGACGATCCGCTCCCCGCGCCGCCCGAATAGATGCGGTTTTGGGTGCGCTCAGCACCGTCCACTCCAGGTCAGAGGCGCTGGAGCGGTTCGGGCAGATGGTCGAACCCATGCGGCGGACTCCCTCTCGTACGAACAGCTACCGACGGCGTTCGCCGTCTGTTCGCGACAACAGAGGTCACCCGCCCAACATTCCCGTCCAGTGGGCCACGGCGTCCGTGATCCGCTTCACTGCCTCGTCCTGGCCGGTCCCGGCCCGCTTCGGGACGGCGAATCCGTGATCCCCGTAAGGGATTTCCACCAGTTCGTACGTTCCGCCGTCCGGGAACTCGGCGGGCCTGCCGAACGGGTCGTTGCCGCCCTGCACGACGAGCGTGGGCACGCCGGTGCGGAGCAGTTCGCCGGCCCGGGACTTCTCCGGCCTGCCCGGCGGATGCAGCGGGAAGCTGAGGGCGAGCACGGCGGCGGCGCCCAGCTCGCTCGCCGTGCGGCAGGCGACACGGGCGCCCGCGCTGCGCCCGCCGGAGACCACGGGCAGCCCCTTCCTCTCCAGCGCCGGCCAGATCTCCCGCCACCCCGTGTCCAGCGTCTTCGGCGCGGGCGCCAGCTTCTTCCCCGCGACCCGCCAGGGCTGCTCCACGAGGGCGACGCTCACTCCGTGCGCGGGCAGCACGGCGGCCAGCGCCTGAAGGTCCCGGGCCTCGATACCGCCACCGGCGCCGTGGCTGACGGCGAGGAGGAGGCGGGCCTTCTCCGTGGCGGGGTGCCAGGTGATGCGCGCCGTACCGGCGTCGGTCTCTACGGTCTCGCTCCGCGTTGCGTGGCTCACGTCAGAAGAGTGTGCCCTCTTCCGGTCCTTCCAGCTCCTTCAGGAGCTCGGGGCCGTTGTTGCGGACGTTGCTGACGGCGGTGGAGACGGGGTAGGCCCGCATCAGGCCGTGCGGTGGCGGTTCCAGGAGGGTGCGGAGTTCGTCGGGGTCCTTGCGGGAGGGGTCGAGCCAGGCGTCCCAGCGGTCGGGTGTCAGCATCAGCGGCATGCGCGGGTGGATGTCCGCGAGCGAGCGCGGGCCCTCCTCGGGGGCGACCGCGAGGGGCGCGGTCTCCGCCTCCGTGGTGATCACCGTGCACGTCACCCACCAGGCCAGGGGGTGCTCGTCGGGCAGCGTCCGGTCCCGCCAGAACTCATAGAGCCCCGCCATGGCGAAGACGGAGCCGTCGGCGGGCGTCACGAAGTAGGGCTGCTTGCGCGGCCGCTTCTTCTTGCCCTCGACCTCCAGCTGCCGTTCGTCGGGCGCGGTCACCCACTCGTAATAGCCGTCGGCCGGGATGACGCAGCGGCGGGAGGTGAAGGCGCGGCGGTAGGAGGGCTTCTCGTGGACGGTCTCCGCGCGGGCGTTGATCATCCGGGCGCCGCCGTCGGGCGTCTTGGACCAGGAGGGGACGAGGCCCCACTTCAGGGTGCGCAGCTGGCGAACCGGAGCCGGGTCCCCGGCGTCTTTCAGGGGACGGTCGAGGACCGCGTAGACCTCTTTGGTGGGGGCCACGTTGTAGTCGGGGGCCAGTTCTTCCGCCGGCTCCCACTTCTCGATCTCGAAGACGGCCGCGAGATCCTCCGGCCTACGACTGGATGCATACCGTCCGCACATACGTGCCAGACTGCCAGACCGCGTACGACCCGAGGGAGCCGTCCCAGTAATGGAAAGCACCGCCAGCGCCAGCCTGACCGACCTCTGGGACCGAGTCTTCGGCACCCAGGCCGCGCCGGAACAGTGGCTGGTGATCGCGGCGGGTGTCGTGGCCCTGGCCGTCGTCGTGCCGCACAACATATGGCGGCTCGCCCGCAACGCCATCACCATCGCGCACGAGGGCGGCCACGGCCTGGTCGCCCTGCTCACCGGGCGGCGCCTCGACGGCATCCGGCTGCACTCCGACACCTCGGGTCTGACCGTCTCGCGCGGCAAGCCGTCCGGCCTCGGCATGATCCTCACCGCGGCCGCGGGATACACCGCGCCGCCCCTGCTCGGCCTCGGCGGCGCGGCGCTGCTCGCCGCCGGGCACATCACGGCGTTCCTGTGGCTCGCGACCGCGCTGCTCGTCGTGATGCTGGTGATGATCCGCAACGCGTACGGCGCCCTGACGGTGGTCGTCACCGGCGGCACGTTCCTGGTCGTCTCCTGGCTCGGCACCACCGACGTGCAGGCGGCGTTCGCGTACGCGGTGGTGTGGTTCCTGCTCCTGGGAGGCGTACGTCCCGCCTTCGAGCTGCAGTCCAAGCGCAGCCGCGGCGGCGCGGGCGACTCGGACGCGGACCAGCTCTCGCGCCTCACGCACGTCCCGGCCGGCCTTTGGCTCTTCCTCTTCCACGCCGTCTCGCTCTGCTCGCTGATGGGCGGAGCGCGCTGGCTCCTCGACGTCTGAGGGCCTCTCCCCGGCCAGCCACTAAAGTGAGGTGCATGACCGAAACCCCGGCGCACACCGCCCTCTGGCCCGCCCCGCACGCAAGCGGAGCCGTCACCGCGACGGTCCACGTCCCCGGTTCGAAGTCGGTCACCAACCGGGCGTTGGTCCTGGCCGCGCTGGCCGCCGAGCCGGGCTGGCTGCGCCGCCCGCTGCGCTCCCGCGACACCCTCCTGATGGCGGGCGCGCTGCGTGCGATGGGCGTCGGCATCGAGGAGACGGTGTCGTCGAGCTCCGCGGTCGCCGGTGGCGCCGGTGCCTCCGGCGAGGCGTGGCGCGTGATCCCCTCGCGGCTGCACGGGCCGTCCACGGTCGACGTCGGCAACGCCGGCACGGTCATGCGCTTCCTGCCCCCGGTCGCCGCCCTCGCCGACGGCCCGGTCCGCTTCGACGGCGACCCCCGTTCGTACGAGCGCCCCCTGCACGGTGTCATCGACGCGCTGCGCGTGCTCGGCGCCCGCATCGACGACAAGGAGGGCAGCCGTGGCGCGCTGCCGCTGATCGTGCACGGCGGTGGCGCCCTGGAGGGCGGCAGGGTCGAGATCGACGCCTCGTCCTCCTCGCAGTTCGTGAGCGCCCTGCTGCTCTCGGGCCCGCGCTTCAACCAGGGCGTGGAGGTGCGGCACGTGGGCGGCGCGCTGCCGTCCATGCCGCACATCCGGATGACGGTCGACATGCTCCGCGCCGTCGGCGCCCAGGTGGACACCCCGGAGGCGGGCGGCGAGCCGAACGTGTGGCGGGTGGCCCCCGGCGCCCTGCTCGGCCGCGACCTGACCATCGAGCCCGACCTGTCGAACGCCCAGCCGTTCCTCGCCGCCGCCCTGGTCACCGGCGGTACGGTGACGATCCCCGACTGGCCGGCCCGCACCACGCAGCCCGGCGACGCGCTGCGCCGGATCTTCACCGAGATGGGTGGTTCCTGCGAACTGACGGAGCAGGGCCTGGTGTTCACCGGATCCGGTGCGATCCACGGAATCGACGTGGACCTGAGCGAGGTCGGCGAGCTCACCCCCGGCATCGCGGCGGTCGCGGCCCTCGCCGACTCCCCCTCGACGCTGCGCGGCGTCGCCCATCTGCGCCTGCACGAGACGGACCGCCTGGCCGCGCTCACCAAGGAGATCAACGGTCTCGGCGGCGACGTGACCGAGACCGCCGACGGCCTGCACATCCGGCCGCGCCCGCTGCGCGGCGGTGTCTTCCACACCTACGACGACCACCGCATGGCGACCGCGGGCGCGATCATCGGCCTCGCGGTGGAGGGCGTGCGGATCGAGAACGTCGCGACGACGGCGAAGACCCTCCCTGACTTCCCCGACCTCTGGACCGGGATGCTCGGGAACTGAACGGGCGGATCGAGAAAATATGCGCCGCTACGGCAAGAACCCCGACGAGGACGACATCCGCGTCCGCCCCAACCGCAAGGGCAACCGTCCCCGCACCCACATCAGGCCCAAGCACGAGGACGCCGCCGAGGGCATGGTCCTCACCGTCGACCGGGGCCGCCTCACCGTGCTTGTCGACGACCGGATCGTGATGGCCATGAAGGCCCGCGAGCTGGGCCGCAAGGCCGCCGTGGTGGGCGACCGGGTCGCGGTCGTCGGGGACCTGACCGGGAAGAAGGACACCCTCGCGCGGATCGTGCGGATCGCGGAGCGCACGTCCGTGCTGCGGCGCACCGCCGACGACGACGACCCCTACGAGCGGGTGGTCGTCGCCAACGCCGACCAGCTCGCCATCGTCACCGCCCTCGCGGACCCCGAGCCGCGCCCGCGGCTGATCGACCGGTGCGTCGTGGCGGCGTACGACGGCGGCCTCGAACCGATCCTCGTGCTGACCAAGTCGGACCTGGCGCCGGCCGACAAGATCCTGGAGACGTACGCCACCCTCGACATCCCCTACGTGGTCACCAGCCGCGAGGAGTTCACCGACGGCGCGGAGCTCGCGCGGGTCCACGAACTGCTCGACGGCAAGGTCACCGCCTTCGTGGGGCACTCGGGGGTCGGCAAGACCACGCTCGTCAACGCGCTCGTACCGCAGGAGCGGCGGCGCACCACCGGGCACGTCAACGCGGTCACGGGCCGCGGCAGGCACACCACCACCTCCGCCCTCGCGCTCCCGCTGGAGGGGTCGGCGGGCTGGGTGGTCGACACGCCGGGCGTACGGTCGTTCGGCCTCAACCACGTCGACCCGTCCCGCGTCATCCTCGCCTTCCCCGATCTGGAGCCGGGCACTGCGGAGTGCCCGCGCGGCTGCAGCCACGACGAGAAGGACTGCGCGCTGGACGCCTGGGTGGCCGAGGGGCACGCGGATCCGGCCCGCCTCTACTCGCTGCGCAGGCTCCTCGCCACGCGCGAGCGGCGCGACGAGGACTGACGTCCCGATTGTTTGCCGCCGCGCCGGTAAAGGTAAATGCATAATCGCACCAAGCCGGATTCAAGCCAGACGAAGCGGCCGCGGTTCATGGACGAGTACGGGAGGCAAGGACATGGCGTGGCTGCTGGTCATCGTGGCCGGGATTCTCGAGACCGGCTTCGCGGTCTGCCTCAAGCTGTCGCACGGATTCACCAGGCTCTGGCCCACGATCGCGTTCGCCTCCTTCGCGCTCGGCAGCTTCGGCCTGCTGACCCTGGCGCTGCGGAAGCTGGACGTGGGGCCCGCGTACGCGGTGTGGACGGGCATCGGGGCCGCGGGTACCGCGATCTACGGCATGGTCTTCCTCGGCGACCTGGTCTCCACGCTCAAGATCGTGTCGATCTCGTTCGTCATCATCGGCGTGATCGGACTCCAGCTCTCCGGCTCCGCGCACTGAGCTCCTGAGCGGCCGGGCGCCCGCGGGCTACCTGGCCGACACCCACCGCCCGATGGCCCCGCGGACCAGCTCCGCGGGGTCGTCGTCGTTCCCGGCGGGCGCGACGACGTACGACAGGGCGAGGCGGACGGCGCTCTCGCAGGCGAGGGCGAGCTCGGGGTCCCTGGACCGGCCCCGGCCGCCGAGCGCGAGCACCGCCCTGTCCCGTACGAGCGCGAGCAGTTCCGCGGCCGAGGGCACGCCCGCGTCCGCGCGGCGCTGCGCGGGCACCGGCGAGGTGGACCCGGTGACCCGGCTCGGCCCCGGCAGCCGCTCGCCCCAGCAGTCGGTGATCGCGGCCCGCACGAGGGTGTTGGCGCGGGCAGCGCCCACCGTCCACGCCGCCACGGCGGCGAGCCGCTCCGCGGGCTCCCGTTCCTCGGCGAGGGCCCGCTCGACGCCGTGCAGATAGCCGTCCGTCTCGCGCCGCAGCAGCGCGCGGGCGAGCCCGTCCTTGCTGCCGAACTCGTTGTAGAGGGTCTGGCGCGAGACCCCGGCGGACGCCGCGACGTCGACCATGCGGACGCTCGGCCACGGCCGCCGCGCGAGCGCCGCGTACGCCGCGTCCAGTAAGGATTCCCGTGCTGCAGGCATCGTTGCCTCCCCGGGCCGCCCGATCGGCTCCGGTGCCAGAGTTGACGCGCCCGGCAGCACTGTCAATAGCTCCGGCGCACTGTCAATGGCTCCGGCGGGGGCAAGGGCGCGCGCCCCGCCCCGGCACTGTGGATCGCGCCGAACGAGATCGATACTGTTCACCCATGCCCGACTACCACGATGATCTGCGTCTCGCCCACGTCCTCGCGGACACCGCCGACGCCGCGACCATGGACCGGTTCAAGGCCCTCGACCTGAAGGTCGAGACCAAGCCGGACATGACCCCGGTGAGCGAGGCCGACAAGGCCGCCGAGGAGCTGATCCGTGGCAACCTCCAGCGGGCCCGGCCGCGCGACGCGATCCTCGGCGAGGAGTACGGCGTGGAGGGCACGGGCCCGCGCCGCTGGGTGATCGACCCGATCGACGGCACCAAGAACTACGTACGCGGCGTGCCGGTCTGGGCCACCCTGATCTCCCTGATGGAGGCGGGCGAGGGGGGCTACCAGCCGGTGGTCGGGGTCGTCTCGGCGCCCGCGCTCGGCCGCCGGTGGTGGGCGGCGAAGGGCGGCGGCGCCTATACGGGGCGCAGCCTCACCTCGGCGACGCGGCTGCGGGTCTCGAAGGTCTCCCGGCTCGCTGACGCCTCCTTCGCGTACTCCTCGCTCTCCGGCTGGGAAGAGCAGGGGCGCCTGGACGGCTTCATGGATCTGACGCGGTCGGTCTGGCGCACCCGGGCGTACGGCGACTTCTGGCCGTACATGATGGTGGCCGAGGGTGCGGTGGACATCTGTGCGGAGCCGGAGCTCTCGCTCTGGGACATGGCGGCGACCGCGATCGTGGTGACGGAGGCGGGCGGCACCTTCACCGGCCTCGACGGCAAGCCGGGACCGCACAGCGGCAACGCGGCGGCGTCGAACGGCCTGCTCCACGACGAGCTGCTCGGGTACGTCAACCAGCGCTACTGAGGGCCTGTCTTTGAACCCCCGTCTGCGCCCCGACGCCCGGCCCCGCCACCCGGGACGGCGCGCGGCCACCGGCGCACGCGCCCTGAACCGAGCGCACGCCCCGAACTGACCGCACGCGCCCCCTTGCTGGGCCCCGGCGTGGCTGCGACTCTATGAGTCCCCCTACTTGTGAACTTGTGAATCCGTTCTCCAGCCGGTAGCGGAGGCAATCCTTCGCCCACCGGGAGACCCCGGATTCATCAAGGAGGTGGCTCACGCCCATGCTCGTCCGCGACGCCATGAGCTCGGTGGTTCTCACCATCGGCCCCACCCACACCCTCCGCCAGGCGGCCCGGCTGATGTCGGCGCGCCGCGTCGGCGCCGCAGTCGTCCTGGACCCCGACACCTACGGGCTCGGCATACTCACCGAGCGGGACATCCTGATCTCCCTGGGCCTCGGCCAGGACCCGGACAACGAGACCGCCGGCACGCACACCACGACGGACGTCGTCTTCGCCTGCCCCGCCTGGACCCTGGAGGACGCCGCGGACGCCATGGCGCACGGCGGCTTCCGGCACCTGATCGTCATGGACGACAACGAGCCGACCGGGATCGTCTCGGTCCGCGACATCATCCGCTGCTGGGCGCCGGCCCGGCGGCCGGCAGCCGGCGTGGCGGGCTGACCGCGGCGCCGCCAGGACACGGCGGCGGGCCGGTCCCCGAGGGGATCCGGCCCGTCGCTCGTCCACGGCAAGTGGGGCGGGGTCAGCCGCGCAGGGCCTGGACCGCGGCCTGAAGCCGCTTGCCGAAGTCACCGTCGGCCTGACGGAAGTTGTCGATCGCGCGCTCCGCGATCTCGTCGCGCGAGACCTTGGAGATGAAGCCCGCGAGGTTGTCGACGAGGCGGCCCTTCTCGTCCTCGGACATCAGCCGGTAGAGGTTGCCCGCCTGCACGAAGTCGTTGTCCTCGGCGTGCCTGGCCGCCGCGTGGTTGCCCGCGACGCCCGTGACCGGGATGGGCTGCCACAGCGGCCGGTCCGTCTGGAACGGGCCGCCGAAGCTGTTCGGCTCGTAGTTCTTCGCGCCCTTGTGGCGGCCGTCGTACAGCGCGCCGTCACGGGAGTTGGTGCGCGCCTCGGTGGCGTGCGGGCGGTTCACCGGCAGGTGGTCGGCGTTGATGCCGACGCGGTAGCGGTGGGCGTCGCCGTACGCGAAGAGGCGGCCCTGGAGCATCTTGTCGGGGGAGGGACCGATGCCCGGCACGAAGTGCGCGGGGCTGAAGATGGCCTGCTCGACCTCGGCGAAGATGTTCTCCGGGTTGCGGTTGAGCTCCAGCTTGCCGATCTCGATCGGCGGGTAGTCCGCGTGCGGCCACACCTTGGTGAGGTCGAACGGGTTGAAGCGGTAGTTCGCCGCGTCCGCCGCCGGCATGATCTGCACCTGCACCGACCAGGACGGGAAGTCGCCGCGCTCGATGGCCTCGCGCAGGTCGCGCTGGTGGGAGTCGGGGTCCTCACCGGCGAGCCTGTTGGCCTCTTCCTGGGTGAGGTTCTTGATCCCCTGGTCGGTCTTGAAGTGGTACTTGACCCAGAAGACCTCGCCGGCCTCGTTGTTCCACTGGAAGGTGTGCGAGCCGAAGCCATCCATGTGGCGGTACGAGGCGGGGATGCCGCGGTCGCCGAAGAGCCAGGTCACCTGGTGGGTGCTCTCCGGGCTGAGGCCCCAGAAGTCCCAGACGTTGTCCGCCTCGGTCGAACCCGTGTAGGGATCGCGCTTCTGGGTGTGGATGAAGTCGGGGAACTTGATGGCGTCCCTGATGAAGAAGACCGGGGTGTTGTTGCCGACGAGGTCGTAGTTGCCCTCTTCGGTGTAGAACTTCAGCGCCCAGCCGCGCGGGTCGCGCACCGCGTCGGCCGCGCCGAGGTTGCCGGCCACGGTGGAGAAGCGCAGGAACGTCTCCGTCTCCTTGCCGACCTCGGAGAGGAACTTCGCCCGCGTCCACTGCGAGACGTCGCGGGTCAGCGTGAAGGTGCCGTACGCACCCGCGCCGCGGGCGTGCACGATCCGCTCCGGGATCCGCTCGCGGTTGAAGTGGGCGAGCTTCTCGAGCAGCAGCTGGTCCTGGACCAGAACCGGTCCGTCGACGCCCGCGGTCTCGCTGTTCTGGTTGTCGGCCACCGGCGCGCCGGCCTCCGTGGTGAGCGGTCCCTGCGTCACGTGCGCCTCCTGCGTCATTCCTGCAAGTCCTGTCCCTTGGTGTTATCCAAACTCGATCCTACAATGGACTTTGTCTAAGTCAAGCGAGCATCCAAAGTCACATCCATTCGGGACTGAGGTCCCCCGCCTGTTAGGCTGGCTTTCATGAGTGACCTGTTGGAACGACTGCGCGGACGCGGCTGGCGCATGACAGCGCAGCGGCGCGTCGTGGCCGAGGTCCTCGACGGGGACCACGTCCACCTCACCGCGGACGAGGTGCACGCCCGCGCCGCGGACAAGCTGCCCGAGATCTCCCGGGCGACCGTCTACAACACCCTGGGCGAGCTGGTGACCCTCGGCGAGATCCTCGAGGTCTCGACGGACCGCCGCGCCAAGCGGTACGACCCGAACGCGCACCGCCCCCACCAGCACCTGGTCTGCGCGCGCTGCGGCGCCATCCGCGACGTCCATCCCACGGGCAACCCGCTGGCCAGCCTCCCCGACTCGGAGCGCTTCGGCTTCACGGTCGAGGACGTGGAGGTCACGTACCGGGGCGTCTGCCCGAACTGCGCGTCGGCGTAGCCACCCTCCCCCTGCACACGCGAAGCCCCCGGCACCCTCTGTGGCGCCGGGGGCTTCCGCGTACTCACAGGACTTCCGGAATCTGACGGGGCGTCATATTGCCGGCGGGCCCATGTCCGTACGCCCTCCGCAAGGAGATCCCCGTGGGAGACCCGCACCCGAAACTAGAAGCCCACGCACTCACCCGAACGTTCGGCCGCGCCGCCGATGCGGTGCACGCACTCGGCCCCTTGGACCTGACCGTCGCCCCCGGCGAGTTCACCTGCGTCGTCGGCCCGTCGGGCTGCGGGAAGTCGACCCTGCTGCGCATCGCCGCGGGCCTGCTGCGGCCCAGCTCCGGCGAGCTGGGCATCCGCACCGCCGCCCGGCACCCCGTCGCGATGATCTTCCAGGACTACGGCATCTACGACTGGAAGACCGTGCGGGGCAACGTACGTTTCGGCCTGGACGTCCAGAAGGTCCCGCGCCGCGAGGCCAACGCCCGCGCCACGGACTGGCTGACCCGCATGGGCCTCGCCGAGTTCGCCGACGCCTACCCCGCCGCCCTCTCCGGCGGCATGCGCCAGCGCGTCGCGATCGCCCGCGCGCTGGCCGTCGAGCCCGAGATCCTGCTGATGGACGAGCCGTTCGCGGCCCTCGACGCCCAGCTCCGCACGATCCTCCAGGACGAGCTCCTCGCCCTCACCCAGACCACCCGCACCACGACCCTGTTCATCACGCACAGCCTCGAAGAGGCGATCATCCTGGGCGACCGCGTCCTGGTGATGTCCGCAAGGCCCGGCCGCTTCATCGCCGAGCGCCTCCCGCCGTTCCCGCGCCCCCGCAGCGGCGAGGTCCGCTCGGCTCCCGAGTTCACCGCGCTCAAGAGCGAGCTGTGGGAGCTGCTGCGGGCCGAGGTCGGCACGGTGGCGGCGGCATGACCACCGCCACCGGCAAGAGCCCGGCACCCCGCCCCGGCGAGAGCTCCGCCCCGCGCGAAGAAGTCCTGCTCAGAAGGCCGGGTCCGCGGGAGCTGCACCCGGTCCGCACCCATCGCCGCCGCCGCGCCCTGGAGATCTCCCTCGCCGCGGGCGTGCCCCTCGCCCTGGTCCTGCTGTGGCAGCTGGCCGCCGTGAGCGGCTGGATCGACGACCGCGTCTACCCCGCGCCACAGACCATCCTGGAGGACGGCTGGCACCGCGCCGCCGACGGTGATCTCTGGCCGGACGTCCGGGCCACGCTGCAGCGCGTGCTCGCCGGGTACGCGATCGGCACGGTCGCCGGCTATGCGCTGGGCCTGCTGATGGGCTCGCTCTCCGTCCTGCGCGCCGCTCTCGAACCCACTCTCGACGCGCTGTACGTCGTCCCGAAACTGGCGCTGCTTCCCGTCTTCCTGAACATGTTCGGCCTCGGCGAGGGCCCGCAGATCGCGCTCGTCGCCGCCACCGTCTTCTTCTTCGTCTGGATATCGACGATGGCGGCGGTCCTCGCCGTGCCCTCGGGGCACCGGGACGCGGGCCAGGTCTTCGGCGCCTCGCCCTGGCAGATGTTCCGGCACGTCCTGCTGCCCGCCTCGCTGCCCGCCGTCCTGGTCGGCGCGCGGATCGCCGCGGGCGTCGCGGTCCTGGTCATCGTCGCCTCGGAGCAGATCGCGGCGGCGGACGGCCTCGGCCACCTCATCTTCGACTCGCGCGCCCTCTTCCAGAACGACGTGATGTTCGTCGGCATCGTCTGTGTCGCCGTGCTCGGCGTCGTCTTCTCCGAACTGGTGCGGATCGCGGGCCGCCTGCTCACCCCGTGGGCACCGCGCGACCGTGGCCGCGGCCAGTCATGACCTCGACCGGCGTACGCGGGAAGACAGCCGGCGTACGCACGAAGACAGCACTCGGAGGCGCCATGCGCACCCGCTCCACCGCACTCACCCTGCTCCTGGCGGGCACGCTGCTCGCCGCCGCGGGCTGCGCGAAGGAGGACGACGAGGCCCCGTCCGCCCCGGCCGGCCCCCGCACCGTCACCGCAGTCTCCGGCTGCGGCAAGGGCAGCTGGACCGACCCCGCCGACCTGGCACCCGACCGCGCACCGGCCCGCTGCGCCCCGGGCACCCCCGCCCCCAAGCCCCTCCCCGAAGAACGCAGCCTGACGATAGCGACCGGCACCCTGAGCGCCGAGTACGTCGCCCCGCTCCACATGGCCCTTGAGAAGGGGGAGTTCAAGAAGGAGGGCCTGAACGTCGATCTGAAGGTGCTGCCCACACCCGACGCGCTCCCCCTTCTGGCCAAGGGCGACATCGACGCCCAGTGGGCGGCCCCGGAAGCCGCCGTGATGAACGGCATCACCAGCGGATTCGACATCAAGTGGACGGCCGGCAACTTCTCCCCCGACCCGCGCTCCAAGAGCGGTCTGTGGGTGCGGCTGAAGAAGAACGAGCGTGCGGCCCACGTCTCCATGGCGGGCCGCACGCTCGGCACGATGATCGGCAAGGGGTCCGTCATCGCGTACCCCATCAACCGCGCCCTGAAGAAGCACGGTGGCGGCCTCGACAAGATCCGGTTCCAACAGCTGGGCTCGGCGGACGTCCTCACCGCGCTCCAGAACGGCGGCACCGGCTCGGCCTGGCTGCTCGACCCGGTCTGGCGCAAGGTCGACGGCGACAAGAGGTACGCGTTCCTCGGCGGCCAGCCCCTGGCGGAACCGCTGGGCGGCCTCCTCTTCGGCCCGAACCTCCTCAAGAAGGACCCCGACGCGGGCGTCGCGCTGCTGCGCGCGTACATCCGGACGGTGAACACGTACTTCGCGGGCGACTACAAGGCCGACAGGGCCTTCGCGAAGGAGCTCGCCCAGCTGCTCAAGACGGACGAGAAGGTGCTGCTCTCCACGCCGTCGCTGCGCATGGACTGGGAGATCCGCGCCGGCACGACGGACCGTCTGCAGGAGGCGTACCGCGCGGCGGGCGTCTTTGACGGCGCCAGGGTCCCGGAGAAGCGGGCCGTGAACCGCGAACTGTACGAGGAGGCGGTGGGGCACGAGAAACACTGAGGGCCGGTCTCTGAACGCCGGGACGCGCCCAGCACACGCCGAAGGCCCGGAACCAGTGGTTCCGGGCCTTCGGTTTCAGTAGCGGGGACAGGATTTGAACCTGCGACCTCTGGGTTATGAGCCCAGCGAGCTACCGAGCTGCTCCACCCCGCGTCGATGAACACAACTCTACGTCAGGGCTACGACCAGCGCAAATCTGTTCCCACGGTCCCCGTTCTCACGGTCCCGTTCCCTCGCTCCCGTTCCCACGGTTGCGGCCTACGCGGAGAGTTCCTGCCGCAAGGCCTCACGCAGGCGCCCCGCGCGCTCGGAGACCTCCGCGGGCCCGAGATCGACGGCCCGCGAGGCCCACCGCTGCCCCTGCGCGAGCTGTCCGCGCCGGGCGTAGAGCAGGGCGAGCCGGAGCGCCGCGCGCCCGTGCCCCGCGTCGGCGGCCCGCGTCCACCACAGCGCGGCCTCCGGCTCACTGCCCTCGCGGGCGAGGAGCAGGCCGAGGTTGAACGCGCCGTTGCGGCTGCCGGCCTCCGCGGCCTTGCGGTACCACCGCGCGGCCTCGACGACGTCGCCCCGGCCTGAGGCCAGCATGCCCACCCGCACCTGGGCCCGTCGGTGCCCCTGCTCGGCGGCTCTCTCGTACCACTCCTCGCACTCGCTCTTCTCCGCGGCGGGCTCGCCGAGGGCGGGCGGCGCCGCGGCGGGGCGCCGCGCGTCGAGGACCGTACCGAGCCGGTACGCCGCCTCGGCGCTGCCGCCCCCCGCCGCGCAGCGCAGATACCGCTCGGCCTCCCGGTCGTCGCCCGCGCGCAGCCGGGCGGTGCCGACCTGGAGGGCCGCGTCGGTGTGCCCGGCCGCGGCCGCGCGCTCGTACCAGCGCAGGGCGCCCGCCTCGTCGTCCCTGCTCGCGTACAGGATTCCGAGGTTGAACGCGGCGTCGACGCTGCCGGCCTCCGCGGCCTTGGAGAACCACGGCTCGGCCCCGGCGGCGTCGCCGCCCTGGAGCAGCAGCACGGCCAGCGCGTTGGCCGCCTCGCGGTGCCCCGCGTACGCGGCGCGGCGGTACCACTGGTCGGCCTGCGCGGTGCGGCCCTGCTCGGCGCAGAGCAGCCCGAGGTTGTACGCGCCGTTCACATCGCCCGCGTCCATGGCCGCCCGGTACCAGCGCTCGGCGGTCTGGGTCTCGCCCCGCTGCGCGTGCAGCGCGCCCAGCGCGTTCGCGGCGTTCCCGTCACCGTCCTGCGTGGCCTTGAGCCACCACACGGCGGCGCTCTCCTCGTCGCCCGCGTCCCGCAGCAGGAACCCGAGGGCGCAGGCCGCCCTCGCCTCCCCGTCCTTGGCAGAGTTGAGGTACCAGCGGCCGGCCTCCTTCAGCTCGCCGCGCCGCTCCAGGATCGCGCCGAGGTGCAGCGCGGCCCTGCGGTGCCCGCGGGCGGCGGCCTGGCGGTACCACTGCTCGGCCTCGTCGGCGGGCGCCTTCGCGTCGTCGTCGCCGTGTTCCGCGCGCGAGGGCCGCTCGCCGCGCTCGGTGGTGGCCCGCCGGTCGAGCGCGCGGGCCAGGCGGTAGGCGGCCTCGCGGTGGCCGCGCTCGGCGGCGACGCGCAGCCAGCGCTCGGCTCCGACGTCACCGCGGTGCTCCAGGAGGTCCGCGAGGGCGTACGCCCCGAGGGTGTGCCCGTCCTCGGCGGACTGGCGCAGCCAGTACTCGGCGGCGGGCTCGTCGCCGCGCTCGCGGTGGTGGCGGCCGAGCGCGTGCGCGGCCGCGGCCGAACCGGCGACGGCGGCGACCCGCCACCAGCCGGCCGCCTCGTCGGCGTATCCGCGCTGGTGGAGGAGGACGCCGAGGTTGTTGGCCGCGGCGCGGTCGCCCTCGGCGGTCGCCGCGCGCAGCAGAGACTCGGCTCCGTCGAGATCACCGCGGCGCAGCAGAAGGCTTCCGAGAACGCTCATCGCGTCCACGTCGCCGGCCTCGGCGGCCAGCCGATGGCGCATCTCCTCGGCGGCCGCCCCGGGATCCTCCCGGTCGGCCGGCTGCACAAACCGCCCTGTCTCCAACAGAGTTGCCTTGTCCCCCATAACGTCCATCGTCGCACCACCTGCAACCTGGGTACACCTGGTATACCGCAGCCAGTGAGGTCACTTCAGCGTTTTGTCGACATGCCCACAGAGAGATAAGTGAAACACAGATCTCCCAACTCTCCCCCGACCGTGCACCCTTCGCATGTCTTGGCATAGGACACCCGCACACGCCGACCACCGGCCGCCGCACCGGCACCGGTCACACACGACGAAGGCCCGGATCCGTAAGGATCCGGGCCTTCACCTTGCAGTAGCGGGGACAGGATTTGAACCTGCGACCTCTGGGTTATGAGCCCAGCGAGCTACCGAGCTGCTCCACCCCGCGCCGTTGTGTTCAAACCGTACCACGGCGCGGGGTAGCTCCTTGACCAGCCACTACCCGGTCTCGTCCGCCGCCTTGTCGCCGTCCTTCTTGTCGGCCTTGTCGGCCTTGTCGGCGTTGTCGGCGTTCTTGTCGCTCTTCTCGTTGGCCTTCGCCGAGGCGGCCTCGGCCCGCTTCAGAGCCTCCTGGAGCTGGTCCTGGGCCTCGCCGTACGCCTTCCAGTCGCCCTTCTTCATGGCCGCCTCGCCGTCCTCAAACGCCTGCTGGGCGTCGTCGAGCGCGGCCTGGACCGTCGGGTCGTTCGTCCTGGGCGGCTTGGTCGGCTCGTCCCGGCCCTCGTCCTGGCCCGGTGGCTTGGTGGCGCCCTCGACACTGAAGACCTTGTTGAGGCCCTCGCTGAGCGAGTCCGCGAAGTAGGTTTCCGTGCCGTACGACACAGCGACCTTCTTCAGAAGGGGATACGCCGACTTGCGTCCCTGTACGTAGACGGGTTCGACGTACAGGAAGCCGTCGTCCAGTGGCACGGTCAGCAGATTGCCGTAGAGGACGTCGGAGTCGGCGCCCTTCATGTCGCGGACGAAGGTACCGACCTCCTTCATGGAGTTCAGCTTGTTCTGGACCTGTTCGGGCCCGTCGACGTCGCCCTGCACTCTGAGCAGCTGCATCTGGCCGTAGTTCTTGCTTCTGGCGTCGGCGTCGACCGTCATGAACGCCCGTAGGTTGGGCCGCTCGCTCGGGGTGAACGTCGTCGTCAGCGAGAACTGCCGCTGTGTCTGGCCCGGCGACTTCAGCGACAGGTAGTACGGCGGGACCGCGCTGTCGTCCTTCTTCGTCGGGTCGTTCGGCACCTGCCAGGCGTCACTCGCGTTGTAGAACTGGCCGGGGTCCGTGACGTGGTACTTCGTCAGCAGTTCGCGCTGCACCTTGAACATGTCCTGCGGGTAGCGCAGGTGGTCCATCAGCTTCGGCGGGATCTCGCTCTTGTCCTTGACGGTGCCCGGGAACGCCTTCTTCCAGGTCTTCAGGACCGGGTCCTTGTCGTCCCACGTGTAGAGCTTGACGTCACCCGTGTACGCGTCGACGGTCGCCTTCACCGAGTTCCGGATGTAGTTGACCTGGTTCTGCTGGGCGATCACCGTGCGCTGGCTGTCCGCCTGCGACAGGGAGTCGGCCGTGGTGTCGCCGAGCGTCGTCCGTGAGGCGTACGGGTAGCCGTTGCTGGTCGTGTAGGCGTCGACCACCCACTGGATGCGGCCGTCGACCACCGTCGGGTAGACGTCACCGTCGATGGTCAGCCACGGGGCCACGGCCTCGACGCGCTCCTTCGGAGTGCGGTTGTAGAGGATCCGCGAACCGTCGCCGATGGCGCCCGAGTAGAGGATCTGCGGCTCTCCGAACGACACCGCGTACGCGGCGCGGTTGATCGGGTTGGAGAGGTTGACGCCGCTGTCGCCCTTGTAGCTGTAGGTCTTCTGGCCGCCGCCGTTCTCCTCGTAGTCGAGCTCCTTCTGGGGCCCGCCCACGATCGAGTACTGGGTGGTCTTCTCGCCGTAGTAGACCCGCTGCTCGTACTCACCGAGGTCGCCGTTGGTGGGCAGACCGGACTCGGTGAACGCGGGGGCGCCCTTGGAGCCCTTCTTCGTCTCCGTGCCCTTGGCAGCCACCATGCCGTAGCCGTGGGTGTAGGCGAAGTGGTCGTTGATCCAGTTGCGCTTGTCGAGCTTGTTCACGTCGATCTCGCGCAGGCCGACGATGGTGTCCTGACCGTTGTAGCGGTCCACGTCCAGCGTCTTCGGGAACTGGTAGTAACTGCGCTCCTGCTCCAGCTGCTGGAAGGTCGGCGAGACGATGTTCGGGTCGTTCAGCCGGTAATTGGCCGCCGAGTCCGCGTTGTCGCGCTTCTTCTTGGAGTCCTCGTCGACCCGTCCTGCGCCCTTGTACTCCTGCGGCTTCACGCCGTTGATGCCGTAGGCGTTACGGGTCGCCTCGATGTTCTTCTCGATGTACGGCGCTTCCTTGGCCTGCTCGTTCGGCTGAACCTGGAACTTCTGGACGATCGCGGGGTAGAGCCCGCCGATGAGGATCGCCGAGAGCACCATCAGGCCGAAGCCGATGACGGGCAGCTGCCAGGTGCGCCGCCAGAGCGTCGCGAAGAAGAGGATCGCGCAGATGACCGCGATACAGAACAGGATCGTCTTCGCCGGCAGGTACGCGTTCGCGTCGACGTACCTGAGGCCCGTCCAGTTGCCCGTCGCCTTGAAGTCACTGGACTTCACCGCGAGGCCGTACCGGTCGAGCCAGTAGGCGATGGCCTTGAGTGACACGAAGACGCCGAGCAGCACCGAGAGGTGACCGGTGGCCGCCGCGGTCGCGCGCGCGCCGGGGCTGGTGATCCGCAGCCCGCCGTACAGGTAGTGCGTCAGCGCGGCGGCGACCAGGGAGAGCACCGTGGCCGCGAAGCCGAAGCCGAGCAGGAAGCGGTACCAGGGCAGGTCGAACGCGAAGAACGCCACGTCCATGTGGAACTGCGGGTCCTTCTGGCCGAAGGGCACGCCGTTGACCCAGAGGAGCCAGGTGCGCCACTGCCCCGCGGCGCTCGCGCCCGCGATCAGCCCCACCAGGGCGGTGACCCCGATGAGCAGCCACTTCTTGTACGGGGCGATGCCCATGCGGTACCGGTCGAGGCTCTGCTGCTCCATCGACATGGCACTGAGCGGCGGGCGCAGCCGGTGCGCCAGCCAGATGTTCACGCCGACCGCGACCGCCATCAGGAGGCCGAAGACGAAGAACAGGCCGATCTTGGTCCACAGGGTCGTCGTGAAGACTGATGAGTAGTGGACCGAGCGGTACCAGAGCCAGTCCGTCCAGAACCCCGCGAACATGACGAAGGCCATGGCCAGGACGGCCAGTACCCCCAGTGTCATGAGCAGGGTCCGGACACGCCGGGAGGGTCGGCCCACTCTGATCCGTGGCCCCGTCGGGCCTCCGCCGCGGTCCGGCATCTGGAAAGCCAAGGTGCGCACCTCGAAGTTCGCTGTTGATTCGTGTTGGTCCGTCAGGCCCCCGAGATCGCGGACCCACACCTATGCAACTTACCTACGCTTTACTCGGTTCCCGTTTCTCGGGACTAACGAGGCAGGATTGTGACCATGTCCAACACTCCCATGGCAGCGAGCCCCCTCACCCGGGCGGTACTCGAGATCGACGAGTACGTCTCCGGCCTCGGCTGGGACCGGCCCGCCCGCCTCTTCGCGCTGGTCGACACGGCGCGACTGCGTACCCAAGAACCCGGCCTGGCCTCCCAGCTCGGCCTCGACGACGGTGTGGAACACACCGGTCTCACCCCTATCGAGCAGGAGGAGATTCCCGCCGACAAGCCGCTGGACGAATTCCTCGCCACCATCGCCTGGCCCGACGCGGTGGTGGGCTGCGCCCTCACGGTGGAGCGCCTGATGCTGCCGCCGTCCGCCGAGACGGCCGTCCCCAAGGGCCTCGGCGAGGCGCAGCTCGCGAAGTGGGTGGCCGAGCACCCGGACCGCCAGGAGGTCCGCATGACCGTCGCGGTGCTCCGTGACGGTGCGCGCGAGTCCGCGTTGCGGCTGCGCGAGAAGGATTCGCCGACCGAGGTCCTCACGGGCTCGGACCTGGTGCCGGGACTGGCGGAGGCACTCGCGGCGACGTTCGCGTAGCGGGGTTCGCAGGCCGACAGGTCTTCCGTGCTGTACGCGGGTGGCTGCCACCCGCGTACAGCGGTGTCCCCCGCAGGCTGTGTCCCCCGCCGGCTGTGTCCGCTGCTAGCTCGCCCGGCACCGCGGCAGGTCGGCCGTGTCGCCCTTGCTGATCTTCTTCAGGGACTTCACCGCGTCGTGGATGGTGTCGACCTTGACGAGCTTGAGCCCGTCGGGGACGTCGCTCGCGGCGGCCGCGCAGTTGCCCTTCGGCGTGAGGAAGTACTCGGCGCCCTTCTTGCGTGCGCCGACGGTCTTCATCTGGATGCCGCCGATCGGGCCGACCTTGCCGTTGTCCTCTATGGTGCCGGTGCCGGCCACGAACTTGCCTCCGGTGAGGTCGTCAGGGGTCAGCTTGTCGACGATTCCGAGAGCGAACATGAGACCGGCGCTCGGCCCGCCCACATCGGCCAGCTTGATGTCGATCGTGAACGGGAAGGTGTGGTCGGTGCCCGCCTTGATGCCGACGACCGCACGGCCGGTGTCTCCCTCGGCCGCCTCCGTCGTCATCCTGACCTCCTCGGTCCCGGTCGCTTCCTTGCCCGCCTTCTCGGCGGCGGCCGCGTCCTTGACCGGGACGACCGAGAACGTCACCGCCTCGCCGGGCTTGTGCCGGGTGACGAGCTTCGCGACGTCCGTCATCTCCTTGACGGGCTTGCCGTCGACCTTCTTGATGACGTCGCCGGCGTGCAGCTTGCCCTCGGCCGGGTCGCCCTTGAAGACGGTGGAGACGATGACCTGGGACTTCACCGGGATGTCCAGCTCCCGGAGCGCCGCGACCTTGGCGCTCTCCTGGGAGAGGCTGAAGTCCTCGGCGTTCTCCTGGGAGGACTGCTGCTCGGTCTTGCCGTCCGGGTAGAGCGTGTCGTGCGGCACCACGATGCTGTCGTGTGCCAGCCAGCCGTAGACGGCCTCCGCGAGGTTCGTGTTGTAGTCGGCGCTCGTGACCCTGACCGTCGTCATGTTGAGGTTGCCGGTCGTGGGGTAGGTCTTCCGCCCGGAGATCTGGAGCACCGGCTCGCCGTCGTGGTCGCCGAGCGTGTTCACCGTGGGCCCGGGGGACATCTCCGAGTAGGGCACTTTGATGAGCACTCCGGCGCAGAGCAGCGCGATCAGCATCAGGGTGGAGGCGAGCATCGTCGCGGTGCGGCGTGGCATGGAACGACAGTACGGGACCTGCCTGTGAGAGCACCTTCGGGGCCGGTCCGTACGGGGAACCGCGGTACGGGCCCGAGCCCGGGCGCCGACGCGGGCGTCACGTCCCGGTGCGGGACTTCTCCATGGCCTCGCGGAACGCGGCGTAGCCGTTGAGCTCGATCGCGTCGCCGGTCCGTCCGGACTTGCGGTTGCGGGCGGCCCAGCCGCCCCACAGACCCGCGCCGACGGCAGCCAGGACCGGAATCAGCAACCAGGCAAGTGATGCCATGTCAACCTCCCGACCCCACGATCCACCGCAACTGACTGATCAGCAGATTAACCATCTGCATGGTCAACGCTCACGGCAGGGGTCGGGTTACGCAACCGGAGCCACACGGACCAACCGGGCCCCGGGGGCTCCACCCCGTCCCGGCGGCCGCTCCCCCGCGCCTCAACAGGCGCCGACCCACTCCTCCTTGCCGTCGGAGAAGCGCTGGTGCTTCCAGATCGGCACCTCGTGCTTGAGGTCGTCGATCAGCTTGCGGCAGGCGTCGAAGGCTTCGGCGCGGTGCGGGCAGGAGACGGCCACGACCACCGCAAGATCTCCGACGGCGAGGTCACCGATGCGGTGCACGGCGGCCAGGGCGCGCACCGGGTATGAGGCGACGACCTTCTCGGCCACCCGGCGCATCTCGGCCTCGGCGGTGGGGTGGGTCGAGTACCCCAGCTCGTCGACGTCCGCACCGCCGTCGTGGTTGCGCACGGTCCCCACGAAGAGCGCCGTGCCGCCCGCCGCGTCGTCGCCGACGGCCCGGAAGACCTCGTCCAGGGAGAGCGGCGTGTCACGGATCGCGAGGAGGCGGATCGGGTCCTGCGCGGCCTGCTCGCCGGGGTGGTCCATCGTGGTGCGTGCCATGCGGCCATGGTGCCGCACGGCACGGTCATCGCGGAATAGACCTTTCGCCCGGCACGCGCGCGTATCGCCTTGGAGTTCCCTACAGGGCGAGGGCGGCGTACGCCTGGGGCGTGGACGTATGCCCCCTCGACGGCGCCGCGCAGTTCCAGGCCGCGCTC
This sequence comes from Streptomyces sp. NPDC044106, assembly GCF_056433985.1. Lineage (NCBI taxonomy): Bacteria > Bacillati > Actinomycetota > Actinomycetes > Kitasatosporales > Streptomycetaceae > Streptomyces > Streptomyces sp. NPDC044106. The sequence goes on from NZ_JBWKFZ010000001.1 coordinate 234,450, forward strand.
CCCGCGCCCCCGCACCCCTCAGATCCTGCGCCGCGCCTTCCGCGCCCTGCGGACCACCGCCGCGGCGCCCAGCAGCGCGACCGTCGCCCCCGCCGCGCCCGCGGCCGTGGCGTCCTTGCGCCCGAGCCGCCGGCCCGCCACCGTGCGCCGCCCGGAGACCTCGTCGAGCAGCTCCGCGAGGACCTCCTCGTTAGTCCACTGCGGGCGCCACCCGGCGTCGTGCAGCCTGCTGACGCTGACCACCCACGGGTACATCGTGTACGCGAGGTCGCCCGCAGGCGACGGCGTGAGGCCGATGCGGTGCAGCCGGGCGGCGGCCCCGAGGGCGACGGCCGAGGGCAGCTCCATGCGCCGGATCCCGCTGAGCTCCTCGACCTCCTCCTGCTCCAGCCAGCCGTCGCAGCCGACGGCGAGCTCGCCGTCGACCTTCTCGAGCACCGCGTACTCCAGAGCGCTGCACAGGTCCTCGACGTGGCAGAACTGCCAGGCGGGCCGCGATCCGGCCACGACCAGGAGCCGGGGCGACTCGAAATACCGGGTGAGGGCCGTGTCCGTGCCGCCGACGAGGGTCGCGGGCCGTACGACGGTGACGTTGAGACCGGGGTGGGCGCGGGGCGCCCGGCGGGCGAGGCGCTCGACCTCCAAGAGGTCGCCGACGCCGGTGGCCTCGGCGGTGGCACGCAGTTCGGCGTCTTCGGAGAGGGGCAGTTCGTTGTCGGACAGCGCCCCGTAGACCATCGCCGAGGTGCACAGGACGACGCGGTGCACGCCCGCGGCGGCAGCGGCGGTCAGCACGGTCTGGGTGCCGCGCACGTTGTAGGCGGTGCGGGCCGCGCCGTCCGTCTCCAGGTCCAGGTCGAGCGCCAGGTGCACCACAACGTCCGCGCCGCGCAGCTTCTCGGCGATGGCCGGGTCCCGGACGTCCAGAATGTGCCACTGCGCCTGCGAGCAGTCACCCCGGCGCTCGTCGATGGCGATGACCTGCTTGATCTCCTCCGAGGCCGCGAGGCGCTCGGTCAGCAGCGCGCCCACGCCGGAGGCCGCGCCGGTGACGGCGACGACGGGCCCTCGGACGGGCGCCGGGGTTGACGGGTTTCGCGCTGCGCGAACCTGTGGATCTGGGGAACTCACCGGGCGTCTCCAGCGGTTGTCTTCAGTACGTAAGCGAATGACGCGTACGTACCAGGTGGCATCCATCCTGCCGCAGGCCGAGAGTCGGCGAAGCACCGAGGCCCGATCCCGTCACGGTGTCTACGCTGGGTGGTGTTGTAGGGCAGCCGCCGCCGGAACACGACCGGTGGCCTGACGAGCCGAGGAATCCCGTGAGTGACACCCCATTCGGATTCGGCCTTCCGCCGGAGGAGCCGGACGACGGCGACGAGGGCAAGAAGAAGGAATCCCCTGGAGAGGGCCGGAGCGGGGGGCAAGGCGCAGGCGGCCCCGCAAATCCGTTCGGTTTTGGGGGGTTCCCCGGGGCGGGCGGTCCCGGCGGCGGTGACAATCCGTTCGCCGCGATGTTCGGTTCGATGAACCCGAACGACCTGGGCGCCGCGTTCCAGCAGCTCGGCCAGATGCTGTCGTACGAGGGCGGCCCGGTGAACTGGGACATGGCCAAGGACATCGCCCGCCAGACCGTGTCCCAGGGCACGGCGGACGGCGCCAAGGACGCCAGCGTCGGCCCCGCCGAGCGCTCCGCCGTCGCGGAGGCCGTGCGGCTGGCCGATCTGTGGCTGGACGACGCGACGTCGCTGCCTTCGGGCTCCGGCACCGCTGTGGCGTGGAGCCGCGCCGAGTGGGTCGAGGCGACCCTGCCGGTGTGGAAGGAGCTCGTCGACCCCGTCGCCGAGCGGGTCGGCCTCGCCATGGGCGATGTGCTGCCCGAGGAGATGCAGGCCATGGCGGGCCCGCTGATCGGCATGATGCGCTCCATGGGCGGCGCCATGTTCGGCCAGCAGATCGGCCAGGCCGTGGGCGTGCTCGCGGGCGAGGTCGTCGGCTCCACCGACATCGGCCTGCCACTCGGCCCGTCCGGCAAGGCGGCGCTCCTCCCGGTGAACATCCAGGCCTTCGGCAAGGACCTGGGCATCGACAAGGACGAGGTGCGGCTCTACCTGGCGCTGCGCGAGGCCGCCCACCAGCGGCTCTTCGCCCACGTCCCGTGGCTGCGCTCGCACCTGTTCGGAGCCGTCGAGGGGTACGCGCGCGGGATCAAGGTCGACACGGCCAAGCTGGAGGACGTGGTCGGCCAGCTCGACCCGCAGAACCCCGAGCAGTTGCAGGAAGCGCTCCAGCAGGGCATGTTCCAGCCGGAGGACACCCCGGCCCAGAAGGCCGCTCTGGCCCGCCTGGAGACGGCTCTCGCGCTCGTCGAGGGCTGGGTGGACGCGGTGGTGCACGCCGCCGCCAAACCGCGCCTGTCGTCCGCCGACGCCCTCCGGGAGACGCTGCGCCGCCGCCGCGCGACGGGCGGGCCCGCGGAGCAGACGTTCGCGACCCTGATCGGTCTCGAGCTGCGCCCGCGCCGGCTGCGGGACGCCTCGCGCCTGTGGGCCTCCCTCACGGACGCGCGCGGCGTCGACGGCCGTGACGGCCTGTGGGAGCACCCGGACATGCTGCCGACCGCCTCCGACCTGGACGACCCGGACGGCTTCGTCCACCGCGAGCAGCTGGACTTCTCCGAGCTGGACAAGATGCTCGGCGAGGCGGCGGGCGGCGGCGCCGCGAAGCCGGACCTCAAGAAGGACACCGGCGACGACACCGAGGGCGACGGCAAGGACGACGGCGACAAGTGAGTCTGTACGACGACACGGTCCTCGTGCTCAAGGGGTACGAGGAGCAGCCCGAGCTGCGCCAGGCCTACCTGGAGCACCTGTCGGCGCACGGTGACGACGGCATGTGGAAGGCCTGCACCGCGGGCCACGTGACGGCGAGCGCCCTGGTCGTCGACCCCGCGCGCGGACGGGTGCTGCTCACGCTGCACAGAAAGCTGCGGATGTGGCTTCAGATGGGCGGCCACTGCGAGCCGGGCGACCCGACGCTCGCCGCGGCGGCGCTGCGTGAGGCCACGGAGGAGTCCGGCGTGCCCGGCCTGACGCTGCTCGCGGGCGGTCCCGTCCGCCTGGACAGGCACCCGATCCCGGGCCCGTGCACCCAGCACCTGGATGTGCAGTTCGCCGCGCTCGCCCCCGAGGACGCCGTCGAGGCGATCAGCGACGAGTCCCTGGACCTGCGCTGGTTCGCGTACGACGAGGTGGCGGGGGTGGCGGACGAGTCGGTGGTACGACTGGTCGAGGCGACAAGGGCACGCCTGTAGCCGGGGAGCGCCCCTGAAAGGGGCGCGGGGAACTGCGCGACCAGCCACAGCCGGCCCGCAGTTCCCCGCGACTTGTTCCCTGCGTCACCGAAGCGGAGCGCTCAGCTCCAGACGTTGCCCTGGTTCTGCCCCCGTGCTCCCTGCTGGCCCACCCCGAACTGCGCCCGGGCGCCCTGCCCGATGACCGCGTTCTGGGGCGGCAGCATCTCGCTGGGCTGGACGAGCGCGTAGCCCTGGCCCATGAAGCTGAGCTCCCAGCCCTCGCCCGTGTTGCCGCGGCGCCGCCAGACGCCCGAGGAATGGGTCTGGGCCTGCATCTGGACGCGCAGGCCGTTGGACCAGGCGACGATCGCGTCGGCGTCGGCGTTGACGTACCGGTCCGGCGTGACCTGCAGCATCAGCGGCTGCCCCGACGTCATCAGGGCGACCTTGCCGCGTCCGGTGATGTTGAGCTGGTACTTGCCCGAGCCTGAGATGCCGTACTGGCTGTCCACGGCGATGACCTGGTGGGCCAGCGACGAGTCCATCGCCAGGACGTAGCTGCTGTCCACGGTCAGGCCGTCCTGGTCCACATCCACCACGTGGATGTACTGGGCGAGGTTGGCGAGGTAGACCGTGCCCTGGCCGTGGACCCGCATCAGGTCCAGGCCCTCACCGGTGTGCGCGCGGGCACGCTGGTTGCCCCGGCTCTGGTACTCCGCGTCGAACTCCATAAGACCCTGGTAGGCGACCATGGCGCCCTTGCGGGCCAGGACGTCGTCGTGACCCTCCAGGGCGACCCGCAGCATCTGCGGGTTCTGGACGGAGTAGCGCTCCTGCGTCTGCTGCTCGGCATGCGCGAAAAGTGGGCTCTGCATGGTGTGTTGCTCCCCCTCAGCCCCGTGCTCGGAGGCGGTCGGTGCTGTCCTCACTGGGCTGTACGACGACGATGCCTTCTCCGGAGAAGCCCATCTGGTAGGCCTCGCCGCTGCCGCGCCCGATGAGGGCCCCTGCCTTGAAGCTGCGCTTGCCCTTCACCTTGAGGTTCGGGGACCAGGCGATCAGGGCGTCCGGGTCGACGTACGTCTCGTCCTCGCCGCGGCCGCAGTCGACGACGATCGGAGTGCCCCGGGACGTCAGCGCGACCCAGCCCTGGCCGGAGACCTTGATGTTCCACAGGCCCTGCCCGGCGAACTTGGCCATGCCCTTGACCCGCTCGACGCCCCACTGGAGGGAGGCGTCGAACGCGAGCAAATTGGTGCCGTTCACCGAGAGGGAGTCGCCCGCCAGGTTGATGAGGACGACGTCCGCCCCGTAGTCGGCCAGGTAGAGAAGGCCGTCTCCGGAGCACTTCATCAGGGGCGCGCCCTCGCCGGTCATCCACTCGCGCGCGATCTGACGGACGGCGGGCGGATTCGGCTCGTACTGCACGAACCCTTCGTAGGCGACCATCGAGCCCACGCGCGCGAGGAGGTCGTTGCCGGTCTGCATGGCCACCTTGACCATGTGATGGCCGTGGTTCTCCATGCGGGCGGCGACGGGTGCGGGAGCGAAGCCCGCGAGTTGCTGGTTCATGACGAGCTCCCTCAGACCTCGTACGGCTGGACGACGATGAAATTGCCGGGCGCGCCACGGAACTGGAGGTTCACGCTCTCTCCCGTGGAGCCCGCGTAGGCGTTGCTGCGCAGCCGCACCTGGCTGGAGACGATCGCCTGCGCGGCGGCCGACCAGGCCACGACGGCGTGGCAGTCGGCGAACGTCGTCGGCGTGACGGGCAGCACCACGGGCACACCGTGCGTCTTCACGACGACCGTGCCGGTGCCCTGGAACTGCATGACGAACAGCGCGCCGCCGGGGATCCCGTGGCCCTCGATCCTGCGCACCTCGTGCTGCAGGCTCTCGTCGAAGGCGAGGACGTTCTCCGCGGAGACGCAGATCGCGTCGCCCTGGAGCTCGATGGGGTGCAGGTGAGTGCCCTCCTCGGCGAGGAAGACCTGGCCACGGCCGGAGCAGCGCATCAGCTGCATCTCCTGGCCGGTGGCGTTGCCCACGATGCGCCCGGCGAAGCCCGCGCCCTTGTAGCCGAACTCGACCTTGCCCTGGTAGAGCACCATGCTGCCCTGGCGGGCCAGGACCGGCTGGTCGGCGACGCTCAGGTCGACGCGGATCAGCTTCTCGTTCTGCTGCGTCCAGCGCTGACCGGTGGGGGCTTCGCGGTACTTCTGGAGGGCCGCCGCCACACCGGCGCCCTGGGGAGCGGCGCCCTGTGGTGCGACGGGCTGGCCGGGGAACTGACCGCCCGGAGGCTGCTGCCCGTATCCCGGAGGCATCGGGGCCTGCGGCTGCTGGCCGTAACCGGGCGGGAGCGGTGCACTCTGGCCGGGCGGTTGCTGGCCGGGGACCTGGCCGAACTGCGGCTGCTGCGGGGGCTGCTGGCCCGGCTGGCCGTACGGCGCGGGGGGCGGCGGGGGCGGCACGGGGCCGCCCGGCGGCTGGTGCAACGGGGCTACGACGGTCTGCGCGGCGTGCACCGACGGGTCGACCGGAGCGGGTGCGGGGGGTGGGGTGACGCCCTGGGGCGGCGCGAAGTTCTGCGCGGGGGCCGGAGCGGGTGCCGGTGCCTGGGGCGGCGTGGTGGCAGCCGGGGCGCCGAACGCGGGCGGGGGCGTGGCCTGCGCGGGCGGTGCGAAGGAGGGCGCGCCCTGCGGCTGGGGGGCGGCGGGCTCCTCCTCGGCGATCTCGCCGCCGAAGTTCTTCAGGAGCGCGTCGAGACCGCCGTCGAAGCCCTGGCCGATCGCGGCGAACCGCCAGACGTCCTTCAGGTAGAAGTCACCCAGCATGACGGCGCGCTCGGTGGAGAACTCCGCGCCGCTGAAGGCGTAGCGCGCGACTTCCTCGCCGCCCGCGACGATGCGGACGTACCCGGAGGCGACCTGCGACATCTGCCCGGCGCCGTCGATCGTGGCCGTGAACGACAACCGCTGGATCTGCGGCGGGATGCGGTCCAGGGTGACGCGGAAGGACTCGGTGTCGCCCGCCTGCGCGCCCAGGAGCTGGATCGACTCCTCGGGCGACTTCGGCTGATTGAAGAAGATGAAGTAACGGTCGTCCGAGAGCCGCTCGCTCGCGTCCAGGCCGAAGCAGCTGATGTCGAAGGTCAGCCCGGGGGCGGAGATCTGTACGCCCACGTACAGATCGGTGCCCGGAGTGAGATCACTGATCTTGGCCTTGTGGCCGCGTTGGAATTGCCTGGCCATACGTAACGACCGTCCCCCATCCCGAATGTGAATACGTCGCGTCAGGCTAACCGCAAAGTCCGACAGCGGGCGAAGCCGGTACAGACCCGCTGCACAACGGCCTGACGCCGCGGATGTTCACTCCTCGCGGGCGGCGGGCAGGTGGGGCAGCCGGCTGGCCGAGACCACCCCTTCGAGGTAGCCACGGGCCCGCTCCGTACGGGGGTAGGCCTCCAGGAGGCGCCAGAAATCCGGCCCGTGGCCGGGAACGAGCAGGTGGGCGAGTTCATGGACGAGGACGTAGTCCACGACGTATTCGGGCATGCCCTGGAGCCGGTGCGAAAGACGGATGCTGCCCTCCGCCGGCGTGCAGGATCCCCACCTGGTGTTCTGGTTCGTGACCCAGCGAACCGACACCGGTCTGGCGCGGCCCTCGAAGTACTGCTCCGACAGCTGCTCGGCACGCTCGGCGAGCTCCGCGTCGCCGAGGAGCCGCTTGCTCTCCTGGGCCGCGAGCTTGTCGAGCATCACGTTGACCCAGCGCTGCTCCTCCGCCTCGGACATCCGGGCGGGGATGAGGACGACGGTGCGATCGCCCTCCCGGTACGCGGAGACCGTTCTGCGGCGGCGGGCGCTCCGTCTGACCTCGACCGCGCTGGCCGTCACGCCGGACGGGGCCGGGCTGGTCGTGCTGCGCTGTGGAGCTCCGGCGCGACGCGCTGAGGTCTCCCCAGCGACGCGAGGTGACGGGTCGGCGGGCACGCCCCGACGTTACCCGCTGGGCATGGGGGAAGTCCCGCCTCCGGGGCGGTTCGGCGCTGTTCCGCACCCCACGCGTCCGATTAGTGCGATGAATACTCACCACCTGTGGACAACGCGACGCAGGCGTCCGCTGGGACGGGCATTCTGGCATTCGATCGACGCGGCGGACGGGACCGCGCCGACCGGCCGACGGGGGACGACCATGCGCCTGATGCATCCGATCGTGAAGCCCGCGCTGCGGCGCGGCTGGCGGGACCTGAGCACCGTGCAGTTCGGGGTGGCGCCCGCGCATGCCCTGGTGCTCGGCCCGATGGACACGGCGACGGGCACCTTCCTGACTCTGCTCGACGGGACCCGCGGGCTGCCGCTGCTGCGCGAGGAGGCCAGGCGGATGGGGCTGCCGGACGGCCATGTGGACAAGCTGCTCGGCGAGCTCTCACGGGCCGGGCTCCTCGACGACTCGACGGGCGGCGGGCCCGCGGCCGACGCGCTGCGCGAGCGGAGCGAGATCATGGACCGGCTGCGGGCCGACCTGGCCTCACTGTCGCTCCTGTCGCCCGAGCCGGGCGGTGCGATCACGAAGATGGCGGCGCGCCGGGCCATGCGCGTGCGGGTTCAGGGTGCCGGGCGGGTGGGCACCGTCGTGGCTTCGGTGCTCGCGGCCGCCGGGGTCGGCCGGGTCGATGTGCTGGACGGCGGACATGTGCGGCCGTGGGACGTGGCACCTGGCGGCCTGCCCGCCGAGTCCGTCGGGGAGCGGAGGGACACGACCGCGCGTCGGATCGTGCGGCAGTCGGCGCCCGGCCGGCCGGGCCGGCGGTCCACCGAAGCGGAGGGCGCGGCAGGACTGTCTCTTGTGATCATCGCGCCGAGGGACGGCCTGGACGCGTACGCTCCCGCGCCCGCCGCGGCCGAGGAACTCCTCGCGTCGGGCACGCCCCACCTCTATGCCGGGGTGATCGAGGGGACGGGTGTGGTGGGTCCTCTGGTCCTGCCGGGGACGACCCCGTGCGCCGAGTGTCTCTTCCTGCAACGTGCCGAACACGACCCCACCTGGCCGCGGCTACTGGCACAGTGGCGCTCGGGGCACGCGCGGCAGGCGCCCGCCTGCGACGTGGCCCTGTCGACATCGGTGGCGGGGCTCACGGCGGGACACGCCCTCGCGTTTCTGGACGGGGAGCCGTCGGCCTGCGCGGGCGCGCGCTGGAAGGCCTCGGTGCCCGGATTCGAGTGGCGCTCGACCCCGATTTGGGCCCATCCATCATGCTCTTGTGGGGCCGACGTGTCCGTTAGGGGGGATCGGCCCACCGCTGACAAGAGGCCGCACGCAACAATGGCCGGGTAACCGCCTGAGAGGGCGCGGCTGTCTGGGACTTGGAGGGGCGCATGTCTGATCTTCCCCGGAAGGCGGTCACCCGTACCGCCAAACTGGCAGCGCTGCCGCTCGGCTTCGCGGGACGCGCGACCTGGGGGCTCGGCAAGCGGATCGGGGGAAAGTCCGCGGAAATCGTCGGACGGGAACTGCAGCAGCGCACGGCCGAGCAGTTGTTCAAGGTGCTCGGAGAGCTGAAGGGCGGCGCCATGAAGTTCGGGCAGGCGCTGTCCGTCTTCGAGTCCGCCCTGCCGGAGGAGATCGCGGGGCCCTACCGCGCGGCGCTGACGAAGTTGCAGGAAGCGGCGCCGCCGATGCCGACCAGCACCGTGCACGCCGTCCTCGCGGAGCGTCTCGGCGCGGACTGGCGCGAGCGGTTCCTGGAGTTCGACGACAAGCCCGCGGCTGCCGCGTCCATCGGTCAGGTGCACCGGGCCGTCTGGGAGGACGGCCGGGAGGTCGCGGTCAAGGTGCAGTACCCGGGGGCGGGCGAGGCGTTGCTCTCCGACCTCAATCAACTCGGACGGTTCGCCCGGCTCCTCGGGCCGCTGATCCCGGGGATGGACATCAAGCCCCTCATCGCGGAGCTGCGCGACCGTGTCTCGGAGGAGTTGGACTACGGCTTGGAGGCGCAGGCCCAGCAGGCCCACGCGGAGGAGTTCGCGTACGACCCGCATGTGGTGGTGCCCCAGGTGGTGCACCAGAGCGATCAGGTTCTGGTCACCGAGTGGATGGACGGGACACCTCTGTCGAAGGTGATCTCGGACGGTACTCAGGAGCAGCGCGACCGGGCGGGGCAGCTGCTGGCCCACTTCCTCTTCTCGGGGCCGGCGCGCACGGGGCTGCTGCACGCCGATCCGCATCCGGGCAACTTCCGTCTGCTGCCCGACGAGAAGAACGGCTACCGCCTCGGTGTCCTCGACTTCGGCACGGTGGACCGCCTGCCCGACGGGCTGCCCCCGACCATCGGGACATCCCTGCGGATGACGCTGGCGGGCGAGGCCGACGCCGTCTACGACATGCTCCGTGAGGAGGGCTTCGTCAAGGAGTCCGTCGACCTGGAGCCGCAGGCGGTGCTCGACTACCTGCTGCCGATCATCGAGCCCCTGGCCGTCGACGAGTACACCTTCACCCGCGCCTGGATGCGCAAGCAGGCGGCACGTCTTGCCGATGTCCGCTCCCCCGCCTACCAGTTGGGCCGGTATCTGAACCTGCCGCCGGCCTACCTGCTGATACACCGCGTGACGGTGAGCACCATCGGGGTGCTGTGCCAGCTGGGTGCGACAGTGCGGATGCGGGACGAACTGGAGGAGTGGCTGCCCGGTTTCGTGGAGGAGGACGGGGAGTCCGCGGACAGCGAGGATCCGGCCGGGAGCGAGGAACTGGTGGAGGCCGTGGAGGGCGGTACGGCGGCGCAGGGCTGAACCGCGGAGAGGCTCACCACCAGGCGGAGTCGAGACGCCCTTCGATGGCTCTGATGTTGTCCCGTGCGCAGGCTTCGCAGAGGTAGCGGCGGGTGCCGTTCTCCACGGAACAGGTCCAGGTCGGCGGGGTGCCTCGGGCGACCGTGCCGCAGAGGCCGCACACGGAATTCATCGGTTCCTCCGGGTTCTCCGGCTCCGACGCCCGGGGGTTCTGCTGGTCCACCCGGCGACCCTATCGCCGTGCCGGGACGATCGCTGAGCACAACGCACCGCGGGGGCAGTCCGTTCGGACCGCCCCCACGGGCATCTGTCATCGTGCCGGGCCGCGTCGGCGGCCCTTGCTGCGGGAATTCCGCAGCGTGGCTCTTACTGCATGACCGCTATGGCGAGCGCGCGCCGGGCACGCAGCGAGGCGCGCTCCGCGCGGCGCTGCATACGGCGGGCCGCCATCAGGCGCTCGGCCGGGCGCTGGGCCTCGGCCTCGCGCAGGCGTTCGTGCATATGCGCACGAGCCATGGCTTCTGGGATGAGTTGCATCTCACGGGTCCTGTTCTGGCGCGGGACGTGCGCGCCGGTGGTGGTGAAGTCTGGGGTCGCGGAGCCGGCGGGCTCGCTGGTGGCTGCCTTCATCGGGGCCTGCTTCTTGGGGTCGTGCGTCAGGGGGCGGTCGATGGTTCCGGCGGTGCTCATGCGACGACCGGGTTCTTGCGCGGGCGGCCACGGGGCCGCTTGCGGGCAACGACAACGCCCTGGACGAACAGCTCGCCGCCCCAGACGCCCCACGGCTCACGCCGCTCCTTGGCGCCGGCGAGGCAGGCCTCCACCAGCGGGCAGGTCCGGCAGAGGGACTTGGCGTACTCGACGTCGGCCGGGGACTCCGCGAAGAAGACCTCCGGGTCGTAGGCACGGCAGGGAACGGGTACGCCGAGGTTCTCGATGGCGTCGTCGAGCGCGGTGAGCGCGGTGAGGGGAGTCAAGGTCGGGTCCTCCGTGGGTGCGGGCGGCGGGAGCGTCTGTGAAGGCGGTACGGACGGGGCGTGCGCTTCGATTTGCACGGTGGTGTTGTCCTCGTCTGGTCGTGCCGGCCTGGGTCGGCCGGTTGGCGGCTGGTACCGGGTCTTGCTGTCGGCCCCTTCGCTCCGTTCTCCCTGTCTCGGGGAAAACAAAAGGGCCGCGGATCCCGGGTGGGGTTCCGCGGCCCTGAAGGCGCCCGTCTGATCGAGATCAGACTGGATCACTCCAGGGTTCGAGCCCACGGAAGGCCCACATCGTGTGGTGCTGCGTCGTCTGCTTCCGGAATCCGGCACCGGCCGCCGCAAAGGCATAGGCATGGGCCTGCGCCTCCGCTACTGCTGCTTCCGGTGCCTTGGTCGGTCGCTCATTGCCCCCATTGACCTCGCGGACGGGAAGACCCATGAGAAGCAGGGAGGCGGGCAGCGGACGGGAGGCGGGAATGCCGCCGGACAGACCGGTGCCCTGGTTCGAGAAGCCGAGCAGGCAGGAAGCGACGACCGAGCGATCGGTCATTTTCGCGGTGCTGATGAAGCTCTCGTTGATGCTGATCACTGGAATTCGCCTCCTCTCGGCGTCTCAAGGGATCGGACGGACCGATCCTGCGGACTGACAAGTACAGCACGGAACCGGGGCTTCGGAGAAGCCCGCCGTTTCCGTGTTAAGAACCTATGGGTCTTCCTTGCGCATGCGCAAACTATTTTTTCGACGAGTTTGAATCATTCTCCTTCGGCGCCCCTTACACCCTCCTGACCTGCACAGATCGCGAGGACATCGGCCCCGAAGCGATGAAACTTGCGGACACCGACCCCGGGGATCCGGGCCAGTTCGCCCTCGTCCCCCGGCACGGCCTCCGCGATGGCGATCAAGGTCTTGTCCGTGAAGACGCAGTACGCGGGCTGCCCCAGCTCCCTCGCCTGGCCGGAGCGCCACTCCCGCAACCGCTCGTAGAGCCCTTCGTCCATGTCGGACGGACAGTCCTCGCACCGCATGAGCTTCATCTCGCCCGCGTCCGTCAGGCTCCGGCCGCAGACCCGGCAGCGGGCCGGGGTGCGGCTCTTGCGCTCACGACGGCCCGCCACGGCGGTGGCCCCGCCGCTGCCCCGCTCGACACCACCGGGGCCGCCGCTCGCGGCACGGGCGGCGGAGCCCGACCCTGAGCCCGGACGCAGACCGTCCAGGAAGCGGCTGGGGCGGCGGCTGGGGCGCCCGCCCGGAGAGCGGGAGAGGGCCCAGGAGAGCGAGAGGTGGACGCGGGCGCGGGTCACCCCCACATAGAGGAGCCTGCGCTCCTCCTCGATCTGCTCGTCCGTCTTGGCGTAGGTGATCGGCATCATGCCTTCGGCGAGGCCCACCAGGAAGACGGCGTCCCACTCCAGGCCCTTGGCCGCGTGCAGCGAGGCGAGCGTGACGCCCTCGACGGTGGGCGCGTGCTGCGCGTTCGCCCGCTCGTCGAGCTCGGCCACGAGGTCGGCGAGGGTCGCCTCCGGTCTGGCCCGCGAGAAGTCCTCGGCCAGCCGCACCAGCGCGGCCAGCGACTCCCATCGGTCGCGGACCGCCCCGGAGCCCGCGGGCGGCTCGGTCGTCCAGCCCTTCGTGGAGAGGACGGCCCGCACCTGGGAGGGCAGGTCGACCACGTCGTCGAGGAGCGGGTCGTTGCCCCCGAAGCGGGCCGCGCCGCGCAGGGCCGCGCCCGCCTCGCGCACTTCGGTGCGCTCGAAGAACCGCTCGGCGCCGCGCAGCTGGTAGGGCACGCCGGCGTCGGCGAGCGCCTGCTCGTAGATCTCCGACTGGGAGTTCGTGCGGAAGAGGACCGCGATCTCGCTGGCGGGCACGCCGTCCGCGAGGAGGGCGCGGATGCGGCGGGCGGCGCCCTCGGCTTCGGCGGGCTCGTCCGCATACTCCGTGTAGATCGGCTCCGCGCCGGGCTCGCGCTGGGAGATCAGCTCCAGGCGGTGGTCGGCGGCGCGGCCCCGGGCCTGCGAGAGCAGGCCGTTGGCGAGGTGGACGACCTGAGGTGTCGAGCGGTAGTCACGGACCAGCTTGACGACCGTCGCCCCCGGGTGGCGGGTGCGGAAGTTCAGCAGGTGGTCGGGGGTCGCGCCGGTGAAGGAGTAGATCGTCTGGCTGGCGTCGCCGACGACGCAGAGGCTGTCCCGCTCGCCGAGCCACAGCTCAAGGAGGCGCTGCTGGAGGGGGCTCACGTCCTGGTACTCGTCGACCACGAAGTGCTGGTACTGGGTGCGGACCTGTTCGGCGATGTCGTGGCGGTCCTGGAGGATGCCGACGGCGAGCAGCAGTACGTCCTCGAAGTCGATGAGGGTGCGGTCGCGCTTGAGGTCCTCGTACGCGGCGTAGAGCTGGGCGGTCTCCGCGGGGTCGCGCGGGACGTCCCGGCCCGACTGGGCGGCGGCGGCCGCATAGTCGGCGGGGACGGTCTGGGTGACCTTGGCCCACTCGATCTCGCCGGTGAGGTCGCGCAGCTCATTGCGGTCCAGGCGGATGCGGCAGGCGGCGGCCGCGTCCGCGACGAGCTTGATCTTGCGGTCGACGATCCGGGGCAGCGGTCCACCGACGGCTTTCGGCCAGAAGAACTGGAGCTGGCGCAGGGCGGCGGAGTGGAAGGTGCGGGCCTGGACGCCGGAGGCGCCGAGCTGGCGGAGGCGGCCGCGCATCTCGCCCGCGGCGCGGTTGGTGAAGGTGACGGCGAGCACGCTGGCGGGCTGGAGCATTCCGGCGCGCACGCCATAGGCGATCCGGTGCGTGATCGCCCGCGTCTTGCCGGTGCCGGCGCCCGCCAGGACACACACCGGCCCGTGCAGGGCGGTGGCCACCTCGCGCTGCTCGGGGTCGAGCCCGTCGAGCACCGCGTCGGCCGAGTCCGGGACCTGCGGGAAGAGGGTGGAGTGCGTTGCTGATGTCACCCTGCCATGCTGCCAGGTCGCAGGAGGCGGGTGAGCCGGTTGTCCACAGGGGAGCGCAGCCGGTCGTACTAATACGGGAATGGTGGCCGGGTCGCGTACGTTCGCTCCATTGCGAAGACGCACCCCGAGCGACGAAGGAGCACGAAAGACATGCCGGGCACTGTGACGATGTACAGCACCACGTGGTGCGGCTACTGCCGCCGCCTCAAGGGTCAGATGGACCGTGAGGGCATCGCGTACACCGAGATCAACATCGAGCACGACCCGGAGTCGGCGGCCTTCGTCGAGAAGGCGAACGGCGGAAACCAGACGGTTCCCACCGTTCTCTTCCCGGACGGCTCGACGCTGACGAACCCCTCGCTGGCGCAGGTCAAGCAGAAGCTGGACGCCTGAGGCGCAGCACCCGGGCGAGGGTGCGGCGCGGGCTCAGCCCACGGTCCCCGGCTTCGGCAGGGGCTTGCCGTACCAGAGTTCGATCAAGCGGGCCGCGATCGAGATTCCGTAGGGAGGCAGGACCTCCCCGGACTCGAACGCGGCCCGCAGGTCTTCCCGGGAGAACCAGCGGGCCTCATGGATCTCCTCGCCGTCGACGTTGATCTCCGAGGAGGTCGCGTCGGCCATGAAGCCCAGCATCAGGCTGGAGGGGAACGGCCAGGGCTGACTCGCGACGTACTCGACGTCGCCGACCGTGACGCCCGCCTCCTCGAAGACCTCGCGCCGCACCGACTGCTCGATGGACTCCCCCGGCTCGACGAAGCCCGCGAGGGTGGAGAAGCGGCCCTCGGGCCAGTGCACCTGGCGGCCGAGGAGGATGCGGTCCTCGCTGTCCCTGACGGCCATGATCACGGCGGGGTCCGTGCGTGGGTAGTGCTCGGCGCCGCAGGCCTGGCAGCGGCGGATGTGACCGGCCGCCGCGATGACGGTGCGCTCGCCACAGCGTGAGCAGAAGCGGTGCAGGCGCTGCCAGTTCTCCAGGGCGACCGCGTGCACCATCAGGCCCGCGTCCCGGGGGGAGAGCAGGAGCCCCGCCTCGCGCAGCCCCGCTGGGCGCGCCGACTGGTCCATGCGACCCGGCAGGCTGTCCTTCTGGAGGGCGAAGTAGCTGACGCCGTCGTCGTCGGTGCCCAGGAAGTAGCGGTGCTCCTCGGTGAGGGGCGCTTCGAAGGACGGCGTCATCACCAGTTCGGTGTTGCCCTCGGGTGTCTCGTCGATGAGTACCTGGCCGCCGGAGACCACGAAGACCCGGGTCGTGGGGTGGCTCCAGGCTGCGGCGAGCCACGCCTCGTCCATGCGGTGGTGGGCCGCACGGTCGATGCCGCTGGGAGCGGTCAGCGAGACGGGGCGATCTGCGGTGCTGTCGGTCCAGGTGGTCACAGGTGCTTCCAACTCCCCCGGTGGAATGGGTGGTTCAGCAGGGCGTGCGGCGGGGCGTGTACGACGGCCGGCGGGCCTTCGAGGGGCGCCTCAGTCTGCATCGTGCCAGTTCGCCGCGAGGTCGCCCCACAGGTAGGCGGTCGTCTCGACGCCCTTGAGCAGCAAGTCGATCTCGACCTTCTCGTTCGGCGCGTGCCAGCCGTCGGACGGGACGGAGATGCCCAGGAAGAGGACGGGCGCGGCGAGGACGTCCTGGAGGTCGGCGGCCGGTCCCGAGCCGCCCTCGCGCGTGAAGCGGATCTTCTGCTCGAAGGCGCGGCCCATCGCCCGTACGACGGACTGGAGAGCGGGGTGGTCCAGCGGGGTCAGGCACGGGCGCGTGCCTGCGCTGAAGGTGACCGTCTGGCGGATACCGGCGGGGACGCGGTCGGCGGCCCAGGCGCGCACGGCCTTCTCGACGCGCTCCGGGTCCTGGCCCGCGACGAGCCGGAAGGACAGCTTCACGACGGCGGACGACGGGATGATCGTCTTGCTGCCCGCGCCCTGGTAGCCGCCGCCGATGCCGTTGACCTCGGCGGTGGGGCGGGCCCAAATGCGTTCAAGAGTGGTGTGCCCGGACTCGCCGTGGGTGCCGTGCGACTTGGCCGTGCGCAGCCAGCGCTCCTCGTCGAAGGGCAGCTCGGCGAAGAGTTCGCGCTCGCGGTCGGTGAGCTCCGTGATGCCGTCGTAGAAGCCGGGGATCGCCACGCGCGCGTGGTCGTCGTGGAGGGCGGCGACGAGCCGGGCGGCCTCGGTGGCGGGGTTCGGCACGGCGCCGCCGAACGAGCCGGAGTGGATGTCCTGGTCGGGGCCGTGCAGCTCGATCTCGCACTCGGCGAGGCCGCGCATGCCCGTGCAGACGGTCGGGGTGTCCTCCGACCACATGCCGGTGTCCGAGACGATCACCGCGTCGGCGGCGATGCGGTCCCTGTGGGCTTCGACGAGGGCGCGGAAGTGCGGCGAGCCGGACTCCTCCTCGCCCTCGACGAGCAGCTTGAGGTTGACCGCGGGCGCGGTGCGGCCGGTGACGGCGAGGTGGGCGCGGACGCCGAGGGTGTGGAAGAAGACCTGGCCCTTGTCGTCGGCGGCCCCGCGCGCGTGGAGGCGGTTTCCCCGGACCACGGGCTCGAAGGGGTCGGTGTCCCAGCCGTCCTCGCGGGCCGCGGGCTGGACGTCGTGGTGACCGTAGACGAGGACCGTGGGGGCCTGCGGGTCGCCGGAGGGCCACTCGGCGAAGACGGCGGGCGCCCCGGGCGTCTCCCAGACCTCCGCGACCGGGAAGCCGGTCTCCTTGAGCCGGCCGGCGAGCCACTCGGCGCTGGCACGCACGTCCCCGGCGTGGTCGGGCTGAGCCGACACGGACGGGATGCGCAGCCACTCGGAGAGGTCGTCGAGGAAGGCGGCACGGTGGTTCTCGATGTACGTGCGGACGGCGCCGTCCGGTGTCTCGCTCATGGTCACGAGCCTATCCGCCATCCGGGGTGGTCCCGTCCTGCGGCCCGTCGCCCGGCACACCGGCCGCCGGTTCCTCCAGCAGGAGGCGTTCCAGCCCGGCGCGGCCCGGGAGGTTCGCCGGGCGGGCGGTCTCCCCGCTGCGGACGTAGAGGAAGGCGGCCTTGACGGACCCCAGAGGGACGCCCTGCTGCTCGGCCCAGGCGAGGCGATAGACGGCGAGCTGGAGGGGGTCGGCGGTGCGGGTGCGGCTGGTCTTCCAGTCGACGATCTCGTACGTCGCGTCGGCGCCCTCGCCCTCCTTGTAGACGGCGTCGATGCGGCCCCGGATAACGCGGCCCGCGATCACGAACTGGAAGGGGACCTCGACGCGGTAGGGCGCGCGGTGGGCGTACTCGGTGCGCTCGAAGGCTTCCTTGAGGGCTTCCAGGTCGCGCTCGTCGGCGATCTCGGCCTCGTCGGGCCCGCCGCCCGGCAGCTCCTCCGGGGAGAGCATCGGCAGGGTGAGCTCTTCGAAACGGGACTCGATCCAGGCGTGGAAGCGGGTGCCGCGGCGGGCGGCGGGCTGCGGCGGGCGCGGCATGGGCCGGGCCAGGTCCCGCGCGAAGCCCTCGGGGTCGGCGGCCAGGCGCATCAGCTCGGACGCGGTGAGCCAGGGCGGCACGGGGATGTCCCTGACGGCTTCGCGGGCGCGCAGGAGCTCGCCGGTGAGGGCGTCCAGGTCACGGTCCCAGGAGGCGAGGGTGCGGGCCTCCTCCGGGGTGAGGCGGCTGTCCGGGACGCGGTCGGCGTCGGCGTCCATGTCCGCGCCGGCGTCGGCGTCGGCGGGGTGCGGTCGGGCCTCGGGCGCGGCCCCTGCGGGGAGCGGCACGCGCGCGTCCGGGGCGTCCGCGGGGTGCGGGATCGTCGGGCGCTCCGGCGTCAGCGCGGCCCAGTCGACCGGGGCGTCGCCGGGAGGATCGGCCTCCTCATAAGGAGGTTCGTCATAGGGGGGCTCGTCATAGGGAGGTTCGTCGTCCTCCGGAGGGGGTGGCCATTCCGGATCGTCGGCCGGGGGCACGTCGTCGTACGCCGCCGGATGAGTCTCTTCGTGGGTACGGGCCTCTTCCGCGGGGCCCTCTCCCGTGAGGCGGTCCAGGTGCGCGAGGACGGTCCGCGCGGCGGCGCGGCGGCGGGCCAGGGAGTCGTCGTCCAGCGGGAGCGGCCACGCCCGGTCGGCGGTGGCCTCCCGCAGGGCGGGGTTCTCCTCGTCCTCGGCAGGCTTGTCCGCCCAGGCCTCGATCTCGCCGTGGCCCGCCGCGCAGTGGTCGTACAGGGCCTGGAGGAAGTCCGAGGGGCCGCGCGGCTTCTTCTGGGAGGGGCCCCACCAGTGGCCCGAGCCGAGGAGCAGCGAGCGGGGCCGGGTGAAGGTCACGTAGCCGAGGCGGAGCTCCTCGGTGCGCTGGTGGTCCTTCATCGCCTCGTGGAAGGCCTTCATTCCCTTGGCGTCCCACGCGTCGATGTCGGGCAGTGTCGCCGCGTCGCCGCGCAGTTCGTGCGGTACGACCTTGGCCTGGGCGGTCCACTTCTCGCGGCCCTGCGCGCTCGGGAACGTGCCCGTGACCAGGCCGGGGACGGCGACGACGTCCCACTCGAGGCCCTTGGACCTGTGCGCGGTGAGCACCTTGACGGTGTTCTCGCCGCCCGGCAGGGCGTTGTCGAGGCCCTTCTCGTACTGGGCGGCGGTGCGCAGGAATCCAAGGAAGGCGAGGAGTGAGGCGCCGTTGTCGTTGGCCGCGAAGGAGGCGGCGACGTCCAGGAAGTTGGAGAGCGTCTCGCGGCGGCGGGCCGCCAGGGCGCCCGGTGACGCGGAGAGCTCGACCTCCAGGCCGGTCACGGCGAGCACCCGGTGCAGCACGTCCATCAGGGGGTCGGACAGCGACCGGCGCAGCTCGCGCAGTTCCGCGGCGAGCCGGGCGAAGCGCACCCTGGCCTCCGCCGAGAAGGGCAGGCCGTCGTCCCCTCCGGAGGCGCCGGCCGGGTCGAGCGGCGTCTCCAGGAAGGTGTCGAGCGCGTCCGCGAGCGATATCACCTCGGCCGGGTCGACCCCTTCGACGGCTTCGGCGAGGCGGCGGTCCGGGTCGTCGGGGGCGGCGTGCCCGGGGCGCACGAGGAGACGGGCGCGGCGGCCCAGGAGGGCGAGGTCGCGGGGCCCGATGCGCCAGCGGGGGCCGGTCAGGAGCCGCACCAGGGACGCGTTCGCCCCCGGGTCCTGGAGGACCTCGCAGACGGCGACGAGGTCGGCGACCTCCGGGAGGTGCAGGAGTCCGGAGAGGCCGACGACCTCCACGGGGATGTCGCGGGCGACGAGCGCGCCCTGGATCTCGGCGAAGTCCGTCGCCGTGCGGCACAGGACGGCGATCTCGCCGGGCGCCTTGCCGGTGCGGACGAGGTGGGCGATGGAGTCGGCGAGCCAGTCGATCTCCTCGGCGTGCGTGCGCAGCAGGGCGCAGCGCACCGTTCCGTCGCGCTCGGCGCCCGGCGCGGGCCGCAGGGCCTCCACGCCCGCGTGCATGGCGCGCAGGGGCTCCGCGAGGCCGTTGGCGAGGTCCAGGAGGCGGCCCCCGCTTCGGCGGTTCTCGCTGAGCGCGTGGCGGGTGGCGGGGCGGCCGTCGGCGTACGCGAAGTGCTCGGGAAAGTCGTCGAGGTTGGCGACAGAGGCGCCGCGCCAGCCGTAGATGGCCTGGCAGGGGTCACCGACCGCGGTCACCGGGTGGCCCGTGCCGCCGCCGAACAGGCCGGAGAGGAGGATGCGCTGGGCGACCGACGTGTCCTGGTACTCGTCGAGGAGGACGACGCGGAATTCGTCGCGGAGGATCTCGCCGACCTCCGCGCGGGTGCGGGCCAGTGTCGCGGAGAGGGCGATCTGGTCGCCGAAGTCGAGGAGGTCGCGGGAGCGCTTCGCCGCGCGGTAGTGGCCCACGAGCTCGGCCAGTTCGAGCCGGGCCGCCGCCGTCTCGGGGACCTTGCGCAGGTCGGCGTTGGTGAGCTTGGCGCCTTCCAGGGCGTCGAGGAGCGCGGTGTCGTACGCGCGGAGCCGCTCGGGGTGTACGAGGTGTTCGGCGAGCTCGCTGTCGAGGGCGAGGAGGTCGCTGACGAGGTCGGGGAAGGACCGGGTGAGCGACGGGTAGGGGCCGGGCGCCTCGCGCAGCACGCGGGCGGCGAGCTGGAAGCGGGTGGCGTCGGCGAGCAGGCGGGAGGTCGGCTCCAGGCCGATGCGCAGACCGTGGTCGGTCAGGAGGCGGCCGGCGAACGCGTGGTAGGTGGAGATGAGCGGCTCGCCGGGCGGGTTGTCCGGGTCGACCGCGTCCGGGTCGGTGACGCCCGCCCTGACGAGGGCCTGGCGCACGCGCTCGGCGAGCTCCCCCGCCGCCTTGTTCGTGAACGTCAGGCCGAGGACCTGCTCGGGGGCGACCTGGCCGGTGCCGACCAGCCACACCACGCGTGCCGCCATCACCGTCGTCTTGCCCGATCCCGCTCCGGCCACGATCACCTGCGGGGCGGGCGGCGCGGTGATGCAGGCCGTCTGCTCCGGGGTGAACGGGATGCCGAGGAGCTCCTTGAGCTGCTCGGGATCGGTGAGGCGATGTGACACGTCAGAGAGGCTAGCGGTGGCCACTGACAACCGGGGCGGACCCGGACGCGAGCGGCCACCGCATGCTCAGGTGGAGGGTGAGGTCAGGAGCCCGAGGCCAGCTTCTTCGGGTCGACGACCTCGCTGGCCGGCGGGGCCTTGACGTCGACGGTCTTGCCGTAGTCGCTGAAGGTGACGGTGCTTGGGCCGTCGGAGCCCTTGTTCACGACCTTCAGGAAGTACGGCTTGCCCTCCATCGCGACGTAGAAGGTGGTGGTCTCGCCGCCCTTCTTGCGGGTCAGGACGGCCGCCTTCGCGCCGTCGACCTCGGCGTCGTCCTCGCGCTCGAGCTTCTTCAGGTTCTTGTTGCTGAACATGTCGTCCGGGTTGCAGACGGCCTTGCCCGCCGTGCTGGGCTGCTTGACCCAGCGGCCCTTGAGGAGCTCCGCCGTGGCGCCGCCGCCCTTGGAGTCCCAGAACTTGTCGTCGCCCTTGGAGTACCTGAACTCGCCGACGGAGAGGAACTCGGCCTTCCCCGTCTTGGCCGAACCCACGGTGCCCTTGCAGTCGCCGGACTCGGCGACGGCGAACTCGACGTCGCTCGCCTGGCCGTTCTGCTTCATCTGGCCCTTCATGCGGTAGGACCCGGCGTCCTTGGAGGCCTTGGACGCCTTGTCGGCGATCTTGTCGGCGCTCATGCCGTCGAAGGGGTCCTTGTCGCCGTCGCTGCTGCAGCCCGTCACGCCGATGACGGCGGCGGCACAGGCGACGGCCACTGCCAGGAGCTTCCGGTTGGCTGCCATATACGCGTACTCCTCAAAAGGGTGCACCTCGGACGGCGCACAGCAAGTTCTTACCGTGACTTTAATTCGGCCACGCGGGTGCTGGGTCCCCCGGGGCTACTCCACGACGTGGCGGCCCTCCGGCCGCGCGCTGCACGACGCCCGGAACGCGCAGTGTGCGCAGTGCTGTCCGGTGGTCGGGGTGAAGCGCTCGTCGAGGACCTTGCCCGCGGCCGTCGCGAGGAGGTCGCCGATCCACTCCCCGGTAAGGGCCTCCTGGGCCTGCACCTTCGGCAGGCTCTCGCCGCCGTTCTTCTTGGCGGCGCCCTGGCGCAGCTGCACCAGTTCGGCGCCGCCCGGTTCGGGTCGTACGCCTTCGAAGACCTCGTCGGCGGCGCCCTCGCGGAGCGCGAGCTGGTAGACGGCGAGCTGCGGATGGCGGGCGACCTCGGCGGCGCTCGGGGACTGCTTGCCTGTCTTGAAGTCGACTACGTAGGCACGGCCTTCCGCGTCCTGTTCGACACGGTCCATGGAGCCGCGTACCCGCACTTCGTAGGAACCGGCTTCCAGGGTCACGTCGAAGCCGTGCTCGCTGGCGACGGGGGTGCGGCTCGCGCGGTCCATCACATGCCACTGGAGGAAGCGCTCAAGCGCCACGCGCGCGTGCTCCTTCTCCTGCGCCGACTTCCAGGGGGCGTCGAACGCGAGCGCGTCCCACACGGAGTCGAGGCGCTCCATGAGGACGGCGAGGTCGGCGGGGGTGCGTCCGGAGGCGACCTCGTCGGCCAGCACGTGCACCACGTTGCCGAAGCCCTGGGCGGCGGTCGCGGGGGCGTCCGCCTTCACCTCGCGGCCGAGGAACCACTGCAGGGCGCAGGTGTTGGCGAGCTGGTCGAGGGCGCTTCCGGAGAGCACGACGGGCTTGTCCCGGTCCCGCAGGGGGACCTCGCTCGCCGTCGGTTCGTACATGCCCCACCAGCGGTAGGGGTGCGCGGCGGGTACGAGGGGGCGCCCGTCGGCGTCGCTCAGCGCGGCCAGGCGGGCCAGGCGCCGGGCCGCCGCCTCGCGCAGGGTGTCGGAGACGCGCGGGTCGACGGTGGTGGCGCGCAGCTCGGCGACGAGCGCGGCGACGGACAGAGGACGCCGCGGGCGGCCCGTTATGTCCTTGGGCTCGACACCGAGTTCGCTCAGGAAGCGGGACGGCTGGTCGCCGTCGTCCGCGGGCGCCTTCACCGCGGTCACGACGAGCCGTTCACGCGCGCGCGTGGCGGCGACGTAGAACAACCGGCGTTCTTCGGAGAGGAGCGCTCCGGGAGTGAGCGGTTCGGCGAGGCCGTCGCGGCCGATGCGGTCGGCCTCCAGGAGGGAGCCGCGGCGGCGCAGGTCGGGCCAGAGGCCCTCCTGGACGCCCGCGACCACCACGAGCCGCCACTCCAGGCCCTTGGAGCGGTGCGCCGTCATCAGCCGTACGGCGTCGGGGCGGGCCGTCCGCCGGGTGAGTGTGTCCGCGGCGATGTCCTGGGCCTCGGTCTCCTCCAGGAAGTTGAGGGCGCCGCGGCCGCCCGTGCGCTCCTCCGCGCGGGCGGCGGCGGCGAACAGGGCGCACACCGCGTCGAGGTCGCGGTCGGCGTTGCGGCCTGCCGCGCCGCCGCGGCGCGCGGTGCGCTCGAGCCGCCTGGGCCAGGGCGTGCCGTCCCACAGCTCCCACAGCGCCTCCTCGGCGGTGCCGCCGCCCGCGAGGCGCTCGCGGGCCTTGCGGAGCAGCGCGCCGAGCCGCTGGGCGCCGCGTGCGTACGCCGGGTCGTGCGCGACGAGGCGCTCCGGCTCGGCGAGGGCGCGGGCCAGCAGCTCGTCGGAGGGCGGCGGCACGTGGTTGCCCGCCGCGCGCTCCTCCTCGCGCAGGGCGCGGCCCAGTCGCCGCAGGTCGGCGGCGTCCATGCCGGCCAGGGGGGAGGTGAGGAGGGCGATGGCGGTCTCGGTGTCCAGCCAGGCGGGTGCGGTGGCTTCCGCGCGCGGGGCGGTCGTCCGGCGCGGGCCGGGTTCCCCGGGGGTGTCGTTTCCGGAGGGGCCGCCTTCTGGAGTGCTGATTCCCGCAGCGGTGCCTTCTGCAGCGGCGCTTCCGGATGCCTCGGTTTCCAGGACATCGCTTACGGAGGCACCGTCTTCCGAGACACCGCCCACAGAGGCACCGTCTTCCGAGACACCGCCCACAGAGGCACCGTCTTCCGAGACACCGCCCACAGAGGCACCCTCTTCCGAGACATCGCTCACTGAAGCCTCCGCTTCGGCGGCCTCGCCCTCGGGAGTCCCCTCCCCCGCGGCCCCCGCCTCCGCGTCGTCCACCGCCGTGGCCACCACGCGCAGCGCCGTGAGCAGCGGCGTCACCGCGGGCTCGTGGCGCAGGGCGATGTCGTCGCCGTCGATCTCCAGAGGGACGCCCGCCGCGCTGAGGCTGCGGCGGACCGCGGGAATCGTGCGGGCGCCCGCACGGACCAGGACCGCCATGTCGCCCCAGGGGACGCCGTCCTCCAGGTGGGCGCGGCGCAGGATGTCCGCGATGTTGTCGAGCTCGGTGCCTGCCGTCGGGTAGGTGTACACCTCGACGCGGCCGCCGTCCCTGACCGGCTCCAGCTCCCGGTGGGCCCGCACCTTCTGCGCGGGAAGCCTGGTCAGCGGCATGCGGCGGGTGAGCAGGCGGGTGGCGTCGAGCAGGCCCGCGCCCGACCTGCGGGATGTCCTCAGGACCTCGACCGGCGCCGGGGTGCCGTCCGCGCGCGGGAAGTCGTGCGGGAACTCCAGGATGCCGTTCACATCGGCGCCGCGGAACGTGTAGATCGACTGGTCGGGGTCGCCGAAGGCGACGAGCGTGCGGCCGCCCCCGGCGAGCGCGTGCAGCAGCCGGACCTGTGCGGGGTCGGTGTCCTGGTACTCGTCCACGAAGACGGCGTCGTACTGCGCGCCGAGCGCCCGCGCCACCTCGGGCCGGCGCGCGAGCAGCACGGCGCGGTGCACCAGTTCCGCGTAGTCGAGCACTCCTTGCAGGTCGAGTACGTCCAGGTACTCGGCGAGGAAGGCCGCTGCCGCGCCCCAGTCGGGCCGGCCGCTGCGGCGCGCGAAGGCGTCCAGGGCATCAGGGCCGAGCCCCAGCTCCCGGCTGCGGGCGAGCACCGCGCGCACCTCGTCGGCGAAGCCGCGCGTGGTCAGGCAGGCGCGCAGCTCGTCCGGCCAGCGGATGTGGCCGTGCCCCTCCCGCGCGAGGTCGATCTGGCCCGCGAGCAGTTCACGTACCGCCACGTCCTGCTCGGGGCCGGACAGGAGCCGCAACGGCTCGACGAACAGATCGGCGTCCTGGTGGGCGCGGACGAGGGCGTAGCAGAAGGAGTGGAAGGTCGTGGCCTGCGGGGCGCGCGCCGCCCCTATGCGCAGCGCCATGCGGTCGCGCAGCTCCACCGCGGCCTTGCGGCTGAAGGTCAGCACCAGGATGCGTGCGGGGTCCCCGCCCTCGGCGACGCGGCGGGCGACGGCCTCCACGAGGGTGGTCGTCTTGCCCGTGCCGGGCCCGGCCAGGACCAGCAGCGGCCCGCTCTCGTGGTCAACCACACCGCGCTGACCTGCGTCCAGGCGAGGGGGGGCCAATGGGGTCGGCGGCGTACGCACCAGTCGGTAGACATCCCGGGCTCCCTGTCGTACCTGGTGGTGCGACGGGTGCCGGGTGTGCCGAGTGGAAGAAGGGGAACTCACGTGGGTCGCCGGTCCTGGTGGGTGTACTGGTCGAAGAGCGGCTTCGTGGTGGCCGCGGGGTGAAGGGGATGCGTGCTGTCGACGCTACGCCAGTGGGCGCGGGGAACGCGTGGCTTCCCCCGTACGGGCCACCGGTTCCCCGCCGTGCCGCCGCATGCCGGAAGCTGTCAGGTGTGAGCCTCCGGAGCCTGCGGGCGAGCGTCATCCGCGGCGACGCCCTCCGCGCCGCCGTGCGCCGCGCCGCCGCCCACCGCACCGCCGTCCCACCGCGCCCGCCGCATGTCGAGCTTCGGGACATGCCCCTGGGCGGCGCGCGAGGCCTGCCGCAGCGGCGTGCCCTCCTCCCGGTAGCGCTCAAGGGCGCGCAGTTCGTGGCCGGGCAGCAGCACGCCGTCCGAGCGGACCACGCGCCACCACGGAACACCCCCTCCGTAGAGGGCCATCACCCGTCCGACCTGGCGCGGGCCGCCTTCCTCGAGCCACTCGGCGACGTCCCCGTAGGTCATCACCCTCCCCGGGGGGATCAGTTCGGCGACCTCGAGAACCCGTTCCGCGTACTCCGGCAGCGCCTGCCCCGTGTCGTCGGGCCGCGCCTGTCCCGTTCGGCTCTCCTCGCTCATCCGGACCATCCTGCCGTACCCCACCGACATGGTGACGTGCCCGCCACGGAGCGTGCCGCAGGCCCCGTGACAGGGCACAAAGTGTCGTTTCGTGACCACTTCGCAGCCTCGCGTTGCCCCCTGGTGCCCCCCTCCGGGGGCGGGACATGCCACCATCGTGCGGGCGGTGACTGGTGATACGAGATCAAGAAGAGGCAACGGAGCGGCAGGGCGTGCATCCCGATGAGAAGGCGGGCACCTCTGCGTCCGAGTCACACCTGGACACCGGTGAGCGCCCCCTGAAGACCGAGAAGACCGACCAGACCAACGAGACCGGGCGGACCGAAGAGGTCGAGAAGGCCCAGGGGCAGGGCGTGGACCGCGGTCCCGACTGCGCCGACGGCGAGGGTGCGCACGTCGACCGCGTCGCGGGCGACGAACCGCTCCTGGCCGCGCGCGTGCACCGCCCGTCCGACCTGATGCGGCTCCTCGTCGGCGTCCTGGCCATCGCCGTGCTCCTGGCCATCGCCGCGTTCGCGCACGGAACGACGTCCGGGCTCGAACAGGACATCGACAAGGGCACGGAGCAGGCGCCCGACCTGCTGATCAAGGTGGCGGGCCTGATCGCCAGCATCGGGGTGCTGCTCGTCCCCGTCGCCTTCGCGATCGAACGCCTAGTCAAACGCGACGGGCTGCGCATCGCCGACGGTGTGCTGGCCGCGGTCCTCGCGCACGGCGTGACGCTCGCCACCGACCTCTGGGTGGCGAAGGCCGCCCCGGACTCCATCCAGGACGCGCTGACCAAGCCGTCCCCGGCCGACCTGCACGCCTTCACCGATCCGGTGCACGGCTACCTCGCACCCGTCATCGCGTACATGACGGCCGTCGGCATGTCCCGCAGACCGCGCTGGCGCCTGGTCCTGTTCGTGGTGCTGCTGCTCGACGCGTTCACGATGCTGGTGACCGGCTACACGACGCCGTTCTCGATCATCCTGACCGTGCTGATCGGCTGGGCGGTCGCGTACGGCACGCTCTACGCGGTCGGCTCACCGAACGTACGGCCGACCGGGCAGACGCTCCTCGTGGGCCTGCGCCACGTCGGCTTCCACCCCGTCAACGCCGCCCGCGAGGAGTCCCCGGACAGCGAGCACGGCGACCGCGGCAGGCGGTATTTCGTCACCATGGAGGACGGCCCGCCGCTGGACGTCACGGTCATCGACCGCGAGCAGCAGGCGCAGGGCTTCTTCTACCGCGTCTGGCGCAGGCTCACCCTGCGGGGCATCACCCAGCGGCGCAGCCTGCAGTCGCTGCGGCAGGCCCTGGAGCAGGAGGCCCTCCTCGCGTACGCGGCCATCGCGGCCGGAGCGAACGCGCCGAAGCTGATCGCCACCTCCGAGCTCGGCCCCGACGCCGTGATGCTCGTCTACGAGCACACGGGCGGCCGCACCCTGGACTCGCTGCCGGACGACGCCATCACCGACGAGTTGCTGTGCGACACCTGGCGCCAGGTGCAGGCACTGCAGTCCCGGCGCATCGCGCACCGCAGGCTCGCGGGCGACGCGGTCCTGGTGGATCGTTCCGGCACCGTGATCCTCACTGACCTGCGCGGCGGCGAGATCGCCGCGGGCGACCTGGTCCTGCGCATCGACATCGCCCAGCTCCTGACCGCCCTCGGCCTGCGGGTGGGGGCCGAACGCGCGGTCGCCGCCGCCGTCGAGGTCCTCGGGCCCGACGCGGTGGCCGACTGTCTGCCGCTGCTGCAGCCCATCGCCCTCACCCGCTCCACCCGCGCCACCCTCGCCAGGCTGGCCAGGGAACGGTCCCAGCGCGAGCGCGAGGCCGTCCTCGAGGCCTCCCGCAAGTCCCGGCAGAACGCGCGCGCGGAGGCGGCCGGGGGCGACCCGGCGGACAAGCAGTCCTCGAAGCAGGAGAAGCAGGCGGCCAAGCAGGAGCGGCAGGCCGAGAAGCAGGCCATAGACGACGCCCTGGAGCAGGCCCGCGAGGAGGATCTGCTCACCCAGATCCGCCACCAGGTACTCCTCATCCGCCCGACGGCGCCGGTCGAGCCCGCGCAGCTGGAGCGGATCAGGCCGCGCACGCTGGTCAGCTTCATCGCCGGCGCCATCGGCGCCTACTTCCTGCTCTCGCAGCTCACGCACGTCGAGTTCGGCACCCTCGTCGACGAGGCGGAATGGGGCTGGGTGGCCGCCGCGGTGGGCTTCTCCGCGCTGAGCTACTTCGCGGCGGCGATGAGCCTGCTGGGCTTCGTGCCGGAGCGGGTGCCGTTCCTGCGGGCGGTGGCGGCGCAGGTCGCCGGATCGTTCGTGAAGATCGTGGCGCCCGCGGCCGTCGGCGGTGTCGCGCTGAACACCCGGTTCCTGCAGCGGTCCGGAGTGCGCTCGGGGCTCGCGGTGGCGAGCGTCGGCGCCTCGCAGCTCTTCGGGCTCGGTTCGCACATCCTGCTGCTGCTGATCTTCGGCTATCTGACGGGGACGGAGAAGACCCCGTCCTTCACGCCGTCCCGCACCGTCATCGCCGGTCTGCTGTCGGTCGCGGTCCTCGTCCTCGTGGTGACCGCCATCCCGTTCCTGCGGAAATTCGTCGTCACGCGCGTGCGGTCGCTTTTCGCCGGGGTCGTGCCGCGCATGCTGGACGTACTGCAGCGGCCGCAGAAGCTGCTCACCGGCATCGGCGGGATGCTGCTGCTCACCCTGATGTTCGTGCTCTGCCTGGACGCTTCGGTGCGGGCCTTCGGCAACGAGCAGATGACGTCGCTGAGTCTCGCGAGCGTCGCGGTCGTCTTCCTCGCGGGCAACGCCCTGGGATCGGCGGCGCCGACGCCGGGCGGTGTGGGCGCGGTCGAGGCGACGCTGACCCTCGGTCTGATCGCGGTGGGCGTCCCCAAGGACGTGGCGGCCCCCGCCGTGCTGCTCTACCGGCTCCTGACGCTGTGGCTGCCGGTGCTTCCGGGGTGGCTCTTCTTCAACCATCTGACGCGAAAGGGTCTCCTCTAAAGAGGGGGCCACTCAAGGGAGAGGACGCCGCTCCGGCGTATCCGTTCCTCACCCACACGGCCCGCGCCCATAGCGTCCCGTCAGGGTCCCCCGCAGGATGGGCCCATGCCCACACAGTCCCAGCCGCGCGTCACCGCGCTGGCCGCCGCCACCCTGCTCCTGTCCGCCGCGCTCTCGGCGTGCGGCGGAGCCGACTCCAAGGACGAGGATCTGCCGGCTCAGAAGCTGAGCTGGAAGGACTGCCCCGCGCCCGCCGCCTCCGAGGGCGGCGGCGAGGCCCCGTCCCCGCTGCCGGGCGGCGCCGAATGGCAGTGCGCCACCATGAAGGCGCCTCTCGACTGGTCGAAGCCGAAGGGCGACACGGTCGACATCGCGTTGATCAAGGCGGCCACGACCGGTGGCAAGGACAAGCGCATCGGCTCCCTCGTCTTCAACTTCGGCGGCCCCGGCGGCTCGGGCATCACCACGCTGCCCGCCTTCGCGGAGGAGTACGCCAAGCTCCGCACCCGCTACGACCTGGTGAGCTTCGACCCACGGGGCGTCGGCCGCAGCGCGGGCATCAGATGTGAGGACGACGAACAGCTCGACAAATACTTCCAGCAGGACTCCACGCCCGACGACGACGCCGAGCGGAAGAAGCTCGTCGAGAACGTGAAGTCCTTCAACGGCGGCTGCGAGCAGAACGCAGGCAACACTCTGCCGCACGTCCGCACCACCGACGCGGCCCGCGACATGGACCTGATGCGCCAGATCCTCGGCGACGACAAGCTGCACTACTTCGGCATCTCGTACGGCACCGAACTCGGCGGCGTCTACGCACACCTGTTCCCCAAGAAGGTGGGACGGGCCGTCTTCGACGCGGTCGTCGATCCCACCGAGAACTCCGAAGAGGGCTCGCTCGGCCAGGCCCGGGGATTCCAGCTCGCGCTCGACAACTTCGCGAAGGACTGCGCGTCCCAGCAGGACGACTGCCCGGTCGGCGATACGGCACAGGACGTCAAGGCGAAGATCGCCAAACTCCTGAAGGACCTGGACGGCAAGCCGATCCGGGGCCTCCCGCCGCGCGAACTGACGCAGACCGCCGCCACCAACGGCATCGCCCAGGCCCTGTACTCCAAGGACTTCTGGCCGTACCTCACCCAGGGCCTCGAAGAGGCCTACAAGGGCGACGGCAAGATCCTGATGGCGCTCTCCGACTCGATGAACGGGCGCAACGAGGACGGCGAGTACAGCAACATCCAGTCGGCCAACGTCGCCATCAACTGCGCGGACGACACGGCGCGTTACACCCCGCAGTACGTCGAGAAGAAGCTCCCCGAGTTCCGCGGGGCCTCCCCGCTGTTCGGCGACTACCTGGCGTGGGGCATGCTCGGCTGCACCGACTGGGCGGTCAAGGGCCAGGCCGCCCACCCCGACGTGAGCGCCCAGGGCGCGCCGCCCGTCGTCGTCATCGGCAACACCGGCGACCCGGCCACACCGTACGAGGGCGCGCACAAGATGGCGCAGGCGCTGGGCAAGGGTGTCGGCGTCGAGCTGACGTACAAGGGCCAGGGGCACGGGGCGTACGACAGCAAGAACAAGTGCGTGCGGGACGCCGTGGACGGCTATCTGCTGGAGGGCAGGACGCCCAAGGCGCAGACGGTCTGCTCCTGACCCGCGCGGGACGGAAATCGCCCGCGCCCCGGACCGCCATCACCCGCGCGCCGGACCGCCAACCCCGGGCGCCCCAACCGATGTCAGAGGCCCCACCTACTATGGCCTGACTGTCTTCCAAGGGGGGAAGCGCCTCAATGCAGCGTTTTGTACGGTCCACGGCTCTGGCCGCGGCGGGGGTCCTGGTGGCGGGCCTGGCCGCCGGCTGCGGCTCGTCCGGCGACGGGGGCGGGGAGGACGGGAAGGGCCCTTCGGCGACCGCTCCCGAGCCGAGGCCGAAGCCGGATCCCTCCTCGACCCTGCCCGCCTCGCTGACCTCCCAGAAGCTGGACTGGAGCCGCTGCGAGGCGCCCGAGAAGGGCAGTGCGCCGGGTACCGAGTGGCAGTGCTCGACGCTCAAGGTCCCGTTGGACTACGCGAGGCCGGGCGGCGAGACCATCGGGATCGCCCTGATCCGCGCCAAGAGCACGGGCAAGGGCGACCGCATCGGCTCCCTCCTCTTCAACTTCGGCGGTCCGGGCGGCTCGGGCGTCTCGGGCCTCCCGTCCTTCGCCGATTCCTACACCAAGCTGCGTGAGCGGTACGACCTGGTCAGCTTCGACCCGCGCGGGGTCGCGGCGAGCAAGGGCGTGCGCTGCCGGGACGACGCGGCGACGCGGGCCGCCGAGAAGAAGATCGACCTCACACCGGACACTCCGGCGGAGGAGAAGGCCTACTTCAAGGACGCGGCGGACTTCGGAGCGGGCTGCGCGCGGAACGCGAAGAACGTCATCGAGCACATCTCGACGGTCGAGGCGGCCCGCGACATGGACGTCATGCGCCAGGTCCTCGGCGACGACAAGCTGCACTACTTCGGCATCTCGTACGGCACCGAACTGGGCGGCACGTACGCCCACTTGTTCCCCCGGCGCGTCGGCCGCCTCATGTTCGACGCGGTCGTCGACCCGAGCGCGGACGCGATCGGCCACGCGGAGAACCAGGCGAAGGGCTTCCAGCGCGCCCTGGACAACTACTTCAGGGCCCAGGGCGAGGACCCGAAGGCGGGGAGCGCGAGGATAGCGAAGCTGTTCAAGCGCCTGGACGCCGCGCCGATGCGCGCCTCGGGCGACCGGAAGCTGACCGAGTCCCTGGCGAGCACGGGAATCCTCGTCACGCTCTACAGCAAGCAGACGTGGCCCGCGCTGACCCGCGGCCTGGCGGACGCCGAGAAGGGCGACGGCTCGACGCTGCTCCAGCTCGCCGACGCCTACAACGAACGCGACGCCTCCGGGCGCTACAGCACGCAGAGCCACTCGCAGCGGGCCATCTCCTGCCTGGACGCGAAGACGCGGACCTCTCCGGAGGAGGCGAAGAAGCGCCTGGGCCGCTTCCGTGAGATATCGCCGGTCTTCGGGGAGTTCATGGGCTGGGACACGGCCGGCTGGTGCCACGAGTGGCCGGTGGCCGGGCTGCACGACTCCCCCGACGTGAGCGCGCCGGGCGCCGACCCGATCCTCGTCGTCGGCAACACCGGCGACCCGGCCACCCCCTACGAGGGCGCCCGCAAGATGGCGGACGAACTCGGCAAGGACGTCGGCGTCCACCTCACGTGGAAGGGCGAGGGCCACGGGGCGTACGGCAACGGCAGCTCCTGTGTCGACGACACGATCAACGCGTACCTGCTGGAGGGCGAGGCCCCGAAGGACGGCAAGGTCTGCTCATGAGAAACGCCCCGCTCACCAAGGGGTGAGCGGGGCGTTTCCAGCAGGCCGATGGGCTTTTTGGCAGGCAGGTCTAGTACACCGGCTTCTCGGGCTCGATCTGGTTGACCCAGCCGATCACGCCGCCGCCCACGTGCACCGCGTCCGCGAAGCCCGCGGACTTCAGCACGGCGAGAACTTCCGCGGAGCGGACACCCGTCTTGCAATGCAAGACGATCTTCCGGTCCTGCGGGAGGTCCTGGAGGGCGGTGCCCATGAGGAACTCGTTCTTCGGGATCAGCTTGGCGCCGGGGATCGAGACGATCTCGTACTCGTTCTGCTCGCGTACGTCGATGATCTCGATCTTCTCGTCGGCGTCGATCCACTCCTTGAGCTGCCTGGGAGTGATCGTCGAACCGGCCGCCGCTTCCTGGGCCTCCTCGGAGACGACGCCGCAGAAGGCCTCGTAGTCGATGAGCTCGGTGACGGTCGCGTTCGGGCCGCAGACCGCGCAGTCCGGGTCCTTGCGGACCTTGACCTGGCGGTACTGCATCTCCAGGGCGTCGTAGATCATCAGGCGGCCGACCAGCGGGTCGCCGACACCGGTCAGGACCTTGATCGCCTCGGTGACCTGGATGGAGCCGATCGACGCGCAGAGCACGCCGAGCACGCCGCCCTCGGCGCAGGAGGGGACCATGCCGGGCGGCGGGGGCTCCGGGTAGAGGCAGCGGTAGCACGGGCCGTGCTCGCTCCAGAAGACGGACGCCTGGCCGTCGAAGCGGTAGATGGAGCCCCAGACATACGGCTTGTTGAGGAGCACGCACGCGTCGTTGACCAGGTAGCGGGTCGCGAAGTTGTCCGTGCCGTCGACGATCAGGTCGTACTGGCCGAAGATCTCCATCACGTTGTCGGCCTCGAGCCGCTCTTCGTGGAGGATCACGTTGACGTACGGGTTGATGCCGAGGACCGAGTCCTTCGCGGACTCCGCCTTGGAGCGGCCGATGTCCGCCTGGCTGTGGATGATCTGGCGCTGCAGGTTGGACTCGTCGACCTCGTCGAACTCGACGATGCCGAGCGTGCCGACACCGGCCGCGGCCAGGTACATCAGGGCCGGCGACCCGAGGCCACCGGCGCCGACGCACAGCACCTTGGCGTTCTTCAGCCGCTTCTGCCCGTCCATCCCGACATCCGGGATGATCAGGTGGCGGGAGTACCTGCGAACCTCGTCGACGGTGAGCTCGGAGGCGGGCTCGACCAGGGGTGGCAGCGACACGGGGACTCCGTTGGTCGGTATTTCGGAACGGTTGTTCTCCCCGTAACACTGCCACGCCCTTTTTCATTCCGAGATACCCGTCCCAATACGCGAGACGATTTCGTCCCAGTACCCGGGCAGGGACTCCCACGGGTCGCCGTGACCGCGCCCTTCCACCCGGTCGGTGAAGTAGATCGTCGAGGCGCCCTGCCAGCGCGCGATGCGCAGCGCCTCGTCCAGGTGGCCGAGCGGCATGCCGTGCACGAAGTGGCAGAAGCGCTCCGGCGGATGGTCGGCGGTCCACTCCGCCACCTGTGACCAGCGGTAGTCGCTCCACGGCCCCGCGAAGGTCACCAACTGGTCGCCCGTCTCGGCGTATCCGGGGTAGGGGTGGGAGCCGTGGCCGAGCACGATGTGCGCGTCGTCGACCAGCGCGCGCAGGGTCGCCACCGTCCGGCGGACGTCGGGAAGCGCCGCCCGTTCGGTCGGGCAGCGGTCCAGGGAGAAGCCGTCGACCCGGTACCAGTCGAGGTAGCGGTGCGCGTCGGAGACCAGCTCCCCGAAGGAGCGGGCGCCGTACGCCGTGTCGAGGTGGCCGAGCACGCGGATGCCCGCGTTCCGCAGTCGGCCCGCCGCTTCGAGGCAGTGCGGGTCGGGCCGCTCGCCAGGACCGTTCGCGACATTGAGGACGACCCACTTCAAAGGGGCGCCGGGCCGGGTCAGTTCGGCCCATTCGACGGGGGCGACGAGCGGGTGGGCGAAGCCCGGGATGCCGAAGCCGACGCGCACCTCGGTGCTCGCGGTGCCCCTGTCGGCCCTGGTCAGATGCGGCATGCGGCCTCCATCCAGATGTCGGCGAGCGACTCTTCGAGGTTGATGCGGGGCCTCCATCCGAGCCGGTCGCGCGCGGTGCGGACATCGGCCTGCTGCCAGCTGCCGCAGCCGTCGGGGTAGGGGTACGCGGCGGCCGGGGCGCCGTGTTCGGCTTCACCGCGCGGGTGACCGATGACTCCCCGCACGGGGACCTGATCCAGTTCGTGCAACGCGCCGCCGTACCCCGCGACGCGGGCCAGGACCGCGGCCGCGTCGCGCAGCCGTACGGCACGGCCCGAGCCGATGTTGACGACGCCCTGGGCGGCGGAGAGCGAGGCGGCGTGCACGGCGCGCGCCACGTCGCGCACGTCGACGAAGTCCCGTTGCACGCCGAGCCCGCCCAGCTTGAGCTCGCCGTCACCGGCCTGCATCGCGCGCCGCATGGCCTCCGCGAGCCGCCCGAGCGGCGACCCCGCGGGCGTACCGGGCCCGGCGGGCGAGAACACCCGCAGGACGACGGCGTCGAGCCCGGAGCCGAGCACCAGTTCGGTGGCCGCCAGCTTGCTGACGCCGTAGGGCCCGCCGGGGCGCGGCACCGCGTCCTCGGCCGTGGAGGAGCCCGGCTGGCTCGGGCCGTACTCGGCGCCGCAGCCGAGCTGCACGAGGCGGGCCCCGCAGCCGCTGCGGCGCAGGGCTTCGCAGACGGTGGCGACGGCGACGGTGTTGTGCCGGGTCAGGTCGCGGGCGCCGCCGCGGGTGGCACCGGCGCAGTTGATGACGACGCCCGGATGCACGGCGTCCAGGAAGCGGGTGAGCGCGCCGGGGCTTCCGCTGGCGAGGTCGAACCGTACGTCCGAGTCGTCGCCGCGACCGAGCGCGGTGAGCTGCACGGCCGGGTCGGCGAGCAGCCGGTCGGCGACGAACCGGCCGAGGTATCCGTTGGCTCCGATCAGCAGCACCCTCATCGGGCGCCTCCCGGGGTGGCCGCTCGGAGGCGGAGACGGCTGCGGGTGGTCATCTGTCTTTCTCCTTCGGGGTGTTGCCGTGGTGCACGGGATGAGGCCCGCGGTGTCGGCCCCGCGGGAGAGTGGTCGTGCCGGTCTTGGTGCGGCGGCTCACGGTGCGTCCCGGGCGCCGAAGTGGGCCGAGGCGAGGGTCAGGGTCCTGGCCGCGTGGACCAGGAGGGCGAGGGCCGCCGCGCCGCACGCGAGGGCCGGTACGACACCGGGGCCCCACGCGTCGACGGCGGCCCTGACGGGGACGGCCAGTGCATCGCAGCCGGGCAGCCGGCCCGCGAACACCAGGGCAGGGGCGGCCGCTTCGCAGGTGCCCGCTGCGCCGAGCAGCAGGGTGGGGGCGCGTGTGAAGCCGTAGACGCCGAGGAGCCGGGCGAGCAGCAGCAGTGCGCCGAGCGCGGCGGCTCCGAGGAGTGCGGGAGAGCCGTGGACGGGGTGGCCGCCCGGGCGGCCACCCACATCGCCGAGGAGCGCGTCCGCCGTCGTGAGCAGCGCGTCCGCCGTCGCGAGCAGCGCCCCGAGAGCCGCCAGGAAGAGCGCGAACACGCCGAGCAGCAACGGCCTTACGGCGGAGGCGAACTCGTCGAGCCCACGGCTGGCGGCGAGCCTGCGCCCGGCCCGTACGGCGAAGAGGCGGGCGCACCACGTCGCGGGTGCGACGGCGAGGGCGAGGCCGAGGAGCGGGGCGACCGCGGGGTCCCAGAGGTCGCCGGGTCCGTCGGTGCCGTCCGCGACGACGCCCCGTAACAGGCCGTCGCCGAGCAGGGCGTACGCGAGGAGCCAGCACACCCACGCGCGCGTGGCGTGCGTCGGGCGGGCGACGGCGCGCAGTGGCCCGTACCGCAGGGCGATACGCAGTGCCACGCCGACGGCGAGCGCGCCGACGGGTACGGCCACGAGCCGCGTGTCTCCCTCACCGAGGAGCAGCCCGGCCACGGCCGCGGCGCAGGCGGCACCGGGCAGCAGCGCGAAGAGGGCCCAGCCGGTGGGTACGGCGGGGGCGAGGTCGGGGGTGGTGCGGTGTGCGGGGCGCGCGCCTTCATGTACTTCCCTACGCCCGTCGGTACGTCCCTTCGTACGCCCCTCGGTGCGCCCCTTGCCGGGGGAGGCCGCGCCCGGGGTTTCGTCCCCGTCGCGCGGCACGCGCGCGTACATCTCCTCGGCGAGCGCGAACACGTCCCGGTGCCGGAAGCGTGCGGCCGCCCTGTCGGTGACCCCGTGGGCCTCCAGGCCCACCGCGATCTCCAGCGGGTCGACGGCGCGCTCGCACAGCTCGCGGTGGCGGTGTATGAGGGCTTTCACGGGGTCGGCGGGGCCGCGGCGTGGGGGGTTGGCGCGGGGACCGGGCGGGTGCGCTTCGGTGGTGACGGTGCCGCCGTTGCCGTTTCCGCTCACCCTGCTGCGGCCGTCGGCGCCGTCTCCGCTGCCGTAACCCCGCCCTTTGCCCCGCGCGTCCCACCCGCTGTCGCCGTCACCGTCGCCCTCGCCCTCGCTGCCGCTGGCGCTGGCGCTGGCGCTTGCGCCTGCGCCGAAGGCAGGCACGTACTCCGCCGGGCCCACCAACCCCTCCGGAGCACGCGGCCCGCCCACCGCGTCCACGGCCTCGACGGCGTCCACAGCTCCCTCGACTCGCTTCATACGGCGGCCCCCTCCTCCGTCACGGCCCAGCTCGGCACCCCGCCGCTCTCGGCACCCGGCTGCGCTCCGGACGACGTGGGCCCCACCGCGACCGCCCACCGGCCAGGGAGATACGCCTCCGCCGGATGCGCGAACGGCACCGGTTCGCCCGCCTCGTCCACCGCGTCCCTGCGCACCGGGCAGTGCGAGACGATGTCCAAGTAAATGCTTCGAAATGCCGCGATGTTCTGCTCGACGGTGAAGAGTTCGAGGGCTCGCGCCCGCGCCGCCGCGCCCAGGCGCGCACGTCGGCCGGGGTCGCGCAGGAGCGCCACGCACGCCTGCGCGAGCGCCCTCGGATTGCGCGGCGGCACGACGAGTCCCGTACCGCCGATGACCTCCACCACCGCGCCGACATCCGTCGAGACGGTCGCGCGCCCGCAGAACATCGCCTCGACCAGGCTGATCGGGAAGCCCTCGACGACGCTGGACAGGACGACGATGCCTCCACCGGCGTACGCGTCGGCGAGTTCGGGCACGTCGGGGCCGCCGATCTCCTCGAAGGAGACGGGGTTCGTGCCGACGGCGTGTGCGCCCTCCGCCTCGTCGGGGAACAGCTGTGCGGCGAGGGCCCGGCAGTGCGCGAGGTACTCCAGGGCCGCGGGCCCCTCGGCGGGCGCCCCGACGATCCGCAGGCGCGCCCCCGGCACCTCCCCGCGGATCGCCGCGAAGGCGTGGAGCAGGGAGATCAGGTCCTTGGCGGGCTCGACACGGCCGACCCACAGGAGCGTGTCGGGGTCGGTCGTGAACGCGTCGTAGCCCCGCTCGCCGATCTCCGTGAAGCGGTCGGCCTCCATGCCGGGGTAGACCGTGCGCAGCTTGGCGAGGTCGGCGCCGCAGCGCTCCTGCCAGCGCCGGGCGTGGGTGTTGCCGGGGGTGATGAGGGCGGCCCCCCGGTACACCTCGGCCGCGAGGAGGCCGTGGAAGGAGGCGAGCAGTGCCCTCGCGGGCGCGCTCAGGTCCATGTCGCCCGCGGCGAGGTAGTGCGCCCGCAACTGCACGCCGTACTCGGTCACGAGCAGCGGCACTCCGGCGAAGTGTCCGGCGAGGAGTCCCGGCAGCGCGGCGGGCCCGCCGGAGGTGGCGTGGCACAGGTCGACGGCGCCGAGCCCGTCGGCGCCGTACCAGTCGAGGGAGAGCGGCCGCAGCGCCCGCTCCATCAGATCCACTGTGGTGAGCAGGTCGGAGACGCGGGCCGCGCGGGCGGCGCGCGGTGCGCCGGGCGCGCGGCAGGCGCGCTCCAGGGCGCGGACGGCGGATTCGGAGCGCAGCGCGCCGACCAGGCCGCCCTCGTCACGGGCGAGTTCGGCGAGCCCGTACAGCGCGTTGCTGAAACGGTCCGCCACCTCGTCGCGGCCGTCCCGCGCCGCTCGGTCGACGCCGCCGGAGCCACCCCGGCAGACCACGTCGGCCAGCTCCCCGAAGCACTCCGCGAACCGGCGCCTGGCCCGCCGTCCGCGTCCGCCGCGGGGCCCCGCGGCACGGAGCGCCTCGTCGTCGGTGGTCCACAGCGGCGCCGTGCGCACCCGGCCGATGCGGGGCGGCAGTTCGACCCAGCCCCGCGCCTCCTGCCGCTCGCTGCGGCTGAGTGCGTAGACGTCGAACTCGTGCTGCCCGAGCCCGCGCACGAGCCGGTCGCACCAGAGCCGGGCCTCACCGTTCACATACGGGTAGCCACCCTCCGTAAGCAGTCCGACGCGCACGAGCGCACCCCCGATCTCCCGTCTGGGGAGCCGCCGGACCGGCGGCTCGCAGCGGGAAGAACGTATGCGGTCATGCGGGTGGCGCGACGGACGGTTGTCCATCGCGCCACCAGAAGGGGTGAACGGCAGTAACTTTCCCGCGTCGGTCGCGTTCCGTCGCGCTATAACCCCGCGGAAGCCGCGTTTCGCCACGGAACGTCGGGCTGCGACCGCCCCTGGCCTCGCGCCACCCGCACGCCCCCTACGGGCGCCTCACACCCCTGCGAGCTCCTCGCGCGCCGCCCGCCGCCGCGCCGCCACCTCCGGGTCGAGCGCGGGCACCGCCGCGAGCAGCCGCCGGGTGTAGGGGTCACGGGGCGCGCCGTAGACCTCCGCCACCGGGCCCTGCTCGACGATCCGCCCCTGTCGCATCACCGCGACCCGGTCGCTGACCTGCCGGACCACCGCGAGGTCGTGCGCGACGAAGACCAGGGCGAGCCCGAGCTCCCGCTGCAACTCGGCGAGCAGCGCCATGACCTGGGCCTGAGTCGTCACGTCGAGGGCGGAGACCGGCTCGTCGCACACGATGAGGCGGGGTTCGGCGGCGAGCGCCCGCGCGATGCCGACGCGCTGGCGCTGCCCGCCACTGAACTCGTGCGGGTAGCGGGCGTAGTGCGCCGGTTCGAGGCCGACGCGCTCCAGGAGGGCGCGCACACGGTCTCGTACGAAGGCGTCGTTCTCGCCCCGTGCCCGCAGCGGGTCGGCGATGGACTCGCCGATGGAGCGCCGCGGGTTGAGCGAGGAGACGGGGTCCTGGAACACCATCTGCACCCCGGGCACCACCCGGCCGCCGGGCTTCTCCGCACCCCCGTGGCGGAGCTGCCCGGCGGTCGGTTCCAGGAGGCCGACGAGCATGCGCCCGAGCGTGGTCTTGCCGCTGCCGCTCTCGCCGACGACGCCGAGGGTCTCCCCGCGGCGGACGGTGAGCGAGACGTCGTCGACGGCGGTGACCGCGCGCTTCCCTCGCCCGAACTCGCGCCGGAGCCCGACGGCTTCGAGCACGACCTCGCCCGGCTCCCCGGCGGCCGGCACGAGCGGTGCGTCCACCCGGGGCACGGCTTTGAGGAGTTCCTGCGTGTACGCCTCCCGGGGCGCGCCGAGGACGTCCCGCACCTCGCCGCGCTCCACCGCGCGTCCGTCCCGCATGACGAGCACCTCGTCGGCGCTCTCCGCGGCGACGCCGACGTCGTGGGTGACCAGGAGCAGGCCCATGCCGGTCTCGGTCCGCAGCGCGTGCAGCAGGTCCAGGATCTGGGCCTGGACGGTGACGTCGAGCGCGGTGGTCGGCTCGTCGGCGACGAGCAGCGCGGGCTCGCAGGCCAACGCCATGGCGATGAGGGCTCGTTGGCGCATGCCGCCGCTGAACTCGTGCGGGCGCGAGCGGGAGCGGCGGGTCGCGTCGGGAATGCCGACCCGGTCGAGCACTTCCACGGCACGCGCGCGTGCCGCCCGCCTGGACGCTCCGGTGTGCACGCGGTACACCTCGGCGATCTGGTCGCCCACCGCGTAGTACGGGTCGAGGGAGGAGAGCGGGTCCTGGAAGACCATTGCGGCCTTCCCGCCGCGCAGCCCGCGCAGTTCGGCCTCGGACGCCGCCTGTACGTCGACGCCGTCGACGAGGATGGACCCGTCGACGCGCGCCCCCGTGCCCCGGTGAAGGCCGAGGAGCGCGGACGCCACGGTGGACTTGCCGGATCCCGACTCGCCGACGAGGGCGAGCGCGCCGCCCGCTTCCAGCGAGAAGGAGAGCCCGTCGACCGCGTGCACCCCGGAGCCGAACTCCACCGACAAGTCGGTGACTTGAACGAGACTCACGACAGCACCACCCGTCGGTCGGCCACCGCGTACAGGACGTCCGCGACGGCATTGGCGAGCACCACGAAGAAGCCGGTGACCAGGACCATCCCGACCACCACCGGCAGGTCGACGACCTTGACCGCGTGCACGAGTTCGCGCCCGAGTCCGGGCAGTCCGAACAGCGTCTCGCTGAGCACCGCGCCGCCGAACATCGACCCGAAGTCGTTGGCGGTCAGCGCGATGACGGGCGCGACGGCGCCGCGCAGCGCGTGCTTCCCGATGATCGACCGCTCGCCCACGCCGTACGCGCGAAAGGTCCGCACATGGTCGTCGGCGAGGGTCTCCAGCATCGAGGAGCGGGTCAGGCGCGCGTACTTGGCGGCCTCGATGAGGGCCAGCGAGAGCCAGGGCAGGAGCAGGTTCCACGCCCACTGCGTCGGATCGTCGGCGAAGGGGACGTACTGGGGGAAGGGCAGCCACTGGAGCTGACCGCAGACCACGATCATCAGGAGCAGGCCGATCACGAAGACGGGCGTGGCGGTGCCCGCGAGCGTGACGGCGGTCAGCACGCGCTCGCTGATCCGGCCGCGCCGCCAGGCGGAGAGCACGCCGGCGCCCACCCCCAGGAGGAGCCACAGCACCATCGCGCCCAGCGCGAGCGACCCGGTGACCGGCAGCTTCGTCGTGATCAGCGTGGTGACCTGCTGGTCGCTCTGGTAGGAGATCCCGAGGCAGGGTGCGGAGCAGTGTTCGGTGCCGGTGCCCGTCGAGTAGTCCTGGCCGACGACGATTCCTTGCAGGAAGTCCCAGTAGCGGACGTACAGCGGATCGTCGAGCCGCAGCTGCTCGGCGACCTGCTGGACCTGGGCGGGTGAGCAGCGCGGGCCGCAGGTGATCTGGGCGACGTCGCCCGGAGCGGTGTAGAAGACCGCGTAGACGATGACGGAGAGGGCGAGGAGCGTGACGACGACGCCGATGAGGCGCCGCAGCAGGAATCCGGGGAGGCCGGTCATGCGCGGGCCTCCTGCTTCCGGCCGGCGCCGATCCGCAGCCGCGACGTGGCCCGCGGGTCGAGCGCCGTGCGCACGCCGTCGCCGAGGACGGTGAGGGCGAACACGGTCACGAACAGCGCGCCCGCCGGGTACAGCAGGTACTGCGGCGCCGCCTGGTACCAGACGTCGGCGGACGTGAGCATCTGGCCCCATGACGCGGTGGGCGGTTTCACGCCCACGCCGAGGAAGGAGAGCGCGGCCTCGACGGTGATGTTGGTGGGGACGAGCAGCGCGGCGTAGGTGATGACGGGCGCGGCGAGGGCGGGCAGCAGTTCGCGGCGGGCGATCCGCACGGAGCCCCAGCCGCTGAGCCGCGCGGCGGCCACGTGGTCGAGCTCCTTGAGCGTGATGGTCTGCGCCCGCACGATCTTGGCCAGGCTGCCCCAGGCGATGAGCCCGATGACGAGGGCGACGAGCATGGGCCGCGGAAATCCGCTGGGCACGACCGCCATCAGCGCGAGTGCGAAGACCATGAGCGGCAGGGCCACGATGACGTCGGTGGCCCTGCTGAGCACCTGGTCGACCCAGCGGTTGCCGAACCCGGCGGCCATCCCGACCGCCACACCGACAATGACCTGCACGAGGGTCGCGGCGAGCGCGACGCCGAGCGAGACCCGTGCCCCGTACACCAGGCGCGCGAAGAGGTCGCGGCCGGTCTGCGGCTCGACGCCGAGCCAGTGCTCGGCGCTGATCCCGCCGAGCGGGCCGACCGGCACGCCGCCGCGCGCCGAGTCGATGAGGTCCGGGTGGTACGCGGTGGGGTCCTGCCCCTCCAGGGCGGTGAGCAGCGGCGCGGCGAGCGCCACGACGACGAGCAGCGCGACGACGCCCGCCGCGACGAGGGCGGCGCGCTGCTCGCGCAGCCGCCCCCAGAAGCGCGAACCTGCGATCACTTCGACTCCACCGCGACCTGCGAGACGTCGAGCACACCGGTCCAGTCGCTGATGACGACATTCTTGACGTCCTTGCCGTACAGGCGCTTGTAGACCGGGTGGAAGAGCGGCACGGTCAGCGCCTTCTCGCCGACCTTCTTGTCGAGTGCGCCCCACCGCTCGGCGGCGGCCTTCAGGTCGGTCAGCTTGTTGATCTCGTCGATCTCGTCGTTGACGGACTTGTCGTCGAGGAAGCCGGTGTTGAAGTTGGCGCCGTCCTTCACGATCTGCCGACCGTCGAAGATCGGGGCGAGGAAGGGGCCGCCGGAGGGCCAGTCGGCGCCCCAGTGGGCGAGGAAGAGGCCGGGCTCGTCCTTGGCGCTGTGGGTCTTGTCCTTGTAGTCGTTGTCCTCGAGGCCCTGGAGCTTGACGGTGATGCCGGCCTTCTTCAGGGAGTCCTGGATCGCGGTCGCGATCTCGGGGCTCGTCTCGAAGTCCTTGGCGTTGGAATGCGTGAGCGTGATGGTCAGCCCGTCCTTGTGACCGGCTTCCTTCAGGAGCTCCTTGGCCTTCTCCGGGTTGCCGGACGGGCCCGCCGGGAAGTGGTCGTACTTCGTGTATCCGAATGATTTCTGGTTCGGCAGGTGCGTGGTGGCGGGCTCGGCGAGGGAGGAGCCGCCCGCGGCGTTGACGACGGAGGAGCGGTCCACGGCGTAGGAGATGGCCTGGCGGACCTTCGGGTCGTCGAACGGCTTCACCTGCGGGTTGAAGGCGAGGTAGTTCGTGTAACCGAAGTGGCCGGTGCCGACGTGCGAGGCCAGCTCCTTGTCGCCGGTGACCTTGGCGAGTTCGGCGGGGCCGAGGTTGGTGTCGGTGGTGACGGCGGCGGCGTCGGCACCCTGGCTCGCGGAGAGCCGCTGGTTGATGACGGACGAGTCGAGCCCGGAGCGTACGTCGATGACGTCCGGGTAGGCCTTGCGCTCCGGATCGGTCTTCGCGGACCAGTGCGGGTTGCGCTCCAGGCGCAGCCGCTCGCCGTCGTTCTCGTTCTTGACGACCTTGTAGGGCCCGGACGAGACGGGGTGCTCCTCGTACTTCGTGCCCTTGTCCTTGCTCTTCGGGACGGGCGTGAACTGCGTCTGGGTCGCGAGGTAGGGGAATTCGCCCTCGGGCTTGTTCAGGTGGAAGACGATGGTCCGCTCGTCGGGCGTCTCGATGGACGCGAGCCCTTTGCCGCTCTTGTCTTTGTACGGCCCCTGGTACTTGTCCCCGCCGATGAGCCAGTCCCGCAAGTAGGGCGCGCCGCCGCTGAGTTCGGCGGCGAAGGACCGCTC
This sequence comes from Streptomyces sp. NPDC044106, assembly GCF_056433985.1. Lineage (NCBI taxonomy): Bacteria > Bacillati > Actinomycetota > Actinomycetes > Kitasatosporales > Streptomycetaceae > Streptomyces > Streptomyces sp. NPDC044106. The sequence goes on from NZ_JBWKFZ010000001.1 coordinate 277,972, forward strand.
GATGCCGTACTTCACGTCCGCCGAGGTGATCGCCGAGCCGTCCTCGTACTTGACGCCCTTCTTCAGGGTGTACGTCCACACGGTGGCGTCCTTGCTCGGCTTGCCCAGGTCCGTGGCGAGGTCCGGGACGACCTCCGCGCCCTTGGCGCCGTCCTCGCGGTTACGGGTGGTCAGCGTGCGGAAGACGAGGCTCGGCACGTTGCCGCCGCCGGAGGTGTACTGCCGCGCGGGGTCGAAGTCGGTCTGCGGAACGCGGTTGAGGACGGTGAGCGTGCCGCCCTCGGCGGGCTTGCCGTCGCCGCTCCCGGCGCCGCTGTCCTTCGGGCCCGCGCAGGCGACGGCGCCCGAGGCCAGGACCAGGCTGACGGATGCCGCTGCCACGCGGCGGGCTATGACGGACGTTTGGCGCATCGGGGAAAGACCTCTCGGGGGCGCTGCGCGAAGGGCAGCGGAGCAATGGGAATCGAGCAGAGACCGAGCGGAGCTCGCCCCGGGAGAAGGCGCGGAGACGCGGCACATAAGGCGGCGTGGAAACAGCTGAACCGGGTTACGGACGGCCGAAAGGGATTGCGGGACGACCGGGTCCTGAACAGCTGGGAAAGAGCGACGCACTCGCCGGGGCGGGCGTCAGCAACAGTGAATGTCGGCCACGCAGAGCGCGGTCACGCCGAACAGCGCCAGCTCAATGGCGGCGCTCGACGGGGCGTGCTGGTTCGACATGCGGAGAAATATGAACGAACTTCCGACAGATGTCAAAGCGGCGCCCCTCCCCGCGAGGGCGCCCCGCCTCAACTCTTGGGGAACACCCAGGGGTTGGCCTTGCACTTGATGCCGTCGTGCTCGAGGAACTTCGTCTGCTGCTGCATGACGGGGGCGAGGGCACCGTCCTTGGTGCAGTCCGTGTGATTGTGGCCGAGCCGGTGTCCGACCTCGTGATTGAGGAGCATCTGGCGGTAGGGGTAAATGGCGCTGCCGAATTTCTTCTTGACCGCGTCACCGTAGGTCTTGGCACCCTGCGCCCACCGATAGGCGTTGATCATCACGCGGTCCGTCGCCGCGGAATCGCACGAAACGTTGTCCTGGGTGGTGTCCAGACCGGATTTCGCGCACCAGGCCGCGGTCGTCCCCGGGCTCGCCAGCGTCAGGACGAAATCGGGGTGCCCCGACGAAATGCGCTCGAAAGTACGGGCGCCGCCGTGGGCCCAGCTCCGGTCGTCGTTCAGTGTCTTCTGGGCGGCCTGCGCGAAGAGCTCGCCGTCCAGACCGAGCCCCTTCTCGATGTCGACGCGGTAGCGGAGCCGCTGCCCCCTGCCGGGAGCCTTGGCGAACCCGGACACCACCTCGAAGTCGCCGGACGCCTTGAGCTTCGGATCCATCGGGACCGTCTTGGCCATCTTCTGCTCGTACGTCTCCGGGGCCGCCTTCCGCTCCTCGGCCGGCGTCGGCCGGCGGTCCGAGCGGGAGGCCGGGTCCTCGGTGTCACGCGCGCCGCCCGGGGCCGCCTTGGTACCCGTGTCCGAGTCCTTCGCCCTGTCGGCGAACTGGCCCGACACGACGGCCACCAGCACGGTGGTCACGGCGACGGCCGCGATACCGGCGAAGGCACGGCGGCGACCGCGACCGCCCTTCTTGCCGTCGCCCGCCGATCCGGGCCCGTCACCGCCGGAGAAGTCGCCGCCGTCCCACTCGGTGACGGAGGCGTACGGGTCGCGGGGGCGGGACGGCTGCGCGCCGGGCTGCGGGGACGCGGGCTGCGGGGCTGCGGCCTGATTCGGCACGCCCGGAGTCGGGGTGGCCGGAGCCGGGGTGCCCGGAATCGGGGTGTCCGGCTTGGGCGTGGCCGCGGTCGGCGCGGCCGGGGTGAAGCCCTCGGGGAGATCGTCGGGGAAGGCGGCGACGTAGTCCTGGCGGGGCCCGGGTACGCCGGACTCACGCTGCTCGGGGTGCCCGCCACGGACGTGCGGGATCCCGTGCGGCGGCGTCGCCCGGGGCATGCCGTGCGCGGGCGTGCTGTCCGCGGGCGTGCTGTCCGCGGGCGTGCTGTCCGCGGGCGTGCTGTCCGCGGGCGCGCCGTCGGCCCCGGGGGCCCGCCTGCGCCGCCCGCTGCCCGCCCCGGCCTGCGGGCCCACGCCGGGCGACGTGGGCATGCCCGAGGCTCTGATGTGGTCATCCGAAGCCCCGCTGTGGTCACCCGAGGTGCTGTCGTTGTCAGTCGTGTCTGCCGGACCGCGGCGGCTGTGACGTCCCACGCCCCGCCTCAGCTCCCCGAACCCGCGCGCGAGGCGCCATGGCGCACGTCACTCAACTCGCCCGCGTCGACGAGGAGTTCACGAAAAGCTGTCGCCACGGTCTCGGGGTACTCCATCATCGCCACGTGCCCCGCGTCGGGCAGCGTGAGCAGCCGCGAGTCGCGGAACGCGGCGGCAGCCCTGCGGGCCATGCGGAAGGAGACGAGCAGATCGCGCCCGCCGTAGACCAGCAGGGTCGGCGCGAGCACCCGCTCGGCCTGCCGCCAGAGTCCGTGCTGGCCACCCAGCGTGTACGCGTTGACGACGCCGCGCGCCGAGCGGGCCATGGCGTCCCAGAAATAGGGGAGCTGGAGCCTGCGCTCCATTTCCCTCACCGCGGCGCCGAAACCTTCCGGCGTCACCCTGCCCGGGTCGCCGTAGCAGAGGCCGAGGACGCCACGCACCCGCTGCTCCGCCGTCCACTCCCTGGTGAGCCGGGTGAAGAGGGCGGCGACGCCCGGCACCGCAAGCAGTCCGGTCGGCAACGCCGTGCGCTGCACCCGCAGCTCGGGCAGGGCGGGCGAGACGAGCGTCAGGGTGCGGACCAGGTCGGGGCGGACCGCGGCGACGCGCGTGGTGATGGCGCCGCCCAGTGAGTTCCCGACGAGGTGGACGGGGCCGCGCTCGCGCGCGTCGAGGTAGCGGATGACCGCGCGGGCGTGCCCGGTGATGGAGTAGTCGCCGTCGTCCGGCGGCGGGGAATCCCCGAACCCGGGCAGGTCGAGCGCCTCGCAGTCGACGACGTCCTCGAGCCGCGGCATCAGGGCCGACCAGTTCTGCGAGGAGCCGCCGAGCCCGTGCACGAACAGCGCGGGCGGCAGGCCGGGGCGGGCCGGGGGCCGGGAACGCACGGTCAGCGAGAGCCCGGGCAGACCGACCGAGTCGAGCCGCTCCCCCTCCGCGACCGCCACGGCACCCGGCTTGGGCGCGGCGGCGGCCAGTAGGTTCGGCAAGTCGGTCGAAGACATGCGGCAATGTTACGAGACGATCACGCGGTAGTTCACCTGTTCGCTGTCACAGAATGCACACAGATCGCGTAGCGCCTCGTCCGGGTCTCTTCTACGCTCGAAAGAGCGGACGGAAAGAGTCATGGAAGGAGGGCGAGGCGGGCACTCGCACCCCCAGGACCACCGAGTACCGCAAGGGAAGAGAGCCAGCACATGAGTGTCGACCCGACCGATCCCGACACCTTCGAGACGGCAGAGACCGGGCCCGTGGCCGACGTGGAGGCGCCGGAGGCGGACGCGGCCGAGCAGCAGGCGGACCTGACACCCAGCAGGGACGACCCCCTGGAGGAGGCCGACCCGGCCGTCGCCAGCGAAGGCGACCTGGCGGAACAGGCGCGCGTCGTCAACCTGGACGAGGACGACTACCGCTAGGACTCACCGAGACGACTCACCGAGAGGGCCCGGTCGGCCAACCGGCGCGGAAGCCGACGGGTAAGCCGGCGGCCGCGTACGGGCAGCTGCCCGTGTTTGCCCTGCTACGCACCGCTGCGCGGCCCTTCTGTGGTCGTCCAGTCCGTGAAATTCTGCGCTCGCACCGCGCACATCACAGTTACCGAAAAGTACGATGGCGGCGCGGCGCTCACCGCACACCGGACGATTTGGGAGGCGGCGTGACAGCCATCGAGCAGACAGAGGCGGCACGCCCGCGCGGCACACGGCTGCCGCGCCGTGCCCGACGCAACCAGCTCCTCGGGGCGGCACAGGAAGTGTTCGTCGCGCAGGGCTACCACGCGGCGGCGATGGACGACATCGCCGAGCGCGCCGGCGTCAGCAAGCCCGTGCTCTACCAGCACTTCCCGGGCAAGCTCGACCTCTACCTGGCCCTGCTCGACCAGCACTGCGAGTCACTGCTGCAGTCCGTGCGCACGGCGCTGGCGTCCACCACGGACAACAAGCTCCGCGTCGCCGCGACGATGGACGCCTACTTCGCGTACGTGGAGAACGAGGGCGGCGCCTTCCGGCTGGTCTTCGAGTCGGACCTGACGAACGAGGCGGCGGTGCGCGAGCGCGTGGACCGCGTCACCCTCCAGTGCGCCGAGGCGATCTGCGAGGTCATCGCCGAGGACACCGGCCTGCCGCGGGACGAGGCGATGCTCCTCGCCGTGGGCCTCGGCGGGTATTCGCAGGTGGTCGCCCGGTACTGGCTGGCCAGCCGCAGCACCGTGCCGCGCGACAAGGCGGTGGAACTGCTCACGTCGCTCGCCTGGCGCGGTATCGCGGGCTTCCCGCTGCACGGCACGGAAGGCCACTAAGAGCCTGTGTCATATCCCCGGCCGGGTGGTCGCCGCCTGGCACGCACGCTCGCCGCGTTGCCGAAAAGCCCTAGTAGCTCCGCTACGAGGGCTTCCCGGCGCCTTGCGATCGCACGCACCAGACGACGCCCACTGATCCGACCGGGGATATGACACAAGCTCTGAGAGCACGGGCTCCGACCCGCGCGGTCTGTTCCCGTCCCGTGTTCGCTACCGGCGTGCACGGCCGCGGCCGTCCCCGTCCCCTCACCGGGCTAATGTGTGCTGGGTACGGCGCGGACGGCCGCGCACAGACTGACCGTCGGAGGGACAAAGCCGTGGAGGTCAAGATCGGCGTGCAGTACGCGCCCCGCGAGATCGTGCTGGAGAGCGGCCAGAGCGCCGAGGAAGTCGAGCACGCGGTGTCCGAGGCGCTGACCGGCAAGTCGCCGCTGCTGAGCCTCGTGGACGACCACGGCCGCAAGGTCCTGGTTCCGGCCGACCGCCTCGCGTACGTCGAGCTCGGCGAGCCGACTACGCGCAAGGTGGGCTTCAGCGCCCTGTAGGACGCTGCCGGGCGTCCTGCGGGACGCTCCCGGCGGATATGCGTTGATATGCGGAACGGCCCGGTGGTCTCAACCACCGGGCCGTTCCGCTGTGTTGTACGAGGAGATGTCGACGCCACCCGATCATGGAGGGTTGCATTCCGGCCGCCTGGGGTAGACCGGCTACGACCGATTTGCACCTGGCCGCAAGGGAGGGCACCACCGTGATTCTGGAAGCACTCGGCTCCACACTGCTCGGCCTCGCCCTGGCCTGGGCCACCGCGCACCGCTTCGGGCACCGCCTGCCCGCGCGCAGCCTGGTCCTGTCCACGGGCCCCGTCGGCGCACTCATCGGCGCCTTCATCACCCACATGGCGCTCGGCTCCGGCCACGCCCCCGCGACCCTCACAGGAGCACTGGCCGTCTCGGCGGCCCTGCTGTCCCTCCTGATCCGCCCCACCGGCACCAGACTGCGCCACTCGGCGACGGCGTAACCCTCAGCGGCGCCAGGGGCACGGGGAACTGCGCGACCGGCCACAGCGGACCCGGAGGCCAAAAGCCACCCGCACCGCTCCGCTAGGCCGCGAGGCCCAACGCCGCCATCCGCTTCGTGTGCGCCTCAGTGATCCGCGAGAACATCCGCCCGACCTCGGCGAGGTCGAACCCGTCCGCCACGCCCCCGACCAGCATGGTCGACAGCGCGTCCCGGTCGGCGACCACCCGCTGCGACTGCGAGAGCGCCTCGCCCATCAGCCGGCGGGCCCACAGCGCGAGCCGCCCGCCCACCCGCGGATCCGCGTCGATCGCGGCGCGCACCTTCTCCACGGCGAAGCTCGCGTGCCCGGTGTCGTCGAGCACCCCGAGCACCAGGGCGCGGGTGTCGCCGTCGAGGCGCGCCGCGACCTCGCGGTAGAAGTCACTGGCGATCGAGTCACCGACGTACGCCTTGACCAGGCCCTCCAGCCAGTCGGACGGCGCGGTCTGGCGGTGGAAGCCGTCGAGCGCGGCGACGAACGGCTCCATCGCCTCCGTCGGCTCCGCGCCGATCGCCGAAAGCCGGTCCCTGAGCTGCTCGAAGTGATGGAACTCCGCCGACGCCATCTTCGCGAGCTCCGCCTTGTCGCCGAGCGTGGGCGCCAGCTTCGCGTCCTCCGCGAGGCGTTCGAACGCCGCGAGTTCCCCGTAGGCGAGCGCGCCGAGCAGGTCCACCACCGCCGCGCGGTAGTGGGGCTCGGCAGAGGCTTTCGCCCAGTCCTGGGCGGCGACTCCGGTGGGTTCGGGGGCGGATTCGGCAGAGGTGTCAGGCGTCTCCATGAAGCGCACAATAGCCCGCTTGCAGGAAGGCGTAAGGCCCTGGTCAGTGAGTGTGACGACGGCCATGTGACCAATTCGCCGGACACACATGCGAGATTTAGCGGTACAGTGGTAATGCGCCCGCTGGACATTCGACGGGCCGTACGAATGAGGATGCCCGGTCGGTGGCACGATCGGCTCCGACCCGACAGCCCTCCGAGCCCTACGCGCAGATGCGTGCGGCATGAGGGGGGAACCTCAGCGGTAAGAGCGCTCGAGCGCAGGCAGTGGTCCCGCGCCCCCGGCACGCCCCACAGCGGCCGGCGGTAGTGGCACGGTCACGACCCCCAGCGTTCGCCTCACGCCGCGTCTCACAGAAGAGGCATAGCCCTGACTACGACTTTCCGAGAGCTCGGGATTCTTCCCGAGACGGCCGAGGCCCTTGAGGCCGTCGGCATCATCAGCCCTTTCCCCATCCAGGAGATGACACTCCCCGTCGCCCTTTCGGGCTCGGACGTCATCGGCCAGGCCAAGACCGGCACCGGCAAGACGCTCGGCTTCGGCCTCCCGCTCCTGGAGCGCGTCACCGTCCCCGCGGACGTCGAGGCGGGCCGGGCCGAGCCCGGACAGCTGACCGACGCCCCGCAGGCGCTCATCGTCGTCCCCACCCGCGAGCTCTGCCAGCAGGTGACGAACGACCTCCTGACCGCCGGCAAGGCGCGTAACGTCCGCGTCCTCGCCATATACGGCGGCCGGGCCTACGAGCCGCAGGTCGAGGCCCTCAAGAAGGGCATCGACATCGTCGTCGGCACCCCGGGCCGCCTGCTCGACCTCGCCGGACAGCGCAAGCTCGACCTCAAGCACGTCAAGTGCCTGGTCCTCGACGAGGCCGACGAGATGCTCGACCTGGGCTTCCTGCCCGACGTCGAGAAGATCATCAACATGCTTCCGGCGAAGCGCCAGACGATGCTGTTCTCGGCGACCATGCCGGGCGCCGTCATCGGCCTGGCCCGTCGCTACATGTCGCAGCCCACGCATATCCGCGCCACCGCGCCGGACGACGAGGGCCAGACCGTCGCGAACACCAAGCAGCACGTGTACCGCGCGCACAACATGGACAAGCCCGAGATGGTCTCGCGCATCCTGCAGGCCGAGGGCCGCGGACTCGCCATGATCTTCTGCCGGACGAAGCGGACCGCCGCCGACATCGCCGAGCAGCTCGAGAAGCGCGGCTTCGCCTCGGGCGCGGTCCACGGCGACCTCGGCCAGGGCGCGCGCGAGCAGGCGCTGCGCGCGTTCCGCAACGGCAAGGTCGACGTGCTCGTCTGCACGGACGTCGCCGCGCGCGGCATCGACGTCGGCGGCGTGACGCACGTCATCAACTACCAGTCCCCCGAGGACGAGAAGACCTACCTGCACCGCATCGGCCGCACCGGCCGCGCGGGCGCCAAGGGCATCGCGATCACGCTGGTCGACTGGGACGACATCCCGCGCTGGCAGCTGATCAACAAGGCCCTCGACCTGGGCTTCAACGACCCGGTCGAGACGTACTCCAGCTCTCCTCACCTGTACGAGGAGCTGAACATCCCGGCGGGCACCAAGGGTGTGCTGCCGCGCGCCGAGCGGACCCGTGCGGGTCTGGGCGCGGAAGAGGTCGAGGACCTCGGCGAGACCGGTGGGCGTGGCCGCGGTGGCCGCTCCGGCGGTCGTGGCCAGGACCGGGACCGTGGCCATGACCGGGACCGCGGTCAGGACCGTGGCGGTCGCGACCGTGACCGCGGTGGCCGTGACCGTGCCGGTTCCGCCCCCGAGTCCGCGCCCGCCGAGCGCGAGCGTCCCGCCCGTACGCCGCGTCGTCGCCGTCGCACGCGGGCCGGCAGCCCGCTCGACACCGCCACGACGGCTCAGGCCACCGCGGTGACCGAGGCCGCCGCTCCGGTGGCCGAGGCCGCTCCGGTCGCTCCGGCCGTCGCCGAGGCGACCGAGCCGCGCACCCCGCGTCGCCGTCGTCGGACGCGTTCCGGCGCGGCGTCGGAGGCCGTGGCCACGGCCGGGACCACGACGGTCGTCGAGGCGGAGATCCCCGCGCCTGCCGCCGTCCCCGCCGTCGAGGAGGTGGAGGCCCCGGTCACGAAGCCGCGCCGCCGCACCCGCAAGACGGCACAGACCGCGGAGAAGGCGGCCGAGACCGCCGCTGTCGAGGTCACGGCGCCCGAGGCCGCTCCGGTGGCCGAGGCGGAGGCTCCGGCCACCAAGCCGCGCCGCCGCACCCGCAAGACGGCACAGGCCGCCGAGACCGCGGTCGCCACGGCCGAGGGCACCCCGGAGACGGTCGAGGCCGTCGAGGCGCCCGCGGCGGAGAAGCCGAAGCGCCGCACCCGCAAGGTGGCGGAGAAGGTCGCCGAGGCAGCCGCCCCGGAGGCCGAGGCGCCCGTCGCCGAGGCACCCGCTGCCGAGAAGCCGAAGCGCCGTACGCGCAAGGTCGCCGAGAAGGTCGCCGACGCCGCGACCCCCGAGGCCACCACGCCCGACGCCGAAGCCGAGGCCGACAAGCCCAAGCGCCGCACCCGCAAGACCGCGGCCAAGGCCGTCGAGGCCGTCGAGGCGGAGATCCCGGCGCAGGCGACGGACGAGGCCAAGCCCCGTCGTCGTACGCGCAAGGTTGCCGCCGCCCCGGTGGAGACGACCGAGGCCGAGGCCGCCGCTCCGGCGCCGCGTCGTCGCACGCGCAAGAAGGCCGAGCCGGTGGAGACCCCGGAGAGCTGACCCACCGGTCACCTCTCCCCCGGTCCGCACGGATCCGCCGCACCGAAGGCCCGCCTCCGCCCGGGGGCGGGCCTTCGCGCGTGACACCCACCACGGGCCGGTTCGGGCACGAGTTCCTGACGGCCCTATCGCCCCACCCTGCTCGCCCTGCCCCACCACGCCGTCACCGCCCCCACCCGACCCGTTAGCCTCGGCTCATGAGCAGGCCCCCGACCTTCGTCCCGCCCCCGTGCGCGACCGCGCACACCCTTCGTACCGCGCGCGGGGACTTCGCCGTCCTCGACGCTGCTCCGGCGCGAGGCGTCCGGCGCAGGGGGACCGTTCTCCTGATCCCCGGCTTCACCGGCAGCAAGGAGGACTTCATCGCCCTCCTTGAGCCATTGGCGGCCGCGGGCTACCGGGCGGTGTCCGTGGACGGCCGCGGCCAGTACGAGACCGCGGGTCCCGACGACGAGTCGGCGTACGCACAGACCGAGTTGGCCCGTGACGTCCTGGCCCAGGCGGCGGCTCTGGAGAAGGGCGCGGCGGGAGTGCAAGGAGCGGCCGGGGAGCCGTCACCCCTCCGGCCCCACCTCCTCGGTCACTCCCTCGGCGGTCAGATCGCCCGCGCCGCCGTGCTCCTGGACCCCGGCGCCTTCGCCACCCTCACCCTGATGTCCTCGGGCCCCGCCGCCGTCGCCCCTGCCCAGCAGACCCGCGTCACGATGCTGGCCGACGCCCTCGCGGCGCTGTCGATGGACGAGGTGTGGCAGGCGATGCAGGCCATGGAGCCGCCGCCCCCGCAGGACGCACAAGACGCACAGGCCACGCCGGACGCACAAGACGCACGATCCACGCGGGACGCCCCTGCCGTACAGACCGGCGCCGCCGAGAGCGACGACGAGGCGCTGCGCGCCCGCTGGCTGCTGCACGCTCCGGCCCAGCTGATCGCCACCGGCAGGCAGCTCCGCACCGAACCGGACCGTGTCGCCGAGCTCGCCGCCCTGCCCCTGCCCAAGCACGTGGTGTCGGGCGAGCGCGACGACACCTGGCCCGTGCCGCTCCTGGACGACATGGCGGACCGCCTGCACGCCCGTCGCACGGTGATCCACGGCGCCGAGCACTCCCCGAACACCGACCGCCCCGCGGAGACGGCGGCGGCTCTGATCGACTTCTGGAACCGCCACTGACTCGCGCGCTGACCGGCGCGGTACGACGTCCTCAGTACTGCGCCTGCAGGTGATCCCAGAAGCCGTCCCGCAGTGCCCGGCGCAGGTCCGCCTGGCCGCGCAGCGAGTACTGGAGCAGCCGTTCCGCCTCCACCAGGAGATCCTGGTCCACGGAGCCGGGCAGGTACGGATGGCCGGGCAGCAGGCCCACCAGTGCCTCGCGCCCCCGCGCCGCGAGCCACTTCGCGGCGATCTGCGCGCCGACGAAGCGGACCTCCTCGCGGGTGGGGCGGTGCGCGGTGGCGCCCGCCTCGTACGCCGTGACGGAGCGCCGCGTGACGTACGGCTTGAAGAAGTCGAGGTCGAACGTGCGCTGGCTGTCGACCTCCCACAGCAGCGCCTCCGCCTGGTTGCGGCCGTCGGGCGCCTCGATGCCCCACAGGTGGACCCGCGCGCCGTACCCCTGCGCCGCCTCGACCGCCGAGACGAGGTCCTCGTCGCCGCCGATCAGCGCCGCGTCGCTGATGGCGCGGTGCCTGGCCAGTGACTCCAGGTCGCTGCGGATCAGCGAGTCGACGCCCTTCTGCTGGTTGTTGGCGTTGAGGTTGCCGAGCCTGACCTTGACGTCGGGCAGCTCGGCGATCGACTGCTGCTCGTTCGTGTGGATGCGGCGCCTCGCACCGTCGTACCAGTAGACGCGCAGCAGACGGCTGTCCGCGAAGATCGTCCGGGCCTTGTCGATGAGCGCGTCGATGAGGCCTTCCGCGTCGAGGTCGAAGGCGCGCCGGTCCTCGGTCCCGGCCGCGAGCCGGCCCGCGGCCGCGTACAGGTATCCGGCGTCGACGAAGATCGCGTGCGTGGACGGAGTCTTCGCCACCTCGGCGAGCACCCGTTCGAGCAGGCTGTTGGCGCGGTCCAGCTGAGCGGTGATGTCGGCCGCGTTGGGGTAGGCGTCGTTCATATCGTCACCAGTCTCCCGCCGGTCACACAGCGAACACAACTGGTCTCGCTACTCACAGGTAATTAGGTTCTCGAAAAATTTCCTTAGCGTAGGGAATGTTTGCACGGGACAACTCGTTGTACCCATCAGGAACACCGCAGCAACACCAGCAACACACAGCAGTTCTCCTTGCAGGAGGATGACCAGACGAAGGGAGAAGCCCCTATGCGCTTCGAAATCATGCGACTCGACGACGTCGATGGCTCGGCCGTGGACAGCACCGTCGTAGACGCCGCCTCCGTCAACCGGATCGTGCAGCAGGCCGCAGCGATCGGCCAGCGCATCTACATCCGCCCGGCCGACACCTCGGCCTCATAACGCAGACGTCGCAGGGCCCCCGTACGGAATCCGTACGGGGGCCCTTCGTGCGTCCAAGGACGGGTGCACCACCGTGCAGGTGCCGTCAGGCGCCTTCCAGGAGCTTCAGGTGCCCTGGATGACCTGTGTGACGCCGTTGATGATCTGCTGCACCGCGATGGCGGAGAGCATCATGCCCGCGAGCCGGGTCACGAGGACCACGCCGCCGTCCTTGATGACGCGGATGATCAGCAGCGAGTACCGCATCACCAGCCACAGCACCACGTGCATCACCACGATCGCCGCCCAGACGGAGACTTGCGTACCGACGCTGTCGGCGTCCTGGACGGCGAGGATGACCGAGACGATCGCGCCGGGCCCGGCGAGCAGCGGCATGCCGAGCGGCACCAGCGCCACATTGACGTCCTTGGTCTGCTTCGGCTCGTCCGTCTTGCCGGTGAGCAGGTCGAGCGCGATGAGGAGCAGCAGCAGCCCGCCCGCGATCATCAGCGCGGGGACGGAGACGTGCAGGTAGTTGAGGATCTGGTGGCCCACGAGGCCGAAGACCGAGATGACGCCGAAGGCGACGCACACGGCCTGGAAGGCCATCCGCTGCTGCACCTTGACGGGGCGGCCCGCGGTGAGACCGAGGAAGATCGGGGTGATCCCAGGAGGGTCCATAATCACGAAAAGCGTGAGAAAGAGGGATCCGAAGACGGCGACGTCGAACACAGTGATGGCCTTGCAGAGAGTCGTACGAAGGAGCCGCGCCGAACGGGCGGCACCGGGCGCGGGGCGCGGTGGCCGCCGTCAGGGGCGGTGGATGCGGTGAAGTGATGGAGCGGAGTGAGCTGCGGCGCGAAGCAAAGCCATGCGGCGCGACGCGGCGCGGTGTGGTGGCGGGCGGCCGGTACAGAGGGGACCGCGTGAGCGGTGTTGGCCGCGCGGCCCGTGCGAGCCGTTACGCCGCCGGGGTTCCGCCCGCCCCCGGCACGGGGAACGCCCCCGTCGCCCGGCGCGTGATCTCGCCGTAGATCTCGGGGTCGGTGGTGTACTCCCCGAGCACGCACGTCTTGCGGCTGCCGTGGTAGTCGCTGGAGCCGGTGACGAGGAGGCCGAGTTCCCCGGCGAGTCCACGCAGCCGGGTACGGGTCTCGGGAGTGTGGTCCATGTGGTCGACCTCGATGCCGTCGAGGCCGGCCGCCGCGAGTTCGGCTATCGCGGTCTCGGACACCGTCCTGCCGCGCTTGGCGGCGCCGGGGTGCGCGAACACGGTGACGCCACCGGCCGCCTTGACCAGGCGGATCGCGTCGAAGGGGTCGAGCTCGTGCTTCTCGGCGTAGCCGCGGCCGCCGTCGGCGAGCCACTCGGGCGTGAAGGCGTCGGAGACGGTCGGCACGACGCCGAGCTCGACGAGCGCCTCGGCGATGTGCGGGCGGCCGACCGATCCTTCGCCCGCGATCCGTGCGACCTGCTCCCAGGTCACCGGCACGCCCAGCTCCTGCAGCTTGCCGATCATCGTCTTCGCGCGCGGGACCCGGTCGTCGCGGACCAGCTCGCGCTCGCGGGCGAGCTCCGGCTCATCGGGGTCGAAGAGGTAGGCGAGCATGTGCAGGCCCATGCCGTCGAGGCGGCAGGAGAGTTCGGCGCCGGTCACGAGGGTCGGCCCGGCCGGCAGCTCGCGCAGGGCCCGCTTCGCCTCCGCGTGGCCCCGGGTGGTGTCGTGGTCGGTCAGCGCGACGACGTCGAGACCGGCGGCGGCCGCGTTGCGGACCAGCTCGGCCGGGGTGTCCGTGCCGTCGGACGCAGTGGAGTGGGTGTGCAGATCGATGCGCACGACGCTGGCTCCAGTGCTCTGACAGGCGGCTGAGGGGGACGCTCAAGGATAACGGGAACGCGACGCCGCTCCGGCCGCCCCGAACGAGGCATCGCTCACGCCGGGAGGGCAGCGGCACGACCGCGCCACGGGCCCGTACGCACCGCTCCCTGCCGGGGCCCGCGCGCACCAGCCGTGACGACGCCGCTCACGCCATGAGCAGCCGCGGCGACAGCGCCCCGCACGGCAGCAGGTCCACCTCCGCGCCCGCGTCCCGCAGGTCCGTGAGGACCAGCTCGTCGTACATCAGGAGGCCCGACTGGGCCGGCCACGCGATGGCCCACAGCCACAGGCCACGTGCCTCACCTGCGAAGACGGCGCGGTCGTCCGGTGTCCCCGACACATGCCACATCGGCGTCGGCCGGCCTGCGGCGAGGACCTTGGTCTGCGGTGGCTTCTCGACGCTCATGTGCGGTCCCGGGTCGGGCCCTTCGATGCCCGCATACCGCGCGCCGAGGCCGACGCCCAGTTCCTCGGCGACGAGCACGAGCTCGCCGACGCCGCCGAGCGGCGCGGGGCCCGAGCAGGCCACGGCCGTCGCACGGCCGCCGCTGCGGTCGTCGCCCGCACAGCCCACACCCGTGTACAGCCAGCCGACCGGCAGCGGCCAGGGCATCCACACCGGCACCTGGGCCCGGTGCACCACGACCTGGAGGGCCTCGACGCTGGGTGGGATCACGGGCTGCAGCGGATGCACGGTGCCGTGCACGTCACACTGCCAGGAGTCGGCAAAGAGACCGGGAGCCCTGACCCGGCCACCACACTTCGGGCAACTGGGTTCGCCCCTCATGTCGCCCAACGGTCCTCCCCGGTCGCCGCCCCGTCAAGGACGATCACCCGTCCGGTGGCCCTGTCACCAGGAGAAACTAGATGTAGCTTGCATCATTTAGCCTGCCTAACTTAATATGTGCATACGTCAACGAACCATCGACGAACCGTCGACGAACCCAGCGACATCAGCGAAGGAGCGGCTGTATGCACAGCAGCACAGGGGGCCCCGCCGAAGGGGACCCGTTCGACGCCGGGACCGGCGGCCTCCTGCGGCAGCCGAAGGCCGTCTGGGCCACGGCCGGCGCGTCCGTCGTGGCCTTCATGGGCATCGGCCTCGTCGACCCGATCCTGCCGTCCATCGCCAAGGGCCTGGACGCGAGCGCCGGCCAGGTCTCCCTCCTCTTCACCTCGTACTTCCTGATCACCGCGGTCGCCATGCTGGTCACCGGCTTCGTCTCCAGCCGCATCGGCGGCAAGAAGACCCTGCTGCTCGGTCTCGCGCTCGTGGTGGTCTTCGCCGGCCTCTCCGGCACCTCGGGCTCGGTCGGCGAGCTCGTCGGGTTCCGGGCGGGCTGGGGGCTCGGTAACGCGCTCTTCGTCTCCACCGCGCTCGCCGTCATCGTCGGCGCCGCGGCCGGCGGCAGCGCGGCCGCGATCCTGCTGTACGAGTCGGCGCTCGGCCTCGGCATGGCGTGCGGGCCCCTGGTCGGCGCGCTGCTCGGCGACGCCAGCTGGCGCTACCCCTTCTTCGGCACCGCGGCCCTGATGGCGGTCGGCTTCCTCTGCATCACGGCATTCCTCAAGGAGCAGCCGAGGCCCGCGAGGAAGACGTCGCTGCTCGACCCGCTCAGGGCGCTCGGCCACGGCGGGCTCGCCTCCGCGGCCGCCTCCGCCTTCTTCTACAACTACACGTTCTTCACCGTGCTGGCCTTCACGCCGTTCGTGCTGAACATGTCCCCGTACAGGTCGGGCGCGGTCTTCTTCGCCTGGGGCGTGCTGCTCGCGGTGTTCTCCGTACTGGTGGCGCCGCGGCTGCAGGCGCGGTTCGGCTCGCTGCAGGTGCTCGGCGGCTCACTGGTGCTGCTCGCCGCCGACGTGCTGGTGCTCGGCTACGGCAACCACACGGTCGCCGTCGTCTGCACGATCCTGTCCGGCGCGTTCATCGGCGTGAACAACACCGTCTACACCGAGCTCGCCCTCGGCGTCTCCGACGCGCCGCGCCCGGTGGCCAGCGCCGGCTACAACTTCGTGCGCTGGTTCGCGGCCGCCGCCGCGCCGTTCTTCGCGCCGAAGATCGAGGAGTGGAGCAACATCCACATCCCGTTCGTGGTCGCGGCCGTGACGGCGGTGCTCGGCGCGGTCGTGGTGTGGGTACGCAGGAACGCCCTCACGCACGAGGCCGAGGAACTGGAGCCCCGGCACGCGACGGAGGACAGCGTCACGGTCTTCGCCGACTGACCTTTCGGCAGCGGCACTTCAGTCCAGGGACACGGACTTGCGCAGCGGATCGCGCAGGTCCGTGCCGCCGTTCAGCCAGCGCTCCTGCAAGGCCGCCGCGCCGTGCACCCGCTTCCACGCCGCCTCGTTCGGCGTCATGGGGAGCAGCGGCAGGAAACGTACGGGCTCCATGGGTTCGTCGAGGTCGAGGTCCTCGACCAGCCCGCCGGACTCCGCCACGAGCACCGAGGTGAACGGCGCGCCCGGCCAGAGCGGGTCGCCCACGTCGAGCGAGGCGCCCGGCGCCACGACCAGGCCCTCGACCTGCGGTGACGCGGCGAGGACGGCAAGCGGCCGCAGCACCTTGTCGGTGTCGGCGAGTCCTCCCCGTACCGAGAGGACCAGCTCGGCGCGCGGGCCCTTGACCGGGTCCGCCAGGGCGGCGGTGGGGTCGGTCATCGGCTGGGCGGACATGCCGAGCGTGGCGTAGCGCACCACGTCGCCGTCCGTGAACCGCAGGACCTCGACGCGGTCGGTGCCGAGGAAGGTCACCGCGGCGCGCGCGTCCGGTTCGCCGAGGCCGGTACGGAGACGGGCCTCGACCAGCGCAAGAACATCAGCCATGACGTGAGCATAGAACTCGCTAGTAAAGGGCAAAGCGGGGGCTTGACACTTCTGTCGGCTGATAGTGTTGGCCGCTGGCTCAGGGCAGCACGCAGAAGCGTCGCTTTCAAGCCCTGCAGACAGACACTGACTTCGCGCCACTGGTGCGAAGGGCGCATGGGACTTCCCTTACGGGGGACCGGCCGGAGGAGGTGGGGCTGCAATGGACCGAAGTCGACCGTGCAGTACCACCCGCTCTTCCGCCCGGTGAATCACGCAGCCCGGTAGCTGCGCACGCACCCACACGCACCACGAGCACTGTTCGTGCCGTGTGCGACGGAAGAGCACTTCGTTCCCACCTGATCTGTCTGAGTTTCCTGATCTGTGTCAGTAGCGAAGCTGCCACCGCAACGGTGCGGTGCTCCCCGCTTTGTGGACGTGCCAAACACCACGCACGCAGGACGTCCCCATTCCGGGCAGTTCCAACCGTCGCAGGCGGCCTCCGTCGAAGGAGCCTGCCCATGTCGATGATCCGTGACCTTCGTGCCGCCGTCCGCCCCTCGCTGCGCAAGGACGGCACCTCCTACCCTTCCTCCCCCGCGTCGTACGACACCTATGACGCGACCCGCGACGCCGCGTCCGCCGTCGTCGACTGCGCCGTCTACCGCGACGGCCGGCGCCTGGAGTGCGCCGACATCCTCAGCCCGCACGAGGCGATGCTGGAGGTGCGCCGTCAGGGCGGCTTCGCCTGGATCGGCCTGCACGAGCCGACCGAGTCCGAATTCGCCGGTATCGCCGCCGAGTTCGGGCTCCACCCGCTCGCCGTCGAGGACGCCGTCCACGCCCACCAGCGGCCCAAGCTGGAGCGGTACGACGACACGCTGTTCACCGTCTTCAAGACCATCCACTACGTCGAGCACACCGAACTCACCGCCACCAGCGAGGTCGTCGAGACCGGCGAGGTGATGTGCTTCACCGGCCGGGACTTCTTCATCACCGTGCGGCACGGCGGCCACGGCTCGCTGCGCGCCCTGCGCCGCCGCCTCCAGGAGGACCCCGAGCTGCTCGCCAAGGGCCCCTCCGCCGTGCTGCACACCATCGCCGACCACGTCGTCGACGGCTACATCGCGGTCGCCGACGCCATGCAGGACGACATCGACGACGTGGAGAGCGAGGTGTTCTCCGCGCCGAGCAAGGGCAAGGGCAGCTCGCGCGGTGTCGACGCCGGGCGGATCTACCAGCTCAAGCGCGAGGTCCTGGAGTTCAAGCGGGCCGTCTCGCCGCTGCTCCGCCCGATGCTGCTGCTCAGCGAGCGGCCGATGCGGCTCGTCGACCCCGACATCCAGAAGTACTTCCGTGACGTCGCCGACCACCTCACGCGCGTCCAGGAGCAGGTCATCGGCTTCGACGAACTGCTCAACTCGATCCTCCAGGCCAACCTCGCGCAGGCCGCCGTCGCGCAGAACGAGGACATGCGCAAGATCACCTCGTGGGCGGCGATCATCGCCGTGCCGACGGCCGTCTGCGGTGTCTACGGCATGAACTTCGAGCACATGCCCGAGCTGCACTGGCGGTACGGCTACCCGATGGTGCTCGCCCTCATCGGCGGCGTCTGCTTCGCGATCCACCGCACCCTGAAGCGCAACGGCTGGCTCTGAGAGCCTGTGTCAGATCCCCGGCCGGGTGCCACTCGGTAGGCTGCCGCCCATGACTGCTGACCCGCTCCTTGAGCGCGCCCTCGTCGAGGAGGCCACCAAGAAGTCCGGCCTCATCTGGGTCCGGGGCGAGGGCTCGCCCGCCCGGGGGCTCTGGCACGTCTGGCACGAGGGCGCCGTCCACCTCGTCGGGGACGGGCCCGGTGAGCAGCCGCTGCCGGGGCTCGTCGACGGGGGCTCCGCCGAGGTGACCGTACGCAGCAAGGACAAGGGCGGGCGCGTTGTCGCCTGGACGGCGGACGTGAGTGAGCTGGCGCCCGGTTCCCCGGAGTGGGAGGCGGCTGTCGCCGAGCTGAAGGGGAAGCGGTTGAACGCGCCTGACGCCGAGCGGGTCACCGTGCGGTGGGCCGAGCAGTGTCGGGTCGTCCGGCTCACGCCGCGTACGGTGACGACTGAGCTGCCCTCGGGGTCTCTCGCGGCTGCGCCGCTGCCGACCGGGGCCACTACGCGTGAGGCGTTGCCTGCTGGGCTTCCTCGGCTGTTGTTCCGCCGCAAGCGCCGTTGAGGGGTGGGGCTGTCTTGCCCTGCGGGTGCGTTGTGGCTGGTCGCGCAGTTCCCCGCGCCCCTGGGAGGCTTGCCCCTTCGGGGGCTTCGCCTCCCCCGCTATGACGTCGGCAACTGCTTCCCGTAGTCGACCATCTCGTCCTTCCCCGGCTCCTGCAAGGGGAAGTCCTTGTTCCAGTCGGTGAGTTTGAGGGTGCCCGCGTGGCCGCCGCGTTCCAGGCGCAGGGGGTAGGGCTTGCCCTCGAGGGAGACGGAGAGCGTGCCGCCCGCGCCCTGGTCGCCGGTGATCTCGATGGTGCGTTGCGAGCCCGTCCGGCCGCGGTCGCCCTTGGTGAGCGTGCCGTGCAGCACGAGCATGCCGTCCAGGAGCTCGTCCTTGTCGGTGAAGCCGCTCAGCTGCTGGTAGGCGGGGTCGCCCTGAGGGACCTTCACGTACTTGCCGTTCAGCTTGGCCGCGGCGGCCTCGTCGCCGTTCGGGGACTTGCCGTCGGTCGCGCCGTCGTGCGTCCAGAACTCCGAGTCGGCCTTCAGGTAGAGCTCCTCGCCGATCCGCAGGAGCTGGAAGGTCTGCCCCTTCGAGGTGACCGAACCGGTACCGCCCTCGCCCTTGAGGCGCATGTCGAGGGTGTACGTGTGGTTCTTGCTCACCACCGTGCCGGAGAGCCGGACCGCCGACGCCGCCTCGGCCGCCTTGCCCGCCTTGCCCTGGATCTTCGGCGCGGACAGCTTTCCGACACCGTTCGTGCCCGCGTCGGGGTCCTCGCCGCCGCCGCAGCCCGTCAGACTCGTGGACGCCGCCACCAGGCCCGCGCACATCGCGGTCACGAACGCTGCCCTGCGGGCGCGGCTGGCCGGGGGAAGTACGGTCACAGGTGGCGCTGCCTCTCGTGCGGACGACCTCTACGGCTTCGGCAGTACGGCAGCGTACCCGGGTCGGGCGAGTCGACCGGAGGCAGACCGTCCGGACCTCCGCCGGGGCGTGTCCGACCGGGACGGGCTAGCCTGAAGCCCGTATTGACGGACCAAACGGCATGAACCCCCCGGCCGGAAGGAGGCGCACGTATGGCGGCAGGCGCCCCCCGCATCTTCGTCTCGCACCTCTCCGGCATCCCCGTCTTCGACCCGAACGGCGACCAGGTCGGCCGGGTGCGCGACCTGGTGACGATGCTCAGGGTCGGCAGGCGCCCGCCCAGGCTGCTCGGCCTCGTCGTCGAGCTCGCCACCCGGCGCCGCATCTTCCTGCCCATGACCCGCGTCACCGGCATCGAGTCGGGCCAGGTCATCACCACCGGCGTCATGAACGTGCGGCGCTTCGAGCAGCGGCCCACCGAGCGGCTCGTCCTCGGCGAGATGCTGGACCGGCGGGTGCACCTCGTCGAGTCGGGCGAGGAGGTCACCGTCCTGGATGTGTCGGTCCAGCAGCTCCCGGCCCGCCGCGACTGGGAGATCGACCGGGTCTTCGTACGCAAGGGCAAGGGGGGAACCTTCCGGCGCAAGGGGGAGACCCTCACCGTCGACTGGTCCGCCGTCGACGGCTTCTCCCTGGAGGAGCACGGCCAGGGCGCCGAGAGCCTGCTCGCCACCTTCGAGCAGCTGCGCCCCGCCGACCTCGCCAACGTCCTGCACCACCTCTCCCCCAAGCGGCGGACCGAGGTGGCCGCCGCCCTCGACGACGACCGCCTCGCCGACGTCCTCGAGGAGCTCCCCGAGGACGACCAGATCGAGATCCTCGGCAAGCTCAAGGAGGAGCGCGCGGCCGACGTCCTGGAGGCCATGGACCCCGACGACGCCGCCGATCTCCTCGCCGAGCTGCCCGAGGACGACAAGGAACGGCTGCTCACCCTGATGCAGCCGGACGACGCGGCCGACGTGCGGCGCCTGATGGCGTACGAGGAGCGCACCGCCGGCGGTCTGATGACGACCGAGCCGATCGTGCTGCGGCCCGACGCGACGGTCGCCGACGCCCTCGCGCGCGTGCGTCAGCAGGACCTCTCCCCCGCGCTCGCCGCGCAGGTGTACGTGTGCCGTCCGCCGGACGAGACGCCGACCGGCAAGTACCTGGGCACCGTGCACTTCCAGCGGCTGCTTCGCGATCCGCCGTACACGCTGGTCGGCTCGATCCTCGACGACGATCTGCAACCGCTCGCGCCGGACGCGACGCTGCCCGCCGTCGCCGGGTTCTTCGCGACGTACGACATGGTGGCGGCGCCCGTCGTCGACGAGGGCGGCTCGCTGCTCGGGGCGGTCACCGTCGACGACGTACTCGACCACATGCTGCCCGACGACTGGCGCGAGACGGAGTTCCATCTGGAGGAGGAAGGAGTGGGCCATGGCGGCTGAGCGCGAGCGCGAGAACCGCGCCGAGCCGCGCAGCCCGCGCCCGCGGCTCGACCAGCCGAGGCCCCCGCGCAACAAGCTCCTGCCCGACTACGACCCGGAGGCCTTCGGGCGGTTCTCCGAGCGCATCGCGCGGTTCCTCGGCACCGGCAGGTTCATCGTCTGGATGACGGTCGTCATCATCATGTGGGTGGTGTGGAACGTCGCGGCGCCGGACCATCTGCGCTTCGACCAGTACCCGTTCATCTTCCTCACCCTGATGCTGTCGCTCCAGGCGTCCTACGCGGCCCCGCTGATCCTTCTCGCGCAGAACCGCCAGGACGACCGCGACCGCGTCAATCTGGAGCAGGACCGCAAGCAGAACGAGCGGTCGATCGCGGACACCGAGTACCTCACCCGTGAGATCGCCTCGCTCCGCATGGGCCTCGGCGAGGTGGCGACCCGCGACTGGATCCGTTCCGAGCTCCAGGACCTCGTCAAGGAGTTGGAGGAGCAGCGGATCGAGCAGCGCACGGAGAGCCGCGTCGTATTCCCCTCCGAGGGCACCCGCGGACGTGACGTAGGCGACCGCTGACAGCTCTTTCCCGGCATGGGTTACCGCGCCGTACTATCGGTCGTATGGCTACGGAAGACGCGGTGCGTGAAGCACTGGCGACGGTGAACGACCCCGAGATCCAGCGACCCATCACCGAGTTGGGGATGGTCAAATCGGTGGATATCGCCGCTGATGGGGCGGTAGCGGTCACCGTGTACCTGACGGTCTCCGGCTGCCCGATGCGCGAGACCATCACCAAGAACGTGACCGACGCGGTCGCCGCCGTCGAGGGCGTCACGCGCGTCGACGTCACCCTCGACGTGATGAGCGACGAGCAGCGCAAGGAGCTGGCCTCGGCCCTGCGCGGCGGCACCGCCGAGCGCGAGGTCCCCTTCGCCAAGCCCGGCTCGCTGACCCGTGTCTACGCGGTCGCCTCCGGCAAGGGCGGCGTCGGCAAGTCCTCGGTGACGGTGAACCTCGCGGCCGCGATGGCGGCGGACGGCCTGAAGGTCGGCGTCGTCGACGCGGACATCTACGGCCACTCGGTGCCGCGCATGCTGGGCGCCGACGGCAAGCCCACACAGGTCGAGAACATGATCATGCCGCCGTCCGCGCACGGCGTGAAGGTCATCTCCATCGGCATGTTCACCCCGGGCAACGCGCCGGTCGTCTGGCGCGGCCCGATGCTGCACCGCGCGCTCCAGCAGTTCCTCGCGGACGTCTTCTGGGGCGACCTGGACGTGCTGCTCCTCGACCTGCCGCCGGGCACGGGCGACATCGCCATCTCGGTCGCCCAGCTCGTCCCGAACGCCGAGATCCTGGTGGTCACCACCCCGCAGCAGGCTGCCGCCGAGGTCGCCGAGCGCGCCGGTTCCATCGCCGTCCAGACCCACCAGAAGATCGTCGGCGTCGTCGAGAACATGTCGGGGCTGCCCTGCCCGCACTGCGGCGAGATGGTCGACGTCTTCGGCACGGGGGGCGGCCAGAAGGTCGCCGAGGGCCTTACGAGGACGACGGGCGCGACGGTGCCGGTTCTCGGCTCCATCCCGATCGACGTACGCCTGCGGGAGGGCGGCGACGAGGGCAAGCCGGTCGTCCTCACGGACCCGGACTCCCCCGCGGGCTCGGCCCTCCGCACGATCGCCGGCAAGCTCGGCGGGCGCCAGCGGGGCCTCGCCGGTATGACGCTGGGCATCACACCGCGCAACAAGTTCTGACCTCTGCGGACCTCTGCGGACCTCTGCGGACCTCTTCCGGCCTCGCCGCCGCTGCCTCCTGCGGGCCGCGGGGGCCGGTCGCGCAGTTCCCCGCGCCCCTGGTCAGACACCGCAGCGCCCCCGTCAGGGGCACGGAGACTGCGCGAGCAACCGCCGGGTAAGGGGCGCGGGGAACTGCGCGAGCGACCACGGCGGGCCCGCAGGCGAGTCGTGAGCGTGTTCGCAGGTGAAGGAGGGTGCCGTCGAACCCGACGGCGCCCCCCCTTCTCCGTTCGGTCCGCCGTTCTACGCGTACGACGCGATGTCCGGGACCACCGAGAAACCCAGCCCGTACGCGCTCATCCCGCGCCCGTACGCCCCCAGATGCACGCCCTCCTTCGTGGAGCCCGCGAGGACCCAGCCGTATTCGGACTCGCGGTAGTGGAACGGGGTCGGCACCCCGTCCACCGGCAGGGACAGCGACGACCAGTCGGAGCCGTCCAGGTCGTCGGCGAGGACCCAGGCCGTCTCCGTCTGCTGGTCGAGCCAGTCGTCGCGCAGGGTGTGGTCCATCTGGATGGGCCAGGTGAAGGACAGCAGGCCCACCCCGGCGAGCCAGGCCGCCGAGGAGACCGAGGTGGCCTCCAGGACCCCCGTACCGTCCGCACTGCGCCGCACGGGGTTGGCCGCGACGGTCACCACGACCGCGAAGCGTTCCTTGTCGCTGTTGCCGAGGGTGCCCTCCGCACGCACGGACGGCTCCTCGCCGTGCCCGATGGAACCGTGCTCCACGGTGCCGTCCGACGTCGCGCCGACCTGCATCAGCCAGCGCTGCCCCGTGAAGGCCTCGTCAAGGCCGTACCAGGGGAAGGATGCCAGCAGGTAGCCGTCGACCGTGCGCCGGGCGGAGGGCACCGCTTCTGCGGTGCCCTCCGCGGCCGGCGCCTGCGCGCCTACCCGACTTGTCGTCTCCATGTACCCGGCCGCCTCCTCGCTCTCGTGTGTCCGGAGCGGCCCGCCCCCCTCGGGCGTCCTCACCCCGGACAACAAGGCAGGATAGCCACACCCGTTGGCGGCGGCAGTTCAGGAGCTGCCTCAGGTGGCGTCCGCGTCGAACGGCGGAGGGTCGCCGGCGTCGAGCTTCCCGGGCTCCGCGGACTTCTTGCGCATGTCGACGCGGGCTCCGCCGGAAGAGGCAGCGGAGGCCTGTGAACCCGCGTCTGAGGAGTCGGTCGATGCGCTGTCGCGGCCGTGCACGGCGTCCGCGACCTCGTTCATCTCCTTCTTCAGATCGAAGCCGTTGCGGATCTCCTTGATCCCGAGCTCATCGCTGTCGAGCTGCTTGCGGATGAACTTCTTGGGATTCAGGTCCTCGAACTCGAAGTCCTTGAACTCCGGGCCCAGCTCCTCGCGGATGTCCGCCTTCGCGCTGTCGGAGAACTCGCGGATCTTGCGGATCGTGCGGGAGATGTCCTGGATGACCTTCGGCAGCTTGTCCGGACCGAAAATGAGCACGGCGAGGACGACCAGCGCCACGATCTCGAGTGCGCCAATGTCATTGAACACCTAGAACTCCTTGCGATGTCCTCAGCCCGCAGCAGGTCGTCCGTGCATGTGCGGCAGGTAGTGCGCAGCAGGTTGTGCATGGTCCGGACCGGGACCACGGTACCCGGCGTCCCTGTCCGTCCGGTAGCCGCTGCACGACAACGCGGAGTACACCTGGTCAGTCCTTTACCCGGCGCCCACCCACCCCGCGCCGCCACCGGCGCCCGCTCAGTCGCCGTCGGCCGAGCCGAGCACCAGGTTCACCTCGCGGTCGCCGCCGCCCCGCTCGACCGTCAGCCGCAGCCGGTCCTTCGGGCGGTGAGCACGGACTTTGACGATCAGTTCGTCGCTGGAGTGCACCGCGCGGCCGTCGACCTCGGTGATGACGTCGCCCGGTACGAGGCCTGCCTTGTCGCCGGGACCGTTCTTGTTGACGGCCAGGCCGCCGTTCCTGCCCTTGTCCGCGATGCGGGCGCCGTCGCCGGTGAACTGGGTGTCGAGCGTGACGCCTATCACGGGATGCGCGGCCCTGCCGAAGTTGATCAGCTCTTCGGCGACGCGCTTGCCCTGGTTGATGGGGATGGCGAAGCCCAGGCCGATCGAGCCGGCCTGGCCACCGCTCGGGTCGGAGCCCTCGTCCGCGGAGCGTATGGCGCTGTTGATGCCGATGACGCGCGCCTTGGAGTCGACGAGGGGGCCGCCGGAGTTGCCGGGGTTGATGGGGGCGTCGGTCTGCAGGGCATCCACGTACGAGATGTCGCTGCCGTCGCCCTTCTCGCCGCCCGCGGTGATCGGCCGCTCCTTGGCGCTGATGATCCCGGAGGTGACGGTGTTCTCCAGGTCGAAGGGGGCACCGATGGCCACGACGGGGTCACCGACCTGCACGTTCTCGGAGTTTCCGAGGGGCAGCGGCTTCAGGCCGCTCACGTGGGACACCTTGACGACCGCGAGGTCGTAGCCGGAGTCGCGGCCGACGACCTCGGCCTTGGCGGTCTCGCCGCCGCTGAAGGTCACCGTCACCTCGCCGCCGGTGCCCGCGGGCTCGACGACGTGGTTGTTGGTGAGAATGTGGCCCTTGGCGTCCAGCACGAAGCCGGTGCCGGTGCCCTGCGCGGAGTCGCCGCTGACGTGCAGAGTCACGACACCGGGCAGGGAGGCCGACGCGATGCCCGCGACACTGCCCCTGGGCCGGTTCACGGACTCGGTGTCCGGCTGCCGCAGCTCGATGTCACCGCTGCCGTTCCGCTCCAGGTACGAGCCGACCGCCCCGCCGATGAGGCTGGACACGAGAGCGATCACAGCGGCCCCGACCACCAGGACCCGCTTCCCCCGCCGACTCCGCTTCTCCGCCGACTCCGGCGGCAGCGACCCGATCTGCTGCAACGGCGCGTTCCACGGGTCGTAGGCCGGCCGGTTGGCGGCGTTGTACGGAGCGGGGCCGCCGGGGGCCGGTGCGGGGGCGGAGGGTTCGGGGGTGCCGCCGTACGGAGGCGCCGGGAAGGGGGCCGCGTGAGGGGGCGCGCTCCGGGTCGGCGTGCCGCTGTACGGGGGCGCCGGGAGGGCGGTGCCCTGGGCCGGGGTCGCCGTGGGGCGCTGCACCGGCGGAGCGGGCGCCCACGGGCCGGGCTCGCCGTAGGGCGGAGTGCCGTACGGGTCGGGGTCGTGCAGGGGGCGGGGCCGCTCCACGGGCGCGGGCCCCTGGCCGACCGGCGCGGAATCCTGAACCGGCGGACCCTGCGCCGCGGACGAGGCAGCCGATATGGAGGCACCGGACGTCACACCGTGCGGCGTCGTGCCGTGCGGGGCAGGGGCGGGAGTAGCCGGGGCCGCGGGGGCCTGCGCGGGTACGTCCGCGTCGGGCATCGGAGCGGTCGCGGCCTGCGTCGGCATCTGCCCAGTAGCCGCGTCCGGGTGAGGGGGCAGGGCCGGGTCTGGGTGCGGGGCCGGGTCTGGGTGCGGGGCCGGGTCTGGGTGCGGGGCCGGGTCTGGGTGCGGGGGCAGGGCCGGGGTCGTGTACGTAGCCTCGGCCGGGGCAGCCGGGGCAGAGGTCGGCTCCACGTCCGAGGCAGGGTCCGGGCCCGGGCCCGCGGCCTGGTCCGGATCCGAGCCGGGCAGCCGTTCACCCGCATCCGTGTCCGCATCCGAGCCGGGCAACTGTTCACCCGCATCCGCGCCCGCGTCCGCACCCCGTGCCTCCGGTCGGGGCCGACTCCACCAGTTCGCCTTCGTGGGCTTCCGCTTCCCCTCGTCCATGTTCTCCCCACAACTGGCCCGCGGCGGACGCCGTTTGCTTGCTCAACTCCGAGCCCGCCACGATCCCCGGCGGGCACGGCCCACCGAGGATTCAACCAGGTTCCCCGGCGAAAGCGCAGGGCAGCGTCGGGTCAGTGCAGCTGCGACGTGCCCTTCAGCGGTCCGGCCCCCGGCGACGCCGCCGTGGTCCGCACCGGATTCGCCTCGCTCGCCACCACGGGCTCATCCGTCTGCGGGAACCCCATGCCGGGCGGCACGGCGGAGTGACGGCCCGACGGCACCGGGCGTATCAGCGGGGAGATGGTGACCGCGCCCGCCACCATGGGGGCCGTCAGTTCGTACATGGAGCCGCGCGGACGCAGCGGCTGGGTGGGGGGTCCGGGCAGCAGCGGTCCGGTGACCTCGGCCGGCGCGAGCGGAGCCGCCAGGGGGCCGGGGCGCTGGCCCTGCACCGACAGCGGATTGCCGCCGCCACGTCGCCGCATGGATTCGGGAACCGCGGCAGTGCCCGAGCCCTGCGTGCGCTGCGGGGTCACATTGCTGCCGGAGCCTCCCGCGCGGGTGTCGTTCGAGCCGGTGGGGGCGCCCACCGTGACGCCGCCGAGCGCGATGGCGGCCAGCGAGACCGCGCCCGCCGCCGCGAACGCGAACCGGCGGCCTCGCCAGAGCGACCGCTCCGCCTCGTGCCGGCCGACCTCGTGCCGGGTGACCCCGTGGATGCGGAAGCCCTGCTGCTCGCTGGGCAGCACCGCGGCGTGGGCGCCTGCGGGGACGTACTCCACGAAGGGGTCGGGGCGCACGCCGAAGACCCCGCTCCGCGGCAGTCCGGCGGAGTCTGTGGATCCGGTGGCGAACCCCTCCCCGTCACCGGGCGCGCCGGGTCTTCCGGACGGCCCGGAACCGCCTCCGGGGAGACCCTGGAGACGGGCGAGGAAGCTCGCGGAAGGCGGCGGCGGGGCGGCCTGCGCGAAGACGCTCTTGAGGCGACGCTGCGCGTCGGCCTCCGTTTTGCACATCGGACAGGTCGCCAGATGCGCGAGGACGCGCTCGCGCGCGTCATGACCCAACTCGCCGTCCACAAGGGCGGCGAGGCGGTCCCCAAGATGCTGCTCGGCCTCGGCTAGTTGCCGTTCGGCAGGATTCGACCGTGATCCACTCACGCGGTCGCACCCCCTCCTCCCAGCGCCACGGCTCCGGTCACCGCGAGCGAGCGGCGCTCCGCGCGGGCCTCGGGAGACCGGTGCTGGAGGGCCTTGCGCAGCTGCGAGCGACCCCGGTGGATACGGCTGCGGACCGTACCGAGCTTGACGCCGAGTGTTGCGGCGATCTCTTCGTACGAAAGGCCCTCGATGTCGCAGAGGACCACGGCGGCGCGGAATTCGGGCGCGAGGGTGTCGAGCGCCTGCTGGACGTCCGCGTCGAAGTGCGTGTCGTTGAACACCTGCTGCGGCGACGGCTCGCGGCTCGGCAGCCGCTCCGCGGCGTCGTCCCCGAGCGCGTCGAAGCGGATGCGCTGCTTGCGGCGCACCATGTCCAGGAAGAGGTTGGTGGTGATGCGGTGCAGCCAGCCCTCGAACGTGCCGGGGGTGTAGGTCGAGAGGGAGCGGAAGACACGGACGAAGACCTCTTGCGTGAGGTCCTCGGCATCGTGCTGATTGCCGGTCAGGCGGTACGCCAGGCGGTACACGCGGCCGCTGTGTGTGCTGACGATCTCCTCCCAGGTGGGCGGAGTCCACGCCTGCGATTCCGCATCAGCGGCAAAGGTCGCGGTCTGAGCGGAGTCGTTGGCGCGGAAACGGTCAGCGGTCTCGGTCACGGATTTCGGCTCACCCGCCAATCCGAGAAAACGCCGGAGCGCTCCTCCCCGATCCGCGGACGCAGCCGCACCTCCCCTATCGGCTCTGGTGGTGTCCAGTGGAGCCCCTACCATAACCACCTCGCCCGTTAGCTCCGGATAAGCGTTTTTACGTGAATTTGGTACGGGCTTCGCTGCAGGTGTCCTGCTCCTTCGCGCCGCCCGCCTCCGGCCGTGATCCATCCGTCCACCCCCGCTGGTCTCCCACCCCTTCATAACGCCCGGCCTCATCTGCGGGTTCCCGGCCCCAACGGATACAGTCACGGCCAGGCAACCACGGGGACAGGAGAGGGCCATTACCGGCAACCGGCAGACGAGCTGGGCGTTCGCCGACGCCTTTGTCGCCGAGGACGAGGCGCTGCGCTGGGCCCGGGACCGGGCCCGGGAGGCAGGCCTGCCCTCGGTGTCGCCCGGCACCGGCGCCGCGCTGCGCATGCTCGCCGCCACGGCTGACGCGAAAGCGGTGGCCGAAATCGGTACGGGGACCGGAGTGTCGGGCATCCACCTGCTGCACGGCATGCGGCCCGACGGCGTCCTCACCACGGTCGACCCCGAGCCGGAGCGGCAGCAGTTCGCCCGGCAGGCCTTCCGTGCGGCGGGCTTCGCGGGCAACCGCGCGCGGTTCATTCCGGGGCGGGCCCTCGATGTCCTGCCGCGTCTCGCCGACGGCGGGTACGACCTCGTGTTCTGCGACGGCGACCGCGTGGAGTCCCTCGAATACCTCGCTGAATCGTTGCGCCTGCTGCGGCCGGGTGGGCTCGTCTGCTTCGAGGGCGTCTTCGCGGACGGCAGGACCGTGGACTCCGGGCCGCAGCCGGTCGAGGTGCTGCACCTTCGTGAGTTGCTGCGGGCGGTTCGGGAGAGGGCGGATCTCGTGCCGGCGTTGTTGCCGGTGGGGGATGGATTGCTCTGCGCCGTCAAAAGGTAGCGCTGCGCCGCCTTGCCGTCGGCTTCCCCCGACCAGCGTGTCGCCTGCGGGCCCGTCGTGGCATTTTGCGCATTTCACCGCGCCCCTGGAGTCCGGCCCTCTGCATCGCTGTCCGCAGGGGCGGCGTGGCTTGGTGCTCGGGGGGGGGCTGATCCGGTGCGGGCGAGCGTGGGACCACCCGGGGGCGCGGGGAACTGCGCGACCAGCCCCCACCGGCGGACAGCCCAAAGGAGGGGCGGGGCCGCGCGGGCCCCGGGTACATCACTGCCCCGGCTCGTCGTACGATGCCGGGGCAGTGGAGAAGTGTGGGCGCTTCCGCGTCAGCCGACGACCTTCTTCAGGGCGTCGCCGAGTGCATCGGCCTCGTCCGGAGTCAGTTCGACGACAAGTCGTCCGCCGCCTTCGAGCGGAACGCGCATGACGATGCCCCGCCCCTCCTTGGTCACCTCGAGCGGGCCGTCGCCCGTCCGCGGCTTCATGGCCGCCATGCTCGTTCCCCTTCCTGAAACCAGCTCATCGCAGCCGACAACCCAGGTGTCACCGGCATCGAACACATTGCTTCCAGGCCATTATCCCGCATGGCAGGACCCGATGACCAACATCGGTCTGCATCGACTCCGCAACGCGCGCCCGCAAAACCGCTCATTTCGCCGATGTGGCTGCGATACTTCGCCGCCCCGCACGGATTGTGGGCCCGGAATTCTTAGACGCAGGTCACATATCCGTCCTCGTGCCGGAGGCCGATGATCTCCGTCATGCTGAGTTCCGACGTACTGGACCAGCGGAGGGGACCACCATGGCCGACAGCGTGCTCTACGAGGTGAGCGACGGACTCGCGACGATCACGATCAACCGTCCCGAGGCCATGAACGCCATGAACACCGAGGCCAAGGTCGCGCTGCGGGAAGCCGTGCGGTCGGCCGCCGCCGACGACGCCGTACGCGCGGTGCTGCTCACGGCCAACGGCCGCGCCTTCTGTGTGGGCCAGGACCTCAAGGAGCACATCGGCTCCCTCACCGCCGACCGCGAGGCGGGCACCGGGCAGACGATGAGCACGGTCAGGGAGCACTACAACCCCATCGTGCGGGCGATCACCGGCATGCCGAAGCCCGTCGTGGCGGGGGTCAACGGCGCGGCGGCGGGGGCCGGCCTCGGCTTCGCGCTCGCCGCCGACTACCGCGTGGTCGCGGACACGGCGAAGTTCAACACCTCCTTCGCAGGGGTCGCGCTGACCGCCGACTCGGGCGTCTCCTGGACGCTGCCGCGCGTGATCGGTCCGGGGCGCGCCGCCGACCTGCTGCTCTTCCCGCGCAACATCTCCGCGCAGGAGGCGTACGAGCTGGGCATCGCCAACAAGCTCGTGCCGACGGCCGACCTCGCCGCCGAGGCCGCCCAGGTGGCCCGCGCCCTGGCGGACGGGCCGACCCTGGCCTACGCGGCGCTCAAGGAGTCCCTCGCCTACGCGGCGGCCCACTCCCTGGACGAGGCGCTGGACAAGGAGGACGAGCTCCAGACGAAGGCGGGCGCGTCCGAGGACCACACGATCGCCGTGCGGGCCTTCATCGCCAAGGAGAGGCCGAAGTACCTCGGGCGGTGAGCGCGGCCGCTACGCCGCCTCGCGGGCCACGCAGTCCGCGAGGTGGTCGTCGACCAGACCGCAGGCCTGCATCAGGGCGTACGCCGTGGTGGGGCCGACGAAGCGGATGCCGCGCTTCTTGAGGGTCTTGGACAGGGCCGTGGACTCGGGGGTGATCGCGGGTACGTCGGCGAGGGACCTCGGGGCCTGCCTGGTCGCGCGGTCCGGCGCGAAGGACCAGATCAGCTCGTCCAGTTCGCCCTCGGACCAGTCGGCGAGCACGCGCGCGTTGGCGAGGGTCGCGTCGATCTTGGCGCGGTTGCGGATGATCCCGGGGTCGGCGAGGAGCCGCTCGCGATCCGCGTCGGTGAACTCGGCGACCGAGGCGATCCTGAAGTCCGCGAAGGCGGCGCGGAAGCCCTCGCGGCGGCGCAGGATCGTGATCCAGGACAGACCGGACTGGAACGCCTCCAGGCAGAGCCTCTCGTACAGCGCGTCGTCGCCGTGGACCGGGCGGCCCCATTCGTCGTCGTGATACGCCACGTAATCCTCGGTGGACAGGCCCCAGGGGCAGCGCAGGCCGCCGTCCGGTCCCGCGACCGCCCCGCTCACGGTGCTCACTGGTCGTCGCCCTTCTTGTCGTCGGCACTGCCTTCGGCGGCCTTGCCTTCGGCGGCCTTGCCTTCGGCGGCCTTGCCTTCGCCTGCCCTGGCTTCGACTGCCCTGCCCGGTGCGTACCCCTCGAAGAGGGCGGGGCCCGCGACCGCCGTGGCCTGCGCGCCGGCCAGGGCCGCCTCCAGCTCCGCGATGCGCGCGTCCCGCTCGGCCAGTTCGGCGCCCAGGCGGCCGAGCACGTCGTCGACCTCGTCCATGTGGTAGCCGCGCAACGTCATCGGGAAGCGCACCGCGTCCACGTCGGCGCGGCGCAGCGGCCGGTCCGGGGGCAGCGGGTCGGTGAACCGCTCGGGCGCGGCCTCGGGCAGCGCGCCGCTCTCCCCGCCGCCGATCACGGCGAGGGACACCGCGCCGACGACCACGACAAGGGCGATGACCAGGAACAAGAACATGACCATCTCCTCAGGCCCCCCACGCTCGACTGCCCGTGTTCAAACTGTCAGGGTCCGATCGTGCCATGCGCCTGTGACAGTTAAGGTCACAGGCGGCCGTACCGCGACAAGGACCCAGGAGGGCCGCAGGGGATGCTCAGGCTTGGCAGGCGCGAGTTCGACGCGCACGAGCCGGTGATCATGGCGATCGTCAACCGGACCCCGGACTCCTTCTACGACCAGGGCGCCACGTTCCGCGACGAGCCCGCGCTCGCGCGCGTGGAGCAGGCCGTGGCCGAGGGCGCCGCCGTCATCGACATCGGCGGGGTCAAGGCGGGTCCCGGCGACGAGGTGACCGCCGAGGAGGAGGCGCGCCGCACGGTCGGTTTCGTCGCCGAGGTCCGCAAGCGGTTCCCCGACGTGGTGATCAGCGTCGACACCTGGCGGCACGATGTCGGCGAGGCGGTCTGCGAGGCGGGCGCCGATGTGCTCAACGACGCCTGGGGAGGCGTCGACCCGAAGCTCGCGGAGGTCGCCGCGCGGTACCGGGTGGGCCTGGTCTGCACGCATGCGGGCGGCGCCGAGCCGCGCACCAGGCCGCACCGTGTCACGTACGACGACGTGATGGCCGACATCCTGCGCGTGACGGTCGGCCTGGCCGAGCGCGCGGTCGAGCTGGGCGTGGAGCGGGACTCCGTACTGATCGACCCGGGGCACGACTTCGGCAAGAACACCCGGCACAGCCTGGAGGCGACCCGCAGACTCGGCGAGATGGTCGACACGGGCTGGCCGGTGCTCGTCTCGCTGTCCAACAAGGACTTCGTGGGCGAGACCCTCGACAAGCCGGTCAAGGAACGCGTCCTCGGGACGCTCGCCACGACGGCGGTCTCGGCATGGCTGGGCGCGCAGGTCTACCGGGTCCACGAGGTCGCGGAGACCAAGCAGGTCCTGGACATGGTCGCGACGATCGCCGGGCACCGGCCCCCGGCGGTCGCCCGCCGGGGGCTCGCCTGACCGCCCCTCGTGTGCACTCCCCTTCGGGGAGTGCTACTTCCCGACTTCCTTCGTCACCAGGGAGATGGCCTCTTCCACGTCGTCCGTGACGTGGAAGAGGAGCAGGTCGGCCTCGGAGGCCTTGCCCTGGGCGATGACCGTGTTCTTCAGCCAGTCGACGAGGCCGCCCCAGTACGCGGAGCCGAACAGCACGATCGGGAACCGGGTGACCTTGCGGGTCTGCACGAGGGTGAGCGCTTCGAAGAGCTCGTCCAGGGTGCCGAGGCCGCCGGGCAGGACCACGAAGCCCTGCGCGTACTTCACGAACATCGTCTTGCGGACGAAGAAGTAGCGGAAGTTCACACCGATGTCGACGTAGGGGTTGAGGCCCTGCTCGAAGGGCAGCTCGATGCCGAGGCCGACGGAGGTGCCCTTCGCCTCGACGGCGCCCTGGTTGGCCGCCTGCATCGCGCCGGGCCCGCCGCCCGTGATCACCGCGAAACCGGCCTCCACGAGCGCCTTGCCGATCTCGACGCCCGCCACGTACTCCGGAGTGCCCTGTGGGGTGCGGGCCGAGCCGAAAACGCTGATGGCGGGCGGGAGTTCGGCGAGGGTGCCGAAGCCCTCGATGAACTCGGACTGGATGCGCAGGACTCTCCAGGGGTCCGTGTGCACCCACTCCGAAGGGCCGTCGGAGTCGAGGAGACGCTGATCGGTGGTCCCGGCCTGCACCTTGTCCCGCCTGCGCAGCACCGGGCCGAGCCGCTGCTCCTCGGGGCCCTTCCTGGCGGCGCGGGCAGCACCGTCGTTGGCTTGGCTCATCGTCTGCTCCCTCCATGCGTACGTGTGCGTACGTGACTGACAGCGTAGATCTACGCGGGTTACGGAGGAGGGACCTCCGGATGTCCGGTACCGGGAACCTTCCGCGGCTACGCAGTCAGCCAGGACCGCAACCGTTCCTCCGCCAGCGGGATCAGCGACGCCTCGACGCGCTCGTCGATCTTGTGCGCCAGCAACGGTTCGCCCGGCCCGTAGTTGACCGCGGGCACGCCGAGCGCGCTGAAGCGGGAGACGTCCGTCCAGCCGAACTTGGGGCGCGCCTCGCCGCCGACGGCCGCCATGAACGCCGCGGCGGCCGGGTGGGTGAGGCCGGGGCGGGCCGCGCCCGTGTGGTCGTCGACGATGAACTCGTCGACGCCGCAGTCCGCGAAGTAGTCGCGCACGAAGGCGAGGGCTTCGGCCTCGCTGCGGTCGGGGGCGTAGCGGAAGTTGACGGTGACGGTGCACTCGTCGGGGATGACGTTGGTGGCGACGCCGCCCTCGATGCGGACGGCGTTGAGGCCCTCGTGGAACTCCAGGCCCTCCACCACCGGCTTGCGGGGCTCGTACGCGGCGAGCCTCTCCAGGATCGGAGTGGCCGCGTGGATGGCGTTGGAGCCCATCCACGCGCGCGCGGAGTGCGCCCGCACGCCCTTGGTCCTCAGGAGGACCCGCAGGGTGCCCTGGCAGCCGCCCTCGACCTGTCCGTCGGTCGGTTCGAGGAGGACGGCGAAGTCGCCCGCCAGCCAGTCCGGGTGGGCCTTGGCGACATGCCCGAGGCCGTTGAGGTGCCCGGCCACCTCTTCGTTGTCGTAGAAGACGAAGGTCAGGTCGCGGTTGGGCTCGGTCACCGTCTGCGCGAGGCGCAGCTGGACGGCGACGCCCGACTTCATGTCACAGGTGCCGCAGCCCCACAGGACGCCTTCCTCGTCGAGCCTGGAGGGCACGTTGTCCGCGATCGGCACCGTGTCGATGTGCCCGGCGAGGATGACCCGCTCCGCGCGGCCGAGGTTCGTACGGGCCACGACGTTGTTGCCGTGCCGGTCGACCGTCAGGTGCGGAAGGGCGCGCAGGGCCGTTTCGATGGCGTCGGCGAGCGCCTTCTCCGCACCGCTCGGGGACGGGAAGTCGACCAGGCGCGCGGTCAGCTGGGCGGCGTCGAGCGTGAGGTCAAGCGGTGTGTGAGGCATGCGGACGACCCTAGCGCCGAGGCAGAACGCCCTGTCGGTGGACTCCAGTACTTTGGACGCGGGCGGCAGGACGGCGGTCGGCAGCCGACAGGACGGCGGTCGGCAGGGCGGCGGCGGAGGACGGCGGATCACTCAGGAGTGCGGCACGTCACTCGATCGGGGCGCGCCGGACACCGTGGGACGATGCCACGTACGCCTTTCCGTACCCCCCTCGCGCACCCGTGAATCCCTTGGAAATCAACGGGATGAAGGATTCCGCAGCGCCCGGTCCCGTGATCCCTTTGCCCGCCTTTATCCGCAGCCGATAATGCGACGCATTGCGAACTCTTTACGTTGCCGTACCGCAACCTTCGCGGGCTTCGAGCGGTAGTCACTGCGTCCGATCGCCGGAAGCCGTCCGGCGGGGCGCCGGAATCGATCCGGCCGGACACCTCAACGTTCTCCCCCGTCTGAAGGAGCATCATGTCCCTCCCCCTGACCCGCCGGATCGCCCGTGCCGCGCTGCTCAGCGCAGCGGGCGCAGCTTCCGTGGTCGGTGCGGCCGGCTCCGCTGGCGCCGTCGACCTGCCGGCCGGCCACGACCTGGGCGGAGTGAGCGCCCTGGACGGCTCGGGCCTCGGCGACACCGTCGACAGTGCGGCTCAGAACGTCACCAACCTCGCGGGTGACACCGGCAGCAAGGCCGTGAAGCAGACCGTTCCGGCCGCGGGCAAGGCCGTCGGCAGGGCCGGCAAGACGGCGACCCCCGCCGCGCAGCGGGCCGCGGGCGACGTCGCGGGCAGCGCGGGCAAGACGGTCGGCGACACCGCCGGCACGGCCACCAAAGACGGCCTGCCCACCGACTCGCTGACCAAGAGCGGCCTGCCGACCGGCGAACTGCCCCTCGGCAGCACCCTGCCGCTCGGCTAGTCCACCCGGTACGCGCGAAGGGCCCGGAGCCACTGGCTCCGGGCCCTTAGGCGTGCCCCACGAGCACACGCTCACGAGCAGCAGCATGCACGGCTCACGCCAGACGCTCGACCGCCGCCGCGACCCGCTCGTCCGTCGCCGTCAGCGCCACCCGCACGAACCGGTCGCCCGCCGGGCCGTAGAAGTCGCCGGGTGCCACCAGGATGCCGAGGTCGGCGAGGCGGCCGACGGTGTCCCAGCAGGACTCGTCACGGGTGGCCCACAGGTACAGGCTCGCCTCGCTGTGCTCGATCCGGAAGCCGTGCTTCAGGAGGGCGTCCCGCAGCGCGGTGCGCCGGGCCGCGTACCGCTCGCGCTGCTCGCGCACGTGCTCGTCGTCGCCGAGCGCCGCGACGACGGCGGCCTGGGTCGGCGCGGAGGTCATCATGCCGCCGTGCTTGCGGATCTGGAGCAGTTCCCCGAGCACCGCCGCGTCACCGGCGAGGAACGCCGCACGGTAGCCCGCCAGGTTGGACCGCTTGGAGAGCGAGTGGACGGAGATGATCCCCTCGTACGAACCGCCGCACACGTCCGGGTGCAGGACCGAGACAGGCTCCGCCTCCCAGCCGAGCTCCAGGTAGCACTCGTCGCTGACGACGAGCACGCCGTGCTCGCGGGCCCAGGCGACGGCGCGGGTCAGCTCGTCCGCGGACAGGACGCGACCGGTCGGGTTCGAGGGCGAGTTGAGCCAGAGGAGCTTCAGGTTCGTGGGGTCGAGATCCGTCGGGTCGTCGTAGGCGACGTACTCGGCGCGGGCCAGTCGCGCGCCCACCTCGTACGTCGGGTAGGCGAGCCGCGGGTAGGCGACCACGTCGCCCGGCCCGAGGCCCAGCTGCGTCGGCAGCCAGGCCACCAGCTCCTTGGAGCCGACGATCGGCAGGACGTTGCGGTGCGTGATGTCCCGGGCGCCCAGGCGCCGTTCGCACCAGCCGGTGATCGCGTCGCGCAGCTCGGGCGTGCCCCACACCGTCGGATAGCCCGGCGAGTCCGCGGCCCCGGTCAGCGCTTTTTGGATCAGCTCGGGGACCGGGTCGACCGGGGTGCCCACCGACAGGTCGACGATGCCGCCGGGGTGGGCGGCGGCCGTGGCCTTGTACGGTTCGAGCTTGTCCCAGGGGAAGGTGGGAAGCCGGTCGGAGACTGCGGACACGTGGTGACTCCCGTACTGGTACTTGTCGTGACAAATGCCTCGGTCCCGTGCGGCGGTGTGCCGTACGGGACCGGGGCGACGCTCAGGCTGCCGTTACTGGTTCTGCGGCGGCAGGGCGGCGATGAAGGCGTGGTCGCGCTCGATGAGACCGAGCTTGCTCGCGCCACCGGGCGAACCGAGCTCGTCGAAGAACTCGACGTTCGCCTTGTAGTAGTCCTTCCACTCCTCAGGAGTGTCGTCCTCGTAGAAGATCGCCTCGACCGGGCAGACCGGTTCGCAGGCTCCGCAGTCGACGCATTCGTCCGGGTGGATGTACAAGGACCGGGAGCCCTCGTAAATGCAGTCGACCGGGCACTCCTCGATGCACGCCTTGTCCTTGACGTCGACACAAGGCTGCGCGATGACGTAGGTCACGCTGTCGTTCCTCCTCGATACGGGCGTTGGCGGGCCGTCCTCAGGCTCCGCTCGCCTGGCGCGCGGGAGCGCGGCGTCGTCGATGCCCACCCCTAGTATCTCCGTTCCCAGGCATGATCCGAACAGGAGGGGCTCACAGAGCTGTGGAATTCACCGCGGGCGGACGTCTCGAGGTCCGCATCACCCCTGCTGACGTGGGCAAACGCGTCTCGGTTCGGCGCTTGAGCGACGCTTTGGTACCGGGGGAGAAGTTCACCGACACGGTGGGTGTTCTCGCATCGTGGGACGACGGTGTAATGCTCATCACACGACGGAACGGCGAGAGCGTCCGCATTCCGGAGCGTTCGCTGGTCGCGGGCAAGGTCGTCCCGGCCGCGCCTGCGCGCAGGCGCGGGCCCGCCGCCTCCTACGAGGAGCTGGCGCGGGTCTGCGCGCGCGCCTGGCAGCCCGTGGAGAGCGAGCGGCTCGGGGAGTGGGAGCTCCGGGCCGCCGCCGGATTCACGCGGCGGGCCAACTCCGTGCTGCCGCTGGGCGATCCGGGCCGGCCGCTCGACGAGGCACTCGGCCGCGTGCGCGAGTGGTACGCGGCCCGCGGCCTGCCCCCGTACGTCCAGACCGCGACCGGCGCCGAGGGGGCGCAGGAACTGCTCTGCGCGGGCCTGGAGGAGCGCGGCTGGGAGCGCGAGGTGAGCGCCCAGCTCCACATCGGGGGGCTCGCGCCGGTCGGTGACCTGGACGCGGACGTGGACCGTGTGGAGCTGTCCCGGTCCTTCGACGACGCGTGGCTGCGGCGGTACAAGCGTTTCCGGGCCGCGGGACCGCATGTGCGCAAGGTGCTGGCGAGCGGGCCCTCGGTATGGTTCGCTTCCGTGCCCGGGAGCGTTGACGCCCCGGCCGCGATCGGGCGGTGTGTGGTGGACGGCCGCTGGGCGGGGTTCATGGCGGTCGAGGTCGCCCCGGAACACCGGCGCCAGGGGCTCGCCACCGCGGTGATGGCCGCGTTGTCCCGGCAGGCCCTGGCCGAGGGCGCGTCGGCGGCCTGGCTGCAGGTCGAGGAAGCCAACGACGGCGCGCGGGCGCTGTACGGCGGGATGGGTTTCGCCGCGCATCACGCCTACCACCACTACCGGTACGGACCCGCCTGAGCGGGCACACGACCCGGCAGGCGGGGCACACGGCAGGAGACGGCCCGACGGACGCGGCGAGCGGCGCGGGCACGGGCAGGCACGGCGGAACAGGGCACGGCAAGAGCACGGCAGAGCAGAGCACGGCACGGAGAGAGCGCCCGGTGAGGGCAGACACGAGGCACGTATGCACGCGGAGTCCGGCGAATGGCGACGGCGGTTCGCCGAAGAGGCGAGGTCCGAACGGCCCGGTCTCGCGCCGCTGTGCCTGCTGATCGGCACCGAGGCGGACCCCTCCCTCGACGAGGCGGGCATCGACGCCGCCGAGATCGAGCTCGACCGGCTCGCGGGCCTGCTGCCGTTCCGGCCCGGCGGACCCCGCGCGTGGGCCGCGGCGATGGCCGAACTCCTCGGTGAGCAGTGCGGGTTCGAGGGGACACCGGGCGACTACCAGCGCCTCGACTCCTCGCTCCTGCACCAGGTCCTGCGCCGCCGCAGGGGCCTGCCCATCCTGCTCTCCGTCGTCTGGATGGAGGTCGCGCGGCGCGCGGGCGCGCCCGTCTACGGGGTCGCCCTGCCGGGGCACTTCGTCGTCGGCTTCGGGCCCAGGGACGAGCAGGTGCTGGCCGACCCTTTCGACGGCGGCAGGCTGCTCACCGGGGCCGACGCCGAGCTCCTCGTCGGCGGGACGGCGGGTACGGGCATCCCGCCGTCGATGCTGACGCCCGCCGATCCGCTCAACATCGTGCAGCGCATCCTCAACAACATCCGCGCCTGGGCCGCCGCCCGCCCCGAGCGCTCCGAGGTCGCGCTGTGGGCCCTCGAACTCTCCCTCCTGCTGCCCGCCCATCCGGCGCGCCTGCGCTACGAGAGGGCCCAACTCCTCGTACAGCGTGGGGATTTCCTCGGTGGCGCGCAGGAGCTGGACGCGTACGCGGACGTGGTGTCGACGGTCGAGCCGACCACGGCGGACCGGGTACGCCAGCAGGCGCGGGCGGCGCGGGCCATGCTGAACTGACGTCGGCGCGGACCGACGTATCGATCGGTGCGAGGGGGCACCAAGGACGTATGCACCCCCGACCCCCCGGAACCACCGAGCGGCGGCGGCTGTTCGCCGCCGAGGCCGAGTCCTCGCGGCCCGACCTGGCGCTGCTGTGCCTGCTGATCGGCGCCGAGGCCGACCCCTCCCTCGACGAGGCGGGCATCGACGCCGCACGGCGCCTGCTCGACCGGCTCGGCGCGCAGGCCGCACAGGCCTCGAAGGCCGTACGCGGCCACCGCCCCCACCGCGCCGACGAACCGCGGACCTGGGCCGCCGCCCTGGCCGAACTCCTCGGCGGGCGGCACGGGTTCAAGGGCAGACCCGGCGACTACCAGCGCCTCGACTCCTCGTTCCTGCACCAGGTCCTGCGGCGCCGCAGAGGCCTGCCCATCCTGCTCTCCGTCGTCTGGATGGAAGTCGCGCGGCGCGCGGGCGCACCCGTCCACGGAGTCGCGCTCCCCGGGCACTTCGTCGTCGGCTTCGGCCCGCGGGACGAACCGCTGCTCGCCGACCCCTTCGGCGGCGGCCGACTGCTCACCGGCATGGACGTGGAACTCCTCGTCGCGGCGGCCACCGGCGGCCCCCTCGTGCCGTCGATGCTCTGCCCCGCGGGCCCCCTGGACATCGTGGGACGCGTCCTCGACAACATCCGCGCCTGGGCCGCGGCCCGCCCCGAACGGTCCGACGTCGCGCTCTGGGCGATCGAGCTCGCCCTGCTGCTCCCTGCGGCGCCGCCCCGCCTGCACTACGAGCGCGCCCAACTCCTCGTGCAGCGGGGGGATTTCCTACTGGGCGCCCGTGCGCTTGACGCCTACGCCGACGACGTCGCCGCCCTGGACCCCGCTACGGCCGACCGGGCGCGGTGGCAGGCGTTCGGGGCCCGGGCGATGCTGAACTGACGCGCGAGGGCGCGCAGGGGGCTTCGAAGGCGGGCTCTCACAGGGCTAAACGCTCAGTCAGAGCCAGCCCTTGTCCCTGGCCGTTCGGACCGCCTCCGCGCGGTTGCGGACCGCGAGCTTCTGGATGGCCGTCGAGAGGTAGTTGCGGACGGTGCCCTGGGAGAGGTGCAGGACGGTGGCCAGTTCGGCGTTGGTGGCGCCGTCGGCCGCCGCGCGCAGCACCTCGCGCTCGCGGTCCGTCAGCGGGTTCGCGCCCCCGGCGAGGGCCGCCGCCGCCAGCGTGGGGTCGATGACCCGCTCCCCCGCGAGCACCTTGCGCACCGCCGCGGCGAGCTGGGCCGCGGGGGCGTCCTTGACCAGGAACGCGTCGGCGCCCGCCTCCATCGCGCTGCGCAGATAGCCGGGGC
The DNA here is from genome assembly GCF_056433985.1 of Streptomyces sp. NPDC044106. Taxonomy (NCBI): domain Bacteria; kingdom Bacillati; phylum Actinomycetota; class Actinomycetes; order Kitasatosporales; family Streptomycetaceae; genus Streptomyces; species Streptomyces sp. NPDC044106. The sequence goes on from NZ_JBWKFZ010000001.1 coordinate 318,711, forward strand.
GGCCGAAGGTGGTGAGCACGACGATCTTCATCGCGGGGAACGCGGCGTGCAGTTCGGCGGCGGCCTCGATGCCCGTCATGCCGGGCATCTCGATGTCGAGCAGCGCCACGTCCACGGCGTCGGCGCGCACCGCGGCGAGCACCTCGTCGCCGCGGGCCACCTGGGCGACGACCTCGATGTCCGGTTCCAGGCCGAGCAGCGCGGCGAGGGCCTCGCGGACCATCGCCTGGTCCTCGGCCAGCAGAATCCTGATGACACCGCCCGTGCCGTCCGCGCCGTCCCTGCCGTTTCCGTCGGCCCCACTGTTCCCGCTGCTCATGAGGGGGATCCTACGGCCGTGTCCGTCAGCGGCACGCGGGCCGCCAGACGGAAGCCGCGGCGGGCCCCCGGCCCCGTCTCCAGGACCCCGCCGACCGCCTCCACGCGTTCGCCGAGGCCCGTCAGGCCGTTGCCCGCGACGACCCCGGAACCGCCCGCCCCGTCGTCCTCCACGGAGAGCTCCAGGTGCGGCCCCGCGAGCGTCTGACGGGCCGTGAACGAGACCGTGCAGCGCCCGGCCCCGCTGTGCCGTACGACATTGGTCACGGCCTCCCGCAGCGCCCAGGCAAGGACCGCCTCGGCCTCCTCGTCCGGCAGCCGGGCGGGCGGCTCCAGCGGGACGTCGGCCTCGACGCCCGCGGCGGTGAGCGCGGTGCGCGCGCCCGCGAGCTCGCCCGCGAGGGTGCGACGCCGGTAGCCGGAGACCGCCTCGCGGACGTCCACCAGGGCCTGGCGGCTGACCTGTTCGATGTCGGCGACCTGCTGGGCCGCCTTCGCCGGATCGGTGGGGAGCATCCGCCCGGCCAGCTCGCTCTTGAGCGTGATCAGGGAGAGCGAGTGGCCGAGCAGATCGTGCAGGTCCCTGGCGAGCCGCAGCCGCTCCTCGTTGGCGGCGAGCTGGGCGACGGTGGCGCGGGCCTGGCGCAGCTGGATCGTCGTACGGATCAACTGGCGTACGCCGGACATCGCGAAGCCCACCAGGAGCGTGATCACCCCGAGGTTGGTGATCAGGTCGCCGAGGCCGTCGTCGCGCAGGCCGACCACGATCATCAGGAGGGTGACCGAGGGGATGGCCCAGAGCGCGTACCGCATGGGCAGGACGGCGCCCGCGGAGACCGAGGCGTACACGAAGAGTCCGAGCCAGTGGTCGCCGAGGCTGAAGGCGAGGACCACGGCGAGGAGCACGAGGATCCCGAAGGAGGCGATGACGCCGCCCCATTGGAGGACCCGGGTGGTGTAGCGGAAGACGAGGCTCAGGTAGCAGACCACGAAGACCGCGAGGCCGGCCGAGCCGAGGACCGTGGCGAGGACCGTGTGATGGCCGTCCGTCAGATCCTTGATCGGGGAGCTCAGGAAGACCAGCCAGACACCGATCCAGACGGACTTCGTCAGGAACTGGCGGCGGTCCTGGGGCGGTCGCCCGAACGTGTACACGGGGTGGCGCTCGTTGTCTTCGGCATCTGTCTCGCTCACGCCTTCAGGGTGTCCTTCCGGTACAGCCACGCCGCGCCGCCCGCGAAGAGGAGGAAGTAGGCGACCAGGAGCGTGATGTCCTTCGCGTGCGGCGCTTCGCCGAGTTCGATCGCCCGGCCGAGGGCAGCGTACGCGTGCGTGGGCAGCCAGGTCGCGGCCCGGCTCAGCCAGTCGGGGAACGTCGTCGTCGGCATCCACAGGCCGCCGAGGAGGGAGAGCCCGAAGTAGACGATCATCGTGATCGGGCGTACGGCGTCGCCGGTCGCCAGGTAGCCGATGGCCACGCCGAGCGCGGCGAAGCAGAGGCTGCCCGCCCAGATCGCGCCGGTCAGCGCCAGCCACTGCCAGGCGTCGAAGCGGACGTCCTTGAAGACCGCGGCGACCAGGAAGACCACGACGATCGACGGCAGGCTCACCACCGCCGCGCTCGCGGTCTTGGCGAGGACGTAGCCGCGGCCGGGCAGGGCCGTCAGGCGCAACTGCCGTACCCAGCCGCTCTCGCGCTCCTTGGCGATGCGTTCGCTGTTGCCCATGAGGACTGCGGTGAGGGCGCCGAAGGACGCCATCGAGACCATCATGAACGCGGGCACGGACAGGCCCGTGTCGGAGACCTTGTCGGAGCCGTCCTGGCTGCCCGCGATGATCAGGAAGAGCATCGACGGGTAGATCACCGAGAAGAAGAGGAACTTGCGGTTGCGCAGGGCTCGGGTGATCTCGAGCTTGATGAGGCTGTTCATGCCGTGGGTGCCTTTCATGCGGTCCTGGCCTCCTCGGCCTCGGTGATCGCCACGAAGGCCTGCTCGAGACCGAGCCCGGCGACTTCGAGATTGCGGGGGTAGAAACCGAGCCCGTACAGCGCGTGCACGGTGGCGTCGGCGTCCGTGGACTGGAGGCGGACCGTGTGGCCCGAGACGTCCAGGGTGGTCAGGCAGGGCAGCGAGCGGAGCCGCCCGGTGAGCGCCTCGTCGAGGTCCGGCAGGTCGAAGGCGACCTTGCGGGCGCCCGCCTTCGCCTTGATCTCGGCGGCGGTGCCGTCCGCGAGGAGCCGGCCGCGGTGCAGGACGAGGACGCGGTCGGCGATCGCGTCGGCCTCCTCCAGGTAGTGCGTGGCGAACAGGACCGCGCGGCCCTGGTCCGCCTGCTCCCGCATGGTGGCCCAGAACGCCTGGCGGGCGGTGACGTCCATGCCGGTGGTCGGCTCGTCGAGCACGATCAGGTCGTTGGCGCCGGCGGTGGCGAGCGCGAAGCGGACGCGCTGCTCCTGGCCGCCGGAGAGCTTGTCGACCTTGCGGTCCGCGATCTGGGTGATGCCCGCACGGGCGAGCACGTCGTTCACGCGGTGCGGCCGCGGGTGCAGATCGCAGCCGAGGGTCACCAGTTCGCGGACGGTGACCTCGCCCATCAGGCCGCCGCTCTGCAGCATGGCGCCGACCCGGCCCGCGGCGATCGCCTCGCTCGGCTCCGCCCCGAAGACGCGTACGGTGCCGCTGTCGGGGCGCTTGAGGCCGAGCAGCAGGTCGAGGGTGGAGGACTTGCCCGCGCCGTTCGGCCCGAGGAGCGCCACGGTCTCGCCCGGCCGGAGGTCGAGGGTCAGGCCGTCGACTGCGCGGACATCGCCGTAGCTCTTGGAGACCCGCTCGAAGGTCACGGCGGTGGTGGCCGCGACGCCGGGCGGTGCTGTGGTCGTCGTCATGTCCGCCATCGTCACAAAACCGCAGGTGGTGGCGGCAGTGTCGGTTGTGGTGTCTCCGGGATGACAGATGTCATGGGGAAGGCCGGCAGGATCGTCACCTGCCGGCCTTCCGGGTCTTGCGTGGCGTCGCGGAACGTACGCCGGTCAGCTCGCGTTCGTCTCGATCACGCCGATCCGCTCCGCGGGCGTCTTGCCGATCAGCGCCTTGCCCATCGCCTGGGCGACGTCCGTCGGCTGGACCGGCGTCTTGTCGCCGTTGCCGCGCTGGATCAGTACGCCGTCGAAGACGTTGCCGTACAGCTTGCGGAGCTCTTCGAGGTTGTAGTGCACCTGGAGCGTGCCGTCCTTGAGGACCCGCGTCTCGAGGATCTTCGGCAGCGACCTGGCCGGGCCGAACGGGATCGACTTGGCGCCCGCCTTGACCGTGACGTTGGCGGACATGGCAGGCTTCGCGAAGTTCGTCATGAACTTGTCGACCTCGGCCTTGGAGACCGTCGGCTTGCGCGTGGTGACCGGGATCTGGACCGCGCTCGTGCCGCCCGTCTCGACCTGCTTCTTGTACGCGTCGGCGACGGCCGTGGTCGAGGCCTGCGGGTCGATGCCCTTGCCGACCTTCCCGTAGACCGGAACGGCCTTGCCGGGCACGAACTTGACCGTGCCCTCCTTCGCCGTGCCCGAGTCGCCCGCCGCGCGTTCGAGGGCGGCCGCGAGCTTCTCCTCGTCGACGGGCATAACGGGCTCGACGACCCGTTGGCCGCCGAAGAGCGAACCGATCACGGAGACGGGGTTGTAGTCGCTGCCCGCGGCCTCGCGGACGGTGGCCTGGCTGTCGAGGGTCAGGCCCGCCTGGTCCGGCTTGAGCGTGACCGGCTCGCCGCCCACCGAGAGCTTCAGGGGCTTGGTGACGCGCGCGCCGATGGCGTCGTCGAGCTTCTTGACGGCCTCGTCGCGGGTGCCGCCGCCGATGTCGACGCCGAGCACGGTGGTGCCCTTCGGGACGTCCGCGTGGTTCATCAACAGGCCCGCGCCGTACGCGCCGCAGCCCACGACGACCACGGCGACGGCGAGGAGGACCAGCTTGCTGCGGCCCTTCTTCTTCGCCTTCTTCGGCGCGGGCGTGGCGGGCGGGACGTCCGAGCGCACCGGGTCGGGCAGCTTCGGCGGGGTGTGCGGCACCGGTCCTTCGCCCTGCGGCCCGGACGGGAACGGCGAGTTGTCCTGCGCGGGCGGGACGACGGGGATGCCGCTGGTGAGCGTCTCACCGGAGACGTTGCCACCGGGCACGGAGCTGCCGGGCACCGAGCCACCGGGCGGCGCGACCGGGCCACCCCCCTTCTGCGGCGTGAGGATCGCGGTGTCGTCGCTCATGGCACCGGAACGCGGGGGCCGTCCGGCCGAGTTGGCGGGGCCGCCGGGAGCACCGGGAGCGGAGGGGCGGGCCCCCGGGGCGGGAGACGCCACAGGGCTGTCGCCGGTGACCGGGCCGCCGGTCGGGCCCGCCGGATGCCGGGAGTCCCCGGAGCCGCCCGTGCCCGGCGAGAAGTACGGCAGGTCGCCGCGCTGCGCGTCGCCGCCCTGCGGGGCACCCGCACCGAGGGGGCCGGACGCCACCGCGCCCGTGACGTCGAAGGAGCCCGTACCGGAACCGTTCGGCAGCGGACCACCGGAGCCGTGAACACCGGGGCCGGAAGGAGCGGAACCGCCGGAACCCGCGGTCCCGTTCGCCCCGGACGCTCCCGCGCCCTGACCGCCCTCGCCCCTGGCAGGCCTGCGCGGCGCGAACCAGTCACTCGTCTTCTCATCGGCCGCCGCGGAACCTCCCGTACCGCCGTCGCCCGAACCCGAAGCGGAACCCGACCCGGCCCCGGAACCGGAACCACCGCCGGAGCCCGCACCGAAGCCGCCCCCGGGAGCGGCCGGGGCTCCGGCGCCCGTCGCCCCGCCCGGGTCGCCCGCACCGTGGACACCCGGCGCGGCACTGTCGCGGCGGCCGGTGTCGTCCGCGGCCGAGGAGTCCCCGCGCGCGCCGTCGTCGGCGACGGGCGTGCGCATGACGACCGGCGGGATGGGCCGCGAGCCGGGGATGTTGATCCGGACGCGGGTGGTCAGCGTGGTCTGGGTCTCGGGCTCTTCGGGCCGCTCATCGGCGGCCTGCCGCCGCACTCCGTCCGTGTCGCCGTCGGCGCCGGCGCCCTGGGCCGGGGAGCCGTAGGGCGGCGTCCCCGAGGGGTATGCGGCTCCACCGCGCCCCTGGGGGCCGGAGGACGAACTGTCAGTTTCACGACTCAAGGCAGGTTCTCCTGGTTGACTCCGCCGCCCGTCTCGACCTCGTCCGGGGTCCCCCCCGGCCGGAGGTTGGGGAGGCTCGGCGGCCGCACCACCATACTGGCCGCCGTCGATACTCATCCTGTGACCGGCGTCAAACCCGTGCGGAACACGGTCCGAAGTGGTACGTCACTTGCCAAGTCGGGCGGCGTAACCGCTCGGTTGCGACACCTGGCCGAGCGTGGCACACATCACAGCCACGGCCATTCCGCCGAGCAGGTAGCCGTACGAGGCGAGTCCCGCGCCGAAGAGGAAGTCGCCCTCGGGTCTGGTGGCGGTGAGCAGCATCACCGCGGCCAGCCAGCCGGCGGCGGGCGCGACGGCGCCCGCTCTGGTGCCGGTCGCCCGGGACCCGCCGTAGAAGAGGCCCGCCGCCCCGACGAGCGCGAGCAGCAGCCCGGCGGGGAAGGATCCGCCCTGGACGAGCGCGCCGGCGACGCCGACGACGGCGCCGAGCACGAAGAGTCCGACATAGGCGGCAAGTCGCCCCGGCCGCAGGGGCTGCGCGAGGAAGCTGCCCGCGGGCGCCGCGGCGCCCGCGCCGGACGCCGGGGCGGCGCTCCGCACCGGCGCGGCGGACTTCTTGGGCGCGCCCGAACCGGCCCCCGACGACGCACGGGATCGCGTACTCACAGCCCGGTCACCTCAGCCACATCCGTCACCCTTTCGAGACCCGCGAAGAGATCCGTCTCGCGGGCCGTTCCCTCCGCGGGCGCTGGGGAGACTTCTCCCCGCACCAGCTCGTAGTACTCCACCTCGAAAATCGGCTGCGCGAGCTGGTTGGAGAGGACGAAGAGCGGGCCGCTCACCGTGATCTGGGTGACGTGGGCCGCCATCGCCGCCGCCTTGGCCGCCTTGTAGGGACGGCCGTCGATCTCCGTCGTGATCCGCTCGTCGTCCGTGACGCCGGGCACGTCCTCGACGACGGCGGGCGTGCCGAACGGCGAGTGCCGCAGCGCCCCCGACATCCACCGGAAGCGCTCCTCGACCACGGACCGCGGGGCGCGGTTCCAGTAGATCTTGCCGATGGTGTGGGGCTCGCCGAGGTCGGCGCGGAAGGCGGGCTCGGCGGCGAGGTCGGCGGCGCGCATGGCGACGCGGTGCGCCTGGATGTGGTCGGGGTGGCCGTACCCGCCGTCGGGGTCGTAGGTGACGAGGACCTGCGGGCGCACCTCGCGGATCACCTCGACGAGGTGCGCGGCCGCGTCGTCGGGGTCGGCCGACCAGAAGGCGCCGGGCCGGTGGTTCTGCTCGACGCCCATCATCCCGGAGTCGCGGTAGCGCCCGGTGCCGCCGAGGAAGCGGTGGTCGCTGACGCCGAGCGCCTTCATCGCGGCGGCGAGCTCCCCGATGCGCTCGGCGCCCAGGGAGTCCTCGCGGTCGGCGGCGAGATGGGCGAGCTCGGCCGGGATGACCTCGCCCTCCTCGCCGAGCGTGCAGGTCACCAACGTGACATGGGCTCCCTCGGCCGCGTACTTGGCCATGGTCGCGCCGGTGGTGATCGACTCGTCGTCGGGGTGCGCGTGCACGAGCAGCAGGCGTCGGGCGGGCAGTTCCGTCATGGGACCACCCTACGAGCCCGCGGCTCAGAACTTGATGTCGCCGATCATCCCCGCCACGTTGGTCGTCAGCTCGTTGATGGTCGGCGCCATGGACGAGCTCGCCAGGTAGAAGCCGAGCAGCGTACAGACGACCGCGTGCCCCGCTTTGAGCCCTGACTTCTTGACCAACAGGAAGACGATGATCGCCAGCAGCACCACCGCCGAAATCGAGAGTGCCACGGCGGTCACCTCCAAGTCGTTGCCGTAACCCAGTGCGGACGCCAGCAGGTACATACCCACCAAGCGCTACGGATCATAACTATCCGTGTGGACGCATGACTCGGGGCACGGCAGCACAGGGGGGCGCATGCGCCCTAGGCTCGGAGGATGACCACCGAGATCCCCGGAATTCCCAGGCCTGACGAGAGCCCGGCACAGCGGCTCTCCTTCCCGCGTCAGCACGCCCGCACCCAGCGTTTCACCCTTGGCGCGCCCCGTGCGTTCACCGTGGCACCCGACGGTTCGCGCGTCGTCTTTCTCCGTTCGTCCTCAAGTACCGATCGAGCGGGCAGACTCTGGGTGCTCGACGTGTCGGACGGTGCCACCGAGCGAGTGGCCGCCGATCCGGACGTGTTGCTCGGCGGCGCGGCCGAGCAGTTGTCCGCCGAGGAGCGCGCACGGCGCGAACGCAGCCGTGAGGGCGGCGCGGGCATCGTGGGCTATGCGACGGACGCGGCGGTGGAGCTGGCGGCGTTCGCGCTGTCGGGCCGCCTCTTCACGGCGGAGCTGCGGGCGGGCACCGCGCGTGAACTGCCCGCGCAGGGCCCGGTGGTCGACCCGCGCCCCTCGCCGGACGGCCGTCATGTCGCGTACGTGGCGCGGGGCGCGCTGCGCGTGACCGGCGCCGACGGTACGGGCGACCGGGCGCTCGCGGAGCCGGAGACGGGCCAGGAGGCGACCGTCACGTACGGGCTGGCGGAATTCATCGCGGCCGAGGAGATGGCCCGTTCACGGGGCTTCTGGTGGTCTCCGGCGTCGGACCGGCTGCTCGTGGCGCGGGTCGACGACGCCCCGGTGCAGCGATGGTGGATCGCGGACCCCGCACACCCCGACCGCGAACCCGAGCAGATCGCGTACCCGGCCGCGGGCACGCCCAACGCGGACGTGCGCCTCTTCGTGCTCGGCCTGGACGGCTCGCGCACCGAGGTGGTCTGGGACCGTGCGCGCTTCCCCTACCTGGCGCGCGTGCACTGGTCGTCGGACGGCGCGCCGCTGTTGCTCGTGCAATCCCGCGACCAGGGCAGCCAGCTGTACCTCGCGGTGGATCCGGACGACGGTTCGACGCGGATGGTGCACGCGGAGGAGGACGCGGACTGGCTGGAACTCTTCCCCGGCGTCCCGTGCTGGTCGCCCAGCGGCAAGCTGGTGCGGATCGTGGACGAGGGCGGCGCACGCGTCCTGGCCTGGGGTGAACGGCCGCTCACCGGACCGCAGTTGCATGTGCGTGCGGTCCTGGACGTCACCGAGGAAGACGTCCTGATCTCGGCGTCTGCGGGCGAGGCGGCGGCCGACCCCGAGATCGGCGAGATCCATGTGTACCGCGTCAACGAACTCGGCGTGGAGCGCGTCTCGAAGGTGCCGGGTGTTCACTCGGCGGTTCGCGCGGGCGGACTCACCGTCCTGGTGTCGGCCACCCTGGACCGCCCCGGCGCCCGGGTCCAGGTGCTGCGCGAGGGCAAGCCGGTGGCCACCGTGGCCTCACACGCCCAGCGCCCGGGGCTCACGCCGCGCGTGACGCTCACCGAAGGGGGCACGCGACGGATTCCGTGCGCCGTCCTGCTCCCCACGGATTACCAGGAGACGGACGGGCCCCTGCCGGTACTCCTCGATCCGTACGGCGGTCCGCACGGCCAGCGCGTCCAGCGTGCGCACAACATGTTCCTCACCTCGCAGTGGTTCGCCGACCAGGGCTTCGCGGTCCTCGTCGCGGACGGCCGCGGCACCCCCGGCCGCTCCCCCGGCTGGGAGAAGTCGATCAAGAACGACAAGACCCTGACCCTGGCCGACCAGGTCGACGCGCTGCACTCGCTCGCGGAGCGGTTCCCCTTCGACCTGGAGCGGGTGGCGATCCGCGGCTGGTCCTACGGCGGCTACCTGGCCGGCATGGCCGCGCTGCGCCGCCCCGACGTGTTCCACGCGGCGGTGGTCGGCGCCCCGGTGACGGATCTGCGGCTCTACGACACCCACTACGAGGAGCGGTACCTGGGTGATCCGAACCGGACGCCGGAAACGTACCGGCACAGCTCCCTCGTCTCGGACGACGGTCTCGTCGAGGCCGCGGAGCCGCACCGCCCGATGCTGATCGTGCACGGCCTCGCCGACGACAACGTCGTGGTGGCGCACTCCCTGCGGCTCTCCTCCGCGCTGCTCGCCGCGGGCCGCCCGCACGAGGTCCTGCCCCTGTCCGGCGTCACGCACATGACGCCGCAGGAGGAGGTCGCGGAGAACCTGCTGCTGCTCCAGGTCGACTTCCTGAAGCGGTCGCTGGGGATGCAGAGGCCGTAGCGGCGAGGGGTCCCGCTACGGCACGACCTGCTTCTCCTCGGCGAAGTGGCAGGCCGAGTCGTGCGCGGCGGGGCCCTCGTGCAGCCGGAACTCCGCCGGTACGGCGAGGAGCGGCACTTCGAGGGCGCACCGCTCCCGCGCCTTCCAGCAGCGGGTGCGGAAGCGGCAGCCCGAGGGCGGGTTGGCGGGCGAGGGCACGTCCCCGGAGAGGATGATCCGCTCACGGTGCTCGCGCGCCTCGGGGTCGGGCACGGGGACGGCGGAGAGCAGCGCCTGCGTGTAGGGGTGCGTCGGGTGCTCGTAGATCTCCTCGTCCGAGCCGGTCTCGATGATCCGTCCCAGGTACATGACGCCGACGCGGTCGGAGATGTGCCGGACGATCGACAGGTCATGGGCGATGAAGACGTAGGAGAGGTCGAACTCGTTCTGGAGCTTCTCCAGGAGGTTGATGACCTGCGCCTGTACGGAGACGTCGAGCGCCGAGACCGGCTCGTCGGCGACGATGATCTCGGGGTTGAGGGCCAGGCCGCGGGCGATGCCGATGCGCTGGCGCTGGCCGCCGGAGAACTGGTGCGGATAGCGGTTGATGTACTCGGGGTTCAGGCCGACCACGTCCAGGAGGTCCTGGACCTTCTGACGGCGCGAGCCCTTCGGAGCCACCTCGGGGTGGATCTCGTACGGCTCACCGATGATGTCACCCACCGTCATCCGCGGATTCAGCGAGGTGTACGGGTCCTGGAACACCATCTGGATGTTGCGGCGCACCGCCTTCAGCGCACGCCCCGACAGCTTGGTGATGTCCTCGCCCTTGTAGCGGATCTCGCCCGCGGTCGGCCGCTCCAGGTTGACCAGCATCTTCGCGACCGTGGACTTGCCGCAGCCGGACTCCCCGACGATGCCGAGCGTCTCGCCCCGCGCCAGCTCGAAGTCGACGCCGTCCACGGCCTTGACCGCGCCGACCTGTTTGCGGAAGACGATGCCCTGGGTCAGCGGGTAGTGCTTGACCAGGCCGCGGACTTGCAGGATCGGCTCGCGTCCGGCGGGCATGGCGGCGCCGACGTGCTCAACGTGCGACATCGAGCGTCTCCCTCCAGAAGTGGCAGGCGCTCCTGCGCTCGGCGGTCAGCCCCTCGTACGTCACCCGCGCGAGCGGTGGGTCGTCGCTCACGCAGATGTCCCGGGCCATGGGGCAGCGGGGGTGGAAGGGGCAGCCGGGCGGGATGTTCATGAGGTTCGGTGGCAGGCCCTTGATCGCGTAGAGGTCCTGGCCCTTCTGGTCCAGGCGCGGGATGGATTCGAGCAGGCCGAGGGTGTACGGGTGGGCGGGCGCCTTGTAGATCTCGTGGACGGGGGCGCGCTCGACGATGCGGCCCGCGTACATGACGGCGATGGTGTCGGCGACGTCGGCGACGACGCCGAGGTCGTGGGTGATGAGGATCAGGCCCATGTTCAGCTCGCGTTGGAGCTCCGCGAGCAGGTCCATGACCTGGGCCTGGACCGTGACGTCGAGGGCGGTGGTCGGCTCGTCGGCGATGATCAGGTCGGGCTCCAGGGCCATCGCCATGGCGATCATGATGCGCTGGCGCATGCCGCCGCTGAACTGGTGCGGGTACTGGTTCACGCGCTCCCTGGCCGCCGGGATGCGCACCCGGTCCATCAGCTCGACCGCCTTGTTCCGGGCGTCCTTGCGTGACATGCCCTTGTGGACGACGTACATCTCGCCGAGTTGGGCGCCGACGCTGAGCACCGGGTTCAGGGAGGACAGCGCGTCCTGGAAGATCATCGCCATGCCCGCGCCGCGGATCTTTCGCCGCTCGTCCTCCTTGAGCTTCAGCAGGTCCCGGCCCTTGAAGAGGATCTCGCCCTTGGTGATCCTTCCGGGCGGGACGTCGAGGATGCCCATGAGGGCCTGGGCGGTCACGGACTTGCCGGATCCCGACTCGCCGAGGACGGCGAGGGTCTCGCCCGCCGCGACGCTGTAGTCGACGCCGTTGACGGCCTTGGCGACGCCGTCCCTGGTACGGAACTCCACGTGCAGGTCGCGTACTTCGAGCAGGGTGGGCGCCCCGGAGGCGGGCGCGCCGGTCGCGTCGGATGCCACGGTTGCCATGGGCGCCTACCTCAGCTTGGGGTCGAGGGCGTCGCGCACCGCGTCGCCGAGCATGATGAACGCGAGCACGGTGATCGCAAGGGCTCCGGCGGGCCAGAGCAGCATGTGCGGGGCGTTGCGGATGTACTGGGAGGCGGCGGAGATGTCGATGCCCCAGCTGACGGTCGGCGGTTTCAGGCCGACGCCGAGGTAGGAGAGCGTCGCCTCCAGGGCGATGTACGTGCCGAGCGCGATGGTCGCCACCACGATCACCGGGGCGACGGCGTTCGGCGCGATGTGGCGGAGCAGCATCCGGGAGTTGGAGGCGCCGAGGGCCCGCGCGGCCTGGACGTAGTCGTTCTGTTTGGCGGTGATGACGGAGCCGCGCGCGATGCGGGAGATCTGCGGCCAGCCGAGCAGCACCATGAAGCCGACCACCGGCCAGACCGTGGAGCTGGTGACCACCGAGAGGAGCACCAGGCCGCCGAGGACGACGGGGATGGCGAAGAAGATGTCGGTGATACGGGAGAGGATCGCGTCCCACGCGCCGCCGAAGAACCCGGCGAGCCCGCCGAGCGCGCTGCCGATGAGGGCGACACCGAGGGTGGCGCAGACGCCGACGGTGACGGAGACGCGGGTGCCGTACACGACCCGGGTGTAGACGTCGCAGCCCTGCTCGTTGAAGCCGAAGGGGTGGCCGGGCGCCGAGCTCTTCTGCGCGTTGGCGAGGTCGCAGTCCAACGGGTTGCGGGAGGCGATGAGGGAGGGCCAGAGGGAGATGACGACGAGGAAGAGGATGATCAGGCCCGAGATGATGAAGACCGGGTTGCGCCGCAGGTCGCGCCAGGCGTCGGACCAGAGGCTGCGGGCCGGGGCCGACGAGCCGGTGCCGTCGGGGCCGCCGCCCGGCCCGCCGGGCGGCTTCTCCAGGGTCGTGGCCTCGCTGGTGGCGAGGTCCATCGCGCCGCCCATGCCGGTCGCGGCCATGGCGCGCTCCGGCTGCTGAGGTTCAGGCATAGCGGATCCTCGGGTCGAGTACGGCGTACAGCAGGTCGACGATCAGGTTGGCCGCCAGGAAGACCAGGACGAGGACGGTCACGAAGCCGACGACGGTCTGGGTGCTCTGGCGGAGGATCCCCTGGTAGAGCTGGAAGCCGACGCCGTGGATGTTGAAGATCCGCTCGGTGACGATCGCGCCGCCCATCAGCGCGCCCACGTCGGTGCCGATGAAGGTGACCACCGGGATCAGTGAGTTGCGCAGCAGGTGCCGGGTGATGACGCGGCGCCGGGGCAGGCCCTTGGCGACGGCGGTGCGGACGTAGTCGGCGCGCCGGTTCTCCGCGATGGAGGTGCGGGTCAGGCGGGTCACGTACGCCAGGGAGACCGAGGCGAGCACGAGTCCCGGGATCAGCAGTTCGTTGAAGGGCGCCTCGCTCGACACGGAGGGTTTGATGACGCCCCACTGCACGCCGAGCAGGAGTTGCAGGACGAGCCCGGTGACGAAGGTGGGGATGGAGATGACGACGAGGGTCAGCAGCAACACCACGGTGTCGATGGGGCGCCCGCGCCGCAGGCCCGTGAGGACGCCGAGCGAGATGCCGATGACGATCTCGAAGACGATGGCGACGACGGTGAGGCGGATGGTGACCGGGAAGGCGGCCGACATCAGCTCGGTGACCTTCTGGCCGTTGAAGGCGGTGCCGAAGTCGCCGGTGAAGAGGTTGCCCATGTACGTCAGGTACTGCTGCCACACCGGTTTATCGAGGCCGAACTCCTTCTTCAGCTGGGTGGCCGTGGCGGGGTCGCACTTGCGGTCGCCGCACAGGCCCGCGACGGGGTCGCCCATCACGTTCACCATCAGGAAGATCAGCAGGGTGGCGCCGATGAAGACCGGGATCATCTGCAGCAGACGCCGGATCACATAACGTCCCACGGTGGCTCCGGAATTAGGGGGAGCGGCCGCCGGGCGCCCTCGCGGGGGCCCGGCGGCCGCTCCCGGCGTCTCAGTTGACCTTGATCTCGTTGTAGACGGGCACGCTGAACTGGTTGAGCGCGACGTCGGAGACGTTGTCCGAGTAGCCGGCGCTGCCGTTCTGGTACCAGAGCGGGATGGCGGGCATCTTCTTGGCGAGGATCTTCTCGGCGTCCTGGAACTTGGCGACGGCCTTGCCGGTGTCGGTCTCGCCGTTGGCCTCGTTGACGAGCTTGTCGAACTGCTTGTCGGAGAACTTGCCGTCGTTGGAGGGGGCGTCGGTGAAGTAGACCGGCTCCAGGAAGTTCTGGATCAGCGGGTAGTCCATCTGCCAGCCCGCGCGCCAGGCGCCGTCGAGCTCCTGCTTGGAGGCCTTGCTGCGGAAGTCCGCGAAGGTGCCGACGGGGCTCGCGACGCAGGCCTTGTCCTTGCCGAGCGCCTTGTTGATGGAGTTGCAGACGGCGTCGACCCACTCCTTGTGCGAGCCGGTGTCCGCGTTGTACGAGATCTTGAGGGTGCCGCCGGGGATGCCGCCGCCCTCCTCGACCAGCTTCCTGGCCTTGGCGGCGTCGTACGTGCAGGCGTCGCCGCAGAGCCCGTCCCGGTAGCCGCCGTCCTTGCCGAGCACCGGAGAGGTCCAGTCGGTGGCGGGCGTCCGCGTCTTCTGGAAGATCGTCTCGGTGATCTGGTCGCGGTTGATCGCCATGGACAGGCCCTGGCGGACCTTCTCCATCCCCGGCTTGCTCCACTTGCTGTCGTAGAACGGGAACGCGAGGGTCTGGATGATGCCCGCGGGGGTGTTGATGTAGCGGTCGCCGAGGTCGTTCTTGGCGTTCTTGAGCTGCGAGGCGGGGACGTCGTCGACGAGGTCGAGGTTGCCGGCCATCAGGTCGGTGTAGGCGGTGTTGTTGTCGGTGTAGACCTTCATGTCCACACCGCCGTTCTGCGCCTTGTCGCTCCCGGGGTACCCGTCCCACTTGCGCAGGGACATCTTCGAGCCCTTGGTGTACGAGTCCACGGTGTACGGGCCGTTGCCGACGGGCTTGGAGAGCCAGGCGTCGTGGTCGTCGTAGAACGCCTTGGGCAGCGGCGCGAAGGCCGGGTAGCCGAGGGTGTCGGGCCAGGTGGAGAACTTCTGGCTGAGCTTGACGGTGAAGGTCGTGTCGTCGGTGACCTTGAGCCCGGAGAGAGTCTTGGCGCTCGCCTCGCCCTTGTCGGGGTGGACCTTGTCGTAGCCGTCGATGTAGCCGAAGAAGTACGCGTTCTTCTGGTTGTTCTTGAGGTTCGCGCCGTAGTTCCAGGCGTCGACGAAGGACTTGGCGGTGATCTTCTCGCCGTTGCTGAACTTCCAGTTCTTCTTGATCTTGACCGTGAAGTTCTGCGCGTCCTTGGTCTCGATCGACTCGGCGACCATGTTCTTGGCCTCGCCGGTCTTCGGGTCGTACCGCTTGAGACCCCGGAAGAGCATGTCGAGGATCTTGCCGCCCTGGACCTCGTTGGTGTTCGCCGGTTCGAGCGGGTTCTGCGGGTCGCCCCAGGACGAGCTCACGATGCCGGAGCCGTCGCCACCGCCACCGCCGCCTCCCCCGCCACCACAGGCCGTCGCCGCGAGTGCGACCGTCACCGCACATGCGGCCCACTTGGCGTGCGTGGCTCCACGCATGGAGTCCTCCAGTCCTGGTGCTGTCCTGCCGTACTGGCCCGTGTGCCGGCGAACCGGCACACTCACGGCCCAATATCGCCTCATACGGCATGAACCGCACATTTACCCCACCCGTATGCGCCGGAGGCCATCCGGATGTACGTATTCCGAGACGCTCGCGCCCGCATATCGGACTCATTGCCCGGCTTGCCCGACGGCGCCCGGCCTTGTCCATCACGCATGATTACGCCAAGGCAATGTCATGCCCATGCTTGGCTCAAGTGATGCTCAAGGATCCCAAGACCGGCCCAAAGCGCCTGACGATTCATTGACCGGGCGGGAAACGCCTTGCCACAGTCGCGCCAAGCCCGCGGGTGCTGGTTGTCCTGCGGATTCCTGAAGTCCCCCTCCGGGCCTGGAGCGCCATGACCTCCCCAACCCCCGCCACCGCCGCCACGCTCGAAGTGCTGGGCGAGACGACCGGCGCACCCTTGCCTCCCAACGGCCTCGGCAGCAAGGGCCGTTCACCGGGGCGGCTCGCCTGGACACGGTTCAAGCGGGACAAGTCCGGCGTCATCGCCGCCTGCACGGTGATCTTCTTCTTCGTCGTCGCGCTCTGCGCCCCGCTGATCGCGAAGGTCTACGGGAAGAACCCGTACGACACCTACGGACTCGACCAGCCCGGGCTGCTCAACGACTTCAACTACCCGGTCAAGCCGAACGGCGGCATCGACGGGAGCTTCTGGTTCGGCGTCGAACCGGTGCTCGGCCGGGACGTCTTCACCTTCCTCCTCTACGGGATCCGCAACTCGCTGCTGATCGCCACCGCGACGACCGTCCTCGTCACGCTGCTCGGCATCACCATCGGCCTCACCGCCGGGTACATCGGCGGCAAGACGGACTACCTCATCGGCCGGGTCATCGACATCCTGCTCGCCTTCCCCTCGACGCTCTTCTACATCGCGTTCTTCCCGGTGATGATCTCGGTGCTCGTCAGCCCCGAGGACAAGATCCCGCAGTGGCTCACCGTCACCAGCCTCATCACCGTGATGACCGCCTTCGGCTGGGCCCCCCTGGCGCGACTGCTGCGCGGCGAGGTGCTCGCCCTGCGCGAGCGGGAGTTCGTGGAGGCCGCCAAGGTCACGGGCGCCTCCCCCGCGCGCATCATCTTCAAGGAACTGCTCCCGAACCTGTGGACGCCGATCCTGATCCAGGCGACGCTCCTGCTGCCGCTGTTCGTCACCGCCGAGGCGGGCCTCGCCTTCCTTGGCGTCGGTCTCGAGGAGCCGACGCCGGACTGGGGCGTGATGATCCAGAACGGCTCGAAGTACTACCAGGACGACATCACCTTCATGGTGTTCCCCGGCCTCGCCATGGTGATCTTCGTGGTGGCCTTCAACCTCCTCGGGGACTCGGTGCGCGACGCGCTCGACCCGAAGACCCGGCGCTGACACGCCCCGGGCCGGCCCGCGCGACGGGGCGCCGCCGGCCCGCCTTCCGTTCCCTCCGCTCTACTCCTTCACTCAGGGTTGGTAGCCAGATGGCAATCTCACGCAGAAACCTCCTCATCTCGACGTCCGTGGCGGCGGGCGGCTCGCTCGTGCTGTCCGCGTGCAGCAGCGGCGACTCGGGCGGGGGCGGGGGCGGTTCGCACGGCGGGGCCACGGAGTACACGAACGCGACCGTGAAGATCGGCTCCAAGGAGGATTCGACCGGACCCGCGCCCGCGGTGCCGGGCGGGAAGAAGGGCGGCACGATCTACGGCGTCGCCGAGGACGACGTCTCGCACATGGACCCGCAGCGCATCTACTTCGCGTACAACTCCTCCATCGCCAACCTCTTCGCGCGCTGCCTCACCGGCTACCAGACCGACATGGAGGGCCACCAGATCCTCGTCGGCGACCTCGCCACCGACACCGGCACGGCCTCCGACAACAACAAGACCTGGACCTTCACGCTGAAGGACGGCCTGAAGTGGCAGGACGGCAGCGAGCTCACGGTCGACGACGTCCGGCACGGCTTCGAGCGCGGCTGGGCCCCCTTCATCACCGAGGGCGCCATCTACGTCCAGCAGGCGCTGACCGGCAAGGGCGCCAAGTGGCGTGACGCGTACGAGGGCCCGTACAAGGGCAAGCACCTGGACTCGATCGTCACCGACAAGGCGAAGAAGACGATCACCTTCCACCTGAAGGAGTCGCGCCCGGAGTTCAACTTCACGCTGGCCATGCACACGTACGCGGCCACGCCCGTGAAGCACGACACCAAGGAGAAGTACGACAAGGCGCCCTTCTCCAGCGGCCCCTACATCGTCAAGCACCGCTCCATCGACAAGTCGATGACGCTGACGCGCAACAAGCACTGGGACCCCAAGACCGACCCGATCCGCAACGCCTACCCGGACACCTTCGAGTTCGAGTTCGGGCCGACAGGCCCCGAGTCCTGCGACCGCTTCATCGCGGACCAGGGCAAGGACCAGCAGATGGTCGCCCTCTACGAGCCGATCCCGGCCGAGCGCATGCAGAAGGTGCTCACCACGCCGGACATCAAGAAGCGCAGCTTCAACGGCCTCTCCTCGGGCACCTACTACTTCGCCATCAACATGAAGCGCGTCACCGACGTCGAGGTGCGCAAGGCCCTCCTCATCGCCTGGCCCCTGGAGCAGAGCCGCAAGATCTACGGCGGCGCCACCGCGGGCGACTACGCGACGACGATCCTCAGCCCCGACATCCTGGGCCGCGAGAAGTTCGACCTCTACGGCAAGCTGGACAAGCCGCAGGGCGACGTGAAGCGGGCCCACGAGATCCTGAAGAAGGCCGGCAAGCTCGGCACGAAGATCGTGTACGCCTTCCCGCGGCGCCCCACGTACGACAAGACCAAGATCGTCATCGAGAAGAACCTGAAGGCCGCCGGGTTCGAGCCGGTCATCAAGCCGCTCAACTCGACGGACTTCTACGACCAGGCCCAGCGCCTGGACAACAAGTTCGACGTGATGTGGTTCGGCTGGTCCCCGGACTGGCCGACCGCCTACACCCTGATGCAGCCGCTGTTCGACGGCGCGGCGATCGGTGACGGCCAGAACAACGTCTCCCAGTGCGACGTCCCCTGGATCAACGAGGCGATCAAGAAGAACGCCGTCATCGCGGACCCGAAGGAGGCCGGCAAGGCCTGGGCCGCGCTCGACCGGCGGATCATGAAGGAGGTCGTGCCGATCATCCCGGAGACCTACCAGCGCCGTTGGTACCTGCACGGTTCCAAGGTCGGCGGCGCCATCCACGACCCGCAGTTCGCCGCGACGATGCTCCACAAGACGTACGTCAAGGGCTGACGAACGCCCCCGGGCGGGCCCCGCTCACGGGGCCCGCCCCAGCCCTTCCCCTCCCGCACGGCATCCGTCAGGTCAGGAACCCCAACTGCCATGCTCCGCTTCCTCTTCCGCCGCGTCATCGGCGGCGCGGTAATCCTGCTGATCATCAGCGCGATCGTCTTCCTTCTCTTCTACGCCGCTCCGCGCGACCCCGCGCGCCTGGCCTGCGGCAAGGTCTGCCCGCCCGACACGCTGGCGCTGGTGAAGCACAACCTGGGGATCGCCGATCCGCTGCCGGTGCAGTTCTGGCACTGGTTCGAGGGCGTCTTCGTCGGCCGTGACTACGACACGTACGGCTTCTGCGACGCGCCCTGCCTCGGCTACTCGTTCCGCAACCGGGAACCCGTCCTCGCCACCATCCTGGACCGCTTCCCCACCACCGTCTCGCTCTCGATGGGCGCCGCCGTCGTCTTCGTCGTCCTCGGCGTGGGCACCGGCATGCTGGCCGCCCTCAAGCAGGGCAAGGCGGTCGACAAGATCGCCTCGTCCGCGTCGCTCATCGCGTCCTCGATGCAGATCTACGTCGTCGGTGTCTTCGCCGTGTACGTCCTCACCGACCAGATGCACCTCCTCGACCGGCCCGCGTACACCCCGATCACCGAGAATCCCGCGCAGTGGTTCTCCGGGCTGCTGATCCCCTGGCTCGTGCTCGCGCTCATCTTCACCGCGAACTACACGCGCATGGCCCGCTCGCAGCTGGTCGAGACGATGAACGAGGACTACGTCCGCACCGCGCGGGCCAAGGGACTCTCACGCCGTACGGTCTTCTTCCGCTTCGCCTGGCGCGGCGCGATGGGCCCGATCGTCACCATCTTCGGCCTCGACATCGGCGTCCTGCTCGGCGGCGCGATCATCACCGAGAAGACCTTCGCCCTGCACGGCATCGGTGAGCTGTCCGTGAAGGCGGTCGACACGAGCGACCTGCCGCTGCTGCTCGGCGTGGTCCTGGTGGCGGCCACCGCGATCGTCATCTTCAACATCGTCGTCGACGCCCTGTACGCGCTGATCGACCCGCGCGTGCGGCTGTCCTAGGGCTCAGGGAGAGATCTGATGAGCACCACCCCCTTCCTGTCCGTACGCGACCTGCGCGTCCACTTCTCCACCGAGGACGGCATGGTCAAGGCCGTCGACGGCCTCGACTTCGACCTGGAGAAGGGCAGGACCCTCGGCATCGTCGGCGAGTCCGGCTCCGGCAAGTCGGTCACGAACCTCGCCATCCTCGGCCTGCACCACAAGGACAGCACCGCCATCGACGGCGAGATCCTCCTCGACGGCCAGGAGCTCCTCACCGCCACCGAGCGCGAGCTGGAACGGTTGCGCGGCAACAAGATGGCGATGATCTTCCAGGACGCGCTGGCCTCCCTCTCCCCGTACCACACCATCGGCCGGCAGATCGGCGAGACGTTCCGCAAGCACACCGGCGCCTCCAAGAAGGAGGCGCGGGACCGCTCGGTCGAGATGCTCAAGAAGGTCGGCATCCCCCAGCCCGACCTTCGTGTGGACGACTATCCGCACCAGTTCTCCGGCGGTATGCGCCAGCGCGCGATGATCGCCATGTCACTGGTCTGCAACCCGGCGCTGCTGATCGCCGACGAGCCGACCACGGCGCTCGACGTGACGGTCCAGGCGCAGATCATGGACCTCCTCAAAGACCTCCAGCAGGAGTTCGGCACGGCGATCATCTTCATCACCCACGACCTCGGCGTGATCGCCGACATCGCGGACGACGTCCTGGTGATGTACGGGGGGCGGTGCGTGGAGCGCGGCACCAAGAAGGAAGTGCTGCGCGCCCCGCAACACCCCTACACCTGGGGGCTGCTCGGCTCGATGCCGTCCCTGGAGGGCCCGGTGGACGTGCCGCTCTCACCCATCCCGGGTACGCCGCCCAGCCTGCTCAACCCGCCCTCCGGCTGCCGCTTCCACCCCCGGTGCGCGTTCACCGAGCAGGTCGGGGACGGGCGCTGCGCGGGCGAGCAGCCGCTCCTCGAACTGACCGACGGCCGGGGCGCGGCCTGCCACCTCACGGCCGAGCAGCGCGCGGAGTTCTTCGTGGACTTCGCGACGACGCGCACCGACTGACGTACTGACGTACACGAGACGGGATTTGACCACGATGAGCGACAGCACTCCCCTCCTGGACGTCAGCGGGCTGACCAAGCACTTCCCGGTCATGGGCGGCTTCCCGTTCCGGCGCAGGATCGGCGCCGTGCAGGCGGTCGACGGCCTGGACTTCACCGTCGCCCAGGGCGAGAGCGTGGGCCTGGTCGGCGAGTCCGGCTGCGGCAAGTCGACGACGGGCCGCCTGATCACGCGCCTCCTGGAGCCCACCGGCGGCAAAATCTCCTACCGGGGCCAGGACATCACGCACGCCTCGCGCAAGCAGCTGGCGCCGGTCCGCTCCGAGATCCAGATGATCTTCCAGGACCCGTACGCGTCGCTGAACCCGCGCCAGACCGTCGGCAAGATCATCTCGGGTCCGATGGAGGTCAACGGCATCGAGCCGCCGAACGGCAGGGAGGCCCGCGTCCGCGAACTCCTGGAGACCGTCGGCCTCAACCCCGAGCACTACAACCGCTTCCCGCACGAGTTCTCGGGCGGCCAGCGCCAGCGCATCGGCGTGGCCCGCGCGCTCGCCCTCGAACCCAAGCTGATCGTGGCCGACGAACCGGTCTCGGCCCTCGACGTCTCCATCCAGGCGCAGGTGGTGAACCTGCTCCAGCAACTGCAGAGAGACCTGGGGATCGCGTTCCTCTTCATCGCCCACGACCTCGCGGTGGTACGCCACTTCTCGCAGCGGGTCGCCGTGATGTACCTCGGCCGGATCGTGGAGATCGCCGACCGCGAGAGCCTGTACGGGAACCCGCGCCACCCCTACACCCGCGCGCTCCTGTCGGCGGTCCCCGAGGCCACCCCGGACGACGTCCCGCGCCGCGAACGCATCCTCCTCACCGGCGACGTCCCCTCCCCCGTCAACCCGCCCTCCGGCTGCCGCTTCCGCACCCGCTGCTGGAAGGCGACGGACAAGTGCGCGACGGAAACACCCCCGCTGGTCCGCATCGACGGCAACCGCGAGGGCCACCTGACGGCGTGCCACCACCCGGAGGCACCGGCTGAATTGGTGGTCCCGTCGGCGCGCAAGTCGCTCTGACCAAGGACCCACTCCTCCGATCTCCGACCGGAGCCCCGCCCACCCCTCCGGGCAGAGCCCCCGCTCACCGGAACCGGCCCGCCCTCCCCCTTGACCCGAGCGGGGCGCGGCCGGTTCCGGGGCTGCCGTACGGTGCGGGACTCCCCTGGGCCACCATGCGGAGATGAGCACACACCACAGCACACACCGCAGCGCACGCCACACATCCGACCGGCCGAGCGCGGTCCGGCTCACCCGGTACACGAAGACCGAGCAGGACGAGATCCTGGGTGCCGGCGACGACCCCTTCGGTGTCGCGGAGACCGGTCTGGCCTGGCTGCCGAAGGAGGAACACTTCGGCATACGTCACGAGGGCCGACTCGTGGCCCACGCAGGCCTGCGACGCCTGCCCCTGTCGGTCGACGGGACCGACCTGGAGGTCATCGGGGTCGGCGGTGTGGCGGTCGCCCCCGACGTACGCGGCCGGGGCCTGGCCCGCGAGGTCCTCACCACGGCCCTCTCCCACGCCCGCACCCTGGGCCCACCCCACGCCCTGCTCTTCTGCCGCCCCCCCCCGCTCGTCACGCTGTACGAGAGGCTGGGCTGGCACGCGCTCGACGAGGACGTACAGGTCGAACAGCCCGGGGGCCGCGTGGTGACCATGCCCCTGCGGACGATGGTGACACCGCTGCGGGAGGACGCGCGGTGGCCCGGGGGGCCGGTGCGGCTGCGGTCACTTCCCATGTGACCGCCCCGTTCCGCCTTGACGGAGCGGCGGGAACTTCGGTGGGGCTGCATCTTTGACGGTGGGCGGGGCCGCCCGGTTTTTTGCGGAGTGTGGCGGCTCCGGGCCGGCAGTAAAGGGCGCTCCTGCGTCGCGTCGGCTCCGCCGATTCCGCTCCGCTCCACCCTTGACTCCCGCCCCTCCACCGCAAGTCTTCCTTGAGCCGGACGGCCAGGGGTGGGGGCTGCGGGATTCCCTGGATGGGTCATCCCCTTTCACTGCCGAGTGCGGACCGGCCCATCGTGGGCGCGGGGCAGGGTTCCGGCTCGGCCGTCCGTTTCCGGCTTCGCCGCCCGGGTCATCGGCTCTCGCGGCCGGGTGCCGACCGGCCCATCGTGGGCGCGGGTGAGGGTCCCGGCTCGGTAGGGGCCCGGCTTCGCTGCTCGGGTCATCGGCTTGCGCTGCCGGGTGCGGACCGGCTCAATGTGGCGTGCCCGGGGTGGTGGGAGCGTGGCAGGACACCGGACCCGCCGCCCCCGGGCACCTACTTTGGGAAAGTTGCGAATGGAAGGGCCGCGCGCCCCTCTGCCACACCCCGCGCGCCCTCCGGCATGGCCATCTATGGCGGGATTTTGCCGCAGGAGTTCCGGTTCCCGGGGGCGTGTTGAGCGTGCGCGGGGGGCGTGCGGCGAACGTATTCGCAACTTTCCCAAAGTAGGTGCCCGAGCGACGGCCTCTCACCGTCTGGTCTCTCCCGCCGGGCGGCGCATTGGTTGTGAAAGGGGGGCGCGCGGTCTCCTCCTTCGCAACTTGGCGAAAGTAGGTGCCCGGGGGGCGGTCTCTCCCTTTCGGTCTCTCCTGGCCGGGCGGCGCATTGGTTGCGAAGGGGGGCGCGCGGTCTGCCCGTTCGCAACTTTCCCAAAGTAGGTGCCCGGGGGAGACGGGCTTGGGCGGGCTTGCCCAGCACATTGACCGTGACGGCCGCCCGCGATGGACCGGTCCGCACCCGGCACCGAGAGCCGATGACCCGAGCGGCGGGGCCGCGCGGGCGGCCGAGCCGGGACCCTGGCCCGCGCCCACGATGGACCGGTCCGCACCCGGCGATGAAAGGGAATGACCCAGTGGGCCCCTCCGTCGGCCCCACCCCTGGCCGTCCGGGTCGAAGTCTGCGTGCGGTGCAGGGGCGGGAGTCAAGGGTGGAGCGGAGCGGAATCGGCGGAGCCGACGCGACGCAGGAGCGCCCTTTACTGCCGGCCCGGAGCCGCCACACTCCGCAAAAACCGGGCGGCCCCGGTAACCACTCGGTGCGGGCAAGCCGAAGCCTCCCCCGCCAGGCACTCAGCAGGGGCCCGTCGCCAGGCGTGCGTGCAGCTCCACGTCGTATCGGATGCCGTCGTACATCAGCTTCTGGCGCTGCAGCCCCTCCACCGCGAAGCCGGCCGCGCGGGCCACGCGGCACGATGCGGGGTTGTTCGTGCGGTGGCCCAGCTCAAGGCGGAACAAGCCGAGTTCGACAAAGGCCCAGTCCGCCAACGCCCCGCACCCGTAGGCCGCCACTCCCCTGCCCCGCGCCTCCGGAGTCGTCCAGTACGACACCCAGCCGGTGCCGTGGACGTGGTTCACCGCGCCCACCGAGGCGTTGCCCAGCGCCGTGCCGTTCTCGTCCTCCACGGCGAAGGCGTACGCCGATCCGGCGTCGCGCTCGGCCGTGCGGCGCGCGAGCCAACGGGCGGCGGCGCCGACGGAGTCGACGGGTTCGTCCGCCTGCCACGCCATCTCCGGTTCGGAGAAGGCGGCCAGGACGGTGGCGGCGTCCTCTTCCCGCCAGGGGCGTAGGCCCAGGTCACCCACGGAGGGTGGGGGCGCCGTCCGCCTTGAGGGCACGGAGGAGCCCGTACAAGGCACCAGGAGCCACCGTGGTGATCTCCGCGGGCCGGTCACTCTCCCGAAGGTGCACGTGTCCGCCGGGGCCGTTCGCCAACTCGACGCATTCGCCCTCGCCGCCCGTACTGAAAGAGGACTTCTGCCAAGTGAGCTGGTACATCTGACTCCCTGCCTACAGTTCGTACATGATGTGCTGGATCAGGCTCAGCGAGTCCCGTCCGTCATGGGACTCGGGCGCAGACTCCGGATCGACCGGTGCGAGCGCCAGTTCGGAGAGCCGCTCAAACATCTTGCCGTACTCGTCGATGGCCTCTCCATCCCCCAGGAAGACCGACCTCAGTGGATGTTCAAGGTAGACGGTGTCCAACTCTCGGCTGCCACCGCCGAAGAGGACGAACGGGCGACTGAACGCCGCATAGGCTCCGCGCTCGAACGGGAAGACCTGCAGCGTGACGTTGGGCAGCCGAGCAATCTCGATCAGACGCAGCAACTGCTTGCGCATGGTCCTGGTACCGCCCGTGTGCACGCGCAGCGCCGCCTCGTGAACGATTGCGTGGTACGGGACCGACCTGGGCTCCACCAGGATCCGCTGCCTGGCCCGGCGGAACTCGACGTATCGACCTACGCGCGCCTGGTCCTGCTCCACCACCGTGACCACGGCGTGTGCGTAGTCCTCGGTCTGGAACATTCCCGGGATGAAGAGCGGCTCGTGGATACGGATGCCGGAGCAGCGTGACTCAAGTTCCGCCAGGTCACGCGCTCTTGGGCCGATGGAGCCGCGGAACTCGTCCCACCACCCCGTTCCTCTCTCCTGCGCCATCGCCATGAGGCCGTCGAAGTACGGGCCGTCCGGACACCCGTACTCCCGGAGCAGCTTGTACAACCGGTTACGGGAGACGTCGATGCGCCCTGCCTCGATGTTGCTGATCCGAGTCCGATCCGCGTCGAGCAGCGCTCCAGCCTGGTCACCGGACAGCCCCGCGGCGTTTCTCAGCTTGCGCAGTTCGAGTCCGAGTCGGCGTTGCCGCTCACTGGGATTGCTTCTGGGTGGCATGCCTGACCTCCTCCGCAATGGAGTCTTCCGGCTCGAACTCGCATGGTCCACAAGGTAGTTCGCATGTCACCCACACCAGTGACAGGCAGTGGAAACGGTTGCAACTAACTGAACGTGTTCCCTACCTTCAGAAAGCACCCGCACCCCCCGCGCAGCAATCGGAAGTACCCCCGCCCACGCGGGCCTCGTCACCGACCGGCGCACCCCAAGGAGCAGCCCCCATGAACGACCCGCCCCCCACCACCACCGGCGTCACCCTCACCTTCCCGCCCGACCCCGTCTGGGTCCGCACCGCGAGGGAAACCGTGCGGACGCTCCTCGCCTCGGCGGGGCGTACGGAACTGGCCGACACCGCCGCCCTGCTGACCTCCGAAGCCGTCACGAACGCCATCAACGCCTGCGCCAGCAAAGCCTGCACCGCTCCGGTGACCCTCTTCGCCGACTGGGCCGGTCAGGACCTCGGCGGCCGGCTCCGGGTTCTCATCCACGACGAAGCCCCCGGCCTGCCCGTCTGCCGGACCCCCGCCGAGGGCGACGAAACCGGCCGCGGCATACAGCTCATCTCGTACGGCGCCCGCGCCTGGGGCATCTGCACACACGGGCCGGGGCCGGGCAAGGCCACCTGGTTCGAGCTCGACGGTGGCATCGGCGGCATAGGGCATACCTGCGGCGAGGTCGTCCCACGAGTCGCGGTGTACCGGAAGTAGAGAGCCGGTGTGCCGTGACAGGTATGGCTGACTCGACCATCAAGGTCCCCGAAGCGACCCGCGATCACCTCGCCATGCTGGCGAAAGAGCGGGGAACGACGATAGGCGCGCTCGTCGCGGAGCTGGCAGCGGAGCGGCTCACCGCGGAGCAGACGCGCGCCCGTATCGAGGAGAGCCGCCGTCTCATGCGCGAGCGGATGCACTCCACGCTCACGGACGAGGAGTTCGACGCGACGCCCCACGCGCTGGAGCGTGTCTATGAGGTCGCGGCGGAGAAGACCCGGAGCGCCCTGCGGGACAGGGACCACGCCGCGTGATCATCCTGGACACGAGCGCCGTCCTGGCCCTTGCCCGCGGGCACCGCAAACTCGCCCGTATCGCGGACAACGCCGCGGCGTCCCCCTTCCGGCACCTCCTCGTGCCCGCTCTCTGCCTGATGCAGGCGGAGAGCGACGACGCCGAAGCGGGCACGAACGCGCTCGCACTGCCCGGCATCGACATCGAACCGCTGGACAGGGTCGCGTCCGTCTCCGTCGCCACGATGGTCCGCGACGGGCTCGGCGGGCCCGACGTCTGCCACGCGCTGTACGCCTCCTTGCCGAGCCCGGCCCGCCCTCAGCAGGACATCATCCTCACGGACCAGGAAGACAGATATCCGCCGGGCACCGTCACCGTCGACATCGACGACAAGCGTCTCGACGACTGAGGTCGACGAGGGGGCCCACCCGCGAACGCGAGGGCGCCCGGGACTCGTCGGTCCCGGGCGCCCCTCAGAGACGGTCACACGCCGGCGTCAGCCGACCAGTACCGCCTTCTCCTCCGCGAAGTGGCACGCCGACTCGTGGGCCGCCGGAGTGTCCTGGTCCTTGAAGCGCTCCGGGATCGCGAGCAGCGGGATCTCCTTGGCGCACTTGTCCTCCGCCTTCCAGCAGCGGGTGCGGAAGCGGCAGCCCGAGGGCGGATTCGCGGGGGACGGCACGTCACCGGTGAGGATGATGCGCTCGCGGCCCTCGCGGGCCTGCGGGTCCGGCACCGGCACCGCGGAGAGCAGGGCCTGGGTGTAGGGGTGTGTGGGGTGTTCGTAGATCTGCTCGTCGGAGCCGATCTCGGCCATCTTGCCGAGGTACATGACGCCGACGCGGTCGGAGATGTGCCGGACGATGGACAGGTCGTGGGCGATGAAGAGGTAGGAGAGGTTGAACTCGTCCTGGAGCTGCTCCATCAGGTTGATGACCTGGGCCTGGACGGAGACGTCCAGGGCCGAGACCGGCTCGTCGCAGATGATGATCTCGGGGTTGAGGGCCAGGCCGCGGGCGATGCCGATGCGCTGGCGCTGGCCGCCGGAGAACTGGTGCGGATAGCGGTTGATGTACTCGGGGTTCAGGCCGACCACGTCCAGGAGGTCCTGGACCTTCTGACGGCGCGAGCCCTTCGGAGCCACCTCGGGGTGGATCTCGTACGGCTCACCGATGATGTCACCCACCGTCATACGGGGGTTCAGCGAGGTGTACGGGTCCTGGAACACCATCTGGATGTTGCGGCGCACCGCCTTCAGCGCGCGCCCCGACAGCTTGGTGATGTCCTGGCCCTTGTAGAAGACCTCACCGGCGGTGGCCTGCTCCAGGGTCATCAGGAGCTTGGCGACCGTGGACTTGCCACAGCCGGACTCCCCCACGATGCCCAGCGTCTCGCCCTGGTAGAGGTCAAAGGAGATTCCGTCGACCGCCTTGACCGCACCGACCTGCTTCTTGAACAGGATGCCCTGGGTCAGCGGGAAGTGCTTGACCAGGTTGCGGACCTGCAGGATCGGCTCACCGCGCTCGACAGGCGCCTCGATCGCGGCGACCGCCTCGGTCTCGCTCGCGGCGTCCACCGGCTCGACGTCGGAGACGTTCGGGGTGGCGTCGACCGGCTCGCTCTTCGCGGCCTTCGAGAGCTTCGAAGCCTTCGTCGGCTCAGCCATGGATCGTCTCCTTCCAGAAGTGGCACGCGCTGCCGCGGCCCGCCAGCGGTGCGCCGTCCTGCTCGGTGACCGGCACCAGCGCCGGGACCTCCGTGCGGCAGACGTCCTGCGCCTTGGGACAGCGCGGGTTGAACGCACAACCGCCGGGCACCTTCAGCAGGTTGGGCGGCAGCCCCTTGATCGCGTAGAGCTCGTGGCCCTTCTGGTCAAGGCGCGGGATCGAGTCGAGCAGACCGCGGGTGTAGGGGTGCGCCGGGCGCTTGTAGAGCTCGTGCACCGGCGCGGTCTCCACGATCCGGCCCGCGTACATGACCGCGATCTTGTCCGCCACATCGGCGACGACACCCAGGTCATGGGTGATCAGGATCAGGCCCATGTTGTACTCGCGCTGCAACTCCGCGAGCAGGTCCATCACCTGCGCCTGCACCGTCACGTCCAGCGCCGTCGTCGGCTCGTCCGCGATGATCAGGTCAGGCTCCAGGGCCAGCGCCATCGCGATCATGATGCGCTGGCGCATACCGCCGGAGAACTGGTGCGGGTAGTCGTTCACCCGCTCCTTGGCCGCCGGGATCTTGACCCGCTCCATCAGCTCGATGGACTTGGCCTTGGCCGCCTTGCGGCTGAGCCCCTCGTGGACCCGGAACATTTCGCCGAGCTGATAGCCCACCGAGAGCACGGGGTTCAGCGAGGACAGCGCGTCCTGGAAGATCATCGCGATCTTCCGGCCGCGGATCTTCCTGCGCTCCTCGCCGGACATCTTCAGCATGTCCTGACCGCGGAAGAGGATCTCGCCCTGCGGGATCCTCCCCGGCGGCATGTCGAGGATGCCCATGATGGCCTGCGCCGTCACGGACTTGCCCGAACCGGACTCACCGAGCACGGCGAGCGTCTCGCCCGCGTCCACGCTGTAGTTGACGCCGTTGACGGCCTTGACCACGCCGTCACGGGTGTCGAACTCGACGTGCAGGTCCTTGACGTCCAGGAGCCTGCCGCTCTTCTCCTCACCTGAACGCGGTGCGGGAAAGGCGTCTTCTTTGATGTCGATGCTGGTCACGTACGCCTCCCTCAGCGCAGCTTGGGATCGAGGGCGTCGCGGACCGCGTCGCCGAGCATGATGAACGCGAAGACCGTGATGCTCAGCATTCCCGCGGGGAAGAACAGGGCGTGCGGGTTGTCCCGGATCGCCTTGCTCCCCTCGGAGATGTCGATGCCCCAGGAAATCGTCGGGTCGGCGAGACCGAGTCCGAGGAAGGAGAGGGTCGCCTCCGCCGAGATGTAGCCGCCCAGCGCGATCGTCGCCACCACGATGGTGGGCGCGATGGCGTTCGGCATCACGTGGCGGAACAGCATCCGGGTGGTCCCGGCGCCGAGCGCCCGCGCCGCCGTCACGTAGTCGGCCTGCTTGGCGCTGATCACGGAGCTGCGCGTCACGCGGGCGATCGACGTCCAGCCGAGGAACGCGAGGGACGCGATGACGACGTAGACCTTGCGCTCGGTGAAGGCGTTCAGGATGACCATCGTGCCGAGCAGGAAGGGCAGGCCGAAGAAGATGTCCGTGACCCGGGAGATGACCGAGTCGATCCAGCCTCCGAAGTAGCCGGCCAGCATGCCGAGCAGACCGCCGAGCAGGGTCACGAGGACGGTCACGCCCACACCGACCATGATCGAGGCGCGCGTTCCGTAGATGACCCGGGCGTAGATGGAGCGGCCCTGGCCGTCGTAGCCGAACCAGTCGGCCTGGAAGAAGTGGCCCAGTTCCGGCTTGCTCAGGAAGTGGTTGGTCAGGTCTCCGTCGCGCGGGTCGGCTCCGGTGAACATCCCCGGGAAGGCGGCGATGACGAGGAGCAGGACCAGCAGGATCCCCGCGATCCAGAACATCGGGCGGTGGCGCAGTTCGAACCACGCGTCGCCCCAGAGCGAACGGGGCTTCTCGCGCTCACCGGCGCCCTTGACCTTGGTGGCGGCGACGCCCGCGGCCGCGGCGTCCGCGCCGTCCTCCGTGCGTGCCGTCCCCGGCGGAACGTCGAGGGCCGTCTTGCTCACAGGTGCGTCAGGCATACCGGATCCTCGGGTCCAGGACCGCGTACAGCAGGTCGATGATCAGGTTGAGCAGCAGGATGACGAGGACGATGACCGTCACCACGCCGACGATCGTGGAGCCCTCGCTCGTCTGGATCGCCCTGTAGAGGAGGTTGCCCACGCCCTGCACGTTGAAGATGCCCTCGGTGATGACGGCACCGCCGATGAAGCCGCCGATGTCCGTGCCGATGAACGTGATCACGGGAATCAGCGAGTTGCGCAGCAGGTGGACACCGACGACGCGGCGGCGCGGCAGGCCCTTGGCCGTCGCGGTGCGCATGTAGTCGGCCCGCAGGTTCTCGGCGAAGGTGGTGCGGGTCAGCCGCGCCACGTACGCCATGGAGAGCATCGCGAGGACGAACGCCGGCAGGAAGAGCTGGGAGAGGTTCGCGGAGTCCTGCACGTTCGGCGGGAGCCAGCCGAGTTCGTCCGCGAAGATGAACCGGGCGAGGTAGCCGAGCACGAACACCGGGATGGAGATCACGAACAGGGTGAAGACGAGGACACCTGTGTCCGCCGCCTTGCCCGCGCGCAGGCCCGCCCAGGCACCGAGACCGATGCCGACGATGACCTCGATGATGATGGCAAGCGCGGTGAGTCTGAGCGTCACCGGGAATGCCTCCGACATGACGTCGACGACCTCGCGGCCGCCGAACGTCCGGCCGAAGTCCCCTTGGAAGAGGTTGGCCATGTAGTCGGTGTATTGCTTCCACACGGGCTGGTCGAGCCCGAACTCATGGCGCAGTGCCGCGACCTGTGCGGGGTCGGCGGCCTTGTCGCCCCACATCGCCCGGATGGGGTCTCCGGGAAGGATGTGGACCATGAGGAAAATCAACAGAGTGGTCCCGATGAAGATCGGGATCATCTGGAGCAGTCGCCTGGCGGCGTAGCGCCCCATCATGCCTCCATGCCGTGAGGGGTCGGCGACGGCCTACGCGATCTTCTCAACCGCAGGGTGGGGGTGGAGAGTCACGGGCCTGCGCGCCTGGGTCGGGTGCCGCCGCCCACTGCTGGGCGGCGGCACCCGACGACGGTCCCGATGCTTACTTCTGCTTCACCTGAACGTCGGTGAAGATGGGGTCGCCGTCCTGGCCGTAGGGGATCTTGCCGAGGATGTTGGTCGACTGACCGCTGTTGACCTTGTAGAACCACAGCGGGATGGCCGGCATCTCCTTGACGAGAGTCTGCTCCGCCTGCTGGTACAGCTTCACGGTCTCGTCGAGCGTGGCGGCCTTGTCGGCCTTGGAGCTCAGCTCGTCGAACTTCTTGCTGGAGAAGCCGCTGGTGTTACCGGCGGCCTTCGAGCCGTACAGGTCGCGCATGAAGTTCGAGTTGACGGGGTAGTCGAGCACCCAGCCACCGCGGTACATGGACTTGACCTGCTTGTTGTCACGCGCGTTCAGGTCCGACTGGAAGGTCGGCTTGGACGCGCCGACACACTCGACACCGACGGCCTTGCGGATGCTGTTGCACACCGCGTCGACCCACGGCTTGTGGTCCTGGTCCGCGTTGAACTGGATCGAGATCTTGTTGCCCGGGACGCCGCCACCCTCCTTGATGAGGGCCTTGGCCTTGGCCGGGTCGAACTTGGCGACGTCACCGAGGGCGCCGTCCTTGTGGCCGAGCACACCGCGCGCGACGAAGGAGTCGGCCGGGGTACGCGTGCCGTGCAGCACCTTCTTGGTGATGGTGTCGCGGTCGATCGCCATGGACAGACCCTGGATGACCTTGGGGTCGATGTCCTTGAACTGCTTGGAGTAGAACGCCGGGACGATCGACTGGACCGCGGAGTACTCCTGGTCGATCGCGCGGTCGCCGAGGTCCTGCTTGTAGTTCGTCAGCGCGGTGGTCGGAACCTGCTCGATCCAGTCGAGGTTGTTCGAGCGCAGGTCCGAGTAGGCGGCGTCGGCGGTCGTGTAGTTCTTGAAATCGATGCCGCCGTTCTTCGCCGCGTTCGGGCCCTTGTAGCCGTCGAACTTACGGACCTTGATCAGCTTGTTGTGGTCCCACGAGACGAACTTGTAGGGGCCGTTGCCGACGGGCTTCTGGCCGAACGCCTTCGGGTCCTTGAAGAAGGCCTCGGGAAGCGGCGCCCACACGTCGTAGCCGAGCTTGTACGCGAAGTACGAGACGGGGCTGTTGAGCGAGATGGTGAAGGTGTTGTCGTCGACGACCTTCAGGCCCGACATCTTGTCGGACTTGGGCTTGCCCTTCTCGGGGTGGACGTCCTCGTAGCCCTTGATGTCGGCGAACCAGCTGGAGTTGGTCTGGTTGTTCGACACGTTGGCCGACCAGTTCCAGGAGTCCACGTAGGACTTGGAGGTCACCGGGGTGCCATCGTGGAACTTCCAGCCCGGCTTGAGCTTGACGGTCCAGACGGAGGAGTCCTTGTTCGGCTTCACCGACTCGGCGTTGATGTTGACCAGTTCGCCGGAACCGGGCTTGTAGTCGACCAGGCCCGCGAAGACCGCGCGCAGCACGCGGCTGCCCTGGCTCTCCTTGGCGTTGGCCGGCTGCAGCGGGTTCTGCGGTTCGCTGAGCTGCGCGGTGACGATGCCCTTCGGGTCAGGCTTGCCCTTGTTCATGTCGTCACTGCTGTCGCTGCCGCCACCGCCGCAGGCGGTCGCCGCCAGAGTGACGGTTATCGCGCACGCGACCCACTTGGCGCTCTTGGCACCACGCATGGGTTCCTCCTCATGAGTCCACTTGTTCACTGCAAGAGGGGGTACGTGCAACCACGCCGACACCCCTGACGGCGAAGATCGAGTACCCCAGTGTGCTCGTGAGTCGGCGCTCCCCACAGCGCGTGACCCATTGACCCGAGCTATACGCGGTCAACTATTAGCCATGCGGTACCGGTCGACCACACCCTTTTGGTCTCGGTTCAATCACACCTGACGCGTACAACTTCCAAAATCCGGACAAACCGATCCGAGATAGATGGTTGCGAAACGGACGTGTTACACATCTAACGGTCAGTGACGTCCGGATAGCGGACGTTCTCCAGCCAAAAACCGGTTGCCGGGAACCTCTTGACGGGCCGTGGCCACACCGTACCGTCAGCGAAAACGCCGGAGGCCGACCTCCGCCCCTGCTCCCTCGGGAGCGGCGGAAATCGGCCTCGTGAGCGGCGAACTGCCCCTGACTGCTTACCTCAGCGGGTCAGTTGTGCTTGGTGTCGGTTGTCCTCGGTGTCAGTTGTGCTTGGCGCGGGACGCGGAGCGGCCGCGCTCCTTCTGGTCCAGGACGACCTTGCGGATGCGCACGGCCTCCGGGGTCACCTCGACGCACTCGTCGTCGCGGCAGAACTCCAGGGACTGCTCCAGGGACAGCTTGCGCGGCGGCACGATCGCCTCGAAGGAGTCGGCGGCGGCCGAGCGCATGTTGGTGAGCTTCTTCTCCTTGGTGATGTTCACGTCCATGTCGTCGGCGCGCGAGTTCTCACCGACGATCATGCCCTCGTACACCTCGGTGCCGGGCTCGGTGAAGAGCACACCGCGCTCCTGGAGGTTGGTCATCGCGAAGGCGGTGACCGTGCCCGCGCGGTCGGCGACCAGCGAGCCGTTGTTACGGGTCTTCAGCTCGCCGAACCACGGCTCGTGGCCCTCGTGGATGGAGTGGGCGATGCCGGTGCCGCGGGTGCTCGTGAGGAACTCCGTACGGAAACCGATCAGACCGCGGGACGGCACGACGAACTCCAGGCGGACCCAGCCGGAGCCGTGGTTCGACATGTTGTCCATGCGGCCCTTGCGGACGCCCATGAGCTGCGTGACCGCGCCCATGTGCTCCTCGGGCACGTCGATGGTCATGCGCTCGACCGGCTCGTGCGTCTTGCCGTCGATCTGCTGGGTGACGACCTGCGGCTTGCCGATGGTCATCTCGAAGCCCTCGCGGCGCATCTGCTCGACGAGGATGGCGAGCGCCAGCTCACCGCGGCCCTGCACCTCCCAGGCGTCGGGGCGCTCGGTGTCCAGGACGCGCAGCGAGACGTTACCGATCAGCTCGCGGTCCAGGCGGTCCTTCACCTGGCGGGCGGTGACCTTGCGGTCCTTGACCGCGGACTTGGCGTCCGCGCCCTTGCCGGTGCCGCCACGGCCGACCAGCGGCGAGGTGTTCGTACCGATGGTCATGGAGATCGCCGGCTCGTCGACCGTGATGAGCGGCAGCGCGATCGGGTTCTCCGGGTCGGCCAGGGTCTCGCCGATCATGATGTCGGGGATACCGGCGACCGCGCAGATGTCGCCCGGGCCCGCCATCTCGGCCGGCTTGCGGGTGAGCGCCTCGGTCATCATCAGCTCGGTGATGCGGACGTTGGCGATGGTGCCGTCGCGCTTGATCCACGCGACCGTCTGGCCCTTGCGCAGCTCGCCCTGCTCGACGCGGAGCAGCGCGATGCGGCCGAGGAAGTTGTCGGCGTCGAGGTTGGTGACGTGCGCCTGCAGCGGCGCGGCCTCGTCGTACGTCGGGGCCGGGACGTGCTCCAGGATCGTGGAGAAGAACGGCTGCAGGTTGGTGGAGTCCGCCGGAACCGTGCCGTCCTCCGGCTTGGTCAGCGAGGCGACGCCGTCACGGCCGCACGCGTAGACGATCGGGAACTCGATCTGGTCCTCGTCCGCGTCGAGGTCGAGGAAGAGGTCGTACGTCTCGTTGACGACCTCGTCGATGCGCGAGTCGGGGCGGTCCGTCTTGTTGATGCACAGGATGACGGGCAGCCGCTGCTGGAGGGCCTTGCGGAGCACGAAGCGGGTCTGCGGCAGCGGGCCCTCGGAGGCGTCGACCAGCAGGACGACCGCGTCCACCATCGACAGACCGCGCTCGACCTCGCCACCGAAGTCGGCGTGGCCGGGGGTGTCGATGATGTTGATCGTGATCGGGTCCCCGCCGTCCTTGGGGTGATACTTCACCGCCGTGTTCTTGGCGAGGATCGTGATGCCCTTCTCACGCTCCAGGTCGTTCGAGTCCATCATGCGGTCGTCGAGGGACTCTGCGGCGTGCGCGGCGAAGGAACCGGCCTGCTTGAGCATGGCGTCGACGATGGTCGTCTTGCCGTGGTCGACGTGAGCGACGATGGCGACGTTACGGATGTCGTGGCGCGTGGCCATAGTGCGGCGTACTCCTGGAGTGAGTGGATGGTCGCACGCACCTCTGAAGTACGCGAACCCTGCCGGGCTGGACACGCCACGGCCTCACCCCAGTCTACGGGCCTTCCGCGGAGGCAGCCTCCGCGGGGGCGTCGCGGGGGCTGCCAAAGGTGGGGGAAGTTCAACGAAACAGCAGGTCAATGGGTGGATACGAGCTTGCCCGCCGGGGCGGTCGGCGGGCAAGAGAGTTGAGCGGAATCTGAGCAGACGCGCCCTCGGCGAGGGGTGTCCACGGGCGGCTTGTGCCGCTTGTGCCGGTTGGTGGCCCGCTCGCTACTCGGCGGCCGGCAGTCCCGGCGGCTTCGTGCCCGGCTTCAGGAAGCCGATGTCCTCGTACTGCGGGGACTGGAAGCCGAACGCTCCGGCGTTCGCCAGGTTCGGGCGGGCCGCCATCAGCTGGGGACGCTGGTAGAGCGGAATGGACCCGGCCTCGGCCCAGATCCGGGCGTCGGCCTTCTTGACCAGGGAGCGTGACGTTTCTTCATCGAGCTCGGAGACCGCCTGGTCGAAGAGCTGGTCGATGTGGTCGGTGCCGACGCGCGTGTAGTTCTGCTCGACGTTCAGCGAACCGTCCGCGGCCGGGACCGGCTTGGCGAAGATCGGCCGGGCGTCGGTGGCGGGGAAGGCCGAAGCGGGCCAGGAGTACAGGGCGAGGTCGTACTGGCCGGACGCGATGTGGTCCTTGAAGTAGCTGGCGTCGGAGACCTTCGAGGTCTCCGTGCGCACGCCGATCCTCTCCAGCATCCGCGAGATCCGGTCGGCCACCGCGCGCAGCGGCTCCGAGCCGTCCCCGGAGGGCAGCACGAAGCGCAGGGTGAGGGGCTTGCCGTCCTTGGTGAGCGGGCCCGCCGCGACACCGGTGGCTCCCTTGGGGGCCGCGGTGCCCTTGGGGGCGTACGCGCCCGGGGCACCGCCCTTGGCCTGGTCCCTGCCACCCGCCTTGGCCTTGGCCCGCTTGTCGCTGTGCTTGGGCTGGTCGCCCGGCTCCTTCTTCTTCTCCTTGTCCGTCTCGCCGGGCGCCGCGAGGACGTCGGCCTGCCGGTTCAGGGCGGCCCGCTGGTAGGCGGCCGCGGGCGCCGGGGCGAGCACCGTGGTGCCGGTGTCGACGGGCTTGCCGTCGTCCTCGCCGACGATGTACGTGCCGTCGTCCGACGAGTCCTTGCCCGAGTCCGCCTCCGACTTCTTCGCACCGGCCTCGCCGCCCGCCGTCTTCGGCCCCTTCTCCTTCTCCTTCTTCCCCTTCAGCAGCGCGCCCGGCGTCCAGCCCGCGTCCGCGAGCAGCGCCCGCGCCTCGGCGGTGTCCTGCTCGCCGAGCGCCCCGCTGTTGTCCGCGTACGCCTGCTGCCCGGCGAGGGCGAGATGGCTGCCGACCGGCACGGCGGGCAGGCCGAGCGGCTTGAGGACGGCCTTGGCGAGTTCCTCGCGGTCGAGGGCGCGGGCCACCGCGCGGCGCACGCGGTCGTCGGCGAGCGGGCCCTCGGAACCGTTGAGGGCCAGCTGGGTGTAGGCGGGCTCCAGGGACTTGCGGACCACGTAGCCCCGCAGCCCGTCCTGTTCGGCCACGTACTTCTTGACGGCCTTGCGGGTCTTGGCGCGGGCCGCTCTCTCCGCGCCGGCGGCCTCCGCGTCGGAGCCGTGGGCGACGGCCCAGGAGCGCAGCGCCTTGGCGGGGGTCAGCGCGGCGGCGGGGCCGTGCGCGGGCGGGCCCTGGGCGCCCTTGTCCCGGGCGGCCAGGGAGATACGTTCCGCCGCCGCCGGATCGACCGCGGCGAGGTCGACCTTGCCCTGGGCGAGCGCCCCGGCCCGCTCGGCGCGCTTCACCTCGCGCAGCACGATCCTGTCGAGCTTGGCCGGACGGCCCCACCAGCGCGGGTTGCGCGTCAGCGTCACATCACCGGCCTTGCGGTCGATGTCCGCGAGGGCGAAGGGACCGGCGGTCGCCTTCAGCTTGCGGCGCGCGCCGTCGTTGAAGGAGTCCGGGGTGCCCATGACCTGCTTCGGGTACAGCGGCGAGAAGAGGGAGCGCCAGTCCGCGTACGGCTTGGCGAAGGTGACCCGCACCTGCAGGTTGTTCGCGCCGCGCTCGATCTTCTGGATGCGGTCGTAACCGGCGTTCCGCGCCGTCCAGTACGCGGTGTCCTTGCCGGAGAGGGCCCGCCACTGCGCGGCGAAGTCGTCGGCGCCGATCTCGCGGCCGTCGCTCCAGACCGCCTGCTGGTTGAGCTTGTACAGGACGACCTGCTGCGGCTCGCGCTCGACGACCTCCGCGGACTCCAGGAAGTCGCCGTTGCGCTGCGCCCTGCCCTGCGCGTCGAGCCGGAACAGGGACGGCAGGACGGCGCCCGCCACCCGTGAGGTCGCCTCGTCGGCGTCGGACTGGAAGGAATTGAGCGTCTCGGGCAGCGCGTCGACCGCCCAGTTCACGGTTCCGCCGTCGGCGACCAGGCCCCGGGCGGCGGGAGCGACGTCCTGGCCCGCGGTCGGCCGGCCCGCCTCGTCGTTCGAGCTGCAGCCGGCGAGGGCGGGCAGAATCAGCACCCCCGTCGCGAGGAACACGACAGATGAGGCTCTGACGCGGTCGTGGGACATGGCTGGTACCTCCGGGGTCCGGGGCTCGCCCGGCCGCCCGCTACCGGGACCGCGCCGGGTTTGATCACGTTTGGCGGTATATGGTGCTGATCACATCTATCGCCCCACTGAAGGGGACGGGACCCGTACCGCGGGGGAGGCACGACGGGGGGCGCGCGTTTGCCACTCGTGCGGCCCAACGCGGCGACGGGGTACGCCGTCGGTCGCGGCCACCGGGACAGGCGCGTGATCCGGCGCGTTCACCGCTCCCGATCCGGTAATCGGTGCAGATCCCTTCACAAGCCGGGATGTGGCGCGCGACACTCGCAGGCGCATGAGCGTTGCCACCGCACCCCCGAAGTGAGGGCAAGTAATGGCTCTGCACGACGAATTGACGGCCGTACAACGATGTGTGGACGACCTGGTCCGCACGGTCGGCAGGCTGGAGCAGCAGGCCGACGGACAGCTGACGGGTGTCGACGTACGCCGGGTGCGTACGGACACCGACCACCTGCGCGAGAGCGTGGCCCTGCTGCGCGCCTCCGCCCTGCCACCGGCACCCCGCACCGAACCGCTTCCACGCGAATTCGTGACCATCCCCGACGCGCCGTACGACAGCTCCCTGTGGGCGGACTCCGGGGACCTCGACGACGAGGGCCTGGGCGGCTGCGACCGCCGCGCGCCCTGACTTCCGTTCCCGCCCGCCCCGCACCGCCTCCGCACGCCGCACGCACGCACGCACGCACTCGCAGAGCCTCTCCCCGACCCGAGGACGAAGGAGTGGAGCCTCGTTGGCCACCGGCACGGAACCCCAACCGAAGAGCGGAACGGCCCCCGACGGCGGCGTGCGCGACGGCACGCGCGCCGCCATCGACGCTGCCCATCTGCGCACCGACCGCTGGTGGCTGGCGCCCGCGGCGACCGCCGCCGGACTGCTCGCCTTCGTCGTCTACTCGACCTGGCGGGCGTTCGCCAACGCCGACTACTACGCGGCGCCCTACGTCTCGCCGTTCTACTCGCCGTGCGTCGCCGAGAACTGCGAGCCCATGCGCTCCGGCCCCAACTGGGAGATCTTCGGCAGCTGGTGGGGCCTCTCCCCCTCGGTGCTCATCCTGATCTTCCCGCTCGGTTTCCGGCTGACCTGCTACTACTACCGCAAGGCCTACTACCGCGGCTTCTGGGCGTCACCGCCGGCCTGCGCGGTCGCCGAACCGCACAAGAAGTACACGGGCGAGACCCGCTTCCCGCTGATCCTGCAGAACATCCACCGGTACTTCTTCTACGCCGCCGTGCCGGTGGCGGGCATCCTCACGTACGACACCGTCCTGGGCTTCCGCGACGAGCACTACGAGTGGGGCCACATGGGCCTCGGCACGCTCGTCCTCCTCGTCAACGTCGTACTGATCTGGATCTACACGCTCTCCTGCCACTCCTGCCGCCATGTCATCGGCGGCAAGCTCAAGCACTTCTCCAAGCACCCGGTGCGATACCGCCTGTGGCAGTGGACGGGCAAGCTGACCAGCCGTCACATGCTGCTCGCCTGGACGTCGCTGGCGAGCGTGGCGCTCGCCGACCTCTACGTCTACCTGGTCGCGAGCGGCGCCTTCGACGATCCGCGCTTCTTCTAGACGATCCGCGCGACTTCTACGCACTACTTCTTCGCGCTATTTCTAACGGACAGGACCCTCGGAATGTCTCAAGTGGAGCGGCAGCAGTGGGACGTCGTCGTGGTGGGGGCCGGGGGCGCGGGTCTGCGGGCCGCCATCGAGGCGCGTGAGCAGGGCGCCCGTACGGCCGTGATCTGCAAGTCGCTGTTCGGCAAGGCCCACACGGTGATGGCCGAGGGCGGCATCGCCGCCTCCATGGGCAATGTGAACTCCGGCGACAACTGGCAGGTCCACTTCCGCGACACGCTGCGCGGCGGCAAGTTCCTCAACCAGTGGCGCATGGCCGAACTGCACGCCCGCGAGGCACCGGACCGCGTGTGGGAGCTGGAGACCTGGGGCGCCCTCTTCGACCGCACCCCGGACGGACGCATCTCGCAGCGCAACTTCGGCGGACACGAGTACCCGCGCCTCGCCCACGTCGGCGACCGCACCGGCCTGGAACTCATCCGCACGCTCCAGCAGAAGATCGTCTCGCTGCAACAGGAGGACCACAAGGAGTTCGGGGACTACGAGGCCCGCCTGAAGGTCTTCCAGGAGTGCACGGTCACCCGGGTCCTGAAGGAGGAGGACGGCGGCCTCGCCGAGGGCGGCCGGGTCTGCGGGACCTTCTGCTACGACCGCGAGTCCGGCCGCTTCTTCGTCCTCGAGGCACCTGCCGTGGTCCTGGCGACCGGCGGCATCGGCAAGTCCTTCAAGGTGACGTCGAACTCGTGGGAGTACACGGGCGACGGGCACGCGCTCGCGCTGCTCGCCGGTGCTCCGCTGCTCAACATGGAGTTCGTGCAGTTCCACCCGACGGGCATGGTCTGGCCGCCGTCGGTCAAGGGCATCCTCGTCACCGAGTCCGTGCGCGGCGACGGCGGGGTGCTCCGCAACTCCGAGGGCAAGCGGTTCATGTTCGACTACGTGCCCGACGTCTTCAAGGAGAAGTACGCGCAGTCGGAGGACGAGGGCGACCGGTGGTACGACGACCCGGACCACAACCGCCGTCCTCCCGAACTCCTCCCCCGTGACGAGGTCGCGCGGGCCATCAACTCCGAGGTCAAGGCGGGCCGAGGATCCCCGCACGGCGGAGTGTTCCTCGACGTCTCCACGCGCATGCCGGCCGAGGTCATCAAGCGCCGGCTGCCTTCCATGTACCACCAGTTCAAGGAACTTGCGGACGTCGACATCACCGCCGAGGCGATGGAGGTCGGCCCGACCTGTCACTACGTGATGGGCGGCATCGCGGTCGACTCCGACACCGCCGCCGCGCGCCGCGTCGCCGGGCTCTACGCCGCGGGCGAGGTCGCGGGCGGCATGCACGGCTCCAACCGGCTGGGCGGCAACTCCCTCTCGGACCTGCTGGTCTTCGGGCGGCGCGCGGGCCTGCACGCGGCCCGGTACGCCGCGGGACTCGCCGCCCGGCCGCCCGTGGACGAGGTGCAGGTCGACACGGCGGCCGCCGAGGCGCTGCGGCCGTTCAGCGCGGAGGGCCCGCAGGACGGGGCGACGCCGGAGAATCCGTACGCCCTCCACCAGGAACTGCAGCAGACGATGAACGACCTGGTCGGCATCATCCGCCGCGAGGCCGAGATGGCACAGGCCCTGGAGAAGCTGGCGGAGCTGCGGGTCCGGGCGCGGCGGGCCGGTGTCGAGGGCCACCGCCAGTTCAACCCCGGCTGGCACCTCGCCCTCGACCTGCGCAACATGCTCCTGGTCAGCGAGTGCGTCGCGCGGGCCGCCCTGGAGCGCACCGAGAGCCGCGGCGGCCACACCCGCGAGGACCACCCGGCGATGAGCCGCGAGTGGCGCCGCGTCAACCTGCTCTGCCAACTCGCCGACCCCACCGAGGGGTTGGCCGCCACCGATTCCGTACGCGGCCAGATCGACCTGGTCCGCACGGAGACCGAGCCCATCCGCCCCGACCTGCTCGCCCTCTTCGAGAAGGAGGAGCTGGTCAAGTACCTGGCTGAAGAGGAGCTGTACGAATGAGTTCGTACGACGCGCGGTTCAAGGTCTGGCGCGGGGATCTCGGCGGCGGCGACCTGGAGGACTTCAAGGTCGAGGTCAACGAGGGCGAAGTGGTGCTCGACATCATCCACCGGCTCCAGGCCACCCAGGCGCCCGATCTGGCCGTGCGCTGGAACTGCAAGGCGGGCAAGTGCGGTTCGTGCTCGGCGGAGATCAACGGCCGGCCGCGGCTGATGTGCATGACGCGGATGTCGGTCTTCGACCCCGACGAGGTGATCACGGTGACGCCGCTGCGGGCGTTCCCCGTGGTGCGGGACCTGGTCACGGACGTCGGCTTCAACTACACGAAGGCGCGCGAGGTCCCGGCGTTCGTGCCGCCCGCGGACCTCGGTCCCGGCGAGTACCGCATGCAACAGGAGGACGTGGACCGCCCGCAGGAGTTCCGCAAGTGCATCGAGTGCTTCCTGTGCCAGGACACGTGCCACGTGGTGCGCGACCACGAGGAGAACAAGACGGCCTTCGCCGGGCCGCGCTTCCTGATGCGCGTCGCCGAGCTGGACATGCACCCACTGGACGCGGCGGCGGAGTCCGGCCTCGACCGCAAGCGGACGGCACAGGACGAGCACGGGCTCGGCTACTGCAACATCACCAAGTGCTGCACGGAGGTGTGCCCCGAGGGCATCAAGATCACGGACAATGCGCTGA
Source organism: Streptomyces sp. NPDC044106 (assembly GCF_056433985.1). Lineage (NCBI taxonomy): Bacteria > Bacillati > Actinomycetota > Actinomycetes > Kitasatosporales > Streptomycetaceae > Streptomyces > Streptomyces sp. NPDC044106. The sequence continues at coordinate 360,986 of NZ_JBWKFZ010000001.1, forward strand.
TTCCCCTGAAGGAACGGGCGGTTGACCGCAAGTACGATCCGCTGGTGTGGCTGGGGAACAAGATTCGGCGGCGGGCGGAGTAGCGGGGTAGCTGCGCGTAACGGGGAGGGCGGATCGGGGCGGGGCCGGGGCCGGGGCCGGGGCCTCTGGGGGTAATCCCCCAGGTGGGATTTCCATGATTTCCCCCATGGTCGCGGGGGGTCGGTGACGATCAGCATGGAGGCATGACTTCTCGTGTTTCCGTGGCTCGCCGTTCACTGACCCGCCGTTCACTGACCCGCCGTTCGCTGGTCGGGCTCGCGGTCGCGGGGCTCGCGACGACCGCGGGGGCTCTCCCCGCGTCCGCGTCCACCTCCGCGTCCATCTCCGCGCCCAGCGCGTCCGCCACCGCCCCCGCCACCGCGGTCCACCTGCCCGCGCCCACCGGGCCGCACGACATCGGCACCGTCTCGGCCCGGCTCGTCGACCGTTCCCGGCACGACCCATGGGTGCGCTCGCAGCCGTACAGAGAGCTGATGATCAGCGTCTGGTACCCGGCGGCGCCGGACCACGCGGGCTCCGGGCACCGCCGCGCCCGCTACATGGAGCCGGGCGCCGCAGCCCGCTGGGACGCCACCGCACCGCACGGAATCCCCCGGGGCGCGATCGACTTCGCCGCCCTGCGCGCCCACGCCCGGCAGGGAGCGCCCGCGGACACCGGCGACGGACGGCGCCCCGTCCTGGTGTACGCGGCGGGCGCGGGCGACCCGCGCACCTGGGGCACCGCCCTGGTCGAGGAGATGGCGAGCCGCGGCTATGTCGTGGTGACCGTCGACCACACCTATGAGAACCCCGGGGTGCAGTTCCCCGACGGCTCGGTCAAGGACGACGGACCGCTCCGCAAGGCGCTGGCGGAGGCGCAGAAGAACAACACCCTTCCAAAGCTCCTGAAACGGACCCTCGACACCCGGGTCGCCGACTCCCGGTTCGTCCTCGACCGCCTCGGCTCGCTGCCACACGGCCTCTCCCGGATCGTCGACCGCCATCGCGTGGGCATGTTCGGCCAGTCGGCGGGCGGGATCGCCGCGGCCGAGACGATGTACGAGGACCGGCGGGTCACGGCCGGAATCGACCTGGACGGCACGCTGGAGTACAACTCCGAACCCCACGGCACGAATCTGATGCCGGTCGCGCGGCACGGCCTGGACCGGCCGTTCCTGCTCATGGGCCGGGCGGGCAACGACCGCAGGACCGAGCCGTCGTGGCGCTCGTTCTGGTCCCACAGCACCGGCTGGAAGCGGAACCTGACGCTGCGCGGCTCGCTGCACCAGACGTACACCGACCTGTCCGCGCTGCTGCCGCAGGCCGGCGTGCCCGGAAAGGTCCTGGAGCAGAACATAGGCACGGTCGACCCGGCACGGGCGGTGGCGGCGCAACGGGCGTATGTGGCGGCGTTCTTCGACAGATGGCTGCGGGGAACGGACGACGGCCTTCTCGACGGGCCGTCGGGGCGGTATCCGGAGGTGGAGTTCGCGGGGTGATTCGTGAGGCGAGATCGGCCGCGCTGGGGCGTTGCCTGCGGCTGCTGAGGGGGGCTTGGGCTTTCGGCAGCCGCCCCCGGCACCCGACAGCCAGCCCCGGCCCCGGCCTCGCACTCACCACTCGCCTCCCGCCACTCACTACCCGCCACCCGGCGCTCACCGTCCCTGCGGACCCCGCCTCCCAGGTCGCGGGAACGGGAGGTCCGCCCTACGCTCCGGAATGTGACGCCGCCCCCGCGCACGGTCGCCGCGAGGGCAGCAGGGGCCGTGGTGGCCGTGCTGCTCGGGGGGTTCGCGGTGCTGTATCCCTCGGGCGCGGTCGCGGACGAGCCGGTCACGCTCTCACGTACCGGGCAGGTCACCGACCGGACGGACCCGCTCGGCGACCACGAGGGCGCCGTCGAGCGGGCGCTCGACCGGCTCCACGACGACCGCGGTGCGCAGCTCTTCGTGGTCTGCGCGCACGACTTCACCGGCCGCTCCGCGCAGCGTTGGGCGGGCGCCACCGCCATGGGCGACGATGCGCGGCTCAGCGCCGCGCACCTCAGCGACGCGCAGCTCCGGGACGTGGTCACCCGCTATCGCTCGGTGCTCGCCGACGCCCCGGTTCCCAGCCCATCGATCACCCCCGGTTCGGCCGACCCGGGTGGCATGAGCGACAAGGGTGGTAGGAACGGCTCGGGCGGTTCCATGAACGGCGACCTCGTGCTCCCCGTGGCGGTGGCGTGCGCGGCCGGGATCGCCGCGGCGATCACCTGCAAGCGGCGCAGGAAGCGCGTCGCCACCCGTACGACGCCCGGCGGCGGCCGGGGCCAGCGGGCGGGCGGCGATACCGGCGGCCCCGGCCCCGGCCTCGTCCCGCTCCCCGAGCTCGACGAGGAGGCCCGCCTGCTTCTCGTGGAGACCGAGGCCGCGGTCCGCACCGGCGCCGAGGATCTAGGTTCCGCTGTCGCCGGGTTCGGCGAGGAGGCGGTCAGACCCTTCGGTGAGGCCCTCGCGTACGCGCAGGCCGAGCTGGCGGCGGCGTTCCGGCTGCGGCAAAAGCTCGACGACGCGTTCCCTGAGGACGATCCGACCAGGCGCCGCATGCTGGGCGAAATTGCCGCCCGGTGCACGGACGCGGGCCACCGCCTGGGCGCCGCGAGCGCGGGCCTCGAGCGGCTGCGCGCCCTGGAGAAGAACGCGCCGCAGACCGAAGGGGCGACCCGTCGGTGGCGCGGGCGAAGGCCGCCGGGGAGCAGAACCGGATGACGGACGCGGCCCGGCACACCGACGTCCGGGAGACGCGGTCCGAGGAGAGGCACCCGCGTCTGCCGTCAGCCCTCAGGCGACCCCAGACCACAGGCATCACACCTCACACCCCCACCTCACCCCTCCCTCCTCATCCCTCAGAACAGGCTGAGCAGCGCCTCCGCCGCGTCCATCGGCTCCGACTCCCCCGGCAGCGCGAGTTCGAACCACACGGTTTTGCCGTGCGGTGTCCTGCGCGAACCCCACGCCGCGCTGAGCAGTCCGACCAGTTGGAGTCCGCGCCCGCCCTCGTCGGTGTCCCTGGCCCGGCGGCGGCGTGGCTGGACGAAGCCGCCGTCCCACACCTCGCACACCAGCGTGCGGTCGAGCAGCAGGCGTAGCCGGATGTCGCCCTCGCCGTACCGCAGGGCGTTGGTGACGAGTTCGCTGACCAGCAGCTCCGCCGTGTCGCAGAGCCGGTCGAGATCCCAGGAGCGCAGCTGGTCGCAGGCCAGTTCGCGGGCGCGGCCGACCGACTGCGGCTCACGCGGCAGCGTCCAGTCGCCCACGTGCTCGGCGGGCAGGCCCTGGACGCGTGCCATGAGGAGGGCGATGTCGTCCTCCCCGTGGTGGGTGTCCAGCGTGTTCAGGACGTGGTCGCAGACGTCCTCCAGGACGGGCGGCGCGTCGTTGAGCGAGCTGACCAACGCGTTGAGGCCCTCGTCGAGCGGGTGGTGGCGGGATTCCACGAGGCCGTCGGTGTAGAGCGCGAGGAGGGCGCCCTCGGGGAGTTCGACCTGGACGTCCTCGAAGGGCTCGCCGCCGACGCCGAGCGGCATGCCCGGCGGCACGTCGAGCATGAGCGCGCTCTCGCCGGGCTCCACGAGGACGGGCGGCAGATGGCCGGCGTTGGCGAAGGTGCAGCGGCGGGTGACGGCATCGTAGACCGCGTACACACAGGTGGCGAGGTAGACCTCGCCGAGGTCCGCGTCCGCCGCCTTGCGCGCCGCGCGGGAGGCCTGCTGGGGCCCTGCCGGGTTGCCGAGGCCGCTGGCGATCTCGTCCAGGGCGGAGAGCACCTCGGCGGGCTCCAGGTCGAGGAGTGCCAGGGTGCGCACGGCGGTGCGCAGCTCCCCCATGGCGACGGCGGCGCGCAGGCCGCGGCCCATGACGTCGCCGACCACCAGGGCCGTGCGGTGGCCCGGCAGCTCGATGACGTCGAACCAGTCGCCGCCGACCTCCGTCGCGGCGTTGCCCGGCAGGTAGCGGCAGGCGATGTCGAGGCCGGACGCCTCGGGGTCGCCGGGCGGCAGCAGGGACCGTTGCAGTATCAGCGCGCGTTCGTGCTCGCGGCGGTACAGGCGGGCGTTGTCGATGCAGACGGCGGCGCGCGCGGCCAGTTCGACGGCGAGCGTCCGGTCGCGTTCGCCGAAGGGCTCGCTGCCCTTCGTACGGGAGAACTGGGCGAGGCCGACCACCGTGTCGTGGGCGACCATCGGCACGGCGAGCGTCGACTGGACGAGGCCGCCGGTGCGCCGGCTCGCCGAATCGTCGTCGTCCGCGGTGATCAGCCGGGGGCGGGCGCCGCGCAGGGCGTCGGCGCAGGGCGAGGTGAAGGCGAAGCGGTGCACGGCACCGACGTCGACGGGCCCGGTGCCCGCGGGGAACGGGGCGTCGGCGACGGCGCTCGCGAAGGCCACCCGACGCAGGTCCGCGCTGCCGTCGGCGAGCCCCGGCGGCGTCTCGTCACCGTCGAGGAGGCCTTGGTAGAGGTCGACGGACGCGAGGTCGCAGAAGCCGGGGACGGCGACGTCGAGCAGTTCCCTGGCGGTGGTCTCCAGGTCGAGGGAGTTGCCGATGCGGGCGCCCGCCTCGTTCAGAAGGGCCAGATTGCGCCGCGCGTGGGCGGCCTCGCGGGCGGCGGCGTGCCGGCGGGTGACGTCGGTGCCGAGGCCCGCGACGCCGATGGGGCGGCCCGAACCGCTGTGCACGCGGTAGAGGTTGATCGACCAGTGCCTGCGCTCGGTGCCGCCTGGCACGGGGCCCACTATCTGCATGTCCGTCACGGAATCGCCGGTCTCAAGGACTCGTTTCATGGCGGCGGCCATGCGGTCGGCCTCGTGGCGCGGCAGATAGTCGTGGACGGTGCGGCCGCGCTGGTCCTCGATGCCGCCGCCGAACACGTCGGCGAACCGGCGGTTGGCTCGCTGCACCTTCAGGTCGGTGCCGAACAGCAGGAAACCGAAGGGTGATTGGCCGAAAATGGCCTGTGAGGCCGCGAGGTCCGTCTCGATCTGCCGGAGCGCGCGGACGTCGACGACGATGCAGACCGCGGCCCGCTCGCCGTCCTCCGTCTCGGTCGGCATGACATAGACCTCGGCGACGCCCTCGAGGCCGCCGGAACCGCCGCCGGAACCGCCGCCGGAACCGCTGCCGGACGGCGCGCCGCCGGGTGCGGGAAAGTCCTCGGAGCCCTCCGGCACGCGGAAGGGGACGACACCCGTCCACTCCCGTCCGTCGAGGATCTCGGCCATCTTGCGGTGTCCCCCGGCGCGCAGCTCCGGCGGTACGAAGGCCTCGATGGGGTCCTTGCCCACGGCGTCCCGCGCGGCCACGCCGAACAGCCGCTCGGCGCGCACGCTCCACTGGTCGACCAGTCCGTCGGGGCCGATCGAGAACGAGGCGACCTTGATGTAGTCGTAGATCGAACCGGGTGGGTTGCTCTGCCATGTCTCGTCCATCGGCACATCGCCGCCGCCGTCGCCGTCGCCGTACGAACCGCCGACGTACGAACCGCTGCCGACCGGACCGTCGCCCGTCGCGTCATCCGCGGCCCCATAGGCATCCGCGGCCCCACGGGCATCCGTGCCCCCATGGTTTCTCGCGTCGCCCGACGGCCCGTCGCGCTCCGTCGCCTTCGCTGGTATCTCGCTCACGCGAACCGTCCCCTCCAGCTCACCGCGCCCGGCACCGGTCACCGCATACGGCTGACCGCAGTATCCAGCACTACGGTGCCGCGCCACACGGCGTTCACGATCACAGCACGGACTCGACGCTTTTTGGCCCGTGCCGCCCTTGTGCCGGACGGCTGTCGCACACTGCCAGTCTTCTAACCCGGCAGGGCCAGCTCGAACCACACCGTCTTCCCCGTCCTGCCCGTTCGACCGGACCGTGTCCCCCAGCGCCGCGACGAGCGGGAGACCAGCTGAAGGCCGCGTCCCCCCTCGTCGTCGGGTGCGGCCATCCGTTCGAGGGGTGGGTCGGGGAGGGGGTCGGACACCTCCACGAGGAGCGTTCCGGTGGGGTTCGGGGGACGTACGAGACGTACGCCGATGGGCCCGGAGGCATGGCGCAGCGCATTGGTCACCAGCTCGCTGACGAGCAGCACGGTGACGTCGCCGAGGGGCGCGAGGCCCCAGTCGGCGAGCTGTTTGCGGACGACGGCTCGTGCGGTGCGGACCGCGCCGGGGTCCGCGGGAAAGGCCCACTCGGCGCAGTCGCCTTCGGTGTCGATCACGCCGATCACTTCCAGACCAGTAGCTGAACCTGTCCGGTTTCATGGGGTTAATGGGCACATACCCGGTATCCAGGTCGGCTTACCGCGTACTCCGACGCACTGTGGCACGAACGGCGTAGGCGGGGTCAGTGCGCGGCGTGCGGCAGAGCGAGCGCCGCCGTGACGGCGGGTACGTCCGCGGTCAGCCAGTCGACCGACCAGACGGCGTCAGGAGCGAGCCAGCGCAGCTCGTCGTGGTCCTGCAGGGGCCGCGGTTCGCCCGAGACGAGCCGGGCCGTCCATACCCGAAGGACGTACCCCTTGGAGAGGGGCCACTGGCCGGGCACGCGGCCGGTCAGTTCGGTCTCGACACCCAGTTCCTCGCGGAGCTCGCGCACCAGCGCGTCCTCGCACCGCTCGCCGGGCTCGACCTTGCCGCCGGGCAGCTCCCAGCCGCCCGCGAGTTCGGGCGGCGCGCTGCGCCGTGCGGCGAGCAGGCGCCCATCGTCATACAGGGCGGCACCCACCACGACGCGTTCATCCGCCGTGCCGCGCTCGTCCGGCACCTCGCGTCCGACCGGCACATCGCATTCGTTCATGTGCCGGAGCCTAGGCCGTACCCCCAGCGGACGCGGCGGCGGCAGGCGTCCGGCTCAGCGGCCGCTGCCGTTCTGGCTCATCCGCTCGATGGAGTAGAGCTGTCGGTGACCGCGGTCGTCGAGGCTGTCCGCGATCCGCTGGGCCTCGGCCTTCGTCGCGTACCTGCCCACGCGATAGCGGTTGCCGTCGCCGTCCTGCCGTATCACGAACCAGGGCAGCAGGCCCGTCCCGTCATTCATCGCGCCCCTCCGCTCGCCACCCCCGGCGCGCCCCACGCCTCGATCAGTAAGGAAACCGCAATACGCATATGCCCGAGCCTACGCCCGACCTTTACTCAGCGGATACGGCTTTGCACAAAGAGGTACGCGTGGGGTCCGCTATCGGCCAGGACCCGGTCATCGCGCGGGGGCGCACTCTGTGAGTGCGCCCCCGTCGACCGCACGCCCACGCGACGGGCGGCTCACCTCACCGGCAAGCAGGCGGGCTCGGTCACTTCACCGGCAGGTGGTACGCGATCCGATAGCGGTCGGCGGGCACCACGACGTCGGCCGTCTCGACCGGGCGGCCCGACGCGTAGTACGTCCGGTGGACGACGATGACCACATGGCCGGGGACGCCACCGAGCGCGTTGAGCTCCTCCGCCAGGCCGGGGCGGGCGCCGACCTCCTCCGCGACGTTGTCCACGATCACGTCGATGGCCGCCATCCGCTCCACCACTCCACAGCCGCCGAGCGGGCCCTCCTCGGGGAGCATCACGGGGGTGCGGCCGGTGACGGCGAGGGGCTCCCAGGAGGTGGAGAGCATCATGGCCTCGCCCGCGTCCCGGAACACGTACTTCGTACACATCACGCGGTCGCCCGGCCGGACGGCGAGCCGCTCGGCGACCGCGGCGCTCGCCTCGATCTGCTCACTGCGGGACTCCCAGGTGCCGCGCGCGCTGTCGGCGGCCTGCTCCTGACGGAAGGGGGTCGAACCGCCGTTCACCGCGCGATATCCGGTGCGGGCGATGCGGCGCGGGACCGGGCGCTCCCGTACGTACGTGCCGGACCCGGAGCGGCCCTCGACGAGCCCCTCGGCCATCAGGACCTTGCGCGCCTCCAGGGCGACCGTGTCGGAGACCCCGTACTCCTCGCGGATCCTGGCCTGCGAGGGGAGTCGGGTGTGCGGCGGCAGCGAACCGTCGACGATCTTCTTGCGGAGATCACCCGCGACGCGCAGATACGCCGGCTGCTCACCGAAAGTCACTAGCCACTCCCATCAGGTTGACAGACAGCAACAGCGTGGCAACCGTGGGTTGTTGGATGCAACCCAAGGCCAAGGAATCACCCGAAGTGATGAAGTCTGCCCCCGCAGGTCTTTACGCAGGGCCTTTCCGCGGATATGGCGAGCAGTCAAGGGTATTGAGGAAGCGTCTCAGGTCCTACACACGCTCTTCGGAGCCGCCGTCCGACGCCGACGCGCCCCGACGCAAGGAACCGGTGAGCGGATGCTCCGGATCCACGGCGCCGAAGATGCACGTCACGTGGCGGTCGCCCTGGCGCCAGGTGGTCCGGTCGGGCATGAAGTAGTAGATCTCGGCGACGCCTGCACCGAGCCCGTCACCGTTGCCGCCGCCGTTGCCGCCGGTGTAGCCGTACTGGAGGTCGGTGCACCTGCTCCGGGCGAGCTCGGCGACCGCGTCCTGCCCCGGATAGCGCGCGTCGTTCAGGCGGAACGACCCGAAGACCTCACCGTCGTGGCGCCCCGCGCACGGGACCTCCTCGACCTGGAACGCGTACTTCATGGAGTCGATGCTTCCGTCGGGGGCGTCGAAGCAGCCGCCCTTGTCGACCGGGAAGCCGCCGGCGCCCTGCCGGGACTCGCGCGCCGCGTCACGGAAACCCTCCACGAAATCGCGCGCGCCGCCCGTGGCGACGGTGAGGACGAGCAGCAGCAGACCGACCACCGAGACGATGCTGCCCGCGACCGCCAGCCCCTTGCCGCGCTCACCCTTCTTCTTGATCTGTGCGAGCGCGACCAGGCCGAGCACCAGGCCGACGCCGGGCAGGAAGCAGAGGATGCCGAGGACCAGGGAGGCGATGGCGAAGCCGTTCACCGGCGGTCGGGAGTACGGGGAGTACGGGCCGGGCCACGGCTGGTACGGAACCTGCCCGGGCGGCGGCCCGACCTGACCCCAAACCCCCTCCTGCCCGGGAGGAGGCGCGTACGGGCCGGGCGGCGGCGGTATGTCCACGGGTAGCGTGCTCCTGGATTCTGGGCGGGCGATGCGGAGGGCTTCACGCATCGTAATCGGGGTGGGAGCGGAGCATTGACCCGGCGGCAAACCTCTACAACTCGGACAGTCGTCCAGGCCGTCAACGGTCTGACCTCCCGGTGGGCCGCGACGGCCGCCGCCGGGACCGGCACCGTCTTCTCGGCGCCCGGCGTCTGGCCCCTCCTCGCGCTCCTCGCAGACGGCGCGGACGGCACGGCCCGCGCCGAACTCGCGGACGCCGTGGGGCTGCCGGCGGACCAGGCGGCGGGCGCGGCACGGGAGCTGCTGGCCTCACTGGACGCCATGCGGGGCGTGGACGCGGCGGTGGGCCTGTGGACCAAGCGCACGCTGACGCTGCGGGACGCGTGGCGCAAGGGGGTGCCGGTGGCGGCGCTGGGGGTGCTGACCGGGGACCAGGACGCGGACGCGGCGGCCCTCGACGCGTGGGCGTCCCGGCGGACCGGCGGACAGATCGAACGGCTGCCGACCCGGCCGGACGACGAGACCGGGTTCGTCCTGGCGAGTGCGCCGGCGCTGCGGACGGACTGGTTCCAGCCCTTCGACGAGGGCGTGCTGTGGCCTGTGGCAGGGCCTTGGAAGGGCCGGGCGCTGACCTCCCTGTACCGCTCGACGTCGCTCCTCGACCGCGTCGGCGTCGCACAGAGCCCGTCCGGGGCCGTGACGCGGCTGGAAGTGCTCGGCGACACCGGGATCGACGTGCATCTGCTGCTGGGTGAGGGGCACATGGCGCCCGGCCGGGTGCTCGGCGCGGGCGTGGACGCGCTGGCCCGCGGGCTCCCGGTGCTCCCCGGGCCTCAACTGCCGTACGGCGACGTGGGTCCGGGACTGAGCGTGCGCAAGGTGCGCGCCGCGCGCCCCCGTCCGCCGACGCTGCACGTCGACACCGTGGCGTTCACCCTCACCGCGGAGCACGACCTGATGCGGCGGCACGAACTGTTCGGCCTGACGGCGGCGGGGGACGGGACGCACGGCCACTTCCCGGGGATCGCCGCCGAACCCCTGGCGCTCCAGCGGGGCGGGCAGGCGGCGACGGCGACGTTCGGGGCGCTCGGCTTCCGGGCCGCGGCCGCCACCGCGTTCGACGTGGCCGCCATGGGCGTACCCGAGGAGCGTTACGTCACCACCGAGGTGCACGCCACCTTCGACCGCCCCTTCGGCTTCCTCGCCGTCCACCGCACCTCGCGCCTCGCCCTCGCGGCAGGCTGGGTAACCGACCCGGAGCCGTACCGCGAGGACGCGGACAGGGACTTGCCCGCCTAGGCCATGCGCCCTAGAACTGCAGCCCCCAGGAGTCGATCTTCCCGGTGTCCTGTGCGGCGTTGTCGCTGACGCGCAGCTTCCACGTGCCGTTGGCCGTCTCCGAGGAGGCGTTCACGGTGTACGTGGTGTTGATGTTGTCCGAGCTGCCGCCGGTGCCGTACCCCTTGAGGGTGTACGCGGTGCCATCGGGGGCGATCAGCTGGACCTGGAGGTCGCCGATGTAGGTGTGCTGGATGGTGACCGGCACGGCGAGCGCGGCCGGTGCCGAGCCCTCGACGCCCGTGACGTTGATCGGCGACTCGGCCGTGGCGTTGTCGTTGATCGCGTAGTCGTCGGTGTTGCTGAACGACTTGCCCGGCGGGTTGGTGGTGCCTCCGGTGACGTTCAGGAGACGGTTGGGGGAGCCCGATCCGGGGCTGCCGACGACGCCGGTCGAGGCGGCACTGACCAGGGCGGCGGACACCTGCGCCGGGGTCGAATTGGGGTTCTGGCCCAGGTAGATCGCGGCTGCGCCCGCGACGTGCGGAGAGGCCATCGACGTGCCGGAGATGGTGTTGGTCGCGCTGTCGCTGGTGTTCCACGTCGAGGTGATCGAGGAGCCCGGGGCGAAGATGTCGAGGATGCTGCCGTAGTTGGAGTAGCTCGCCCGCGCGTCGGTGCTGGTCGTGGCGCCGACGGTGATGGCCTCGGCCACGCGTGCGGGGGACTTGGTCGACGCGTCGGTCGACTCGTTGCCCGCCGCCACGGCATACGTGACGCCGGACGCGATGGAGTTGCGTACCGCCGTGTCGAGCGCGCTGTCGGCGCCGCCGCCGAGCGACATGTTGGCGACGGCCGGCTTGACCGCGTTCTTGGTCACCCAGTCGATGCCCGCGACGACCTGCGCGGTGGTGCCCGAGCCCTGGTTGTTCAGGACACGGACGCCGACGATCTTGGCCTTCTTGGCGACGCCGTGCAGGGTCCCCGCGACGGTGCCGGAGACGTGCGTGCCGTGGCCGTGGCCGTCCTGCGCGGTGTTGTCGTTGTCGACGGCGTCGTAGCCGTAGGAGGCGCGCCCGCCTAAGTCGCTGTGGCTGATGCGGACACCGGTGTCGATGATGTACGCGGTGACGCCCTCGCCCGCGGAGTCCGGGTAGGTGTACTTCTGGTCGAGCGGCAGGTTCTTCTGGTCGATGCGGTCCAGGCCCCAGGACGGCGGGTTGTTCTGGGTCGCGGTGGCGGTGAACGTCCGGTTCTGCACGACCATGTCGACCGCGGGGTCGGCGGCGAACTTCTTCGCCGCGGCCTCGGAGAGCTCGACCGCGTAGCCGTTGAGGGCCTTGTCGTAGGTCCGCTCGATCTTGGCGCCGTACTCCTTGGCCAGGGCCTTGCCCTCGGCGGAGCGGGCCTTCGGCGCGTTCTTGTCGAGGCTCACGATGTAGCTGTTCTTGATCACTCCGGGGGCGCCGGCGTTCTCGATCGCACCTTCCGCCCGGTCCGGCCGGGCATCCGCCGGGAGGGCGGAGACGACGCCGAGGGCGAGGGCCGCGACCGCGGTCGTGCTGATCCCGGCCAGTCTTCGGCGGTTGTGACGCGTCACTGCCATCTGAGGGGTCCTCCTCAATAGGTGGTGCGCTGGTGGGGGATTGGTGCGGGGTGATGCGGGTCGGTGCGGAGTGGTGCCGTGATGCCGTGATGCCGTGATGCCGTGATGCCGTGATGCCGTGATGCCGTGATGCCGTGATGCCCACACCGACAGGGGAATACGACAGGGTCATGTCAAGTGGACTCACCCGCTCTTGCCTCTGTCAGAACGAAAGATTGGCGGGTCCATAGGAAACTCACAAGGGTCAGGACAGGACGTAACACGGCGTTCGCGCACCGTTATTTACGCCGCACCGGCCTGGCGCCGAACCCTGCGCGCCACACGGCCATCACCACCACCAACTGCCACCAACCGCCCCAACTAGCCTGCGCGCATGACCCCTGTGACGGAGCCCCACCTGCCCGCCCTCCCGGACTACGTCTGCCCGAACGACGGAACACGCGTCGCGTCGACCACGCTCGCCTGGTCGTGCCCCGCCTGTCGCGGCCCTCTCGACCTGGACTTCTCCCCCGTACCCGCACCGCTCGACAGCCTGTCCCGGCGGGTGAACTCCCTGTGGCGGTACGCGGAGACCCTGCCGCTGCCGACCCCGTCGATCTCTCTCGGCGAGGGCCGCACGCCCCTGGTCGAACTGGAGGGACGGGTTTCGGCCAAGCTGGACTTCCTGATGCCGACGCTCTCCTTCAAGGACCGCGGAGCGGTCGTCCTCGCCGCCCTCGCGCGGCGCCTTGGCCCGGACCGGGTGATCGCCGACAGCAGCGGCAACGCGGGCACGGCCGTCGCCGCGTACTGCGCGCGGGCCGGGCTCCCCTGCACGGTGTACGTCCCCGCCGGTACGTCACCGAAGAAGCTGGAGCAGATCGGCGCGCACGGGGCGCGGCTCGAAGTGGTCGAAGGCGACCGCGAGGCGGCGGCCCGCACGGCCCGCGCCGCCGCCGACACCACCGGCACGTTCTACGCCTCCCACGTCCACAACCCCTACTTCCTGCACGGCACGAAGACGTACGTCCACGAACTCTGGGAAGACCTCGGCGGCACGCTGCCCGACGCACTCGTCGTCCCCGTCGGCAACGGCACCCTGCTGCTCGGCGCGGCGCTCGCGGTGCGGGAGCTGTACGGGGCCGGACTCATCAAGAGCCGACCGGCGCTGTACGCCGTGCAGTCCGCGGCGGTCGCCCCGCTCGCCGAGGCGTGGCGGGCCGGTGCGGAAGACCTGGTCGGCGAGACCCCGATGGCGCCCACCTTCGCGGAGGGCATCGCGATCCCACGGCCACTCCGGGCACGACAGATCCTCCGGGCGGTACGTGACTCCGGGGGCGGCTTCCTCACGGTGACGGAGCAGCAGATCCGCACGGCCCAGACCGACTTGGCGTCGCGCGGCCTCTATGTCGAATCGACGGGGGTGGCGTGCTGGGCGGCGGTACGGGAGGGCGCGGCCGGGGCCGGCGTGTCCGGGGCCGGTGTGTTCGAGGACCGCTCGGTGGTGGTCCCGCTGTGCGGGGCGGGGGCGAAGACGGGGCTGGCGGGGTAAAAGGATTCGACACCGAAAACACCGGCTCAGTCGGCGGTGCCTGGCTCCACGACCCACTCGGCTTGCAGTCCGCTCAATGAAGCAATCATGTCGAAGTCGCCGTCATAGTGCAGGACCGTGGCTCGATGCCGCTCAGCGGTTGCCGCGATGAGGACGTCGGCCAGCGACAGCGCCCGGTGAAAGCCGGCGTTGAGGGCCAGAGCCTGGATCTCGAGCGCCCGCTCGAACTCCTCGTCATTGCAGGGCAGGTAGTCGAATCCACGGAGCAGGGTCCGCAACCGCAGCGCCTCGGGCTTCCCTCGTGCCGAGTACAGAACCTCGTACTCAGTCGGGGCGCACACAGCCAGGAGCCCATCGCGATCCAGCGCATCCAGCCGAGCCCGCACCGCTGGTTTGCCCCGGCGGGCCAGCGCCGACTTGTCGATGAGGTAGCGCCCGATCACGCCGCCGAGGCCCCGCCTTCACGCTTCAGAGAGCCATCCGGATTCCGCGGCCCCGTCTGCGAGCGGATCTCCGCAAACACGTCCTCGAACTCGCCCTCGTCCATGGCGTCGAACAACTCCCGGCGCAGTCGCAGCTTCACCCCCTCCTCCATAGCCGCCCGCACTGCGGCAGCCTTCGTCTTCGCCCCGTACACCCGCATCGCCTGCTCGACGATCTCGTCGTCCAGATCGATCACAGTCCTGGCCATCAGTTGTCCCTCCACAGCTCGACGCCCCAACAACGATATCAATTAGACCTAAGAAATGGCATCAAAATGCTGGAGCGGGTCGAGGGTGCTCGACCAGAGTCGGGAGCACGACCTGGACTGGTTGATCAGCTTCGGATCGGCGAGCAACCGCTGGACGAGACCCTGCACGAACTCTCTGATCTGGGACTCGGCGAACGAATCGGCGCGATGTTGCCGGAGCGGCCACTCCGCAAACCGGCAAGAACGAACCCGGGTGCGGCAGACTGCGCTCCCCCGACGATCGGCTCGTGGTCTAGGAGGACTCATTCAGAGTGGAACCTGACACCGGCGGCCCATCCACGTCCCAGCTCAATCCCAGCACGGTACGGATGACCAGGGATGACGACAGGTGACGAGGGGTCGGCTATCCCAGCACCAACCCAGCACGGGAAAATACAAAGGGCCCGACCCCGAAGAGTCGGACCCTCCCTGACCTGCATGTTTGCCAGATCAGCGACGTGGCGGTAAGTCAGCCGCTACACGTTGAACCGGAACTCCACCACATCCCCGTCCTGCATCACATACTCCTTGCCTTCCATGCGGGCCTTGCCCGCCGCGCGGGCGTCGGCCACTGAGCCCGTCTCGACCAGGTCCTCGAAAGAGATGACCTCGGCCTTGATGAAGCCCTTCTGGAAGTCGGTGTGGATGACGCCGGCCGCCTCGGGCGCCGTCGCGCCCTTTTTGATCGTCCAGGCGCGGGATTCCTTCGGGCCTGCCGTGAGGTAGGTCTGGAGGCCGAGCGTGCGGAAGCCGACGTGGGCGAGCGTGGCGAGGCCGGGCTCCTCCTGACCCACGGACTGGAGGAGTTCGAGGGCCTCCTCGTCGTCCAGCTCCGCGAGGTCCGCCTCCAGCTTGGCGTTGAGGAAGATCGCCTCGGCAGGGGCGACGAGCGCGCGCTGCTCCGCCTTGAAGTCGTCGTCCGTCAGCTCGTCCTCGTCCACGTTGAAGACGTAGAGGAAGGGCTTGGTGGTGAGGAGGTGGAGGTCGTGGAGGAGCTCCTCCTTGCCGGAGCCCTGGACGATGCCGGCGGAGAAGAGCGTGTCGCCCTTTTCCAGGATCGCCTGGGCCTCCTCGACCGCCTTCACCTTCGGGGCGACGTCCTTCTTGATGCGCGACTCCTTCTGGAGGCGCGGCAGGACCTTCTCGATGGTCTGGAGGTCGGCGAGGATCAGCTCGGTGTTGATCGTCTCGATGTCGTCCTTGGGCGAGACCTTGCCGTCGACGTGCACGACGTTCTCGTCCTTGAAGGCGCGGATGACCTGGCAGATCGCGTCCGACTCGCGAATGTTGGCGAGGAACTTGTTGCCCAGGCCCTCGCCCTCGCTCGCGCCGCGCACGATGCCCGCGATGTCGACGAAGTCGACCGTCGCGGGGAGGACCTTCTGCGAGGAGAAGATCTCGGCCAGTTTCGTGAGGCGGGGGTCGGGGACACCGACCACGCCCACGTTCGGCTCGATCGTCGCGAACGGGTAGTTGGCCGCAAGGACGTCGTTCTTGGTCAGGGCGTTGAACAGGGTCGACTTGCCGACATTCGGCAGACCGACGATTCCGATCGTGAGCGACACGTTGCGACTTCCCGTACGTGAGGGCTGTGGGTGGACGGCCCGGAGGGCCGGAGCGACCGTGGGGCGATCCCCCAGTCTACGGCGTGCCGCCGACGCCCCCGCCTGCCCGTCATCCAGGCCTCGAACGGATGGCCAAGGTCGTCCCAAAGGCGTGTCCCGCGACCGGATCGGCGCCGTGTCCCGCCTAGGTTGGTCCAGTGGAGCAACACAGGACGCGCCCCCCTCAGTCCGCCCCGAGGAGCACCTCGCCGGCCCGGCCCCGCCGGACGACCGCCCCGCTGCCCCCGCAGGGCCGGCCCGCCGCGTCGCGCACCGTGTACCGGGCCGCGCCGCGCCCACGCCGTCCCGCCCCACCGTTCGTACGTGCCCTGCGCCGCACCCCGCTGTACCGCACGCTGCGGCGGATCCCGAACCCCCGCCTGACCGGGCTCGGCAGCGGGCTCTTCTGCACGGCCGTGATGTTCCTGCTCGCGTGCCTGCTCTGGCTGGTCGGGGGCTCCGTCGTCGCGTACGGCGTGCTGTTCCTGCCCGTGGCCGCGCTCACGGCGCTGTGGGTGCGCCCGGCCGACCTCGTCACCGCCCCGGTGGGCGTGCCGATCGCCTTCGCGGCCGGGGTGCTGCCCATCTCCGAGGGGTCGGGCGGCTTCGGCGGCCAGCTCATAGGGCTCGTGACGACGCTGGCGTTCCACGCGGGCTGGCTGTACGGGGGGACTCTCGTCGCCGGACTCATCGTGATCGTACGCAGGGTTCAGCTGATGACGGAGCGGCGCAGGACCGGCCCGCAGCAGAAGCAGCAGCCACCGGCGCCGCCGCCGCCCGGCGGGAAGCGACTGCCCGTCGCGTGAGCCCCGGCCCCGCGGGGCCCACGCGACGTGTCCGGCTCACCCGGCCGACGTCTGCGCCTCCGCCGCCGCCATCGCCGCTCCCACGATGCCCGCGTCGTTCTGCAGCTGGGCCGGGACGATCTCCGCGGTGATGCCCTCGATGAGCGGCAGGAACTTGTGCGCCTTGCGGCTCACCCCGCCGCCGATGATGAACAGTTCCGGCGAGAACAGCATCTCCACGTGCGCGAGGTACTTCTGTACGCGGCGCGCCCAGTGCTCCCAGCTCAGGTCCTCGTCCTCGCGCGCCTTGGAGGAGGCCTTCTTCTCCGCGTCGTGGCCGCGCAGTTCGAGGTGGCCGAGCTCGGTGTTCGGGACGAGTCTGCCGTTGGTGAAGAGCGCGCTGCCGATGCCCGTGCCGAGGGTGAGCAGAAGGACCGTGCCGGTACGGCCGCGGCCCGCGCCGAAGTGCATCTCGGCGACGCCCGCCGCGTCCGCGTCGTTCAGGACGGTGACCGGAACGCCGCCGAGGCGGTCGGCGATCAGCGCCTGGATGTCCGTACCGATCCAGCTCTTGTCGACGTTGGCGGCCGTCCGCGCCGTGCCGCCGGCGATCACTCCGGGGAAGGTCGCCCCGATGGCGCCCTTCCAGCCGAAGTGCTCGACGACCTCGCGCACTCCCTCGACCACGGCGTCCGGCGTCGCCGGATGCGGGGTCAGTACCTTGTGCCGCTCTTGCGTCAGGTCTCCACGGTCCAGGTCCACGGGAGCGCCCTTGATCCCTGATCCGCCGATGTCCACACCGAAGATCTGCATGGCTCCCACCGTACGACGCGCTCGTGCTCAGCGCTGGGACAGCTCGGCCGCCTCGGCGCGCAGGTCCCTGCGGAGCTCCTTGGGGAGGGAGAAGGTGATGGACTCCTCGGCGGTCTTCACCGTCTCCACGTCGCCGTAGCCCCGCTCGGCCAGCCACTCGATGACGCCGTCCACCAGGACGTCCGGCACGGAGGCGCCCGAGGTCAGGCCGACCGTGGTCACGCCCTCCAGCCAGGCCTCGTCGATCTCGTCGGCCTTGTCGACCAGGTACGAGGCGGCGGCGCCCGCGTCCAGGGCAACCTCGACCATGCGGATGGAGTTCGAGGAGTTCTTGGAGCCGACGACGATGACCAGCTCGGCGTCCTCGGCGAGCTTCTTCACGGCGGTCTGGCGGTTCTGCGTGGCGTAGCAGATGTCGTCGCTGGGCGGCGAGAGCAGGTTGGGGAACTTGCCCTTCAGGGCGTCGACCGTCTCCATCGTCTCGTCGACGGAGAGCGTGGTCTGGGAGAGCCAGACGACCTTGTCGGGGTCGCGCACCTCGACGTTCGCGACGTCGTCGGGGCCGTCGACCAGCGTGATGTGGTCGGGCGCCTCGCCGGACGTGCCGATGACTTCCTCGTGGCCCTCGTGCCCGATGAGGAGGATGTCGAAGTCCTCCTTGGCGAACCGGACCGCTTCCTTGTGGACCTTCGTGACCAGCGGGCACGTCGCGTCGATGGTCGCGAGCTTGCGCTCGGCGGCCTCCGCGTGGACGGTCGGCGCGACACCGTGCGCGGAGAACATGACGATGGAGCCCTCGGGGACCTCCTCCGTCTGCTCGACGAAGATCGCGCCCTTCTTCTCCAGGGTCTGCACCACGTACTTGTTGTGGACGATCTCGTGGCGGACGTAGATCGGGGCCCCGTACTGCTCCAGGGCCTTCTCGACGGCGATCACGGCACGGTCCACGCCGGCGCAGTAGCCACGGGGAGCGGCGAGCAGGACACGGCGGGTGCCAGGCGTAGCAGTCATACGCACCATCGTAAGGCCGCGTCCAGCGCGTCAAAGATCGCCCGGTTGGGGAGACTGGGGGCCTGCGTTGATCTACGGAGGCACGATGTCCGGTCAGTCCGCCCGTACGGGAGCCCATGCAGAGGGCGCCGAGCCCGCCGAGGGTACGGGGCTGCGGCGAAGTCTCGGCTTCCGTGACCTCGTGGTCTACGGGCTGCTCTTCATCGCCCCCATGGCGCCGGTCGGTGTCTTCGGGACGCTCGACGCGAAGTCGCACGGCGCCGTCGCCCTCGTCTACCTGGTCGCCACGGTCGCGATGGCGTTCACCGCATTCAGTTACGCGCAGATGGTGCGGGTCGTCCCCCAGGCGGGGTCCGTCTTCGCCTACGCGCGCGTGGGGCTCGGCAAGGGCCCGGGGTTCATCGCCGGATGGATGGCGATGCTCGACTACCTCCTCATCCCGGCGGTCGCGTACCTCTTCTCCGGCATCGCCATGAACTCCCTCGTGCCGTCGGTGTCCCGCTGGGTGTGGACGGCGCTCGCGGTGCTCATCACGACCGCGCTGAACGTGTGGGGTGTACGGGCGGCGGCGCGGGTCGGCTTCGCGGTGCTCGCCCTGGAGGTCGTGGTCCTGCTCGTCTTCGTCGTGGCTGCGGTGGTCGTCCTGGTCCGGGACGGGGCGCAGCGCGACTGGCTCTCACCGCTGACGGGTGACGGCTCGCAGGGTGCGTTCGCGCTGTCGGCGGTGGTCGGCGCGGTGTCGATCGCCGTCCTGTCGTACCTGGGCTTCGACGCGATCGCGTCCTTCGCGGAGGAGGTGACGGGCGGGTCGGCGAAGGTCGCGCGGGCGGTGCTGTTCTGTCTGGCGCTCGCGGGTCTGCTGTTCATCGCCCAGACCTACCTGGTGGCCCTCCTCGAACCGCTCGCGTCGGCCGATCTCGCGGCGGATCCCGGCAAGCAGGGCACGGCCTTCTACGACGCGGTGGACTCGGCGGCCGGCACGTGGCTGCACGATCTGGTGGCCGCGAGCAAGGCGATCGGCGCGGCCTTCGCGGCGCTCGCCGGGCAGGCGGCCGCGGGGCGGCTGCTCTACGCGATGGCCCGTGACCGCCGGCTGCCGAGGGCCCTGTCCAGGACGGACGCCGGGACCCCGCGGATCGCGCTGCTGTGCGCGGCGGTGGTGACGCTGGTCGCCGCGGTGTGGGCGGCGCGGCGCGACGACGGCATGGACCACCTGGTGTCGGTGGTCGACATCGGCGCGCTCACGGCGTTCCTGCTGCTGCACGCGAGCGTGGTGGGCTGGTTCGCGGTCCGTCACCGCGAGGACGGCTTCACCTGGTGGCGCCATCTGCTGATCCCGGTGCTCGGTGCGGCGATCGTGGTGGCGGTCATCTGGGAGGCGTCGGGCTCCGCGCAGGTGGTGGGGGCGGTCTGGTTGGCGGTGGGGTTGGTGGTGCTGGTGGTGCAGGGAGCGAGCCGCGGGGGCGAGGCCCGCCGGGATACGTAGCGGGAGCATGACGCGCGGATCCGCCCGTGCCCCCCAGGGGCACGGGGAACCGCGCGCCCGGCCCCCACGACCCGCACGAGGTGAACCGACGGAAAGGGTCCCCGCCCACGCACCACCGCACGCCACCGCACGCCACCGCACACCACCGCACACCACCGCACACCACCGCACACCACCGCACACCACCGCACACCAACGCCGTGTCATACCCGGCGGCTACGCTCGGCGCATGGCTCTCAACACGTCCGCGGACGCACCCCTCCCCGTGGGGGAGGTGTCGCGGCTCATCGGCGGGTGGATCGACCGGCTCGGTGCCATCTGGGTCGAGGGGCAGATCACTCAGCTCTCCCGCAGGCCCGGCGCCGGCGTCGTCTTCATGACGTTGCGCGACCCGTCGCACGACATCTCGGTGAGCGTCACCTGCTACCGCCAGGTGTTCGACGCGGTGGCGGACGTCGTCTCCGAGGGCGCCCGCGTCGTCGTACGCGCCAAGCCCGAGTGGTACGAGCGGCGGGGGCAGCTGTCGCTGCGGGCCGCCGAGATAAAGCCGGTCGGCGTCGGTGAGCTGCTCGCACGGATCGAGCAGTTGAAGAAGAGCCTCGCCGCGGAGGGGCTCTTCTCACCCGAGCGCAAGAAGCCGCTGCCGTTCCTGCCGCAGCTCATCGGGCTCGTCACCGGCCGCGCCTCCGCCGCCGAGCGGGACGTCCTGGAGAACGCCAGGCACCGCTGGCCCGCCGTCCGCTTCGAGGTGCGCAACGTCCCCGTCCAGGGCGTGCACGCCGTGCCGCAGGTCGTCCAGGCCGTGAAGGACCTCGACGCGCACGACGAGGTCGACGTGATCATCGTGGCGCGGGGCGGCGGCAGCGTGGAGGATCTGCTGCCGTTCTCGGACGAGCAGCTCGTACGGGCCGTCGCCTCCTGCCGTACGCCCGTCGTCTCCGCGATCGGCCACGAGCCGGACAACCCCCTTCTCGACCACGTGGCGGACCTGCGCGCCTCCACCCCCACCGACGCCGCCAAGAAAGTCGTGCCGGACGTCGGCGAGGAGTATGAGCGCGTGCAGTGGCTCCGGGACCGCGCCCGGCGCAGCGTCGACGCCTTCCTCGACCGCGAGACCCGCGGCCTCGCGCACGCCCTGGCCCGCCCCTGCATGGAGCATCCGCACCGCATGGTCGAGGAGCGCGAGGAGCAGGTCGCGGCGCTGGTCGACCGCAGCCGCCGCACGCTCGGCCACCTCCTCGACCGGGCGGGCTCGGAGCTGACGCACACGCACGCGCGCGTGGTGGCCCTCTCCCCCGCCGCGACCCTCCAGAGGGGGTACGCGGTACTGCAGAAGCCGGACGGCACGGTGGTCCGGGCGCCGGGAGAAGTGGACGTCGACGACGAGCTGCGGGCACGCGTCGCCGAGGGCGCCTTCACCGTACGAGCGACGGAGTCCGTGCGGTCGCCGGAAACCGCCCGGGCAATGGAAACCACACAAAATGACGACAACGCCGAGATTTAGGGTGGGCGCATGACCAGCAAGACGGACGAGACCGCGGTCCCCACGGACGCCCTCGGCTACGAGCAGGCGCGGGACGAGCTCATCGAGGTCGTACGCCGCCTGGAGACCGGCGGGACGACCCTGGAGGAGTCACTGGCGCTCTGGGAGCGCGGCGAGGAGCTGGCGAAGGTGTGCCGCCGCTGGTTGGACGGCGCGCGGGCCCGGCTCGACGCGGCCCTGGCGGGCCCGGAGACGGACGACGACCCGGACGCCTGAGGAGCCCGCACCTCAAGGAGCCCAATCCTGACGAGGCAGCACTGCCGAGCCCAGTCCTGCCGAGTCCAGAACAGCGCCGACCTGCGATTTGTGAACCGGATCACCCAGCTCCACTTTTGATTGAAAGTTGAACAGAAGTGGCGTACTGTCGTATCCGCGAGCCCGGTGACGGGTCCGCCAGACACTTCGTACGTTCAAGAAGGTTGATCCATGTCTCTCGTACTTGACCCCGCCGCCCAGGACCTGCTCTTCCGCGAGGCCCGCACCGCGAACACCTTCACCGACGAGCCGGTCACCGAGGAGCAGGTCCAGGCGATCTACGACCTGGTCAAATACGGCCCGACCGCCTTCAACCAGTCGCCGCTCCGCGTCACCCTGGTCCGCTCCCCCGAGGCCCGCGAGCGCCTGGTCAAGCACATGGCCGAGGGCAACCGCCCGAAGACGGCCGCCGCGCCGCTCGTCGCGATCCTCTCCGCGGACAACGAGTTCCACGAGGAGCTCCCGGCGCTGTTCCCGCACTTCCCGCAGGCCAAGGACGCCTTCTTCGCGGAGCGCCCGGTCCGCGAGCAGGCCGCCCTGGTGAACGCCACGCTGCAGGCCGGCTACTTCATCGTCGGCGTCCGCGCCGCGGGTCTGGCCGCGGGCCCGATGACCGGCTTCGACTTCGCCGGCGTCCAGAAGGAGTTCCTGGACGACGACCACACCCCGCTGATGATCGTCAACATCGGCAAGCCGGGCGACGACGCCTGGTTCCCGCGCTCCCCGCGCCTGGCCTACGACGACGTCATCACCACGGTCTGAGCCTGAGCCCGCACCAGGCAGCAGCCGCACACGCGAAGGGCCCCCGGCACGTCATCGCCGGGGGCCCTTCGCGTTTCACCGTCACATCACCGTCATACGTCCTGACGGTCACGCATGCGCGCGGTCACGACATCTTCAGCGACTCGGCCATCTTGGCCAGCTGCCCGAAGGACGCCGTACCGGTGATCACCGTGGTCGCGCCCTTGCCGTCCTCGTCGCTCTTGCCGTCCTCGTCGCTCTTCTCGGCCTTCTCGGCCTGCCCGCTGAGCACCAGGGCGTTGTACTTCGAGCCCTTGTACCGCTGCCAGGTGCGGCCGCCGACCTCCTCGGTCGCTTCCGTCTTCGAGGCGTTGTGCGTGACGTCCTTGATGAACGCGGCCGGCTTCGCGGAGACGGACTGCTCGATCGCCACGTACTCGTCGTGCGGGTCGAGGAAGCCCAGGTGCCAGCTGTCGTCCTCGGCGCCCTTGTACCGCACCGACGTCGGCTTCCACTCCTTGGGCAGCCCCTCGGGCGCCGCCACGGGGTACGACGCCGCCCGCCGTGCCGTCAGGAGCTCCACGCGGTAGTCGACCCGCTTGACGGACGATTTGGACTCGTCGTGCGGTACGAAGATGTAGATCACGCCCGCAGCGAGGGTGATCGCCACCAACGACCACAGCATGTTCTTGACCGTCTGAGTGCCTTGTCTTCCTGCCACGCCCCCATGGTCTCAGGCGCACGGCGCGACTCCTCCCCCGGTGCCCGTCCCGCTCATGCGTGGGGCCCACTGCTCATTTTGTCGGCCTACGGATAGAGTCGTGCCACACCCTCATCCGGCCGCCCTCCCGTCTCCCACCACCGCCCTTCCAAGGACGCCCTACGGGCGCGCCACTTTTTTGTATCAGCAGAAAGGTGCTCTCCGATGACCGAGCATCATCTCCCTTCCGAGCTCGAGGTCTCCCCCGAGGCTCCCGACCGCAACCTCGCCCTGGAGCTCGTCCGCGTCACCGAGGCGGCCGCCATGGCCGCGGGCCGCTGGGTCGGCCGCGGCGACAAGAACGGCGCGGACGGCGCGGCCGTCAGGGCCATGCGGACCCTCGTCTCCACCGTCTCGATGAACGGCGTCGTCGTCATCGGTGAGGGTGAGAAGGACGAGGCCCCGATGCTCTTCAACGGGGAGCACATCGGCGACAGCACCGGCGCCGAGGTCGACATCGCCGTCGACCCCATCGACGGCACGACCCTCTGCGCGAAGGGCATGCCGAACGCCATCGCCGTGCTGGCCGCCGCCGACCGCGGCGCGATGTTCGACCCGTCCGCCGTCTTCTACATGGACAAGCTGGTCACCGGCCCCGAGGCCGCGGACTACGTGGACATCAACGCGCCCGCCTCGGTCAACATCCGCCGCGTCGCCAAGGCCAAGAACTCCTCGCCCGAGGACGTCACGGTCATGATCCTCGACCGCCCGCGCCACGAGGGCATCGTCAAGGAGATCCGCGAGACGGGCGCCCGCATCAAGTTCATCTCGGACGGCGACGTCGCGGGGTCCGTCATGGCCGTCCGTGAGGGCACCGGCGTCGACCTCCTGATGGGCATCGGCGGCACCCCCGAGGGCATCATCTCGGCCTGCGCGATCAAGTGCCTGGGCGGCACCATCCAGGGCAAGCTGTGGCCCAAGGACGACGCGGAGCGTCAGCGCGCCATCGACGCGGGCCACGACCTGGACCGCACGCTCTCCACGGACGACCTGGTCAAGGGCGACAACGTCTTCTTCGTCGCGACCGGCATCACCGACGGCGAGCTGCTCCAGGGCGTGCGCTACCGGGCGGCGAACGCCTCGACGTCGTCCCTCGTCATGCGCTCCAAGTCGGGCACGATCCGCAAGATCGACTCCGACCACCGGCTGTCGAAGCTGCGCGCGTACAGCGCCATCGACTTCGACCGCGCCAAGTAGGACGCGGGCCGAGCAGGCCAGACCGGCCGGACCGGACAGGAACGAGGCATACGTCGAAGGGGGCGCCCCGTGCGGGGGACGCCCCCTTCGGCGTGCGTGGGCGGAGTGCTATCCCGCCGCCGCGATACCCGTCGCGTGCGCCGCCTTCTGCAGCTCCAGGTCGCGCCGGCGACGGCGGGCCAGGACGACGCGGCGCTCGGCGGCGGTGAGGCCGCCCCAGACGCCGTACGGCTCGGGCTGCAGGAGGGCGTGCTCGCGGCACTCGACCATCACGGGGCAGCGGGCGCAGACGCGCTTGGCCGCCTCCTCGCGTGACAGCCGCGCCGCGGTCGGCTCCTTGGACGGGGCGAAGAACAGGCCCGCCTCGTCACGACGGCACACGGCTTCGGTGTGCCATGGGGCGTCATCGTCCCGATCTCGCGCGGGCACCCGCTGTGCCGGAACGGCGGCGGCCTGCAGAGACTGACGCGACGGTTGCAGCACGGGTCTACTCCTGACGACGGCTTCGCGAGCGAGAGACGATGCAGCAAGCTCTACCCGCTGTGTGCGCGCCTATGCACTGAGTTCCGATTACGGACGTTCAGCTTCCCCGGGACGACCCGTGACCTGGTCCCCGCGACGGCCCGCGCGCCGCCTTCATCCGAAGTGCTTGCGCAGCTGCCGGTGCAGATCGCGGACGAGCTTGCCGCGCTTGGGCCGTGCCTCGATGTTGCCGAGGACCGCTATGCCGTCCACGTACACGACGGGGGCGTCCTGGTCCGGCGAGTCGAGCGTGTCCACCTCGAAGTTGCCGAGGACGCCGGTGCCGCTGCCGCGCAGCGAGACGTTCTCCGGGACGCGGATCTCGACCGATCCGAAGATCGCGACGGCCTTGATGACCACCTGGCGCTGCTCGAAGATCGCCTCGCTCAGGTCGATCTCGACGCTGCCGAACACGGCGTACGCGTGCGTGCGGCGGGCCACCCGCCAGCGGCCCCTG
Organism: Streptomyces sp. NPDC044106; assembly: GCF_056433985.1. NCBI lineage: Bacteria > Bacillati > Actinomycetota > Actinomycetes > Kitasatosporales > Streptomycetaceae > Streptomyces > Streptomyces sp. NPDC044106. The sequence goes on from NZ_JBWKFZ010000001.1 coordinate 386,387, forward strand.
CGCGCGGAACTGCTGAGCACCGCCACCATGTTCTCGTCGGCGACCGGCGGGACGACGCCGGGGGACGGCCTGGAGGGGGCGGGCTCGGGGGCTCCTCTCCCGGCGGACGGGCGCCCGTGCGCCGCGGGCAAGTCCCGCACCAGCGGCTCCAGTTCGGCCACGGTCTTGGCGGCATACACCCCGTCGATCCGCTCGGAGTGCTCCTCCGCGGTCAGGCGGCCCTCGGCCAGGGCCTCACGCAGGATGTCCGCCGTCCGATCCCGGTCGGCGTCGGAGGCACGGAGCGCTGAGGGCTGCTTTTCGAGGTCCACGAAAGCAGCGTACCCAAACGCGATAGATCGCGACTACCCCTGTGGATAACCCGCCTCGGGTCACTGAGCCCTACCTCACAGACCCGGCCCGTTCCGCGCGCTCTACGCTGGATGGCGCGTCGCCAATGGAGGCCGCGCCGCTGTCTGCCGAGTGAGGAATGGCCGTAATGCCAGAGTTTGAGTACTCCGATCTGCTCCCGCTGGGAGAGGACACCACCCCGTACCGGCTGGTGACCTCCGAGGGTGTCTCCACTTTCGAGGCCGACGGGCGGACGTTCCTCAAGGTCGATCCGGAGGCGCTGCGCAAGCTGGCCGCCGAGGCGATCCACGACATCCAGCACTACCTGCGGCCCGCCCACCTGGCCCAGCTGCGGCGCATCGTCGACGACCCCGAGGCGTCGGGCAACGACAAGTTCGTGGCGCTCGACCTGCTGAAGAACGCGAACATCGCGGCGGCGGGCGTGCTGCCCATGTGCCAGGACACCGGCACCGCGATCGTCATGGGCAAGCGCGGACAGAACGTCCTCACCGAAGGTGAGGACGAGAAGGCGCTCTCCAAGGGCATCTACGACGCGTACACGAAGCTCAACCTGCGCTACTCCCAGATGGCCCCCCTGACCATGTGGGAGGAGAAGAACACCGGCTCCAACCTCCCCGCCCAGATAGAGCTGTACGCGACCGACGGCGGCGCCTACAAGTTCCTCTTCATGGCCAAGGGCGGCGGCTCCGCCAACAAGTCGTTCCTCTACCAGGAGACGAAGGCCGTCCTGAACGAGGCCTCCATGATGAAGTTCCTGGAGGAGAAGATCCGCTCCCTGGGCACGGCCGCGTGCCCGCCGTACCACCTGGCGATCGTCGTGGGCGGCACCAGCGCCGAGTTCGCGCTCAAGACCGCGAAGTACGCCTCCGCGCACTACCTCGACGAACTGCCCGCCGAGGGCTCCGCGACCGGCCACGGGTTCCGGGACAAGGAGCTCGAAGAGAAGGTCTTCGAGCTCACGCAGAAGATCGGGATCGGCGCGCAGTTCGGCGGCAAGTACTTCTGCCACGACGTGCGCGTGGTGCGCCTGCCGCGGCACGGCGCCTCGCTGCCCGTCGCCATCGCCGTCTCCTGCTCGGCCGACCGCCAGGCCACCGCGAAGATCACCGCCGAGGGCGTCTTCCTCGAGCAGTTGGAGACCGACCCGGCGCGCTTCCTGCCGGAGACGACGGACGAGACCCTCAACGACGACGCCGAGGCCGCGGACGTCGTGAAGATCGACCTCAACCAGCCGATGGACGACATCCTCGCCGAGCTCACCAAGCACCCGGTGAAGACCCGCCTCTCGCTCACGGGGCCGCTGGTCGTGGCCCGCGACATCGCGCACGCCAAGATCAAGGAGCGGCTCGACGCGGGCGAGGAGATGCCGCAGTACCTGAAGGACCACCCGGTGTACTACGCCGGCCCCGCGAAGACCCCCGAGGGTTACGCGTCCGGTTCCTTCGGCCCGACGACGGCCGGCCGCATGGACTCCTACGTGGAGCAGTTCCAGGCGGCGGGCGGTTCCAAGGTGATGCTGGCCAAGGGCAACAGGAGCAAGCAGGTCACCGACGCGTGCGACGCGCACGGCGGCTTCTACCTGGGCTCCATCGGCGGCCCCGCGGCGCGCCTCGCCCAGGACTGCATCAAGAAGGTCGAGGTCGTCGAGTACGAGGAGCTCGGCATGGAGGCGGTCTGGAAGATCGAGGTGGAGGACTTCCCCGCCTTCATCGTGGTCGACGACAAGGGCAACGACTTCTTCCAGAACCCGGCCCCGGAACCGACGTTCACGCACATTCCCGTGCGCGGACCGGGCCTGGCGTAGCACTTGACGGCAGGGACCCTTCACGCGCGCGTGAAGGGTCCCTGCGGCGTTCTCAGGCGAACCGCTGGTTCGCCGCCCCCGTGCACTTCTGCAGCCGCACCGGCTCCCTGGCCCCCGCAAGGGTCAGGCAGAGTCCGGTGTCGGCGGCGGGGCGCACCGTCCCCGCGTCGCGCACGAACTTCTGGTTGGCGCCGCCGTGGCAGTTCCAGAGGGTGACGGCGGTGCCCTCCTTGTAGGAGGCGTCCGGCACGTCCGCGCAGCGGTCCTGGGTCAGGCCCGTGTGCAGGGAGCCGCGCGCGTCGTCGTACCACCAGGTCTGGTTGCGGTTTCCGGTGCAGTCCCAGCCCTGGACTTTGGTGCCGTTGGCGCTCTTGGACGCGTCGACGTCCACGCAGGTGCCGGTGCCGGCGTTCTTCAACGGCTTGTACGCGTCGTCCCACGCGCCTTCGTACAGGGTGGGACTCCCCGTGCTGGCCGGGTCGGCGCAGCTGCCCTCGCGCCGGTCCGAGCGGTAGATCTGGGTGAGGCAGGACGCGAAGGCGGCGTGGCCGCGGGCGTTCGGGTGGAAGGACTGGCGCACCGAGTTGGAGTCCGGCGGGAAGGGGTTGGACACGTCGACGTAGAGGCCGCGTGCCCAGGTGTCCTCCGTGCAGACCTCGTGGCCGTGGAAGAGGCGGGAGTTGTCGAGGTAGGTCGCGCCCGCGTTCCGCGCGGCCTTGCGCATGCCGGTCTCGAAGGCGGGCACCGCGTAGTTGCGGCCCCACTCGGTGTCGGAGTCGTAGCCGAGTCCGCCGCAGGCGAGCTTCCCCGGGAACTTGGGGTTGTCGCGGAAGTCCGGGCCGATCGGGCTCGGGTAGCCCATGGCGACCAGCTTGTAGTCGCCCTCCTGGTAGCCCGCGTCCTTCATGACCGTCTTCAGGTCGCGCAGCGACTGCTCGACCTTGGGTACGAGGGCGTCGACGCGCGCCTGCCAGCCGGGCGTGTACTTGCCCGCGCAGGAGCCCCGGCTGAGCAGGAAACGCGTCACGCAGTCGGTCATCACCGGCGCGAACTCGAGGTCGTCGTTGGCGCCGATGACGAGCAGGATCGCCTTGATCCTGGTGTTGCGCGCCTTGATGGCGAGGTTGTCGCTCTGGACCAGCTCGTCGGCGTACTGCTTCTGGCCGCCGATCCTGATGTTGACGGTCTGCGCCCCCGAGCAGGCGACGTTGTACGTCACGTCGGCCGGGATGCCGGTGCGGTGGATCGCGGCGTCCGGCGAGCGGTGACACCAGTTGTCGGGGCCGTCGGTGCCCGGTTCGTAACGGCCCACGCCCTCGCCGGAGATCTCGCTGTCGCCGAGCGAGATCAGACCGGTCTTGCGGTCGGCCATCGGGCGCTCGGCGGGGCCGCCGTACAGCTTGGTGGCCTCGTCCGCCCGGATCTTCTCCAGCTCGGGCGGGAGGGGCGTCGCGGCGGGCGCCCTCTGCCCGCTCCCGTCCGCCGCCTGGGCGGGTACGGCGGCTGCCGTGCCGAGCACGGCCGTCATCGCGACGGCTGCCGCGAACGAACATCGCAGCCGGCCCCTGCCACCGCCTCGTCCGCTGCCTCGTCCGCTGCGTCTGATGCGCTTCATTGCGCCTCCCCGGTGTGGTGTTACCCAGGGTTTTTACTGGTGGGTAGGAGGCTTGGGAATACCTGGAACAAGACAAGTGCTCAACTTTTTACGGGGTTTGAACGGAGAGGTAGGTTCAGGGCATGACCAGTGACGCCAGCGACGACCGCACCGGCGAGTACCGGATCGAACACGACTCCATGGGCGAGGTACGGGTCCCCGCGCACGCCAAGTGGCGGGCCCAGACCCAGCGCGCGGTGGAGAACTTCCCCGTCTCCGGACAGGTACTCGAACGCGCCCACATCGCCGCCCTCGCGCGGATCAAGGCGGCCGCCGCCCAGGTCAACGCGGAGCTGGGCGTGGTCGACAAGGACGTCGCCGACGCCATCGCCGCCGCGGCAGCCGAGGTCGCCGAAGGGCGCTGGGACGACCACTTCCCGGTCGACGTCTTCCAGACCGGCTCCGGCACCTCGTCCAACATGAACACCAATGAGGTCCTGGCCACCCTCGCGACGGAACGGCTCGGTCGCGACGTCCACCCCAACGACCACGTGAACGCCTCGCAGTCGTCCAACGACGTCTTCCCCTCCTCGATCCACATCGCGGCGACGGGCGCGGTCACCGGCGACCTGATCCCCGCCCTGGAGCACCTCGCCGCCGCCCTGGAGCGCAAGGCGGAGGAGTTCGCCGACGTCGTGAAGTCCGGCCGTACGCACCTCATGGACGCCACCCCCGTGACCCTCGGCCAGGAGTTCGGCGGGTACGCGGCGCAGGTGCGGTACGGCGTCGAGCGGCTGCGCGCCTCGCTGCCCCGCCTCGCCGAACTGCCCCTGGGCGGCACCGCCGTGGGCACCGGCATCAACACTCCGCCCGGCTTCGCCGCCGCCGTCATCGCCGAGGTCGCGCGGGCCACCGGCCTGCCGCTGACCGAGGCGCGCGACCACTTCGAGGCGCAGGGCGCGCGGGACGGCATCGTCGAGACCAGCGGGCAGCTGCGGACCATCGGGGTCGGCCTGACGAAGATCGCCAACGATCTGCGGTGGATGGCGTCGGGCCCGCGCACGGGGCTCGCCGAGATCAGCCTGCCGGATCTGCAGCCCGGCTCGTCGATCATGCCGGGCAAGGTGAACCCGGTGATTCCTGAGGCGGCCCTGATGGTCGCCGCGCAGGTCACAGGCAACGACGCGACGGTCGCGGCGGCCGGCGCCGCGGGCAACTTCGAGCTGAACGTCATGCTCCCGGTCATCGCCAAGAACGTCCTTGAGTCGATCCGGCTGCTCGCCAACGTCTCGCGCCTGCTCGCCGACCGTACCGTCGACGGGATCACCGCCCACCGCGAACGGGCCCGTGAGTACGCCGAGTCGTCGCCCTCCGTCGTGACGCCGCTGAACAAGTACATCGGGTACGAGGAGGCGGCGAAGGTGGCGAAGAAGTCCCTGGCCGATCGGAAGACGATCCGCGAAGTGGTGCTCGAATCCGGTTACGTCGACCGGGGCGACCTCACCCTGGAGCAGCTGGACGAGGCACTGGACGTCCTGCGCATGACGCACCCCTGACGCGTCCCGGCGCGGACCCGCCCCCGACGGAGGGGGCGTCTAGTATCTGTCCATGACAGACCTCGACGGGAAGACGACGGCCGGTGGCGGAGCGGCGCGGTGGGCGCCCGGGGACCACGTCCTGTGGCGGTACCGGGAGAACTCCGGTACCCGGGTCCACATCTGCCGCCCCGTCACCGTCGTGCGCGATACCGCCGAACTGCTCGCCGTGTGGATGGCGCCCGGCACCGAGTGTGTGAAGCCGGTGATCGCCGACGGGACTCCCCTGCACCGCGAACCGCTCGCCACCCGCTACACCAAGCCGCGCGCGGTACGCAGGGACCGCTGGTTCGGCACCGGCGTCCTCAAGCTCGCGCGGCCGGGCGAGCCCTGGTCGGTCTGGCTGTTCTGGGACGCGGGCTGGAAGTTCAAGAACTGGTACGTGAACCTGGAGGAGCCGCGCGTGCGTTGGGCCGGCGGCGTCGACTCCGAGGACCACTTTCTGGACATCTCCGTGCGCCCGGACCGCAGCTGGCGCTGGCACGACGAGGACGAGTTCGAGCAGGCCCGCCGGGTGGGCCTGATGGGCGCGGACAAGGCCGCCGGGGTACGCGCCGCCGGACGCGCCGCACTTGACGTGATCGAGTCCTGGGGGACACCGTTTTCGGACGGCTGGCAGCACTGGCGTCCCGATCCGTCCTGGGTCGTACCGTCCCTTCCGGATGACTGGGACCGTACGCCCGCGCACGTGTCGACATGAGACCCTTGATGCGCCCCCGTGGTTCAAACGTAGGATCGTCCTCCGCAAGGGCGCATCACAGCAACTCCGTGCGTTCGCGCGGTGCCTGACAGGAAGTCATCGAGGGGCGGCAGAACGTGAGCGAGGACCGCAGAGGTCAGGCCGAGGCCTTTGACGCCATCGGGCAGCACTACGACGACGCCTTCCCGCACAAGGAAGGCCAACTGGACGCCGGACGCCGTATCGCCGAGGCGCTTCCTGCCGGGTCCCGCGTCCTGGACGTGGGCTGCGGCACCGGCCTGCCCACCGCCCGCCAGCTGTCCGAATCCGGCCACTCGGTGCTCGGCACGGACATCTCGGCGGGCATGCTGGAGCTGGCAGGAAAGAACGTCCCGGGAGTCGAGTTCCGGCAACTCGACATCGCGGACCTGCGGGCGGATGGACCGGGCGGGGTCGGCACGTTCGACGGCATCGTCTGCTTCTTCGCCCTCCTGATGCTGCCGCGCGCGGAGATCCCCGAGGCGCTGCGGCGGCTGCACGGTCTGCTGCGGCCGGGAGGCCTGATGGAGCTGTCCATGGTCGAGGCCGACCTGGATGACGCGGCAATTCCGTTCCTGGGACACACAATCCGGGTATCCGGTTACCTGCGGGACGAACTGCGGCAGGTCGTACGGGACGCGGGCTTCGAGATCACCGGCGAGGACACGTACTCGTACGCCCCCGCGAGCACCGACGTACCACCCGAGCATCAGGTCTTTCTGCACTGCCGACGCGGCTGAGCAACGTGCAACGCTGGACGGCGCGCACGGCGCGCAGCCCCGGACGGACGGATTCGAAACGCGTGACGGAGCACCTCACCCCCCACGAGGGTCGCAAGGCACCAGGTGCCGGGACGACCGCCCCCGCGGATTCCCGCGGGGCGCTGCTGCGTTCCACCGAACCATCGGCGGGCGCCGGGGCAGCGGCACAGCAAGCCGGCGAGTCGCGCCCGGGCGCCCCCGTGCCGTCCGGCGAGCACTCCCAGTCCTCGGCCGCCGAGCCCGACCCGCACCGGCCGCGCCCGGTGCCCGAGAGCGGCGTGCCGTCCCAGGGCGGACCCGCCCCTGCCGGACTCCCGGCCCCGCCGGACGGCGGGGAGCGGCGCTCCGGGCAGCCGAGACCGCCGGGTTCGGGCCCCGTGGCGATGCGGCGCGACGGTGACCGGCTGCGTTTCGTGGGCGCCGCGACCCGGCGCATCGCGCGCGGCATCGACCTCGACGAGATCGTGATGGGCCTGTGCCGGGCGACGGTGCCGACGTTCTCCGACGCGATCCTGGTCTATCTGCGCGACCCGCTGCCCGTCGGCGACGAGCGGCCGACCGGGCCGCTGGTGCTCCGGCTGCGCCGCTCCGACCGGCTGCGCTCCATCGAGGAGGGCGCCGAGGAGCCGGACACCGAGGGCGGCACGCAGCCCGCGCTGCAGATGGTGCAGTCCGACATCACCGACGTGATGGGCAGCGCCGAGCTGTGCGAGGTGCGGCCGGGCGGCGCGCTCGCCGAGGTCCTGCGCGGCGTGCGCCCGGTCTTCGCGGACTCGGCGGCCGCGCGGGCGGCGCTGCCCGAGCTGCTCGGCGAGGGGCGCACCCTGCCGGGCGGCCAGCGGGCCATACTGGCGCCGCTGCGGGGCCGCCGCAGGGTGATCGGCGCGGCCGTGTTCCTGCGCCGCCCCGACCGGCCCGCGTTCGAGGGCGACGACCTCCTCGTCGCCGCCCAGCTGGCCACGCACAGCGCGCTCGGCATCGACAAGGCCGTCCTGTACGGTCGCGAGGCGTACATCGCCGACGAGCTGCAGCGCACCATGCTCCCCGAGACGCTGCCGCGCCCGACCGGCGTGCGGCTCGCCTCGCGCTACCTCCCGGCCGCCGAGACGGCCCGCGTCGGCGGCGACTGGTACGACGCGATCCCGCTGCCCGGCAGCCGCGTCGCCCTGGTCGTGGGCGACGTCATGGGGCACTCCATGACCTCGGCCGCGATCATGGGCCAGCTGCGCACGACGGCGCAGACCCTCGCCGGTCTCGACCTGCCGCCCCAGGAGGTCCTGCACCACCTGGACGAGCAGGCCCAGCGGCTCGGCTCCGACCGCATGGCCACCTGCCTGTACGCGGTGTACGACCCGGTCTCGCACCGCATCACCATCGCCAACGCGGGCCACCCGCCGCCCGTCCTGCTGCACCTGGGCGGACGCGCCGAGGTGCTCCGGGTGCCGCCGGGCGCCCCCATCGGCGTGGGCGGCGTCGACTTCGAGGCCGTCGAGCTGGACGCCCCCGCGGGCGCGACGCTCCTCCTCTACACGGACGGGCTCGTCGAGTCCCGCCTTCGCGACGTATGGACCGGCATAGAGCAGCTGCGCGAACGGCTCGCCGCCACCGCGCAGCTGACGGGCCCCGACCACCCGCCGCCCCTGGAGGCGCTCTGCGACGAGGTGCTCGACATGCTCGGTCCTGGCGACCGGGACGACGACATCGCGCTGCTCGCCGCCCGCTTCGACGGGATCGCCCCGAGCGACGTCGCGTACTGGTTCCTGGAGCCGGAGAACGCGACGCCGTCCCGCGCCCGCCGGCTGGCCCGCAGTGCGCTGGTGCGCTGGGGTCTCGAGGAGCTGACCGATTCGGTGGAACTCCTGGTCAGCGAGGTCGTGACCAACGCCGTGCGGTACGCGTCGCGGCCGATCACACTGCGCCTGCTCCGCACCGACGTGCTGCGCTGCGAGGTCGGCGACGACGTGCCGCAGCTGCCCCGGCTGCGCAACGCCCGCGCCACCGACGAGGGCGGTCGCGGCCTGTACCTGGTCAACAAGATGGCGCGGCGCTGGGGCGCGACGCGGCTGAGCACCGGGAAGGTGGTCTGGTTCGAGCTGAACCGGAGCTGAGCGCCCCGCAGGCGACGTACGAAGGCGCCCCGGACCTTTTCGATCCGGGGCGCCTTCTTCGTGCTCGGGCTCGGAGCCTGTCCTGCTCAGTCCCTGCCGAACAAGCCGTCCTCGGGATCCTCCGGGTCGATCGTCGAGGTCGGCGGGGCCGTCGGGGTCTGCGTCGGCTTCTGCGTCGGCTTCTGCGTCGGACTCTGGGTCGGGCTCTGCGTCGGCTTCTGTGTCGGGCTCTGCGTCGGACTCTGGGTCGGCTTGTGCGTCGGCTCCGTCGGGGTGCTCGTCGGCTCCTTGGGCGCCTTCGACGTCGGGTCCGGCGGCGGCGCGACGGCCGCGCCCATGTCCGTGTTGAGGTCGAACTCGCTCGGCGCGCCCATGGCGTCGAACGTGTAGGCCGCCCAGATCTCGGCGGGGAAGCTGCCGCCGTCGATGCGCGCCTCGCCGAGCGCGCCCTTCATGGGAACCTGCCGGCCCCTCTCCGGGGTGCCCGGGGCGCCCTCGCCGAAGAGGCCGACGGAGGTGACCAGCTTCGGCGTGTAGCCGGTGAACCAGGCCGACTTGTTGTCGTCGGAGGTACCGGTCTTGCCCGCCACGTCCTGCGACGGGTTGCGCACCGCGTGGCCCGTACCGTCGTCGACCACACCGGTCAGGACCGAGGTGAGCGAGTCGGCGGTGCCGCGCTTGATGACCTGGTCGCCGATCGGGTCGGGCAGGTCGATGGCGCGGTCCTTGTGCTCGACGGAGCCGACGAGCGCCGGGGTGACCTTCTTGCCGTGGTTGTCGAGGGTGGCGTACACGCCCGCCATCTCCAGCGGGCTCGCGCCCATGGAGCCCAGGGTCTGCGCGGGCACGGCAGGCAGGCCGTCGACGTTCATGCCGAGCGTGCCGGCCATCTTCATGACCTCGGGCATCCCCACGTCGACGCCCATCTGCGCGAAGACGGAGTTGATGGACTTGTTCATCGCCTTCTGGACGGTGACGGGCCCGTAGTTGACGCCGTCCTCGTTCGGCGGCGCGAAGCCGACCTCACTGCCCCTGACCGGCCGCTTGCTGGTGCCGTCGTAGATCGTGTTCGCCGTGATCGGCTTGCCGTCCTGCGTGGTGGCGCCGTGCTCCAGGGCCGCGGCGAGGATCAGCGGCTTGAAGGTGGAGGCGGACTGGTAGTCGCGGCGGACGGCGTTGTTCGTGTAGTGCTTCACGTAGTTCTCGCCGCCGTACATGGCGAGGACCTTGCCGGTCTTCGGGTCGACGGACGCGGCGCCCGCCTGGACCCGCGCGTCCGCCTTGTTCTTCTTGCGGTCGAGCCTGTCGTTCAGCTTCTTGTCGACGGCCCGTTCGAGCTGCTTCTGCTTCTTGGGGTCGATGTTCAGCGTGACGGTGTAGCCGCCGGCCTCGAACTGGGCCTCGCTGAGGTCGCTGTTGCGCAGCACCTCGCGCTTGGCGGCCTCCACCAGGTAGCCGATCTGGCCCTCGCGGCCGGGCGGGGCCTTGGGGGGCTTCGGCGTGGGGAACTTCAGCTCGTCCCGCTTGCCCGAGTCGAGCCAGTCCTCCTCGACCATGTTGTCCAGGACGTAGTTCCAGCGCTGCTTGACGAGCTTCTTGCCGGTCGGCGTCGCGGCCGCCCAGTCGTACTGGCTGGGGGCCTGGAGCAGCGCGGCGAGGTAGGCGCCCTGCTGGACGTTGAGGTCCTTGGCGTCGACGCGGTAATAGGCCTGGGCGGCGGCCTGGATGCCGTAGGCGCCGCGGCCGTAGTAGCTGGTGTTGATGTAGCCCGCGAGGATGTCGTCCTTGCTCTTCTCGCGGTCCACCTTCAGCGAGATGACGAGTTCCTTCAGCTTGCGGCTGACGGTCTGGTCCTGGCTGAGGTAGTAGTTCTTCACGTACTGCTGGGTGATGGTCGAACCACCCTGCTTGCCCTTGCCGGTCACCGTGTTCAGGACGCCTCGTGCGGTGCCCTTGAAATCGATGCCCTCGTCCTTGTAGAAGGACTTGTTCTCGGCGGCGACGAAGGTCTTCTGGACCTCCTCGGGCACCTTGTCCAGGTCGACGATCTCGCGGTTCACGTCGCCGGTCCGGGCGATGACCTCGCCGTTGCTGTACTTGTAGACGTTGCTCTGCATCTTCGCCGCGGGGTTGCCCTCGGGGACGTCCACCACGAGGTACAGGACCACGAAGCCGAGCATGCCGAGCAGGCAGAACCCGAAGAACGTGCCGAGGATCTTCTTCCAGGTGAAGAAGCGGCGTATGCCGGTGCGCTTGGGCTTGCCCCCGCCGGACGGGCGCCCGCGCGCTGCCCGGCGGGCACCGCGCTGCCGCGCTTGTCGTTCTTCGGCTCGGCCCATGACTGAGAGTGCTCCGCTTCCGTCTAGTCAACATGCGTACGTCGAGTCAGCTCATGAAGCTAACACCGCACCGCGGGACAAACTCCTGCCCATCCGGTCTTTTCCGGACGTGACAATGAGCACCTGCCCCTAAGGAACCGACGCCCGCCGGGCCCCTATGGTTGCCCGCCCCTCGCACAAATGATCTCTGCACGGTGTGTATACGTGCCGCGTATACACATCACGTATACACACCGTGTAGAGTGCTCCGCATGTCCATTGGCCATACCCTTCTGGGTCTCCTGGAGTCGGGCCCCCGGCACGGCTACGACCTCAAGCGCGCCTTCGACGAGAAGTTCGGGCACGACAAGCCCCTGCACTACGGGCAGGTCTACTCGACCATGTCCCGGCTCTTGAAGAACGGCCTCGTCGAAGTCGACGGCATAGAGGCGGGCGGCGGTCCCGAGCGCAAGCGGTACGCGATCACCGAGGCGGGCGTCACGGATGTCCACCGCTGGCTCGCCACCCCCGAGAAGCCGGAGCCCTACCTCCAGTCGACGCTCTACACCAAGGTCGTCCTCGCGCTGCTCACCGGCCGCGACGCCGCCGAACTCCTCGACGTACAGCGCGCGGAGCACCTGCGCCTGATGCGCATCCTCACCGACCGCAAGCGCAAGGGCGACCTCGCCGACCAGCTCATCTGCGACCACGCGCTCTTCCACCTCGAAGCCGACCTGCGCTGGCTTGAGCTGGCCGCCGCACGCCTCGGCAAGCTCGCCCAGGAGGTGCGCTCCTCATGACCCCCGCAGGTTCCCTCCTCGTGGCCGACGGACTCCGCAAGTCGTACGGCCCGACCACCGCGCTCGACGGCGCGCAGTTCTCCATCCACCCCGGCGAGGTCGTCGCCGTCATGGGCCCCTCCGGCTCGGGAAAGTCGACCCTGCTGCACTGCCTCGCCGGGATCGTCCGCCCCGACGCGGGCTCCATCGCGTACGGCGGCCGCTCACTGACCGGCATGTCGGACGCCGAACTGAGCGCCCTGCGCCGCAGCGAGTTCGGCTTCGTCTTCCAGTTCGGCCAGCTCGTGCCCGAGCTCACCTGCGTCGAGAACGTCGCACTGCCGCTGCGCCTGAACGGCGTCAAGCGCAAGGAGGCCGAGGCGACTGCCCGCTCCTGGATGGAGCGCCTGGAGGTCGACGACGTCGCCGCCAAGCGGCCCGGCGAGGTCTCCGGCGGACAGGGCCAGCGCGTCGCCGTCGCCCGCGCCCTGGCCACCACCCCGCGCGTCATCTTCGCCGACGAGCCGACCGGCGCCCTCGACTCACTCAACGGCGAGCGCGTCATGGAGCTCCTGACCGACGCGGCCCGCTCGGCCAACACGGCCGTCGTCCTGGTCACCCACGAGACCCGCGTCGCCGCCTACTCCGACCGCGAGATCGTCGTGCGGGACGGGAAGTCCCGTGACATGGAGCGGGCCTCATGAGCGACACCCGAGTGCGCCCGGGGCCCTCGACAGCGGCGCCGAGCTCCAAGGCCCCGACCGGAGTCGCCGCCTGGCTGCGCGACCTGGGCATGGGCATACGGTTCGCGACGGGCGGCGGCCGCGAGGGCTGGATCCGCACGGTCCTGACCGCTGTCGGCGTCGGCCTCGGCGTCGCGCTGCTGCTCGGCGCCGCATCGGTGCCGAACATGCTGCAGAACCGCGACGACCGGTCGTTCGCCCGCACACCGCACTCCTCCCTCGACGGTTCGCCGGTCAAGGCGTCCGAGTCGACGGTGGTCATGCGCAACACCGGTACCACGTTCCGCGAGAAGAGCCTGACCGGCTTCTTCGTGCGCGCCGACGGCAGGAGCCCGGCGCTACCGCCCGGACTCGACAAGCTCCCCGCGCCCGGCGAGATGGTCGTCTCGCCCGCGCTGCGCGACCTGCTCGACGACCCGGCGAACAAGCTGCTCAAGGAACGCTTCGGCGACTACCGCGTGACCGGCACCATCGGCGAGGCGGGCCTCCTCTCACCCGTGGAGCTCTACTACTACGCGGGCAGCGACAAGATCACCGCGACGGGCAACAACTACCGCGTCGAGGGCTTCGGGCAGGACGACTCACTGCCCCTCGACCCGTTCCTGATGGCGCTCGTCGTGCTGATCTGCGTCGTCCTCCTCACCCCGGTGGCGATCTTCATCGGCACGGCCGTCCGGTTCGGCGGCGACCGGCGCGACCGGCGGCTCGCGGCCCTGCGCCTGGTCGGCGCGGACGCCCGTGCGGTGCGCAGGATCGCGGCGGGCGAAGCGCTGTTCGGCGCGCTCCTCGGGCTCGCCGCGGGTGCCGTGTTCTTCCTGCTCCTGCGGGAGCTGGTGGGCGTGGTCGACCTGACGAACGTCAGCGCCTACCCCTCCGACATGGTGCCGTCGCCCGGCCTGGTCGCGCTGGTCGCGGTGGCCGTGCCGGTGGCCGCGGTCCTGGTGACGCTGATCTCGCTGCGCTCGGTCGCCATCGAACCCCTCGGCGTGTTCCGGGGCGCCAAGCAGCGCAAGCGCCGCCTGTGGTGGCGGCTCGTCCTGCCGGTCCTCGGCATCGGCATCCTGCTCTACTCCGGCCGCATCGACCGCGACATGGGCAACGACGCCGTCAACGTGACCGCGATCGCGGTGGGTTCGGCGCTCTCCCTGATCGGGCTCAGCGCGCTGCTTCCCTGGCTCGTCGAGGCCGTCGTGGGACGACTGCGCGGCGGGCCCGTGCCCTGGCAACTCGCCGTCCGCAGGCTTCAGATGACCACCGGCACCGCATCCCGCGCGGTCAGCGGGATCACCGTCGCGGTGGCGGGCGCGGTGGCGCTGCAGATGATGTTCGCGTCCATGCACGACGACTTCAACGAGATCACGGGGCAGGACACCACGCGCGCCCAGCTCACGGTCCGCAGCGGGGCCGCCAGTGGCCCCCTCAGCCAGCGGATGATCGACGACTTCGCCGCGACCAAGGGCGTCACCAAGGTCATCGGGACCGTGCAGGCGTTCGTCACCCGCCCCGACGGCAAGAAGGTCAACAACCTCACGCCGACCACGCAGGTGACCATCGGCACCTGCGCGACCCTGCGCGAGCTGGCGGCCATCGGCTCGTGCAAGGACGGCGACACCTTCATCTCGCACACCGGCAGCAAGGAGCAGAACGGCTGGGTGGACCAGACGGCACGCCCCGGCAAGCCGGTCAATGTCGGGCCCGACCCCGACTTCCACAAGAAGGCGGACCCGGTCCTGTGGACGCTGCCCAAGGACACGCCCACCGTCCAGGCGCGGCCCAACCCGTCCGGCAGGAAGATCGACGGCATCTTCGCGACGCCGGGCGCCATCGACGTCAAGAAGCTGGACGACGCGTCGACGACCTCCTGGGTCAAGACCGACCCGAAGGTGGCGGACGCCGAGGAGTACGTGCGCAACACGGCGCTCCGCATCGATCCGTTCATCGGTGTGGACACCCTGAAGTCGGTCGACCGCGACAAGCAGTACGCGTCCATCGCGCGCGGTCTGCAGATCGGCGCGAGCGCCACGATGACGCTGATCGCGGCCTCCATGCTGGTCTCGATGATCGAGCAACTGCGTGAGCGCAAGAGGCTGCTCGCGGCACTCACCGCGTTCGGCACGCGCCGCTCGTCGATGGCGTGGTCGCTCCTGTGGCAGACGGCGGTCCCGGTCGCCCTCGGACTCGGCCTCGCGATCATCGGCGGTCTCGGCCTCGGCGTGGTCATGACCCGCATGATCGACAAGTCGGTCACCGACTGGTGGTCGTTCCTGCCCCTGACGGGCGCGGGCGCGGCGATGGTGGCCGCCGTCACGCTCCTCAGCCTGCCACCGCTGCGCCGCATGATGAGGCCGGACGGCTTGCGCACGGAGTAGCTCCGGGCGCCGGGGCTTTCAGAGGCGGCGCCCAGGGGGCCTTCAGGGGCGGCGCCGGGGGTTGCTTTCAGGGCCGCGGGGAGCTGCGCGGACAGCCACGTCCGACCCGCGGCCAGCGGACCGGCATCGCGGCGGTACGCCGGTGCGGGATCACACCACCACCCGCACCGGCAACGCCCGCACCGCCTCCTTCAGGGCCCGCGCCAGCTCCTCGTACTCCGCGGCCCGCGCCGCCCCCGCCCGCATCGCGAGGGCGATCCGCCGGGTCGGCGCCGGATCGGCGAAGTACCCGGTGAGCAGCTGATTGCTGCGGCTCGTCTCCACCCGCACAGCCGTGCGCGGCAGCAGCGTCACGCCGAGCCCGCCCGCGACCAGCTGGACGAGCGTGGAGAGCCCGGCGGCGGTCGTGGTGACGGGAGCCTCCGCGCGGCCCGCCTCCCGGCAGATGTCGAGGGCCTGGTCCCGCAGGCAGTGCCCCTCGTCGAGGAGCAGCAGGTTCAGCTCCTTCAGCGCCTCGCGCGGAATGCCCTCGCGGCCGCCGAGCCAGTGATCCAGCGGCGTGACGAGCACGAAGTCCTCGTCGAAGAGCGGCAGCTCCGCCACCCCCGGCACCCCGAGCGGCACCGCGAGCAGCAGCAGGTCGAGCCGTCCGGCCGTGAGCCCTTCGAGGAGCGAGGAGGTCTGCTCCTCGTGCACCTGGAGGTCCAGGTCGGGATACTTGTCGTGGACCAGCGTGATCACCGCGGGCAGCAGGTACGGCGCCACGGTCGGGATCACGCCGAGCCGCAGCGCGCCGGTGAACGGTGCCTTGACGGCGTCGGCCTCCTCCATGAGCGCCTCGACCTCGTCGAGGACCGCCTTCACCCGCAGGGCGAGCCGCTCGCCGGCGGGCGAGAGCAGCACCTTCCGGGTGGTCCGCTCCAGGAGCTTGACACCCAGTGCCTCCTCCAGCGCGGCCACGGCCCCGGAGAGGGCGGGCTGACTCATCCCGATCGCGGCCGCGGCGTCCCGGAAGTGCAGATGCTCGGCCACGGCGGCGAAGGCGCGCAGCTGCGCAAGACTCGGCTGCCTGCCGTTTGTCGGCTTTCCCCTATATATGGCTCGCACTGATAACCACCTCCGATCAACACGACCCACTCTAGCTATTTCCGTAATCAATGCACCCTGTGCCACCATCGACATCAGTCCAACCCCACAGGAAACTCCCCAAAAGGGAGTCTCTCTGCTGCAAGGAGTACGTGTGCTCACTGTCGGTGACAAGTTCCCCGAGTTCGACCTGACCGCCTGCGTCTCGCTTGAGAAGGGCGCGGAGTTCGAGCAGATCAACCACAAGACCTACGAGGGCAAGTGGAAGGTCGTCTTCGCTTGGCCCAAGGACTTCACCTTCGTGTGCCCGACGGAGATCGCGGCGTTCGGCAAGCTGAACGACGAGTTCGCCGACCGCGACGCCCAGATCCTCGGCTTCTCCGGTGACTCCGAGTTCGTGCACCACGCCTGGCGCAAGGACCACCCGGACCTCACCGACCTGCCCTTCCCGATGATGGCCGACTCGAAGCACGAGCTCATGCGTGAGCTCGGCATCGAGGGCGCGGACGGCTTCGCGCAGCGCGCCGTCTTCATCGTCGACCAGAACAACGAGATCCAGTTCACGATGGTGACCGCCGGTTCCGTGGGCCGTAACCCCAAGGAGGTCCTGCGGGTCCTCGATGCCCTGCAGACCGACGAGCTCTGCCCGTGCAACTGGACCCAGGGCGACGAGACCCTCGACCCGGTCGCGCTGCTCTCGGGCGAGTGAACAGGAGCCTTCTGACATGGCACTCGACGAACTGAAGTCCGCCGTACCGGACTACGCCAAGGACCTGAAGCTGAACCTCGGCTCGGTCATCGGCAACTCGGACCTGCCGCAGCAGCAGCTGTGGGGCACCGTGCTGGCCTGCGCCATCGCGTCCCGCTCCCCCAAGGTGCTGCGCGAGCTGGAGCCCGAGGCGAAGGCCAACCTCTCCCCCGAGGCGTACACCGCCGCCAAGTCGGCCGCCGCCGTCATGGCGATGAACAACGTCTTCTACCGCACGCGTCACCTGCTCTCCGACCCGGAGTACGGGACGATGCGCGCCGGTCTGCGGATGAACGTCATCGGCAACCCGGGCGTCGAGAAGGTCGACTTCGAGCTGTGGTCCCTCGCGGTCTCCGCGATCAACGGCTGCGGCCAGTGCCTGGACTCGCACGAGCAGGTCCTGCGCAAGGCCGGTGTCGACCGCGAGACGATCCAGGAGGCGTTCAAGATCGCCGCGGTCATCCAGGCCGTGGGCGTCACGCTGGACTCCGAGGCGCACCTCGCGGAGTGACCTCCGCACCCTCGAAAACACCGGCCGGGCTGGATTCCTCCAGCCCGGCCGGTGTTTTCGTGTGTCCCGGAGCTACTGCTGCGGCGGCTCCGCCGGGGCGGCGTCCACGGCGGTGGCCCCCCTCGGCTGCGGCGCCTGCTTGAGCGCCGCCTCGCGGGAGTACGCCCGCAGGTAGCCGACGACCGTGTTGGTGACGGCCACCAGCGGTACCGCCACGACCGCACCGCCGACCCCGGCGACCATGCCGCCCGCGGCGACGGACAGGATCACCGCCAGCGGATGCACCCGCACCGCGCGGCCGAGGATGAACGGCTGCAGGATGTGCCCCTCGATCTGCTGCACCGCGAGGACCACCGCGAGCGCCATCACCGCGGTGAACACGCCCTGCGTCACCAGCGCGACGACCACCGCGAGCGCGCCGGAGACCACGGCACCGACCAGCGGCACGAACGCGGCGAGGAAGATGATGACGGCGAGCGGCACCGCCATCGGCACCCCGAGGAAGTAGATGCCGAGGCCGATGAAGATGGCGTCGATGAGAGCCACTATCACCGTGCCGCGCACATACGCGGTGAGCGTGCGCCACGCCCGCGGCCCCGCGCCCGCGATGCCGGGCCGCGCCTGGGCGGGCATCAGCTTCAGGAACCACTGCCAGATGCGCTTGCCGTCGTAGAGCAGGAAGAGCGTCGAGAACATCGCCAGCAGGATGCCGGTCAGCATCTCGACGATGACGGTGACGCCTTCGAGGCCCGCGGAGGTGAGCTCCTCGGTGTTGGAGCCGACCGCGTCCCGCAGGCTCTTGGCGATGTCGTTGATCTGGTCCTCGGTCACGTGGAACGGGCTGTTGAGGAGCCACTTACGCAGATCCTCGATGCCGTCCTGGACCTGCCGGGAGAGTTCGTCGGCGTTCTCCATGACCTGCCAGACCACGAACCAGCCGACCAGGCCCATGATGACGAAGCCGAGGATCGCCGTGACCGCCGTCGCGAGGCCGCGCGGAAGCCCGAGCCGCCGCAGCCGGGCCACGGTGGGCTGCAGCAGCGCGGTGAACAGGAGCGCGGCCACGAAGGCGAGCACGACGAGCTGCACCGCGCTGATGACCTTCATCAGGACCCAGAGTGTGCCCGCGAGGACGAGGAGGCGCCAGCCGGCCTCGGCCGCGACGCGCATGCCCCACGGGATGGAGGCCACAGGGTCGGGTCTGGCCGCTATGGCCGGCGCGTACGCGGGCGGCGGCGGCACGTGTTCGGTGTCCTCGGCGGAGGAGACTCCCGGCTCGTCGGTCTCGGAGTCGGCGTCCTCGTCGCGGCGCTGCTCGTTCAACCTCTCGCCCATCTCACTCAGCCCGGCGCCCAGCCGGCCGAGCCATCCTGGCACTCGCGACATGATCCGTCCTCTACCCCCGTCGTTCCCCACCGCTCCCCCCTGGAGCTGTCGCACCGACCGTACACGGGAGAGACCCCCCACCGAAGGACGGTGAGGGGCCTCTCAAGGTTGAGCACCGGTAGGGCCGGATCCGGCCTAGTACCAGCTGTTCGCCTGCCAGAAGCTCCAGGCTCCGCACGGGCTGCCGTAGCGGTCGTTCATGTACCCGAGGCCCCACTTGATCTGCGTGGCCGGGTTGGTCTGCCAGTCGGCGCCCGCCGAGGCCATCTTGGAACCGGGCAGCGCCTGCACGAGGCCGTACGCGCCGGAACCGGCGTTGGTGGCCTTGTAGTTCCACGTGGACTCGTGGTTGACGATGTTGCTGAAGCACTGGAACTGGTCGCCGGGGACCATCTGCCGTGCCATCGCCTGGACCTGAGCGACCGTGTAAGAGCTCTGGGGCGAGAAGCTGGAGGCGTCGCGGGCGGAGGAGCGGCTGGCCTTGTTCTCGGCCTTCTCCTCACGCTCCTTCTTGGCGGCGGCCTTCTTGGCCGCCTCCTCCTTCTCCGCCTTCGCCGCGGCCTTCTGCTTCTCGATCGCCGATGCGGCGGCCTGCTTGCGGGCCTCCTCCGCGGCGGTCTTCCGCGCCGCGTTGTCGGCGGCCATGGCCTGCGCGTCGGCCTGCTGCGTCAGGGAGACGGTCTGGACCTGCGCCTGCTGACCCGCGGGGATGTCTGCGAGGAGCGTCGCATCGCTTGCAGCTGCCTCGAAGTCGTTCGTGTTCGAGGGCTGGGTGTTGCCCGAGGCGACACCCACGACAGCGCCGACGGTGGTGACCGCGGTGGCAGATGCCACGGCGAATCCCCGGACCGAAATCCGGCTCACACGGTTTCCTTCCAGCATCGCCCGCATAGGTGACCTCGCGGACGCAATCGTGCCCCTGGCACTGGCCTCCGCTTGCGATCGGTCACGGGAGGCACGGACCCGGTGCTCAACTCCCGTGACGGGAGCGTCGCGTGGTGCTTCGGGCGGCATGCGACGGTCACTATGAAGTTCTGGTGTTCGGTACCGCTGGGGGTACAGGTGTGTCGCATGCGGGGCCTGACAGGACCCAGACTCTGCCCCAGCCGGACACCGCAAGGCAATTCTCCATTGCGTGGGAAAGCTCACACCCCGTTTGCCCCACGAGTTTTACGGAAAGAGGCGCGCACCGAGACGCCGCCCGGCTAGGCTCCTTCGCTTCGCCGGGCGGCGCCAACTACGGTGCAAATGCCGTCATGTGCCTCAGAGGTGACCGTCCTCCAGCATTTCGGTCACCAGGGCCGCGATCTGCGAACGCTCCGACCGCGTGAGCGTGACGTGCGCGAAGAGCGGATGCCCCTTCAGCTTCTCGACGACGGCGACCACGCCGTCGTACCGCCCGACGCGGAGGTTGTCGCGCTGGGCCACGTCATGGGTCAGTACGACACGGGAGTTCGCCCCGATCCTGGACAGAACGGTCAACAGGACGTTCCGCTCCAGGGATTGCGCCTCGTCCACGATCACGAAGGCGTCGTGCAGCGAGCGCCCCCGGATATGGGTGAGCGGCAGCACTTCGAGCATCCCGCGCGCCGTGACCTCCTCGATGACCTCCTTGCCCGCCACCGAACCGAGCGTGTCGAAGACCGCCTGCGCCCAGGGGCCCATCTTCTCCGCCTCGGTGCCGGGCAGATAGCCGAGCTCCTGCCCGCCCACCGCGTACAGCGGCCGGAAGACCATCACCTTCTGGTGCTGCCGGCGCTCCAGGACGGCCTCCAGGCCCGCGCAGAGCGCCAGCGCCGACTTGCCGGTGCCCGCGCGGCCGCCCATCGAGACGATGCCGACGTCCGGGTCGAGGAGCAGATCGAGCGCGATCCGCTGCTCGGCGCTGCGGCCCTTGATGCCGAAGGCCTCCCGATCCCCGCGTACGAGGCGGACGTTGCCCTCGGACGTGACGCGGCCCAGCGCCTTGCCCCGCTCCGACTGGATGGTGAGCCCCGTGTGCACGGGCAGGTCGGCCGCCTCGGGGACGTACAGGGTGTCCTCTTCGAAGAGGAGGTCCACCTGTTCGGCCGAGAGCGTCAGTTCGGACATGCCGGTCCAGCCGGAGTCCGTGATGGCGAGCTCGGCGCGGTACTCCTCGGCGAGGAGGCCGACCGAGGACGCCTTGATCCGGAGCGGCAGATCCTTGGAGACGACGGTGACGTCGTACCCCTCCGCCTGGAGGTTGCGCGCGACGGCGAGAATCCGTGAGTCGTTGTCCCCCAACCGGTAGCCGGCAGGAAGCACGCCGGGATCGGAGTGGTTGAGCTCGACGCGCAGCGAACCGCCCAGGTCCCCGATCGGGATCGGGGCGTCCAGGCGGCCGTGCCGGATACGGAAGTCGTCCAGCAGGCGCAGCGCCTGCCGGGCGAAGTAGCCGAGCTCCGGATGGTGCCGCTTGGCCTCCAGCTCCGTCACCACGACGACGGGCAGCACGACTTCGTGCTCGTCGAAGCGGGTCAGGGCGTTCGGGTCGGCCAGCAGGACGCTGGTGTCGAGAACATAGGTGCGCCTGTCGGGCATGCGGCGCTTTGTGCTGGTCACCACGGAAGGACGTACCCCCTCGGATGAGGTCGGGGAGCGACGGGAGGGATGCCGGGGGCGATCCGGCGGGTGTGAGCCGGACCGGTCACGGGCCGCGGTGCGCGGGCCGAGCGCCGGCCCTCCACGTCGCCCGTGCTGCTCACACGGTCGTCCTGGTGCAACGGGCCTCCCGGGCGGACGGCTCATGCCGCCCGCTGAGATACGACGTCCCTGTCGGATACTGCTGAGACGTCGACCTGGAAGGCTTATTCCCTCGAACAAGCGCAGCCATGCCATGGCATATGACGACGCGTTGGTTAACTCCGGGTTACCCCGACCTCAGGGGCGTGCCCGGTCAGCCGCCGTAGCGGCGGTGGCGGGCCGCGTAGTCACGCAGCGCGCGCAGGAAGTCGACCTTGCGGAAGGCCGGCCAGAAGACTTCGCAGAAGTAGTACTCGGAGTGGGCGGACTGCCAGAGCATGAATCCGGAGAGACGCTGCTCGCCACTCGTTCGGATCACCAGGTCGGGGTCCGGCTGGCCGCTGGTGTAGAGGTGCTTGGAGATCTGGTCGATGTCGACGCTCTCCGCGACCTCCTCCAGGCTGCTGCCCTTGTCCGCCTGCTCCAGGAGCAGCGAGCGGACCGCGTCGGCGATCTCCTGGCGGCCGCCGTAGCCGACGGCGACGTTGACCAGTATCCCGGTGTTGGTCCGGGTCGCCTCTTCGGCTTCCTTCATCACCATCTGGGTGTGGGCGGGCAGCAGGTCCAGCGCGCCGACGTGGTGCACGCGCCAGCGGCCGTCGGCGACGAGCGAGCGGACGGTGGCCTCGATGATGCCGAGGAGCGGCTTCAGCTCGTCGTCGGGCCGGTCGAAGTTGTCGGTGGACAGCATCCACAACGTCACGACCTCGACGTCCGTCTCGGCGCACCAGCCGAGGAACTCCTCGATCTTGTGTGCGCCCGCCTGGTGGCCCTCTGCGGTGGTCCCGCCCGCCGCCTTCGCCCAGCGGCGGTTGCCGTCGAGGATGACCCCGATGTGCTTGGGCACCTGGTCGTGGTCGAGGCGGCCTTCCACCCGGCGTGCGTAAAGTCCGTACACCAGGTCGCGCAGGTTCACGTGTGTCAGCCTCCAGCAGATGGCGATCCTCCAGGGGCGCGCCCAGAGCAACCCCGAGGGCGACACCCTACCGCCGCTCGAGCGTCCCTCCACAGTCGGGTGCCAGGGCGCTGAAGTAGCTTCGTCCCCATGAACGACACGTCTCTGTATCGCGCGGCACCGGACCGTTACGACTCGATGGAGTACCGGCGGACGGGCCGCAGCGGTCTGAAACTGCCCGCGGTGTCCCTCGGGCTCTGGCACAACTTCGGCGACGACAAGGCCCTGGAGACGCAGCGCGGGATCCTGCGCCGCGCCTTCGACCTGGGCGTCACGCACTTCGACCTGGCGAACAACTACGGTCCGCCGGCCGGCTCCGCGGAGCTCAACTTCGGCAAGGTCTTCGCGCAGGACTTCGCCCCGTACCGTGACGAGCTGGTCCTCTCGACCAAGGCCGGCTACCTCATGCACCCCGGCCCGTACGGCGAGTGGGGCAGTCGAAAGTATTTGCTGTCGTCCCTCGACGCGTCGCTCAGGCGGATGGGTGTCGACTACGTGGACATCTTCTACTCCCACCGCTTCGACCCGGAGACTCCGCTCGAGGAGACGATGGGCGCCCTCGCCTCGGCCGTCCAGCAGGGCAAGGCGCTCTACGTGGGCGTCTCCTCGTACAACAGCGAGCAGACCGCGCGGGCGGCGCGCCTGTTGCGGGAGATGGGCGTCCCCGCCCTCATCCACCAGCCCTCGTACTCGATGATCAACCGCTGGACCGAGGAGGACGGGCTGCTCGACACCCTGGAGGAGGCGGGCATGGGGTGCATCTCCTTCGTGCCGCTCGCCCAGGGCCTGCTCACGAACAAGTACTTGAAGGGGATCCCCGAGGGTTCACGCGCCACCCAGGGCAAGTCGCTCGACCCGGATCTGCTGAGCGACGAGGTCGTGCGGCGGCTGAACGGCCTGAACGACATCGCGGCAGGCCGCGGCCAGTCCCTCGCCCAGCTCGCGCTGAACTGGGTGCTCCGCGACGAGCGGATGACCTCCGCGCTGATCGGCGCCTCCAGCGTCAAGCAGCTGGAGGAGAACGTGGCGGCGCTCGCGGGCCCGAAGCTGACGGAGAGCGAGCTCTCCGCGATCGACACGTTCGCGGTGTCGACGCCGGGCACCAACATCTGGGCCGGGCGGGGCTGAACCGACGGGTGACGTGACGTGGCGGGGCCCCGGGCCGGACGCGGTGCGTTCCGGCCCGGGGCCCCGGGCCGTCTTCGCCAGGTGGCGCGCGTTGGGCGTGTCAGGCCCGCGGCCGCTTGAACCACGCGCCCGCCGTGCCCTGCGAGAGCAGGACGACGACGGCTATCGCGCCGAGCAGCGGCAGCAGTCCGCCCGGGTTGCCCGCGGCCGTGCCGCCGAGGCCGAAGGCGATCTGCACGCTCATCAGGACGATGCAGGTGACGCGGATGCCGTTGCCCGCGGTGCCGAAGCGGAAGGCCATGCCGGCCGCGACCAGGAGGCAGATGTTCACGCCGAGGGCCGCACCCGCCGTCTCGGGGTTGGCGATGGCGATCAGGAGGACGGTGCCGAGGACGGTGAGTCCGGCGAGCACCCAGGTCACGATCTGCGCGGCGCGGACCACGCCGGGCATCCGGAACGGGGCCATCGGACCCTGCCCGTATCCGTACCCGGGGCCCGGACCGTAGCCCTGTCCATAACCTTGTCCGTAGCCCTGGCCATAAGCCTGGCCGTAGCCCGGGTCCTGGGCGGGGCCGTTGTAGGTGGGCAGGCTGGACTGGGGGTTGGACTGGGGGCCGGGCTGCGGAGGGGGCGGAGGGGGATGCTCGTTAGACATGCCCATGACGATAACCGGACGAAGATCTTCGGGGCACAAAAAATCGGGCCGGTCCGTGGGGGGGAGACGGACCGGCCCGAGGGGGGGTTTCCACCATAACCCTTCGTAAGTGCTGATGGGTGCATTGGCGCGCCACAACTACTCTCCGAGACCGGCCGACGACTGCGCGATCCCGTTCCACCGGCGGAATCAGGGGTTCGAAGGCGAATTCCGGCCGTGCGCGTCGGTACCCCCAAGAGGGACCCCCGCGCGGTTCGCGCGCTTGACGCCCCGGGTGGCCGGGCCGCTAATTTCGCGGTCATGGCGACGATGACGGTCTCTGCCCCTTTGCCGGGCCGCGCGGACCCGACCCCTGGTACTCCCTCTTCACCGATCGCGCCGGAGGCGTCTGCGGAGATCCCTCTGGAGATCGCGGACTCGGCGCGGGCGCGGCGGCGGGGGCTGCTCGGGCGTACGGGGATGACGGGCGCGCTCCTGCTGTCACCGGCGAGCAGCGTGCACACCGTTCGGATGCGCTTCGCCATTGATGTGGCGTATCTCGACCGCGAGCTGCGGGTGCTGTCCGTCCGGACGATGCGTCCGGGACGTATCGGGTTGCCGCGGCCGAGGGCCAGGCACGTGATCGAGGCGGAGGCCGGGGCGATGGCGGGCTGGGGCGTACGCCGGGGTGCGCGGATCGTCGTGCACGGGGCCGGGGGCGGCGTGCGGTGACGGTTCGGGGACCGGCTCCGGGGGACGGCTCGCGGCGCCGCGCGGCCCCCTCCACCGCACGGCACCGCCGCGCAGATTTGCTCACGCGAATTAGCCTTGGTCTGAACTTACGTGACGTTCAGGGGCGGATCGAGCCAGTATTGATAACGATGAGGAATCGGGGCTCGGATTCGCGGCCATACGTCACGAATTGAGCGGTGCGCGTGATGTGTTCCAGCGGCTACGGCTTGCGCAGGTCGAAGAGGTGCCGGGTGCTGTGGGCGACGAAGGGGCCCTCCGCCTCGATCCGGTCGTGCAGTTCGCTCAGTCGCGGCCGGTACTCCGCGACGCTGAAGCCCGGAACCATCCACACCACCTTGCGCAGGAAGTAGACGACCGCGCCGATGTCGTGGAACTCGATCCGCAGCCGCTCGGCCCGCAGGTCCACGACCTCCAGGCCCGCCGCCTCGGCCTCGGCGCGCTCGATGTCGGGGTGGCGGCTGTTCCTGACCTCCGCCGGCTGCGGTCCGAGGAAGTATTCGACGACCTCGAAGACGCTGGCGGGCCCGACGTGTTGAGCGAAGTACGTGCCGCCGGGGCGCAGTACGCGCGCGATCTCGTCGAAGTGGGCCTTCACCGGGTGCCGGCTGGTGACGAGGTCGAAGGCGCCGTCCGCGAACGGCAGCGGGGCGTCCTCGGGCGAGGCGACGACGGCCACGCCGCGCGGGTGGAGCAGGGCGGTGGCCTTCGCGACGTTCGCGGGCCAGCCTTCCGTGGCGACGGCGAGCGGCGGCAGGGTGGCGGCCAGGGCCAGGACCTCGCCGCCGCCGGTCTGGATGTCGAGGCTCGCGGAGGCGGTGGCGAGGCGGTCCGCCATGGCCTCGGCGTACCGCCACGAGGGCCGCGCCTCGGTGGCCCGGCCCTCGAACCAGGAGAAGTCCCACCCTTCGGTGGGCGCGGCCTCGGCCTCGGCGACGAGGTCGTCGAACGTGCGGGGGCCGCCGGTGGCCCCGGGGTCCTGGCTTGCGTGGCTGGTCATGGGGCAATCCTGACATCGGGTGCGCCCGGCGCCGCGCCGCGGGCCCTTGACGCGCGGCCGGCAGCCGTCAGACTCCACCCGTGTGACAGTGACCCGGCACACCATGACGGACGAGCAGCGCAAGTCGGTCGCGCTCGCCTACCTCAAGGCCTTCGACCGGGGCGGCAGGACCTCCGACGGCGCCCCGCTCCTCGACCTCTTCGCGGACGACGCCCAGGTGTACTTCCCCAAGTGGGGCCTCGCCGACGGCAAGGCGGCCATCGGGCGGATGTTCGGCGACGTGGGCGGCACGATCCGCTCCATCACGCACCACTACGCCGACTTCAACTGGGTCTTCTCCGGCTCGGACACCGTCGTCTGCGAGGGCACGAGCCATGGCGAGCACCGGGACGGGGCGTGGCGCGAAGGGCTGCCCGGCTGGGGCGCGGGCCGCTTCTGCGACGTCTTCGAGATCCGGGACTGGCTGATCCAGCGCTGCTTCATCTATCTGGATCCGGATTACGCGGGCGGGGACGTGGGGCGTTACCCGTGGCTCAGCTCGTAGTGCCGTCCGGCTCGGAGCCGGACTCCGAGCCGGACTCGGTCCCCGTGCTGCCGCGCGGGAAGGAGACTTCCACCCGGCGGTTCTTCGTACGGCCCTCCTCGGAGCCGTTGTCCGCGATCGGGTAGTCCTCGCTGTAGCCGCGCACGGAGTACGTGACCTCGGGGCCGAGGTAGGCCGCCAGTCTGTCGTGCACGGCTTCCGCGCGGTCGCGGGACAGCTTCTTCCCGTGGCTGTAACTGCCGAGGCTGTCCGTGAAGCCGAACACCCTGACGTCCGTGGCCTTCTGGTTCTTCGCCTCCTCGGCGATCGCCTTGATCCGGGCGTTCGCCTCGGGGTTCAGCTTCGGACTGTCCTTGGGGAACAGCACCTCCGCCTGCAACGCGAACTTCACGTCCGTGTTGGTGTCCTCGCGCCGCTCCTCGCCGCCGAGGTCCTCGACGACGGACTTGATGTCCAGCACCTTGGCGGGCGCGAGAGTAGCACCGTCGGCAAGCTTCAGCCCCGGGCTGGTGGCGTCGACTTTGGGGGGTGGGGAGGTGGTTGTGCTGCCGGGGGGGACGGGTGGGTCGTCGTCGGCCCAGGACGGGCCGGGGCCCAGTACGAGGATCAGGGTGCTGAGGGTGACGGCTGTGGTGGCGCCGGTGAGGTGGTGGCGGGCCATGGGTTACTCGCCCTCGGAGATCTCGAGCGATGCGGGGGGCATCGAAGGCACCTGCAGCTGCATTTTGTCGGCACCCTCAGGAGGGGCGGGAAACTGAGCGAACCATTCAGTGGTTGCACCTTGAGCGACGCCCCCTTGAAACTGAGTGCACAGGCAACGCCCCTCGGTGTCCCGAAGGATCAAGTACTTTTTCTTGCCCGCCTCGTCCACCAGGCTCGCTCCGGCCATGGAGCCACCGTTCTTCTTCAGTTCCTGTTCGTCGCTCGCCCATTCGGCACCGATCCAACGACCGGACTTACCATTAAGCACGGTTCCACTGACGGTCAGGAAGCCGCCCTCGTCGCGGACGGCTGAAGTGACACTCAGCGTGATGCCATTGCTCCTCACCTCAGCCAAGGTCTTGCCCGCTTCGGGAGCTTGTGAGCCGCTCCCCTTGTCAGTGTCGTCGCCGTTGTCAGCGGACGAGCTGGACGTGGAATCCTTTTCGGGTTTGTCGTCATTCCCGTCACCCCCGCCGCAGCCGGCCACCGCGAAGACCAGGCCGGTAGCGATCGCCGCAGCGGTCATCGCCCTGCGCGTCACCGTGGTGTGCCGAATGTTCATCGCTACGGCTACCTTCTCTCGTCAATCGCTTGTCAGTCGGCCAGGTGGACAGAGAAGAGCACGGAAGCGTCCGGGAGGTTGTCCAGCTCGAAGTCATCCGGATTGATGTGGAAGGATTCGCCGCCGTCGCAGTCGAATTCCACGACCTTCTCCGGGTCGGCGGATGGAGCGACATCGCAGCGCGGCTCGATGACTGCCGTGGCCTCGGCCTTGGCATGCTGGTCCGTGGCAGGAATGATCGAGTCACCGGCGGTGTACCTGGTCTCGATTTCCGCCCGGAAGCCCTGGTATCCGTTCACTTCCGCGGGACCGAAGCCGATGACCGTAGAGTCGTTCTCGGCGGCCAACGCATCGGCCGCACCGCGGGCCCCATCACTGGTGAACTTGTCCCCTACCAGCCAATCGAGCCAATCGTCACCTTCGCCGATGGACAGGCCCATTTCCTCTACGAGATCATCCCTGGCTTCCTGTGCCGCTGCCAACGCCGCCGCATCTGCCGCCGTTTGAGCACCGTTCCGCGCTGACGCGGCCTGAGCGAAGGCAAAGAAGGCCAACGCAACAAAGAGCAGAATCCCCGTCAGCCAGATGTAGATGGGGAGTGTCTGCCCTTGATCGCTACGGAGCCTTCTCGGCATCAGCCACCGACGACGTCGTCCACCGCGTTGCCGATTGCTTCCGAGATACGACCATCCAGCCCCAGCTGGTCGATCAACGTATAGATCCCCGCAATAAGAATCATCAACCCCGCATACTCCACAAACCCCGCCCCCGCATCCCGGCCCCTCCCCCGAACCCGGGACGCCACGGCGACCGTCCAGTCGACCCAGACTTTGAGCGCGCGATCCTTCAGCACGACGGCCCCTTCTCTCCCACCCGATACCGCGACCGTTGCAGTCAGAGGCAACGTACGCCACCACGCGTACAACGGCAGCAACTCTGCGCGACGTATGCGCCAACCGGCGCGCGCCGTCGCCAAGTTGGCGGGTTCCCTTCCCTCTCGTTGAGATCACCATGCACGAAGTCCCCTCCCGCGAACCGTGAGCTCAATTCCGACTGTCCCACATCGAGTTGCATCCGCGAAGAGCTTTCGCGAACCTGGTGCTCGCTCCTGGTGCTAACGGCCCAGGATGGAGCCGAAGTCGGAGCCCGAGCCGAGGAACATGCCCGCGGCGATCAGGATCATCGTGGCCGGGAGCATGAAGACGAGTGTCACCATCGTCGCCTTGGGGATCGTCTTCGCCGCTCTGCGGCGGGAGTTCTGCGCGTCGGTGCGGCGCATGTCCGTGGCGAGTTGGATCAGGGTGTCGGCGATCGGGGAGCCCAGTTCCTCGCCCTGCTGGAGGGCCGAGACGAACTGAGCGACCTGTTCGGACGCGTTGCGGCGGCGGAGCTCGTCGAAGGCCTGGCGGCGGCTGACCCCCATGTCCATCTGGCGCAGGGTGATGCGGAGTTCGTCCGCCCACGGACCCTCGTACCGTTCGGCGACGCGGTCCAGCGCCTGGCGGAAGCCGAGGCCCGCCGAGACGACGACGGCCAGGACGTCCAGGAAGTCGGGGAGCGTGCGGTCGATGACCTCGCGGCGTTCGCGGATCGCCTGCCAGATCAGCGCGTCGGCCGCCACCGCGCCGAAGACCAGGGTGAGCAGGCCGAAGAGCGGGGAGCCGTTGGTCAGGAAGACCAGGCCGAGGACGAGGCCGAAGACGCCGTAGACCGCGCGGCGCGCGGCGTAGCGGTCGATGGTCAGGCCGCCCGGGTTGCCCGCCATGTCGATCCTGCGGCGCTTGGCGTCGACGCGCTTCGGGCCCATCAGGCGCAGCACGAAGGGGGCGAAGCGCATGCCGAGGCGGTCGACCGCGGAGCCCGCCACCGAGACGCGGGTCGCGCCGACCTCCAGGGCGATGGCCAGGTCGGAGGGGAGCTTCGCGTCCGCGCGGTACATGCGGATGCCCTGGCAGACGCCCGCCACGGCGAGGCCCATCGCGACCGCTAGCAGCAAGCCCAGCAACGTAACGCTCCCTCCTTGTACGGCACTTCTAGACCTCGATCTTTCCGAGGCGTCTGATCACGAAGAAGCCGATCCCATACA
Organism: Streptomyces sp. NPDC044106; assembly: GCF_056433985.1. Taxonomy (NCBI): domain Bacteria; kingdom Bacillati; phylum Actinomycetota; class Actinomycetes; order Kitasatosporales; family Streptomycetaceae; genus Streptomyces; species Streptomyces sp. NPDC044106. The sequence goes on from NZ_JBWKFZ010000001.1 coordinate 416,382, forward strand.
GGCCGAGCGAGATGAGGATCAGTGTCTGGCCGAGCGGTGAGCCCGTCACGCGCTCCAGCGCGCCCTCGTTCGAGGAGTTGATGAGGAGCAGGGAGCCCAGGCCGAGCAGGGGAACCGTGAACGCCGTCGCGTGGACCTCCGACAGCATCGTGCGGACCTCGCGCCGGGTCTCCTTCCTGTCCTCCAGGGTCTGGGTGAGGTTGCGCAGCGAGTTGACCACCGTGCCGCCCGCCTTGTTGGAGAGGACGAGGGTGGTGACCAGGACTATCAGCTCGCGGGACGGCAAGCGTTCGGCCAGTTCGCCGAGGGTGTCGTCGATGGAGCGGCCCAGGGTCAACTGGTCGGCGACGTGGCTGAGTTCCTCGCCCGCGGGGGCCTCCAGCTCCTCCGCCGCCATGGCGAGCGACGTGCGCAGGGCCAGGCCCGCCGCCGTCGCGTTGGCCAGGATGCGTGCCACGTCGGGGAGCTGGTTGATGAACGCCTCGATGCGCTTCTGGCGCTGCCAGTTGAGGAAGGCGACCGCGCTCCAGACGGCGACCACTCCCGCGATCGGGCCGAAGAAGGGGGCGAGCGTGGCCGCCGCCGTCAGCCAGAGGGCGGCGACCACCGCGACGACGTAGGTGAAGAACTCGCCTGGTGTCAGGTCGAGTCCGGTGGCCGACAGGCGCAGGTGCAGGGAGCGGCCCAGGCGGGTATGGCGCAGGCGGCGGTCGACGGCGGCGAAGCGACGGGCGCGGCCGGCCGGGCCGCCGTCCCCCGAGCCGGGGCCGAGCGCCAGGCGGTCGGCCAGGGCCTGGCGCTGGGCGCGCCCCGACGCGTACGTGTGGATGCCGGCGACGGCGAGTGTGCCCGTGAGGATCGTGGCGCCCAGCGCGAGGGCGGCGGGGTCGTTCATCCGATCGCTTCCCTCGTGTCCAGTACGTCGATGGCCTCCGCCACACCGAAGGCCGGCGGCACCGGTTCGTTGGCGACGTACAGCTTGTCGGCGACCTCGCGGGGCAGCGGCAGGTGCTCGAAGCGGCCGTGCACGACGCGGTCGGCGCCGAGCGGGTACGGCACGAAGCGGGTGACCGGCACGATGCGAAACTGCTGGCGACCGTGGCTGACGAGCAGCACGATCTCGGCGACCTTGCGGGAGCCGTCACCGTGCCTGGCCAGCTGGATGACCACGTCGACGGCCGAGTTGATCTGGTCCTTCAGGGCCTCGAAGGGGATCTGGACCTCCGACATGGAGCCGAGGGTCTGCAGGCGCATGAGGGCGTCCTCGGCGGTGTTGGCGTGGACGGTGGCGAGCGAACCGTCGTGGCCCGTCGACATCGCCTGGAGCATGTCGAGGGTCTCGCCGCCGCGGACCTCGCCGACGATGATGCGGTCGGGTCGCATGCGCAGGGAGTTGCGTACGAGGTCGCGGATGGTGATCTGGCCCTTGCCCTCGACGTTGGCGGGCCGGGATTCGAGGCGGATGACGTGGTCCTGCTGGAGCTGGAGCTCGGCGGAGTCCTCGATGGTGATGATGCGTTCGTGGGCGGGGATGAGGCCGGAGAGGGCGTTGAGGAGGGTGGTCTTGCCGGTGCCCGTGCCGCCGCTGACGATGAGGTTGAAGCGGGCCCTCACGAACGCGGCGAGCAGCATCAGCATGTGCTCGTCGAGGGAGCCGAGGCCGATGAGTTCGGGGAGCGTGTAGGCGCGGGGGAAGCGGCGGATGGTGAGGGTGGCGCCGGTCAGGGCGAGCGGCGGGATGATGACGTTGACGCGTTCGCCGGTGGGCAGGCGGGCGTCGACCATCGGGTTCGACTCGTCCACGCGGCGGTTGACCGTGGAGACGATGCGTTCGATGGTCTGCATCAGCTGCTCGTTCGAGGCGAAGCGCAGGGGGAGCTGTTCCACCCGGCCTGCGCGCTCGACGAAGATCGAGTCGGGGCCGTTGACCATGATCTCCGTGATGGAGGTGTCGGCGAGGAGCGGTTCGAGTACGCCCAGTCCGAGGGCTTCGTCGACGACGCGGCGGATCAGCTGGGCGCGTTCGGAGGTGGAGAGGACGGGGCCCTCGCGGCTGATGATGTGGCCGAGCACTCGTTCGAGGCGGACCCGGCGGTCGGCCGCCGCGAGCGACGACATCTCGGCGAGGTCGATCTCCTCCAGGAGCTTGGAGCGGTAGACGGCGACGAGGCCGTCGTCGCGGCTGGGCTCGGTCTGGCGGGTGGGGGCCACGCGGTCGCGCAGGCTCATGGTGTCCTCTCAACCTCCTTCGTCGATACGTGGTTTCAGGCGGGCGTCAGTCGTCCGTGGGGTCGTCGTCGTTCGGCATGGTGGCGTGCTTGGTGACGCTCCAGTCCGAGCCGATGAAGGGGAGCAGGGTCGGGACCTGGACCTCGACGGTCGCGGTCGTGGTCTCGGTGCCGATCCCGACATCGACGGAGGAGTCCAGGTCGCCGTCCATCGCCGCCGCACCCGCCGCCTCCCCGGAGTCGCCCTGCGAGGCCGCGCGGGCCGCGGCGCGGGCGCCGGACCCGGCCTGGTTGGCGGCGTACCCCACCAGGCCCAGCTGGATCGCGGCCAGGCCGACGAGCAGCAGGATCGGCAGGAATCCGGCGAACTCCAGCATGGATACGCCCCGGTCGCCCCAGCGGCGGCGCCCGTCCCGCCCCCGGCGGCCCCGGAGCCTCACGAAGAACCCGGGCCGCGTCACCCGTCGTCCCCCTCCTTCGCCGCGCCCGCCTCTCCGTGGACCTTCCACCCCGCGTCGAAGCCGGGGAAGAACACCGGCACGTCGACCCGCACGTGGGCCTTGTACACGCCGTCCTCCTCCCCGCACGAGATCTCCGCGCCCTGCCAGGCACCGGGCAGATGCTCCTTGCCCGCCGCGTCGCAGGCCCCGGCCGCGCCCTCCCCCACCGCACGCGCCGCCGTGTACGCCCGCGCCGCCTCGTCCGCCGCGTTGCCCGCGAGTGAGTACGAGTACCCGTACAGCGCGCACTGCCAGAGGAGCGTCATGACGACGAGGAGGAGCGGGAACATGCCGGCGAATTCGAGGGTGACCGCGCCCCGGTCGCCGCCCGCCGCCTTTCTGCGCAGGGCGAGGCCGGAGCGCTTGGTGCCGGCCGCGGTGTCGCCGTCGACGAGGCCGAGTTCGCCCGCGAGGGCCCACAGCGCCTGCTTGACCGTGGAGCGGCTCTCCAGGTCCTGCATGCGGCCCGCGTCGACCGCGCCCTGCAGTTCCTTGAAGCAGGCGGGCACGGTGGAACGGGCCGTTCTCGTGCCGGTGACGCGCTCCACCAGGGAGGGCTGGATCTCCGCGGTCCTGCCGTGCCGGTTGATGACGGTGACGGTCTCCTCCGCCTTGCGGATCTGCAGGCGGTCCCAGAGGCGCACCATGCGCTTGGCGGCGCGGACGGCCACGACGTCGGGGGTGACGAGGAGCAGGGCCTGGTCGGCGAGTTCCACGGCGGTGGCGCTCGCCCCGGTGACGTAGGCGCCGCAGTCGACGATCACGACGTCGTAGCGGGTGCGCAGGGCGCCGATGATCTGGCGGGCGACGCGGTCGGTGACCTCTTCGCCGCGTTCGCCCTCGGCGGGGGCGAGGAGCAGGCCGATGCCGGTCTCGTGGGTGTAGACGGCGTCCTGGAGGACGCGCGGGGTGATGTCGCTGATCGCCGCGAGGTCGGCGACGGAGCGCCGGAACTGCACGTCGAGGTAGGAGGCGACGTCGCCGGACTGCAGGTCGAGGTCGAGGAGGGCGACGGTGCGCCCCGAGGCCTTGGCGGCGAGGGCGAGCTGGACGGCGGTGACGGTCGCCCCGACGCCGCCCTTGGCCCCGCTGACCGCGACGACGGTGCCCGAGCCGGGTCCGGCGCCGTTGCCCGCGTACAGCTCGAGGCCGCCGCTGCCGTTGCCCAGGTGGCGCCGCATCCCGGTGGACCAGGCGGCGGCCGCCTGGACGCGCTCGGCGAGGGCGTCGTAGGCGAGCGGGAGGCCGACGATGCCGCGCGCCCCGGAGTCCATGGCGGCGGTGAGGAGTCCGGGGCCGGTGTCGGCGGTGATCAGGACGACGCCGACCGCGGGGAAGCGCAGGACGAGGTCGCGGATGAGGTCGAGGGCGGGGACGGGACCGATCCGCTCGTGGACGAGGACGACCTCGGGCAACTCGTCGACCGACTCGGCGGCGAGGTGCGCGAGGGTGTCGAGCAGCGCCGTGGAGTCGCCGACCGGCAGCGCGGGTTCGGTGTCGGGCAGCTGGCCGGTGAGCGTGGATAGGGCGCGGGCCGCGTCGATGTCTCCGACGGCGGGGAGGATCCGAGTGGTCATACGTGACCTCCTACTTGTCCTCGTCGAGGGTGTACGTCCGGTCGCGGGGCGGTACGGTCGCGTCGCCGCCCGCGCCGACCAGGGCGAGCCGGACGTGCGTGGCGAACGACTCGGCGTACGCGACGCGCTGGGCGTCGGCGGTGCCGAGGGCGAACGTGATGGGCACCGCCTCGGTGGCCCTGCGGCGGGTGCGGTCGTCCTGGTTCGGTTCGAGCGGGGTCAGCTTGCCGACGTCGAGCACCCTGGCACCCTCCACGATGACTTTGGACTGGTCCTTCGCGTTGTCGGCCTCGCCCTTGAAGGTGGCGTAGATGTTGACCGTCGAGCCGGGCGTGATCTTTCCGGCGACGCCCGTCGCGGCGTCGATCATGATGGCGATCTCCTGCTGGCCCGGTCCGAGTTCGGGCCGTTTCACGATCATGTCGGACTGCAGCAGCGAGCCCTTGCGCAGCTGGGTGACGGCGATCTTGCCGCGGATCTGCCGGAGGTCGGTGACGGCGTTGTCGGACAGCCAGCGCTCGGGCATCTCGACCTTCTCGAACTGGTCGGACGTCAGCTCCTTGTAGGGCGCGATGTCGTCCTTGAGCTTGTACGCGGGGACTTCGGGGCCGACCTTCGCATTCACGTCGCGGATCACCGACAGGACGCCCGCGAACGCGCCGATCGCGCACAGGACCGAAAGGACCAGCAGGATGACGCCGCGGCGCTGGCGTGAGTTCATGGGCCGGACTACCTCGATCGAGTGCGGTTGGCTACGGACAGTGAGCGGGGTGGCGCACGTGCGGTCGTCGGTCGCGTACGAGGTGCGGGGGCGGGTGGTCCTGACCTAGGTCGCGCCGCGGGGCAGGGCGGTCGCGTCGTGCCGTGCGCCGCCGTTTCCGGGGCGGGTTCGGGTGCCGGTGGAGGTGAGGGCGCGCACCGGGGGCGCGGGGCACTCGGCGGGCGGCGGCAGGGGCGCGGCGCAGAACGCGCAGCGGTCGCCGATGAGTTCGAGGCCGCACCAGTGGCAGTCGTCGCGGCGGACGGACGAGACGAGTTGGTAGAGGACGGAGATGTCGGGGATGGCCGCGGCGAACTCGACGAGCCTGCCGGTGGCCCACCAGCGCGCGGATTCGCCGGGCAGCGTCGTCTCGGTGACGTCCTGGGAGCGCCAGGCGGGGGCGAGGGTGCCGGTCACCCAGTCGGGGGCCAGCTTGCCGGGGGCGTAGAGCAGGCGGGTGCCGAATCCCGGCCCCGGCAGGGCCGTTCCGTTGCCGCCGGAGAGCTTCACGAGTTCGGGGCGCGGGGTGGCGAGGACGGCGAACTGGGTGCCGGGCAGCCAGGACTTGGCGTGTGTCTTGAGGGTGACGGGGACGCGGTCGAGCCTGGCGACCGAGGTGAGCAGGGCGCCCGCGTAGATGTAGTGGGAGAGGAGCCGGGCGGCGCAGGCCAGGACGCCCGGACTGAAGTCACAGACCGACAGCTGCCGCAGCTGGAGCGCGAGTACGGAGAGGCCGAGCGGCGGCAGGTCGGAGCGGACGACGGCGATGCGGTCGCTCTCCAGGACGGAGCGGACCGCGTGCAGCCGCTGCCGGACGACCGCGGGCGCGGAGGCGGGGCACAGGGCGATGACGTGGCCGTGCTGCTCGATGAGGGTGTGCATCTCGGCGAGCGCCTTGTCCAGGGAGTACGCCCGCGGGGGCCGCACGGCCGACTGGAGGACGGCGGCCGACGGGGTGTGCCGGTCGGGCGACGGCAGCACGAGGTCGGGGCCCGTGACGGCTATGGCGGTCGGCAATGCGTACACCCCCGGTCCTCGTGCACTCCTGCCTCAGCACCATATCCACGTCATGGTCGACTCGACACCCAACTTCCCACTGTTCATATGGAGGTGGGCGATTCCCCCCGCTCCACCCGGGGGGAACCGCCGTCGTTCCGACCGTCGTCGGCCCGGGCTTCTCAGAAGGTGACCCCGGCCCACAGCAGCTTGTGGTCGGAGTGCTCCGCGTTCGTGGCGTCGGCCCAGTCGACGTGCGTCGCCATCGGCACGAAGATGTAGTCGATCTTCTTATTCGCGTCGCTCATCGTGGCCTCGCCGTCACGGCACCAGAGGATCACCGGGAAGGGTGAGCCGCCGATCACGTCGCCCCAGTGCGGGTTGTTGCCGCAGTGGCTGTCGGCCTCCTTGAACTGGCCGCCCGCTCCCCGCCCGTAGTCGGGGTGGTAGAAGTTGTCCGGCGCCTGGTGCAGCGGCTCGGCGTTGAGGTCGCCGCCCAGGTACTTCGTGTATCCGGCGTACGTGGTGTCGAGGATCTCCTTGGCCTTGGCGGACTCCTTGCGGCGCTCGGACTTGCTGTTGTGCGTGAGGTGCACGCTGCACAGGGCCAGCTGCCTGGTGGGCGAGGTCATGCAGAGCATCTCGCGCTGCTCGCGGTCGGCCGAGGTGCCGAGGCTGTGGCCGACGAGCGTCGAGGTGTCGAAGCCCATGTCGTTGCGGACGAGCAGGCCGTTGCCGAAGTCCGTGCGCTGGTCGTCCGGCACGCCCACCGGGTGGTAGCACTTGGTGTTCGGCCCTCCCGCGCTCCTGGTCACCGGGTCGAACAGCACCGTGTACTCGCCGCCGAGCTGCGACTGGAGCCGGTCCGACCAGTCCCTGCACGCCTCGTTCAGCGTCATGAAGGCGGGCTTGCGGTCCTGGACGCTGCGCACCAGGGCGTCCGGTGCCTCGTCGCCGTCGTCACCGTGCTGAGCGTTGCCGCCCGCCATGTTGAACTGCCCGATGGTGTACGACGCCGCGGCGGCCGGGGCCGGGGCGGCGCCCGGGTCGGCCGGGGCCGCGGCGCCGTTCGGCGCGGCCCACAGCACTCCCCCGGCGACCAGCGCCGCGAGCGAGACGAACGTACGCGCCCTGCCGGTCACTTCTCTGCTGGCTCTCATGGTCGTTCCACCCCCGTCCGCCCGGCTTTCCGGCAGCCGGGCCTGAGTGGGGCATGACAGTAGTGACGGCGCGCGGGGCAGGCAGCGCCCGCGGAAATCAGGGCCAAAACCCGACGCAGCCGGAATCGACAGGTCCACGCCCCGCCAACTCCGCGTTCGGCCCCGGGCCACCCGGACCGAGGTTGGCCGAAGCCGTTCCCCGGAACCTACGCGTCCCCCCGGGGCGATTCCTCCGACAGGCCCTCAGAAGAAGCTGCCCCAGTCCTGGTCGGTGATCTGCTTGACGCACAGGACCAGGAAGAGCAGACCCGCGACGGCCAGCATGCCGTTGCTCAGCCAGCCGTTGCGCCATTCACGGGGCGTGCGCGAGGAGTTGAGCAGCCAGACCAGGGTGAGGGCGAGGAACGGCATGAAGGCCGCGCCGAGGACGCCGTAGAGGATGATGAGGCGGAACGGCTGGCCCTGGAAGAGCAGGACCATCGGCGGGAAGGTCAGCCACAGCAGGTACGCGCGGAACGGCACCGACTTCTCGTGGCTGCCGGACGCCACCTCCTCGCCGGTCAGCGCCTTCTCCTCGGCGCCGACGCGCTCCTTGCGGTAGCGCTCGACGAAGTCGGCGAACATCAGGCTCACGCCGTGCCACACGCCGATCAGCGAGGTGAAGGACGTGGCGAAGAAGCCGACGAGGAACATCTTGGCGGTGGCGTTGCCGTACTCCTCCTCCAGGATGCCGGAGAGCTGGACGAGCCCCTTGTCGCCGTTGGCGATGGCGACGTTGGCGGAGTGCAGCATCTCCGCGCCGACGAAGAGCATGGCGACGACGAAGATGCCGGTCGTGATGTACGCGACGCGGTTGTCGAGCCGCATCACCTTCATCCAGCCGGCGTCGGTCCAGCCCTTGGCGTTGACCCAGTAGCCGTACGCGGCCAGCGTGATGGTGCCGCCGACGCCGCCGATCAGGCCGAGTGTGTTGAGGACGGAGTCCTTCTCGTCGGGCAGGACGGGGAGCAGGCCCGCGAAGGCGTCACCGAGGTGCGGGGTGACGCGGATGGCGAGGTAGACGGTGACGACGAACATGATGCCGACGAGCACCGTCATGACCTTCTCGAAGACGGCGTACTTGTTGAACCAGACGAAGGCCAGGCCGACGACGCCGGTGAGGATGCCCCACCACTTGAGCTCCATGACGTCGGGGAACAGGGCCTGGAGGGGCAGCCCGGACGACGACATCGCGGCCGCCCCGTAGACGTACCCCCAGATCACCACGTAGACGACGAAGAACCACGTCGTCCAGCGGCCGAGGCTCGCCCAGCCGTCGAAGAGGGTACGGCCGGTGGCCAGGTGCCAGCGGCCCGCGGCCTCCGCGAGCGAGATCTTGACGACGCAGCCGATGACGGCCGCCCACAGCAGGGTGTAGCCGAAGTTGCTGCCCGCGATGAGGGTCGCGACGAGGTCGCCCGCGCCGACGCCGGTCGCCGCGACGACGATGCCGGGGCCGATGTACTTCCAGCTCGACTTGCGCGGCCGGGGGGCCGTCGCGTCGGCGGTGGTGCCACTGCCTGTGGTTTCAGCCATGCCGATCAAGAAAGCGCATCGCCGCTTCCGGCACAAGGGGGTTGGCCGAAGAGAGCGTTGACGGGGCCATGCCATGGCTCGACGATGGGGCCGCGCGACCCGCAACGCACGACAGCACACGCAGCACCGCACGACCGCACACCCCGCACCGCACCACCGCACACCCCGCACCGCACCACCGCACGCCCCCGCACGTGTCGCACTGAGCAACCCCCACCCCCTCAGGAGACTTCATGCGACTGCGCATACGCGGCAGGAGATCCGCCGCTCTCGCGACCCTCCTCACCCTCGCCCTGGCGGCGCCCCTGACCGCCAACGCCGCATCGGGATCCGATGACCGGGCCGCGGGCGGCGCGGCGACGGCAACCGACGAGGAAACGCGCCAGTACGAGATACCCCTGCGCGACGACCGCGCCGCGCGCACCGCACTCGCCCGCACCGGCGTCGCCATCGACGAGGTGGACGCCCGCGCGGTGGTCGTCTCGGCGGACGCCCGGCAGGCCGCGAAGCTGCGGGAGTCGGGGTACGAGCTCAAGCCCCTGGCCGGACCGCCGAAGCGTACGGACGGACAGGAAGTGCGGGTCAAGGACTTCCCGCCCGCCGACGCGAGGTACCACAACTACGCCGAGATGAACGCGGAGATCGACCAGCGCATCGCGGCCTACCCGAGCCTGATGTCGAAGAAGGTCATCGGCAAGTCGTACTCCGGCAGGGACATCGTCGCCATCAAGGTCAGCGACAACGTGGGCACCGACGAGGCCGAGCCGGAAGTCCTCTTCACCCACCACCAGCACGCCCGCGAGCACCTGACGGTCGAGATGGCGCTGTACCTCCTCCGCGAACTCGGCGCGGGCTACGCCTCCGACGCCCGCATCAAGAAGATGGTGGACTCGCGCGAGATCTGGATCGTCCCGGACATGAATCCGGACGGCGGCGAGTACGACATCGCGACCGGCTCGTACCGCAGCTGGCGGCTCAACCGGCAGCCCAATTCCAATGGCCGCACCGGCACCGACCTGAACCGCAACTGGGGCTACAAGTGGGGCTGCTGCGGCGGCTCTTCGAGCACCCCGGGCTCCGAGACCTACCGGGGTTCGGCCGCCGAGTCGGCCCCCGAGGTGAAGGTCGTCGCCAACTTCGTCCGCAGCCGCGTCGTCGGCGGCAAGCAGCAGATCAAGGCCGGGATCGACTTCCACACGTACAGCGAGCTGGTCCTGTGGCCGTACGGCTTCACGTACAACGACACGGCACCGGGCCTCACCCAGGACGACCGCGACGCGCACGCCGCCGTCGGAAGGAAGATGGCCGCGAGCAACGGCTACACGCCCGAGCAGTCCAGTGACCTCTACATCACGGACGGCACGATCGACGACTGGCTGTGGGGCGACCAGAAGATCTTCAGCTACACCTTCGAGATGTACCCGCGCTCCGGCGGCGGCGGCTTCTACCCGCCCGACGAGGTCATCGAGCGGGAGACGTCGCGTAACCGCGACGCGGTGCTGCAGCTCCTGGAGAACTCGGACTGCATGTACCGGTCCATCGGCAAGGAGCAGCAGTACTGCGCGAGTTGACGGCGGCGCGCCCCCGCCGGCCGTCGGCGGGGGTGATCCCCCTCCGAAGTGGGGGGACAGCCGTAGTGAGCGGGGCCGATGATCCACTTAGCGTCGACGGTATGAGACGCATACGGAACGTCGGCCTCCTCCTCGCCGCCTGCCTCGGCGCGGCCCCCGCCGCGGCCGCCGCGACCGGCACGGCGACCGCCACCCCGGCGAAGCCCGCCTCCGGCCTTGACCGCTACTACTCCCAGCACCTGAGCTGGGGCGGCTGCGCCAAGAGCCCGGACGACTCCATGGGCCGCGACCTGGACACGGCCGGCGTCCAGTGCGCGGACGTCACCGTGCCGCTCGACTACTCCGAGCCGGGGGGCCGTACGCTCACCGTCGCGATATCCCGGCTCAAGGCCACCGACACCCGCCACCGCATCGGCTCGATCCTGCTCAACAACGGCGGCCCCGGCAACGGTGCCGTGCAGTCGCCGCCGGAGTTCCACGCGTGGATGAAGAAGACGGGTCCGCGCTACGACATCGTCGGCTTCGACCCGCGCTTCGTCGGCCGCAGCACCCCGCTGGACTGCGGCTGGAACGTCGGCACGCAGCTCTTCTCGGCGGGCCTCGGCCGGGCGAGCTTCGAGCGCCAGATCGACCTCCACAAGGACCTGGCCGCCAAGTGCCGCGCCACCAACGCCGACGTACTGCCGCACGTGAGCACCCGCAACACCGCCCGCGACATGGACGTCATCCGCGGCGCGCTCGGCGAGCGGAAGATCTCCTACTTCGGCTATTCGTACGGCACTTACCTCGGCACCGTATACACCCAGATGTTCCCCGGCCGCACCGACCGCATGGTCCTCGACGGCGCCATCGACCCGCGCAAGTTCGGCCCCCGGCTCCTGAAGGAGGCCGTCGGCGAGAACGAGCGGGCGCTCGCCGACTGGGCCGCCTGGGCCGCCGCCCGGAACGACACCTACCACCTCGGCCGCACCCGCGCCCAGGTCCTCGCCACCGTCGACCGCGTCATCAAGGAGTCCGCGCGCGGCCCGCTGTCCGTCGGCACCGCACCGGAGAGCTTCCGGCTGGACGACACCCAGGTCCCGTTCGTCCTCCTCGCCGGGCTCGACAGCGACACCGACGCCTCCCGGGCGTCCCTCGGCGAGCACGTGTCCGTGCTGAACGAGGCCGCGGCCGGGCTGCCGACCACGCTCTCGCCGCAGTTCACCGGGCTCCTGCGGCTCGCGACGACCGGCGACCAGTCGAACATGGGCAGTTCGCAGACCGCGATCATCTGCGGGGACAAGGCGGCCCCGCGCGACCCGGAGGTCTACTGGCGGGACATCCGGCGCAGCCGCGCCGCGTACCCCCGCTTCGGCCCGATGAACAACAACATCGGCCCGTGCGCCTTCTGGGACCGGCCCCGTGAGGAGCCCACCGCGGTGACGCACGATGCCGAGGCGATGATCGTGTCCGCCACCGGCGACCCGCGCACCCCGCACAAGGGCGCCGTCGCCCTGCACGGTCTGCTGCCGAGCTCCCGGTTGGTCACCGTCGAGGGCGCCAACCGGCACGCGGTCTACGGCCTTTACGAGAACGCCTGCGTCGACAACCAGGTCAACCGCTACCTGGCCACCGGCAAGCTGCCCGCGGGCGACCTGACCTGCAAGCGGCAGACCGGCAGGGCGAACCGCTAGGGCCCTAGGGTCTGTCTTTCGGATCAGGCCGGACTTGGGTGGCCTTGCCTTGGGTGGGGCTTGAGCGGGGTCTGGTGCGTGCAGCTGCAAGGCGGAGGAGGGCGGCAACGCGGAGCGTTGGCAACCGACGACAACGCCGCAGATGTGCGTGCCAGACCCCGCGACCCCGGACAGATCCGAAAGACAGGCCCTAGACGAACAGGCTCAGCAGAGCGGCGACCGCGAACCCTGCCACGGACAGGACCGACTCAAGGACGGTCCACGTCCTCAGCGTGTCCCGCTCGCTGATGCCGAAGTACTTCGCGACCATCCAGAAGCCGCCGTCGTTGACGTGCGAGGCGAAGATGGAGCCCGCCGAGATCGCCATGATGACCAGGGCGGTGAACGCCTGGGAGTAGTCGCCCTCGGAGAGGAGCGGGGCGACGATGCCCGCCGTCGTGACGATCGCGACCGTCGCCGAGCCCTGGGCGACGCGCAGGATCAGGGAGAGCAGGTACGCGAGGACGATGATCGGCAGGCCGACGTCCTGGAAGGTGTCCGAGATGGCGTCGGCCACGCCGCTCGCCTTGAGGACCGCGCCGAAGATCCCGCCCGCGCCGACGACCAGGAGAATGTTGCCGACCGGCTTGAGGGACGCGGTCGAGACGGTCTCCAGGGACTTGCGGGACCAGCCGCGCCGGATGCCGAGCAGGTAGTACGCCATCAGCAGGGCGATGGTCAGGGCGACGAACGGGCTGCCGAAGAACTCGATGACGCTGCGGAACGTCGAGGGATCGAAGGCGATCGAGGAGAACGTCGCCAGGAGGATCAGGACCAGCGGCGTGCCGATGATCGTGAAGACGATGCCCAGCGGCACCGGCTTCTCCTGCGGGGCCACGCCCGCCGCCCGCTGCTCGGCGACGACCGCGGCCTTGGCCTCCTCGGCGGCCTCGACCATGTCCTGCGGCACCGGCACGAAGATGCGCTTGCCGACCCACGCGGAGAACGCCCAGGCGGCGAGCACCGCGGGGATGCCGCAGACGATGCCCATCAGGATGACCCAGCCGAGGTCCACGTGGAGCAGTCCCGCGGCGGCCACCGGGCCCGGGTGCGGGGGCAGGAACGCGTGGGTCATGGAGAGGCCCGCGAGCAGGGGCAGGCAGTAGAGCAGGATCGACTTGCCGCTGCGCTTGGCGGCGGCGTACACGATCGGCGCGAGGACGAAGATGCCGACGTCGAAGAAGACGGGGACACCGAAGATCAGGCCCGTCAGGCCCATGGCCAGCGGCGCGCGCTTCTCGCCGAAGAGGCCGAGCAGGCGGGAGGCGAGGACCTCGGCGCCGCCGGAGACCTCCAGGATCGCGCCGAGCATCGTGCCGAGGCCGATGATGATCGCCACATGGCCGAGGATGCCGCCCATGCCGGTCTCGATGACCGAGACGGCGTCGGACCTCTGGACGGTGCCGAAGAGTTCGGTGACGGAGAGCCCGGCCGAGAGACCGACGGCTATGGAGACCGCGAGCAGCGCCACGAAGGGCTGCAGCCTGACCTTGATGATCAGGAAGAGCAGAAGCACGATGCCGAGCGCGGCGACCGTCAGGAGGCCTGCGGTGCCGTCGATCAGGGTGAGGATGCCACCGGTGTGCGGTGGCGGTTCTGCGGCGGGGGCGGCCGCGAGCACGGCGGTGTGGGACGGGGACATCTTTGACCTCGTAAGTGCATGGGGCTTTCGGAGCAGGGGGGATCGCGGCACGGCGCCCGGCGGGATGCGGGCGCCGTGCCGTGACGACGTACGGCTTGCGTGGAGAAGTGGATGTGGGTCAGCCGAGGACGGCGAGCGCGTCGATCTCGATGAGGAGACCCGCCGGGAGGCCGACGTAGACGGTGGTGCGGGCCGAGGCGGGGGCCTTGAGGCCCTGCTCCTCGAAGTACGCGTTGTAGATCTCGTTCATCTCGGCGAAGTGGTCCACGTCCGTGAGGTAGACGCGCATCATCATCACGTCGTCCCAGGTGGCGCCGCCCTCTTCGAGGATCGCCTTGACGTTGGCGAAGGTCTGCAGGGTCTGCTCGCGCAGGGTCGGGCCCGCGGGGGTGGGGGCCTTGCCCTCCTCGGCGGGGAGGAAGCCGACCTGTCCTGCGACCTGAAGGATGTTGCCCTTCTTCACGCCGTGGGAGAACTTCGCGGGCGGGGTGGTGTGGGTGGCCGGGGTGAGCGCGGTCTTCTCGGTCATGGGCTGATCAGGCTTCCTTGAGTGGGGCGGTCTTGGCCTCCGGCGCGGCGCCGGAGTACTCCCTGCTGATGGCGTCCGCCGTGCGGCGGACCAGCGGGAGCAGGGTGAGGAGTTCCTCGGCGGTCACGACGACGTTCGGCGCCGAGACCGACATGGCCGCGACGACGCGCCCGTCCGCACCGCGGATGGGGGCCCCGATGCAGTTGATGGACTCCTCGTGGCCACCGAGGTCGGTGGCCCAGCCCTGTTCGCGCACCTTCTCCAACTCCCGCAGGAACGCGGCGGCGTTGGGTGTCGAACGGGACGTGTAGGTGGGGTAGTCGAGCTTCTCCGCGATGGCGCGGCGCTCGGCCTCCGGGAAGTCGGAGAGCAGTAGCTTGGCGACGGCGGCGACGGTGATCGCCACCGGCTTGCCGATACGGGAGTACATCCGCACCGGGTAGCGGCTCTCGACCTTGTCGATGTAGAGGACTTCCTGCTCCTCGTAGACGGCGAGGTGGACCGTGTGGCCGCACTTCTCGTTGAGGGCGAGGAGGTGGGGGTGGGCGATCTCGCGCACGTCGAGGCTCTCGACGGCCTGCTGGGCGAGGGCGAAGAGGCGCGCGCCGAGACGGTAGCGCTGGTCGGACTGGCGGAAGACCAGGCCGTGTTCGTGGAGGGTGCGCAGCAGCCTGAGCGCCGTGGACTTGTGCACGCCGAGCCGGTCGGCGACCTGGCCCAGGTCGGCGGGGCCCTCGGCGAGCAGCGGCAGGATCGAAAGGGCGCGGTCGACGGTCTGGCTCATGGGGTACGTACCTCCTCCTCGACCGCGGTGTCCGACGGGGCGCGATCCGTCCAGCCGGGGCCGAGACGAAGTGTCCCCCAGGCGGCGTCGTCCAGGTCGGCGAGGCGGTCGGCGTGGGTGCGGTCGGGGGGTGTGGCGAGGTCGCCGGGGACGGTGAGCGCGGCGGCGGCCATGAGGTGGCCGTGGCGCAGGCACCGGTCGGCGGGCAGGCCGCGCAGGGTGGCGGAGAGGAAACCGGCGGCGAAGGCGTCGCCCGCGCCGACGGGTGCGACGACGTCCACGTGCAGGGCGGCCCGGAAGACGGGGTCCTCGCCGTGCCGGAAGACGGTGGCGCCGCGGCTGCCCTGCTTGACGACGAGGGTGGCGGGCTCGGGCAGGGCGGCGCGGACGGCGGCGGGTCCGCCGGTCACGTCCCAGGCGGCCGCGGCCTCGTCCTCGCCGACGAAGACGAGGTCGGCGCCGCGGGCGAGGTCGAGGAGGACGCCGGGGCCGTCGCCGGTGTCCTTCCACAGCCCGGGGCGGTGGTTGACGTCGAAGGAGACGAGCGGGCCGCGCTCCGGGCGCCGGGCGCAGAGGTGGCGTACGAGGGCGAGGCAGTCGGCGGAGAGGGCGGGCGTGATGCCCGACAGGTGCAGGACGCGTCCTGCGGTGAGGGCGTCCTCGTCGACGGACCCTGGCGCCATGGCGGAGGCGGCGGAGCCCGCGCGGTAGTAGACGACCTCGTGGGCGTCGGTGTCACGGTCGTCTGCGGTGCGGAAGTAGATGCCGGTGGGCCGGTGCGGGTCGCGGCCGACGGCGGAGGTGTCGACTCCGTAGCCGCCGATCGTCTCGACCAGGTGGTCACCGAAGCCGTCGGCGCCGACGCGGCTGACCCAGCGGGTGGTGTGTCCCGCGGCGGCCAGGGCGCAGGCGACGTTGGACTCGGCGCCGCCGATGCCGCGGTCGAAGGAGGGCACGTCGGCGAGGCGGCCGGGCCGCGCGGGCAGGAAGGTGACCATGGACTCGCCGAGTGCCACGACGTCCACCACTGCCGGTGCGGCCGTCGGTGCGGCTGCCTGTGCGGTCACGATCTTCCAGCCCCTCAACCGACTCTCCGGATCCGTTGACCCGGCGTTGGCTCGGATGTTAGACAGCAGTAAGCGGCATACGCAATGACTGTTGCACATGCTGCAACACCTCATGAATCCCCTCATGAATGCACTCCTGGAGGAGGCGCCCATGGCCGCCGACAACGCCGTCGAACGTCCCGCCGGTCCGCAGGCCACGCCCGCGGCCGGGCGGCTCGCCGCTCTCGCCGACGAACGGCTCGACCACCGCTTCAAGGGCCTGCCGCCGGACGCCGAAGGGCTGACGGTGGGTGAACTCGCGGCGCAGCGGCGCAACCTCTTCACGGGCGGCTTCACCACCCCGGTCCTCGCGCTCTCCGCCGAGCGCCTGGAGCACAACCTCGCCCTCATGGAGACGTACGCCGAGCGGCACGGCCTGGCCTTCGCGCCGCACGGCAAGACGTCGATGGCCCCGCAGCTCTTCGCCCGCCAGCTGGAGCGCGGGGCATGGGGCATCACCCTCGCCGTGCCCCACCAGGCGCGCGTGGCACGGGAGTTCGGCGTCTCGCGGATCTTCCTCGCCAACGAGCTCGTCGACGCGGCGGCGCTGCGATGGCTGGCCGGCGAGCTCGACGCGGACCCCTCCTTCCGCTTCATCTGCTACGTGGACTCCGTACGCGGCGTCGAGCTGATGCACGCCGCGCTCAGCGAGGCGGGCGCGAGCCGCCCGGTGGATGTCGTGGTGGAGCTGGCGGCGGGCGACGGCGCGCGGACCGGTGTGCGGACCGAGGCGGAGTGCTTCGAGATCGCGGGCGCCATCGCGGGCGCGGACACGCTGCGGCTCGTGGGTGTCGCCGGGTACGAGGGCGAGGTGCCGGACGCGTCGAACGAGAGCGTCACGGCGTGGCTGCGGCGGCTCGTCGCGCTGCTCGTCGAGTTCGACGCGGCGGGGCTCTTCACCGATCTGCCGGAGGTCGTGGTCAGCGCGGGGGGCAGTGCGTGGTTCGACGCGGTCGCGTCGGTCTTCGCGGAGATCCCCGAACTCTCGCGGCCCCTTTGCAAGTTGCTGCGCTCGGGTGCCTACGTCTCGCACGACGACGGCCACTACAAGCATCTGACGCCGTTCAACCGGGTCCCGGACGAGGGCGCTCTTGAGCCCGCGTTCCGGCTCTGGGCCCAGGTGGTGTCGCGGCCCTCCGCCGAGCAGGCGTTCATCAACGCGGGCAAGCGGGACGCGGCGTACGACCTGGATCTGCCCGAGGCGCAGGTCGTCCGGCGGGACGGTGTGGAGCGGGCCGCGACCGGGGTCTCGGTCACCGGGCTCTCCGACCAGCACGGGTGGCTCGTGACCTCGCCGGAGGCGGATCTCGTCGTGGGCGACTGGGTCGGGATGGGGCTTTCGCACCCTTGCACGGTGTTCGACAAGTGGCAGCTGATTCCTTTGGTGGAGGGGGACGGGACGGTCACGGACTACGTCCGAACGTTTTTCTGACCTGGGGGTCTTGGGGGTGTTCTGGTCCGCCGCTGCGCGGCCGGTGCGGTCTCCGGGGGGGGCGGCTCCGGTCCACTTCCTGTGGGTGGGGGGCTGGACTGTCCCGCCGCTCCGCGGCGGATGTATCCCACCACCCACCCGTTTGCCCCGCGACGCGCGGCGGGCGTAGGGGCCTGAACCGCCGCTCCGCGGCGGATGTATCCCACCCGCCCACCCGTTTGCCCCGCGACGCATAGCCACGTAGGGGCCCGTCCCCCGCCAACGGCGGTCCGCCCCCACCCCGGCCACGAGACCCGCACCACCCGCAGCCAAAGAAGCGCACAAGGAAAGAGGCGACATGGACCTGGTGATCCGGGACGCCCGCGTCATGGATGGCACCGGAGGTGCCTCCTACCGCGCCGACGTCGGCGTACACGAGGGCAGGATCGCGGAGATCCGCAAAGAGGACGCGGGGCCCCGCCTCACGGGGCAGGCCACCCTCGACGCCGAGGGCCTGGCGCTGGCGCCCGGTTTCATCGACATGCACGCCCACAGCGACCTCGCCCTGCTCCGCGACCCGGAGCACACCGCGAAGGCGGCCCAGGGCGTCACCCTGGAGGTCATCGGCCAGGACGGACTGTCCTACGCCCCCGTCGACGACCGCACGCTCGCCCAGGTCCGCAAGGCCATCACCGGGTGGAACGGCGACGGCAGCGACATCGACTTCAGCTGGCGCACGGTCGGCGGCTACCTCGACGCCCTCGACACCGCCCACGGCGGCCACGGCATCGCGGTGAACGCCGCCTACCTCATCCCGCAGGGCACCGTCCGCATGCACGCGCTGGGCTGGGACGACCGCCCGGCGACCCCGGCCGAGCTGGACCGCATGAAGCAGCTCGTCGCCGAGGGAATGGAAGAGGGCGCCGTCGGCATGTCGTCGGGGCTCACGTACACGCCGGGCATGTACGCCGACGACTCCGAACTCACCGAGCTCTGCCGGGTCGTGGCGGCCCACAACGGCTACTACTGCCCCCATCACCGCAGCTACGGCGCCGGCGCCCTCCAGGCGTACGAGGAGATGGTGAACCTCACCCGGACCGCGAACTGCCCCCTGCACCTCGCGCACGCCACCATGAACTTCGGCGTGAACAAGGGCAAGGCGCCGGACCTGCTGGCCCTGCTCGACGACGCGCTCGCGAGCGGCGCCGACATCACCCTGGACACGTACCCCTACACCCCCGGCTGCACGACGCTCGTCGCGATGCTGCCGAGCTGGGCGAGCGAGGGCGGGCCCGATGCCATCCTCGCCCGTCTCGAGGACGACGCGAGCGCCGCGGAGATCCGGCACCACATGGAGGTCATCGGCGCCGACGGCTGTCACGGCGTGCCCATCGAGTGGGACACGATCGAGGTGTCCGGCGTCAGCGACCCCGGGCTCGCCTCCTGCGTCGGCAAGACGATCGCCGAGTCGGCGGCCCAGCGGGGCGAGGAGCCGTGGATCACCGCCCGCCGTCTCCTGATCAACGACAACCTCGGTTCGACGATCCTCCAGCACGTCGGCCACGAGGAGAACGTCCAGGCGATCATGCGACACCGGGTGCACACCGGCGGCAGCGACGGCATCCTCCAGGGCTACAAGCCGCACCCGCGCGCGTACGGGACGTTCCCGCAGTACCTCGGGCGCTACGCGCGGGAGCTCGGCGTCATGTCCCTGGAGGAGACCGTCGCACACCTCACCTCACGGCCCGCCGCCCGCCTGCGCCTGCCCGACCGGGGCGTCGTCCGCGAGGGCTACCGCGCCGACCTGGTCCTCTTCGACCCGGAGACGGTCGCGGCGGGGTCGACGTTCGAGGCGCCGCGCACCCTGCCCGTCGGCGTGCCGCACGTCCTGATCGACGGCCGCTTCGTCATGCGGGACGGCCGGCGCACGGACGTCCTCGCGGGACGCGCGGTCCGCCGCACTCCCTGACCCCGGCTCTCCGGGCCAGGAGGGCCGCCCGCCCCCGCCCCCCGTCCCCGCCGGTGCCGGTGCCGGTGCCGAGGGCGGGGACGGGGGCGGGGACGGGGGCCACGTACGCGGCGAGGAGCGAACCCGCGTCCTACCTCTGAGCAGCGGCAGGGCGCGGCAGCCTGCACCCCTTGCGGCCGAGGTCGATCTTGCTCGCCTTGCCGACGCACGGCACGATCCCGTACGTCTCCTGCGCGTAGTTGATGCCCTTGCGCACGGTCACCCTGCCCTTGCGGTCGATCTCACAGGGGTTGTTGAGCGTGCAGCGCTCGCCGTCCTCGTTGCCGGTGTTGTTGACCGCGGTGACCTTGCCGGTCTTGTGGTCGATGACCGGCGAGCCCGAGGTGCCGCCTATGGTCTGGCAGGCGGGGGTGTAGCGGACGGAGTCCTTCCAGGTCCACTCACCCTCCTTGATGCGGTGGACGAAGCCGTCGATGTTGCAGCTGTAGGTCTTCTTCCAGTAGCCGGAGACGACGGTGATCGCCCGCCCCTTCACCGGGTGGTCGTCCTCCAGCTCCAGCGGCTTGATCTTGTACTTCCTGGTGATGTCGCGGTAGCTGCTGGTGAGTTGGTAGAGCGTGATGTCGGTGTCCGTCATCGTCGCGTACGACACTTTGGACGCCTTGAGCGTGGCGACGTCGTGCGCCTTCGCGTCGAGGAGCTTGAAGGTGCGGGTGGACGGCTGGTCCACGATGACCTCGCCGGCCGCCGGGAACCCGGACTCTATGCAGTGGCCGTTGGTGAGGACGAGCGCCGGGTCACCCGGTTCGGACCGGGGCGTGCGCACGACGGAGCCGGAACAGTTGCTGAGCGCCACCGTTCCCGCGAAGTCGACCTTCTTGGTCTTGGCCTGCCCCTGCCGGGCCGGCTGTCCGTGCCCCGCGAACGCGGGTACCGCGCCCGCGCCCGCCAGGGCGAGGGCGAGCAGCCCGCCCGTCACCGCTTTGCTCGTCTGTCGTCCCATCAGTGGAGCCCCCCTTGCGATGTACACCAGTCATACGTATGTCAGGGGCATTCTTGGGGGGCGCTGTGCGGCCGGACAAGGGGTGGGAACTCTTCCCTTTCACCCATGTGGTGTGATGCGGACAGCGTGCGTGCCGGGCCCCGAAGTGAGTGTGAGGATGCGGGACTTGGGGTTCCAGGAGCGCTGGGAGCCGCCCAGCACCCGCCCTCCCCGGGGGAAGAGCCGCGCGGGCAGGTGGACCTCCGTGCCGCCCCGCACGCCCGCCACGCCCCGCCAGCTCACCGTCAGCGTCTTGGCCTCCGCGTCCCACCGGTGGGCGACCGGGTCCCCCGCGACGGCCCGCGGGTAGGGCCGGTCGAGCACGGGCAGCAGCGCGGTCGGCTTCATGTCGGAGTCCCACGGCGCCCAGCTGCCGGGGTCGTTGGACCAGTACGCGATGCCCGCGCCCATCCCGTCGGCCATGCGCTGCACCTTCTCGACGTACTCCATGGCGCCCGGCAGCCCCACGTCGAGCCCGAACTCCCCGATGATCACGGGCGCTCCGAGCCGCCGCGCGGTCTTCTCCGTCTGCGCGCGCCAGGCCTCCAGGGACCTGTCGACCTGCCCCCTGGCCGACCCGGTGTAGCCGCCGCCGAGATCCATGGGGAGGGGGTAGAGGTGCGGCGCGTAGGCGATGCGGGCCCTGTCGCCGTCGCCGCGCGGGTCGTCCAGGCGCGGGAGCCCGGACGCGAAGCCCCAGTTGGCGCCGATGGCGGACGGCTCGACGAAGAGCCAGTGGTCGCGGTCGACGGTGCGGATCGCGTCGATGCCGTCCTGGTAGAGACGGGCGAGCGGCCCCGACTCGAACGCGGGCCCCTGCACGCTGCCGCCCCACGGCTCGTTCATCAGGTCGTAGCCGATGACGGCGTCGTCGTCGGCGAAGTGCCCGGCCACCGTGCGCAGGGCGCCGACGTAGTGTTTTCGCAGGTCACGTCCGCCGCCTTCGACCGTCCCCCAGAAACGGTCGAAGGCGCGGACGGTCCCGGGTTCGGCGTAGCCGAGTTCCCAGGGGTCGGTGGCGGCGGACGTGAGACCGTCGGTCTCCGTGGCCCACCCGGGGGCGCCGTCGCCGCCGACCGCCGGGCCGTACAGGTCCTGGTGCATGTCGAGCAGCACGTGGTAGCCCCGCTCGCCGTACCAGCGGACGCGCTCGGCGACCCGCTTCAGATACGTCCTGTCGTACGTCCCCGGCGCGGGCTCCACCTTGCGCCACTGGAGGAGGAAGCGGACGAAATTCGTGCCAAGATCGCGCCGTTCGCGTGCGACGTCCTTCTCCTCGATCCACGGCATGCCGTCGCCCGCCTGCTTGGCGCTGCTCGCCGTGGACAGGCCGCGCAGCACCAGCGCGCGCCCCTGCCGGTCGGTGATCCACCGGTGGCCGCTCGCGGTGTCGGCGCGCGCGGCGCCCGCGCCCTCCGGTCCGACGGCGACCAGCAGCGCGGCGGCGACGGCGAGCACGACGGCGCCCACCGCCCAAGTGCGCCACGCCGCAGGGGACTTCATGGCCGGGATGGTAGATCGCGGGACCCGTCGCGCGACAGACCTGAGCCTTGTTCACTTTATTCTTCCGCACCTCTGTTCCGCGGCGGCCGGGGCGGCCTACAGTGGCGCGCCATGCGGACGACGTTGGACGCGTTGCGGGCCCGGACGGATGCCACGGCCGTGGTCGCCGGCGTCTGCCTGCTGCTCGTCCTGGCACACGGCAGCGCGACGCTGCTGACCGCGTTCACGGCGCGGGCGGGTCTCTCGGTCGTGCCGAGCGCGCTCGGCGTGCCGTTCGCGCTGCCGGGGCTGCGGATGACGCCGCTGGGCGCGACGGACTGGTCCTGGCAGCTCTGCGAGGACTTCGCTGCGCTGCTCCTGATCGCCACGGCCGCCGCGCGGATGCGCCGCCATCTGCGCCTACGCCCCGGCGCGGGGACGGGCCGCCGCCTGCTCGCGGGCTGGACGGCGCTGATCGCGGGCGCGGCCCTCGCGGGCGTGTGGCGCGGCCTGGTCGCGGCCCGGATGGTCGAGGCAGGGCCCTGGGGCTGGCTGCTCCTGCCGCTGACCGGCGCGCTGTCCGGCGCGCTGTGGGGGCTGGCCCTCGGCTGGCTGCCGGGGGCCTCGGCGCTCGTGGCGGGACGACCGCCCCGCGCGGCGCCGCGGGCCCCCGACGCGTACTAGACGGTCGTACCAGCTGTACTAGACGGTCGTCCTAGACGACGGAGGTCGGCCAGGGCGCCGGGGCGGGCTCGGGCGCCACCGGCGCGGGAGCGGTGCGGCAGGTGAAGCCGAGGCCGGTCAGCGCCCTGGTCACCTCGCGCGCCGAGAAGTCACGGCGGTCCTGGCGCGTGATCAGCTCGCCGACCTGCTTGACCGGGTAGGTGCGGCGGCCGACGATCACGGACTCGCCCGTGACGGGTTCGGGCTTGACGCCCTTCATGACCTGCTCGACGTCACTCTTGAACAGGTCGAAGGGGAAGCGGGCGATGACACAGCGCATGGTGCCTCACAGGGAAGAGGGTCGGTGGACGGACGGACGCCGGGGCGGGAAGCCCGCCGGGCCCGGCTCGGAGCCTGCGTCAGGCCGCGCTGTCGCTGCGCGAGCGGGCGGCGTAGGCGCGGCGCGCGCGGCCGTCGCGCGGACGGCGGCCCCGGGCGGAGGATCCGCCGCGACGGGAGTCGTCCTTCGGCGGCGCCGGGATGGTGACCGGGATGCCCGAGGGCGCCTTCGCACCGGTGATACGCGTCAACTCGGCCTCGCCCGAGCGGACCTGCGCGGTGTGCGGCCGGATGCCCGCGGCGATCATCAGCCGGTTCATGTCACGTCGCTGCGCGGACGTGACCAGGGTGACGACGCTGCCGGAACCGCCGGCCCGCGCGGTGCGGCCGCCGCGGTGCAGGTAGTCCTTGTGGTCGGCGGGCGGGTCCACATTGACGACGAGGTCGAGGTCGTCGACATGGATGCCGCGCGCCGCGACGTTCGTGGCGACGAGCGCCGTGACCTGCCCGGACTTGAACTGGGCGAGCGTCCGGGTGCGCTGCGGCTGGGACTTGCCGCCGTGCAGGGCCGCCGCGCGCACGCCGCTGCTCAGCAGGTGCGTGGTGAGCCGGTCGACCGCGTGCTTGGTGTCCAGGAAAAGGATCACCCGGCCGTCGCGGGCGGCGATCTCGGTGGTGGCGGCGTACTTGTCGGCGCCGTGGACATGCAGCACGTGGTGCTCCATCGTCGTGACCGCGCCGGCCGAGGGGTCGACCGAGTGGACGACGGGGTCGCTGAGGTAGCGGCGGACCAGGAGGTCGACGTTGCGGTCCAGGGTGGCCGAGAACAGCATCCGCTGCCCGCCGGGCCGCACCTGGTCGAGCAACTCGGTGACCTGGGGAAGGAAGCCCATGTCGGCCATCTGGTCGGCCTCGTCGAGCACGGTGACGGCGACCTGGTCCAGGTGGCAGTCGCGGCGCTCGATGAGGTCCTTGAGCCGTCCCGGTGTCGCGACGACGACTTCGGCGCCGGTGCGCAGGGCGCCGGCCTGCCGTCCGATCGACATGCCGCCGACCACGGTGGCCATACGCAGCCGCAGCGACCTGGCGTACGGGGTGAGCGCGTCCGTCACCTGCTGGGCGAGCTCGCGGGTGGGGACGAGGATCAGTGCGAGCGGGCGGCGCGGTTCGGCGCGCTGTCCGGCGGTGCGGGCGAGCACCGCGAGGCCGAAGGCGAGGGTCTTGCCGGATCCGGTGCGTCCCCGGCCGAGCACGTCGCGGCCCGCGAGGGAGTTGGGCAGCGTGGCCGCCTGGATCGGGAAGGGGGCGGTGACACCGAGCCCGGTGAGGGTCTTCACGACCCCGTCCGGCAGCCCGAGCGCCGCGAAGTCCTCGACGGGCGGGAGGGCCGGGGTGACGGTGACCGGCAGTGCGAACTCTCCCTGGAGCGCGGCGGGGCGGCGGCCCGTGCTCCTGGGACGTCGGCTGTTCGTGCGCGTTGAACGGTTCAAGGAGAACCTTCCTCGATGCGGCGCGTATCGAGGAATTCTGACCGGCACCGACCGGTGCCGAGAATCGCAGGAACGGCCGGGGAAAATGAAACATATTCCCGGTGGACGCGAAAGTATTCCGAATCCGTCCGGTGAAAATCAGGGAAACGCGGAACGCCTTCCCCGGAAACGCAACGAGCTGGGGCCCGCACCCAAGGTGCGGGCCCCAGCTACGAAGTACGCGTGAGCGTCAGCGTCAGGCGGGAACGATGTTCTCGGCCTGCGGGCCCTTCTGGCCCTGCGTGACGTCGAAGGTCACCTTCTGGCCCTCCTGCAGCTCGCGGAAGCCCTGGGTGGCGATGTTCGAGTAGTGAGCGAAGACGTCGGCGCCGCCGCCCTCCTGCTCGATGAAGCCGAAGCCCTTTTCAGCGTTGAACCACTTCACGGTGCCAGTAGCCATGTCATATCTCCTTCGGGGCAGAGCCCGGGAGCCCGCACTGTGCGGACTCCGCGTCGCCGCGATGATTACCCCGTCCGGAAATGACCGGCAATACAAAGTGCCCCCGTCGGCACCTAACGCCGACCGGAGCACTTGGAGTCTCTGGGAACCACAACTGCAACTGAAATCGACAGTAGCACGCCCTCGCCGTCGGCGCGCGTTTTTCCATATCGCGTCGTCGACCCGCGAATACCCCGCCGCTCGCACCACCCGAAATCCTGCTTTTGCCGTCACAGATATACGGAGGCAGAGGGCGCAGCGTTTCGCGCCCGGCTGCCTCAGGGCGTCGCCGTGCCGTCCGTGCCGGGGTCGCGGCGCAGCTCCTCGTTGAGGCGGAGCGCCTCGTCGAGCTGGTCCTCCAGGATCACGATGCGGCAGGCCGCGTCGACCGGTGTGCCCTGGTCCACGAGTTCCCTGGCACGTGCGGCGATGCGCAGCTGATAGCGGGAGTAGCGGCGGTGGCCGCCCTCGGAGCGCAGCGGGGTGATCAGCCGGGCTTCGCCGACCGCGCGGAGGAAGGCCGGCGTGGCGCCGATCAGCTCGGCGGCCCGGCCCATGGTGTAGGCGGGGTAGTCGTCGTCATCGAGCCGCTCGGGGCCGTGCGAGGAGGTCACCGGGGGAACGCTACCAACGGTGTATGCGCATGTCTGCTTCGGCCGGGGCAGATATCGGCCGGGGCGGACGCCCGGCCGGGGGCACCAGGGGTGCGGTCCCGGCCGGGGCCCGAAGGGCTGCGTACCGCTACGGCTGCTTCATCCCGGCCGGCTTGGGCAGCCCACAGCCCGCGCGGCTCAGGTCGATCTTGCTGCCCGCGCCGACGCACGGCACGATCCAGTAGGTCTCCTGCGCGTAGTTGATGCCCTTGCGGACGGTGACCTTGCCGTTCTCGTCGACCTCGCACGGGTTGTTGTCCGTGCACCGCTCGCCGTCCTCGTTGCCGGTGTTGTTGACGGCGACGACCTTGCCGGTCGCGTCGTCGATCACCGGGGAGCCCGAGGTACCGCCGATCGTCTGGCAGGCGGGGGTGTAGCGGACCGAGTCCTTCCAGGTCCAGCTCCCCTCCTTCAGGCGGTACGCGAAGCCGTCGATGCTGCACTTGTACAGCTTCTTCCAGTAGCCGGACGCGACGGTGATCGCCCGCCCCTGCTGGGGCCGCGCCGCGTTCAGCTCCAGCGCCTTGATCCCGTACCTGCTCTCGATGTCGCTGTAGGTGCTGGTCAGCTGGTAGAGCGACACGTCGGTGTCCGTCATCGTGCCGTACGCCACCTTGCTCGCCCGGACCGTCCCCGCGTTGCCGCCGGAGGCGTTGAGCAGGGTGAAGCTGCGGGACGACGGCTTGTTGAGGACGACCTGGCCGGGCGCCGGGAAGCCGCTCTCCAGGCAGTGGCCGTTGGACAGGACGAGCGCGGGGTCGCCGGGCTTGGAGTCGGGCACGCGGACCACGGAGCCGGAGCAGTTGCTGAGCGCCACCGTCCCCGCGAAGTTGACGGCCTTGACCTTGGCCTGCGGCTTCGCCGGCCCTTCGTGACCGACTGCCGACGCGGGTACCGCCGCCGCCCCGAGGAGCAGGGCGGCGGTGCACGCACCGACGAGAGGCTTCTTCATGTGGGGGTCCCCTCTGATGACTGTGTGACCGAAGTTCTCACGGTTTTGTCATGCGCATTGTTGGGGTCCCCGGCCGCCGGGACAAGACCACAAACGGACACAACCGACCGCTGACAGAACATCCCCTCCCCCGGCGCCCCCCTCGCCCCCTGCGCCCCTCTTGTGTCCGAAAACACGGGGCGGCCCGTCCGACCCGGCCGTAAGCTCGCGGACATGCAGGTCATCCAGTCGACGAAGCTCTCCAACGTCTGTTACGAGATCCGGGGCCCGGTGCTCGAGGAGGCGACGCGGCTGGAATCGGCCGGTCACCGCATCCTCAAGCTCAACACCGGCAACCCCGCCGCCTTCGGCTTCGAGTGCCCGCCCGAGATCCTCGAGGACGTCCTGCGCAATGTCGGCACCGCGCACGGCTACGGCGACGCGAAGGGCCTCCTCGCCGCCCGCCGCGCGGTCGTCATGCACAACCAGACCTTGGGCATCGAGACCGACGTCGAGCACGTCTTCATCGGCAACGGCGTCTCCGAGCTCATCGTGATGGCCATGCAGGGCCTGCTCGACGACGGCGACGAGGTCCTCGTACCGGCCCCTGACTACCCGCTGTGGACGGCTGCGGTCTCGCTCTCCGGCGGCACCGCCGTGCACTACCGCTGCGACGAGCAGGCCGACTGGATGCCGGACCTCGCCGACATCGAGCGCAAGGTCACCGACCGCACCAAGGCGCTCGTGATCATCAATCCGAACAACCCGACCGGCGCCGTCTACAGCGACGAGATGCTGCGCGGCCTGACCGACATCGCGCGCCGCCACAACCTCCTGGTCTGCTCGGACGAGATCTACGACAAGATCCTCTACGACGGCGTGACGCACACGCCGACCGCCGCCATCGCCCCCGACCTGCTCACCCTCACCTTCAACGGCATGTCGAAGGCGTACCGGGTGGCGGGCTACCGCGTCGGCTGGATGGCGATCTCGGGTCCGAAGGCGCACGCCTCCTCGTACATCGAGGGCCTGACGATCCTCGCCAACATGCGCCTCTGCGCGAACATGCCGGGCCAGCACGGTGTCGTCGCGGCGCTCGGTGGGCGGCAGACGATCAACGACCTGGTGCTGCCGGGCGGACGGCTCATCGAGCAGCGCGACACCGCGTACGACCTGCTGACCCAGATCCCCGGCGTGAGCTGCGTGAAGCCGAAGGGGTCGCTCTACCTCTTCCCGCGGCTCGATCCGAAGGTCTTCAAGATCAAGGACGACCGGCAGATGGTCCTCGACCTGCTGCGCGCCGAGAAGATCATGGTCGTGCACGGCACAGGCTTCAACTGGCCGGAACCCGATCACTTCCGTGTCGTGACGCTGCCGACGGCGACCGATCTCGCGGAGGCGGTCACGCGTATCGGGAACTTCCTCGACGGCTACAGCCAGCCGTGACGACCCGCTATTGGCCCGGACTCAACTTTAGACAGAATCTAAGCTAGGATGGCTTTCAAGCAACCGTCTGGAGGCCATCCCATGTACGAGCCGATCCGCACCAAGTCGGTCCACACGGTGGCCGACGACGCCGGCTACCCGCACCGCTCCCGCGAGGAGGAGCTGGACATCCAGCTCGCCGGGCACCTCGCGGCGCTCCTCGCCGTCACCGACGAGCTGCGCGCGCTCGCCCCGTCCGCGGAACTGGACGGCGCCGCCGAGCAGTTGGCGTACCAGGTGGCCCGGCTGCGCGGTGGCGCGCGCCCGCCGCGGTCCTCCGTGGCGGCCGCCATCCACGAACCCCATGTGTCCGCCCTGCACCAGCGCGCGCACGCCCTCGCGGGCCGCGCCCTGGTCGTCGCGGCCTCCCGCGCCGACACCGCGGCGGCGATCCTCGCCGCGGAGCGCATGGACGCCCACGCGGACGCCGCGCGCCTGGTCGGCGCCTCCTGAACGGCCCCGGTCCGCGGCCGAGGAGGCCGCGGACCGGGCGCCACCAACGGCGACGTCACTGGGGGTGGGCGCCGCCGTCGGTGCTCTTCGGTGCTTCTCAGCCGGTGATCTTCACCGTGGCCGACGCGGTCGAGCCCTCGTGCAGGGCGTCGCCCTCGTAGCTCACCGCGTACACCGTCCGGCCCTTCTTGCCGGGCAGGTCCTTGACCTTGAAGGTGCCGTCGGCCGCGACCCGCGCCGCCGTGAGCTCGCCCGTCGCGCCGAGCCTGTCGGTGCGCGTCACCTTCAGCTCGATCCCGGCCGGCAGCGCGCGCCCCTGCCCGGTGAGCCTGCCGGTGATCTCGACGCCACCCGCGCGGGTCGCATCGGCGGGCGCGCTCAGCTCGATCGCCGTCGGCGCCTTGCCCACGTCCACCGTGACCGTGACGTCCTCGGCGGGCCGGTGCGTCACGTCGCCGAGGAAGCGCAGCGTGTACGCCGCCTCGCCCAGCCGGTCCGGCACGTCGGGCACGGTGAAGCTGCCGTCGGCCGCGACCTTGGCTGTCGCCACCTCCTGCGTGCCGTCGGCGTCCTTGCGGACGGCGGCGACCCGTACGGGCTCCGCGGGGGCGGGTCCGTCCAGTTCGAGGCGGCCGCGGATGCCGAGCGGTTCGCCGACGACGGGCTTCGCGGGCGTCGTGGTGAGCGCGCCGGTGAAGCGGGAGTCGTACTGCGCGGCGGGCGGCTTGATGATGTGCAGCCAGTGGCCGCTGCCGCCGTCCGAGGTCACCGCGAAGAGTCGCGAGCCGTCCTTGGCCCATTCGAGCCCCTGCGGCACGACCCGTGTCCCGTCGAGTTCGCTCTCGAAGGCGAACTCCGTCGGCGTGCCGCCGTCCTTCGGGTCGGCGGACTGGATCAGCAGGTCCGCCGTGCTGCCGGCGGCGACCGCGCCCCGTGCCACGTACTTTCCGTCGCCGCTGAACGCCACCGCCGACGCCTTGGCGCCCGCGGGCAGCGGCTGGTAGCCGACCGGGGCGTCGGAGAGATCACCGGCGTCGAGCAGCCGGGTGCCGTACGCGGCGTCCGCCACGGCTATCCGCTTGCCGTCGGCGCTCTGGGCGATGTCCTTCAGGTCGAGCGCGCCCTTGCCCTGCGCGTCGGCGAACCGCCGCGAGGGGCCCCGGACCAGGGTCTCGCCACTCGCGTCGAACGTGGTGACGAACGGGTCGGCCGTGGCGCCCGCGCCCGCCTGCCCCACCACGAGCCGGTCGGGCGCCCCGGGCCCGGCCGCGAGCCGCAGCCGCCCCTGGCTGCTCCAGCCGGTGCTGACCGAGGACGTGCCGCCGACCCCGTAGAGCAGGGCGAGGTTGTCGGGCCGGTCGCAGTAGGAGGAACCGGAGTACGGCGTCTCCGTGAACCACGTCCTGCCGCCCGCGACGGCCAGCTCACGGCCACAGGTGACGTCGTAGGGCGTGCTCGCGGCGCCGGTCCTGGCCTGCGTCGCGGTGTCGAACGTCAGGATGCGGTTGGACTGCGACACGTGCAGGGTCGCGCCGTCCGCACTGAGCGCCATGCCGGAAGCGGGCTGGTCGGTGGCGAGCGAACCGACGCGCTGGCCCTGGAAGTTGTAGACCCGGACCGCGCTCGCGCCGGTGTCGCTCTTGTTCCCGTCGGTGACGTAGACGCGCTCGTGCGCGTCGTCGACCACCATCGCCCCGAACGACGCGATGGGCAGCTTCGCCACCTCGTCGGACGGTGTCGCGGCGGACGCGGCGGGCGCCCCGAGGGCGACCAGTCCCGCCGAGCCGAGCGACACCGCGAGTGCGGCGCCCGTCACCCGTCTTAAGCGCTGGTGCTTCTGGGCCTTCTGGTTCTTCTTCAACTCGTCCCCCCGCAGGCTCTCTTGACGGCCCGCGCCGTGCGGCGGGCCCCCGTGTGGGGCCTATGAAACATGTGGGGGGCATGTGAAGGCAAGGTACACAGGGTGCATATGTACGCGGGCGGGCCCTGCGCGTATACGCGGGCGGGCCCCACACGCCGTTGTGCGGGGCCCATCCGGAATGCGCGGGCCGTCAGCCCAGGCGCTGCACCAGCGCGCGGTACTCGTCCCACAGCTCCTTGGGCGTGTGGTCGCCGAAGGTGTTGAGGTGCTCGGGGATCAGCGAGGCCTCCTCGCGCCAGACCTCCTTGTCGACCGTGAGCAGGAACTCCAGGTCGTCCTTGGCCAGGTCGAGGCCCTCGGTGTCCAGCGAGTCGGCCGTCGGCAGGATGCCGATGGGGGTCTCGACGCCGTCGGCCTTGCCGTCGAGGCGGTCCACGATCCACTTCAGGACGCGGGAGTTCTCACCGAAGCCGGGCCACACGAACTTGCCGTCCGCGTTCTTCCGGAACCAGTTCACGTAGTAGATCTTCGGGAGTTTCGACTGGTCGGGCTTGTCCGCGCCGACCTTGACCCAGTGGGCCATGTAGTCGCCCATGTTGTAGCCGCAGAACGGCAGCATCGCGAACGGGTCGCGGCGCAGCTCGCCGACCTTGCCCTCGGCCGCGGCGGTCTTCTCGCTCGCCACGTTCGCGCCGAGGAAGACGCCGTGCTGCCAGTTGAAGGACTCCGTCACCAGCGGCACCGCGCTGGCGCGCCGGCCGCCGAAGAGGATCGCCGAGATCGGCACGCCCTTGGGGTCCTCCCACTCGGGCGCGATGATCGGGCACTGCGAGGCGGGCGTGGTGAAGCGGGCGTTGGGGTGGGCCGCGGGGACGCCTGACTCAGGGGTCCAGTCGTTGCCTTTCCAGTCCGTGAGGTGGGCGGGAGTCTCCTCCGTCATGCCCTCCCACCAGACGTCGTTGTCGTCGGTGAGCGCGACGTTCGTGAAGACCGAGTTGCCCCACAGGGTCTTCATGGCGTTGGCGTTGGTGTGCTCGCCGGTGCCGGGCGCGACGCCGAAGAAGCCCGCCTCGGGGTTGATCGCGTAGAGGCGGCCGTCCTCGCCGAAGCGCATCCAGGCGATGTCGTCACCGATGGTCTCGACGGTCCAGCCGCGGACGGTCGGCTCCAGCATGGCGAGGTTGGTCTTGCCGCAGGCGCTCGGGAAGGCGGCGGCGACGTACTTGCTCTCGCCCTTCGGGGGCGTGAGCTTGAGGATGAGCATGTGCTCGGCCAGCCAGCCCTCGTCGCGCGCCATGACGGAGGCGATGCGCAGGGCGTAGCACTTCTTGCCCAGCAGGGCGTTGCCGCCGTAGCCCGAGCCGTACGACCAGATCTCGCGGTCCTCGGGGAAGTGCGAGATGTACTTGGTGGAGTTGCAGGGCCACGGCACGTCGGCCTCGCCCTCGGCCAGCGGGGCGCCGAGCGTGTGGACGGCCCGTACGAAGAAGCCGTCCTCGCCGAGCTCGTCCAGGACCGCCTGGCCCATCCGGGTCATGGTGCGCATGGAGACGGCGACGTACGCCGAGTCGGTGATCTCGACGCCGATCGCGGACAGCGGCGAGCCGAGGGGGCCCATGCAGAAGGGCACGACGTACATGGTCCGGCCGCGCATGGAGCCGCGGAAGACGCCCTGCTCGCCCGCGAAGATCTCCCGCATCTCGGCGGGGGCCTTCCAGTGGTTGGTCGGGCCCGCGTCCTCCTCCTTCTCGGAGCAGATGAAGGTGCGGTCCTCGACGCGCGCGACGTCGGTGGGGTCGGAGGCCGCGTAGTACGAGTTCGGGCGCTTCACCGGGTCGAGCTTCTTGAAGGTGCCCTTGGCGACGAGCTCCTCGCACAGGCGCTCGTACTCCGCCTCGGATCCGTCGCACCAGACGACGCGGTCGGGCTGCGTCAGTCCGGCGATCTCGTTGACCCAGGAGACGAGCTCCTGGTGGTTGGTCGGGGCAGTGCCCAGGGGCTCTGCGAGAAGGGGAGCCGCGATGTCGCGCGCCACGATTGCTCCTATTCGAGGGGTTTTTGGGATGTATGCCCCGTGGGGGCTGCGACCCGGACGCTTCACGTGTACGAACTTTGGCGCTCATCCGGTGCCGACCGCACTCATTTGATCATCCGACGCGTTCGCGCATCTGTCCAGAGGGCTTCACACTTGAGCGGAGTGAGCATCGCCACTTGTACGGGTACGCGTGCGACGGCACTGATCCGCCCTTTGCATTCCCTTTGTCGTACGGACCTGACCGTTTGCCGTGCGAATACATCCGCCTGATGTGCGACTTACGGTCCCGTCGGTACGATTCCGCTCATGACCGCGTCTACACCGGAAGCGAACTCGCAGCCCGCGGGTGAGCCTTCACTCGTTCCGCCCCCGGAAGCCATGCCGCTTCCGGCGAAGCCGAAGATGCGCGGCTGGCTGCACGCCGGCATGTTCCCCGCGGTGGTGGTCGCCGGCCTGGTGCTCACCGCGCTCGCGGACTCCCCGCGCGGCCGGCTCGCCTGCGGCATCTTCGCCCTGAGCTCCTGCCTGCTGTTCGGCGTGAGCGCGCTGTACCACCGGGGAAACTGGGGACCCAGAGCCGACCGCGTCCTGCGCAGGCTCGACCACTCCAACATCTTCCTGATCATCGCGGGCACGTACACCCCGCTGACGATGCTGCTGCTCCCCGGGTCGAAGGGACAGTGGCTGCTCTGGGGCATCTGGGGAGCCGCCGCGGCCGGTATCGCCTTCCGCGTCTTCTGGGTCGGCGCCCCGCGCTGGCTCTACACGCCGTGCTACATCGCGATGGGCTGGGCCGCCGTCTTCTTCCTGCCGGACTTCATGCGGACGGGCGGCATCGCGGTGCTCGTCCTGGTCGTCGTCGGCGGCCTGCTCTACAGCGCGGGCGGCGTGATCTACGGCATCAAGCGCCCCAACCCCTCCCCCCGCTTCTTCGGCTTCCACGAGGTCTTCCACTCACTGACGCTGGCGGCCTTCGTCGTGCACTACGTCGGCATCTCCCTGGTGGCGTACCAGCACGGCTGACCCGGCTCCCCCTGCTTCATCGGTGGCCGCGGCGGTGGATGCCCGACAATGAGGCTCATGACGGCCGCACGCATCCCCACCGCCGAGACCTCGGCGACCGCCTCCGGGGCCGCCCCCGGGGCCGCCTCCCGGCCCGGGCTCCGCGAGCGGAAGAAGCTCAAGACCCGGCTCGCCATCCGGGACGCGACGTACCGGCTGATCCGGGAGCAGGGGTACGAGACGACGACGGTCGAGCAGATCGCGGATGCCGCGGAGGTCTCCCCCTCCACCGTCTTCCGCTACTTCCCGACCAAGGAGGACATCGTCCTCACCGACGAGTTCGACCCGCTCCTGGAGGGCGAGCTGCGGGAGCGGCCCGCCGACGAGCCGATCCTGGAGTCCCTGCGGCATGTGCTGCGGCGGGCGGTGGGAGTCGGCTTCGCGGAGGACCCTGAGGTCTCACGGCTGCGCACGAAGCTGATGACCGAGGTGCCTGCCGTGCGCTCGCGGATGATGGAGAGCATGTCCGTCACCGGCGCCGTCCTCTGCCGCGTCATCGCGGAGCGCACCGGCCGCGACCCCGGCGACCTGGAGGTGCGGACCTTCTCCATGGCGCTGATCGGCGCGCTCACCGAGACCGCGGCGTACTGGGCGGAGCACGACCACAAGGACGACCTGCCCGCGCTCGTGGACCGGACGATGGACATGCTGGCCGCCGGCTTCGGGGGGACGGAAGGCGCCCGCTTCGGGGGCACGGAAAATCCCCGGTGACCCGCCGTCCGTCCATGCCATCCTGACGGCATGAACGGTCCGGAGATCCTCGTCAGTTTCGCCCCCGAGCTGGGGATTTTCGTCCCGCAGGGGCGAAGGGGCGGCCCCACCCCGGCGGTCACGGACGGCGCGTCCACGCTCGGGCACGTCGTCGAGTCGCTCGGCGTCCCGCTCACCGAGGTCGGCGCGCTCGTGGTGGACGGGCGCGAGGTCGCCGCCGGACACGTCCCCGCGGCGGGCGAGACCGTCGACGTGCGTGCCGTGCCCCGCCCCCAGCGCGTCCCCGGCGCCCCGCTCCGCTTCCTCCTCGACGTCCACCTCGGCACGCTGGCCCGGCGCCTGCGGCTGCTCGGCGTCGACACGGCGTACGAGAGCACGGACATCGGTGACCCGGCCCTCGCCGCCCGCTCGGCGGCCGAGCGCCGCGTGCTGCTGAGCCGCGACCGGGGCCTGCTGCGGCGCCGCGAGCTGTGGGCCGGGGCGTACGTCTACAGCGACCGCCCCGACGACCAACTCCGCGACGTCCTCGGCCGTTTCGCCCCCGCCCTGCGCCCCTGGACCCGCTGCAGCGCCTGCAACGGCACCCTCCGCCCGGCCACGAAGGAAGAGGTCGCCGACCGCCTGGAGGGCGGCACCCGCGGCACGTACGACGTCTTCGCCCAGTGCGGGAGCTGCGCCCGCGTGTTCTGGCGGGGCGCCCATCACGACCGGCTCGACGAGATCGTGGAGCGGGCGGTGGCGGAGTTCGGGGAGTCGGGAACCGGGTGCGGGGTGCGGGGTGCCGGGTGCCGGTGAGGAGCTGACGAGCCTCACCGTTCTTGCGCGGCGTCGCCCCTGCCCGCCTCGAACGCCTGCGCCACCGCCAGGCTGTCCTCGTAGACGTGGTGGCGGGTGACGAGGCCGCCCTCCACCGTGAGGTGCAGGGCGAACCGCGCACGATAGGGGCGCCCGGTGGACCGGGCCGTCCGGCGGATCTCACCGAGCACCACCGCGTCGGCGCCGTCCACGAGAATGCGCTCGACCTCGGTCGCCGCCTGCTCCGGCACATGGTGCTCGGCGAGCTCGCGGAAGTGCGCGGCCGCGTCGGCCCGGGTGGAGCGGTGCCGGATCCACGGCGTGGCCGCCCTGCCGTGCTCGGACTCCGGCCAGTCCAGCTTCCAGTCACCCCGCTCGGCGTACAGCTCGGCGATGCGCTCGGGGTCGCCCTCACCGATCCGGCGCAGCAGTTCCTCTATGACGGCGCGGGTGGAGTGTGCTGCGGCGGTGGACATGGCTGGCATGGCTGGCCTCTCGGTCCCGGCCCGCGTCCGGTCGGCGCGGGAAGACCGTCAGTCTCTCCGGCACCGGCCGGGCGGGGCGATTACCTCCCGGGTAATCGCCCCGCCCGCCCGCGTCACGTCACCGGGCGCGCCGCCGGGGAAAGCAACCCCGCGAGCTCCCCCGCATCCGTCGTCGGCACGTCGCAGACGAAGTCGCGGCAGACGTAGGCCGTGGGGCGGGAGTCGGTCAGGGGGCGGTCGGCGAGGAGGGGGAGTTCGTCGCTGCCGGGCGGGCCCGCGGCGACCACCGCTCCCGGCGCCGTGCCGAGCAGGGCCGTGCGGTGCAGGTCGCCGAGGATGTCGCCGACGACCGCGACCTCGCGGGGGCCGTCCAGGGCCGCCTCCGCCACCGCGAGACCATGGCCGATGAAGCGCGGGACGCGGGGGCCGAGCGCCTTGACGATGCCGAGGGCGCGCTCGGCCGCCGTGCGGTGCGGGGCGGCACCCGTGTGGGCCGCGTACGTGAGGAGCGCGCCCGCGGCCGCCGTCCACCCGGAGGGCGTCGCGTTGTCCGTGGGGTCCTGCGGGCGGCGGATCAGCTGCTCCGCGTCGGCCGCCGTGTCGTACAGCGCCCCGCTCTCCACGTCCACGAACTGCGCGAGGACGTGGTCGAGGAGGAAGCCGGCGAACTCCAGCCACACCCCTTCCCCGGTCACCGAGGCCAGCGCGAGGAAGCCCTCGGCGACGTCGGCGTAGTCCTCCAGGACGCCCGCGTTGGCACCCGCGACGCCGTCCTTGGAGGTGCGGGCGAGCCGGGCGCGGTCGTCCATGTGCAGACGTACGAGGAGGTCGCCCGCGCCCACCGCGGCCGCGATCAGGTCCGGCCGGTCGAAGTACGCGCCGACCTCGGCGAGCGCGGCGATCGCGAGGCCGTTCCACCCGGCGACCACCTTGTCGTCACGCCCCGGCGCGGGCCGCCCGGCGCGCGCCGCGAGGAGCCGCTCCCGGACGGAGTCGAGCCGCGAGGCGTCCGCCAACGGGCCTCCCGCCCGAGGGAGTCGGAGCACCGAGGCGCCCTTTTCGAAGGTGCCCTCCTCCGTCACGCCGAAGCAGGTCATGGCCAGCTCGGCGTCGGCCTCCCCCAGCACCTCCCGCAGCTCCCGCGGCGTCCATACGTAGTACGCGCCCTCGACGTGCTCACCCGTCGCCGGGTCCTCGCTGTCGGCGTCGAGCGCGGAGGCGAACCCACCCTCGTTCGTGCGCAGTTCACGGACCATGAACTCCGCGGTCTCCAGGGCGACGCGGCGCGCGAGGTTGGAGCCGGTGGCCCGCCAGAGGTGGGCGTAGACGCGGCACAGCAGGGCGTTGTCGTACAGCATCTTCTCGAAGTGCGGGACGATCCACTCGCGGTCGACGGAGTAGCGCGCGAAGCCGCCGCCGAGCTGGTCGTAGATGCCACCGCGGGCCATCCGCTCGCAGGTGTCGGCGGCCATCTGGAGGGCGCCCTCGGCGCCCGTGCGGGCGTAGTGCCGCAGCAGGAACTCGATCACCATGGACGGCGGGAACTTGGGCGCGCCGCCGAAGCCGCCGTGCGCCTGGTCGTAGTCGCGGGTCAGGCCGAGCAGCGCCTGGGCCAGCTCGTCCTCGCCGGGCTTCTCGCCGGAGCCGTGGGTGAGCTGCCGCTCGCCGAGCTCCGCCACGATCTTGCCCGCGACCTCGGCGACCTCGCCGCGCCGGTCCGTCCACGCGCGGTGCACGCCGTCGAGGACCTGCGTGAAGGACGGCATGCCGTGCCGGGGCTCCGGCGGGAAGTACGTACCGAAGTAGAAGGGCTCGGCGTCGGCGGTGAGGAAGACGGTCATGGGCCAGCCGCCCTGCCCCGTCGCGGCCTGCACGGCCTCCATGTACACGGCGTCGACGTCGGGCCGCTCCTCGCGGTCGACCTTGATGTTCACGAACTTCTCGTTCATGAGCGCGGCCGTCGCCTCGTCCTCGAACGACTCGTGCGCCATGACGTGACACCAGTGGCACGCGGAGTAGCCGACCGAGAGCAGAACGGGCACGTCGCGCCGCCGCGCCTCCTCGAAGGCCTCCGGCGACCACGGCCACCAGTCGACCGGATTGTCCGCGTGCTGAAGCAGATAAGGCGAGGTCACACCAGCCAGCCGGTTCATACGACCCAGCCTCTCATAGCGCCTGTCGCGACCGGTGAAACCCTGACGAGCCCGCCCCACTTGGCCGAATTGCACCTGCGCGCCATCACGTGGCGGGCGACTCCGTCCACTGCCGCGTCGGGCGGCCCGGCACCTCGGAACAGTAGGCTGGGCGCAGTGACGCTGGACCTGCCGAGGCTCCTCGAAGGAGGTACACCATGACCGCCGAGATGGTGCCGCCCGCGTGGATGCATTCGCAGATCAGCGCGGAGCAGTACGACTCCTGGTCCGAGGAGCAGTGCGCCGGCATCGAGATCGTGGACGGGATGGTCGTCGTGAGCCCGAGCGCCTCCAAGCGCCACAACCGGCCGGCCCGGATCCTGGCCAACGCCCTGGACGCCGCCGCGGGCCCGGACTGGAACGCCGACACGGACTTCGACGTCCGCTTGCAGGACGTTCCGCTCACCAACCGCCGTCCGGACGTCACCGTCTACCGGGCAGAGACCATCGACTTCACGCCCACCCGCCCCGAGCACGTGCTCCTGGTCGTCGAGGTCGTGTCGCCCGGCTCGGAGACCACTGACCGGATCGTGAAGGTGGACCAGTACGCCAAGGCCGGTATCCCCTTCTACTGGCGGGTCGAGCAGGTCGCCACCGGTGTCCCGATCGTCTACACCTACGTTCTCGATGCCGCCACCAGGGCTTACAGGGACGGCGAGATGTTCATCGGCACGGTGAAGGCCACGGCGCCTTTCTCCATCACGGTCGATCTTGGGGACATATAGAGAACGGAAAAGTCGTCCAGATGCCGGGCCGACCTCCACCGCTCCGGAGCGGGCTCCGCGGCAGCGGGCGGCACAGGGGGCCTTCCTCGCGACCCATGGGTACGCGACCTGGACGGTGCACATGCCGCCAAGGACAGGCCACACCCGGCGAAGCAATCGTCTGAATCCGCACCGATGACTGACACGGCTCTGCGATGATCACAGCGTTCCAAGGCAGGCCGACCGGGAGAAACCTGTGACCGATGACGCGGCAGACGGCAGTGCGGACGAGTCACTGGGGCGAGCCTCCTACCTGATCGAAGGGCGGCGAGTACTGGTTTCCGACCTCGTCCGCGCCGGTCTGCTGAGCCCGGGGGCGCGCCTCACTTTCCGGCAGCGGCGGTTCGGGCAGGAGCACCGAGCACAGGTATCCGCGGACGGCAGAATCGAATTGAGTGACGGCCAGCGGTTCAGATCCCCCTCGGCGGCCGCAGCTGCCGCCACCGGGCGAGGCCCATATGACGGGTGGACCGCCTGGGCACTGGACGACGGCACCCTGCTGGACCAGGTGAGGCAAAGTCTCCTGGACACGGCGGCGGAGCTGCCGCCTTCCGGCGACATTGCGGCGGAAGACTCCGCCGTCCGGCACACGCGGCTGAAGGAGGCCCGGAGGCAGGCGGACGCCAAGGCCCCGGTCACACTCACCGTCCGCGATCTGCTGGGCTGGTGGGGGGCATCCCGGCGCGGCTACTTGGTCACCGAGCGGGTAGCCGCCGAGCTGGCCAACCACGGCCTGTCCACAGTGCCGGACTTCGCAGCCGTGGGGATTGACGACCGGGTCACCCTGACCGGCACCTCCGGGGACACCGAGGACGAGGAGGAGACGACCGAGCAGGGGCCGGTGGCGGGGCAGGAGGAACCGGGGGAATCCGACAGCCCAAGGCTCGCTGCCCCTTCCGGCAACGAGGAGGACAAGGGGGAACCGATCCAAGGTCAGACGGTCGGCAACCTGCCCTCAGCACTCAAGGGGGTTGTGTCGGTGTCCTCCTCAGCGAGCTTCGAGGAGGTGTTCACCAAAATGCGGCTCAACGGGTACTCGCAACTGCCGGTACTGAGCGGACCCCGGAATCTGCGAGGCGCCGTCACCTGGGAATCCATCGCCCGAGCGCGCTACGCGAACTCCGAGGCTCCCTTCTCCGATGCCATCGTCGCCGCTCACGCGGTCAGCTATGCCGACCACCTGATCGACGTCCTGCCCGAACTGGAGCGGTTCGGCTTCCTCCTGGTCAAGGACCAGACGAATCAGATCGCCGGCATCATCACCATCGCTGACGTGGCCGCAGAATACGGCGCCACCGCCCGGCCGTTCCTGCTCATCGGCGACCTCGACCGGCACCTGCGCCGTGTCATCTCGGAAGGTCTGGACCTCGCAGAGGTGGTCGCGCTCTGCGATCCGGACGGACGCCGGAAGCTCGCCGCCTTCGATCAGCTGTCCTATGGGGATTACCACCAGGTCTTGGGCAATCAGCTGCAGTGGGACAAGCTGGGCTGGCCGTTGGACCGCAAGTCCTTCATTGCCCGCCTCGACGAGCTCCGCGAAATCCGCAACGAGCTGATGCATTTCAACGACAAGGACAAGGTCGGTGACTCGGCGATACCGATGCTCCGCAACATGATCGAACTTCTGCGCGAGCACGGCGGTTGAGGCGAGGCGGCCACCCAGGTCCGGCCAGCCGATCTCCCGGCAGGGCCCCCGCAGGCAACCGCAGAACAGCTCACCATGGACGGGCTCGGCAAGATCGCGACGGTCCACGAGGAGCAACGCCGCGCGCCCGCACTCAGGGTTCCGACCCCTGTCGTCGCCCTGACCTCCGACCCTGACGACTGGTCGAAGCCCCGCGGGAACCGCGTGATCATCAAAGAGGTACGAGCACCGCTGACCACTGGGTTCGCACGTTGCCTGTCACGAGAAGCTTCTCAAGCGGTCGGCGCGACCGGCGAAACCCTCACGAGCCCGCCCCGCTCGGCCGAACCGCACTTGTGGGCCATCACGTGATGGGCGGCTCCATCCCCTCCGAAACTGCGCGTCGACTCCCCCCCCCCACCTCCCTTCTTGTGTAAGTGACAGTAACTGAAGTAGCGTGCACGGCATGCCAGTTGCCGCATGGTCACCACCTCCTGTCCTGCTGACGGTCGATCTCGTGATCCTGACGCTGCGGGAGAATCGTCTGCACGTCCTCCTGGTGGAGCGGGGCGAAGATCCCTTCCAGGGCATGCTCGCGCTGCCCGGAGGATTCCTGAGCCACGAGGGCGAGGAGATCCTGGACGCCGCCCACCGCGAACTGAGTGAGGAAACGGCCCTGACCTCCGGTTGCGTGCACCTGGAACAGCTGGGCGTGTACGGAAGCTCGGGCCGTGACCCGCGGGGCCGAGTCGTCTCCGTGGCTCACCTGGCGATCGCACCGGGGCTGCCCGACCCTGTCGCGGGGACGGATGCCGCCGACGCCGCGTGGGTCCCCGCGGAAGCCGTCCTGTCCGGCGAGGCCGCCCTTGCCTTCGACCACCGGCGCATCGCCGCGGACGGGATCGAACGCGCGCGCACCAAGATTGAGTTCTCGGCACTGGCCACCGCGTTCTGCGGAGAGAGCTTCACCATCGCGGAGCTGCAGCAGGTGTACGAGGCCGTCTGGGGAACCGCGCTCGACACCCGCAATTTCTATCGGAAGGTCCAAGCCGCGAAGGGATTCATCGTGCCCGCCGGCACGGACCGCAGGACCACGGGAGGGCGGCCCGCACGGTTGTACCGGGCCGGTCCGAACACCGTGCTGTTTCCACCGCTGATCCGACCCGCGCCGGCTGCGACGGAAGAGAACGCGAAAGGGGAAGAGGAGTAGATGCCGAAAGCCCCGGTGGTGATCCTCACCGCCCTCAATCTGGAATATCAGTCTGTGCGCCAACGGCTGACGGATCTTCAGGTGCATCGCCACGAGCGCGGTACCCGGTTCGAAACGGGCACCGTACGGGGCACATCGTGCCGTGTCGCGCTCGGACTGACGAACAAGGGGAACCATTCCGCCGCGGTGATCGCAGAACGCGCGATCCAGGAGTTCTCGCCGGTTGCCGTGCTGTTCGTCGGAGTCGCCGGCGCCTTGTGGGACGCCACCAGGCTGGGTGACGTTGTGGTGGCGTCACATGTGTACGCCTACCACGGCGGGACCAGCGAGGACGACGGGCTCAAAGCCCGTCCCCGCGCGTGGGAAGCGCCGCACGGCATCAGCCAGCTCGCCTCGCACCTGGCCCGTTCGGACGACTGGGCGGACCCCGCACCCGGGCACGAGGACGGACCGCAGGTGCGTTTCGGGGCGATCGCCGCCGGTGAGATCGTCCAGAATTCGAGGATCTCGGCCGAGGCCAAGTGGATCCGACAGCACTACAACGACGCGCTCGCCATCGAGATGGAGGCGGCCGGTGTGGCCCAGGCCGGCCATCTCAGCGGTGCG
Source organism: Streptomyces sp. NPDC044106 (assembly GCF_056433985.1). Lineage (NCBI taxonomy): Bacteria > Bacillati > Actinomycetota > Actinomycetes > Kitasatosporales > Streptomycetaceae > Streptomyces > Streptomyces sp. NPDC044106. Next base: position 458,263 of record NZ_JBWKFZ010000001.1, read on the forward strand.
CCGGTGGCCATCGTCCGGGGGATCAGCGACCGGGCGGACGGCACGAAGAACAGTTCGGAGGACCGCAACTGGCAACCGCGGGCCGCGGCGAACGCGTCGGCGTTCGCCATCCGGTTGGCAGTGGAGCTGGTGGGCGAGCAGGAGGAGGCCGCAATGCCCGAGGACGACAGGGCCCGTTCGGCCGACCGGTTCGACCGGCGCGTGAGTAACACCGTCCACAACAGCACCGTCGGCATTATGGCCGACTCGGTCACGGGCAGCAGTGTCCACATGAACGCGGCCTCGAAGGCATCCGGCCCGACGGACCTGGTCACGGAACTGAACGGTTTCCGCGAACAGCTGGGGCGGCACCGCACCGAGGGCGCCCTCGACGAGGACAGCTACCGGGAGGCCCTGACCGATCTGGACTCCGCTCTCCGGTCGGCCGGGGAGCGCACCCCTGGATCGTCGAAGCGGACGGTCATGACGCTCAAGAGGCTGCGCGGACTGGTCGCGGAGTGCCCCGCACTGGTGGCCACGCTGGCTCCCCTTGTTGCCGCGGCCGGTGATCTGGCATGAGCCCCGACGACGATGCCGCATACAGCTCGGCCGCGTACAACTCCACCATCGGGATCCAGGCCGAGACCGTGCACGACTCCAACGTCTACATCGTCAACCCGGACGCCTCGCCGCAGGAGAAGTACCGGGTCGGCGTACAGCTCCTGGAGGACGGCGTCCCCAGCCGAGCCCGAGAAATGATCACCGATGCGATCGTCCGCGGCTACGACGGCACGGAGGTGCGCTTCCACTGGGTGCTCGCCATGCTCAGCGCTCGCACCCACCACGACCTGAGCGCCGAAGAGGTCCAGCGGCTGCGCTACACCTCCAGGCTCGTACGGACCTACCCCGAGGACGGGTGGAAGGAAGCCCTGCGCGTCACTTTCGACCTGTTGGCGGTACTCAGCACCACCGGCAGCGAGACCGGCCCCGTACTCAAGCAGCTCCAGGACCTGCCGCGCCGCCAGCACGACGCGATCCTCCGCCACCTCGACCTCATGCTCACCGGAGGGCTGAAGGACGACCTGTGGGCGGACACCCTCGGACGGGCCAGGGCAGAACGCTTCAGCAACGACCGGAGCCGGCGGGTCTGGGCCTACTTCGCACCCACCCCCATCGGGGCGCGGGCCGCTCCGCCCCGACCGAGCACCGCTGCCGCCGCAAAGGCGGCCCTCCCCGTCCGGGCGGTCCTGTTCGTCGTCAGCAGTGCGTTCCTCTGGGCCTTGGCTCTGGTCGCGGATCCAACCCGGGCGATCGTCGAGTTACCGGTGGCGCTCGGCGCGGGCCTGACCGCGGCCCGCTTCGGCGTCCGGTGGTGGGGCCGGTCCAGGCCGGGCTTCGTGGCCGGGGCCCTCGTGCCGGACCCGCACGATCCCGCCTCCGCCTCCACGTCCACCGAGAGCGGGTTCACCAAGGGCGTCCGCCATTCGTTCGATCACTACTTCAGTGTTCGCAGGCCCCACGGCTTCACCTCGGACGCCTGGCTCGCCCACACGGTTCAGATCCGCGGCAGTCTCGCCGCCGAGATCGCGGACCTCTACCGGGAGAGCCGGATCGGCGTGGAGCGGGTCGACTGGCTGATCCGGTACCTCGCCGAGGACGCCCGGAATCGCTACAACACCGGCACCTTGTTCGATCAGTACCGCCAGGCCCAGACTCCGGTCAGGACGAAGGCCCTGACCGTGGCGGCCCTCGCTCTTCTCGGCGCGGCGGCTCTGTCCGCGTTCGGCACGGCGGTCTCCGGTGCCGGGCAACCGCGGGTGCTGTGGGCGTTCCTTGCCATGCTCGGTGCGGCCTGGTCCGGGCACGCGACCGCTTCCCGATGGCTGGAGGTCCGGCGTGAAGAGCACCGGCTGGTCCGGGAGACCCGGGAGTACCAGGAACAACTGACCGCCCGACAGATCACCTACCACCGGTGGAAGTCGTTCCTGGACGAAACGCGTCCCAGCGAACTGGAGATGGAGACCTGGCTCACCTGCGACAAGACGTCGTTCGTCGATGAGGCACTCCGGTACCACCGGCTCACCTGGCGCGACCTGATCACCCACACCATCCTGGTGGCCCCCGCTCCTTCCTACAAACGGGGCCGGGTGCGAGGCGGCCCATGGCGGTACTCGCACTACGTCTTCCGCCTGTTCCTGTTCACCCAGGACGGCATCCGCGAGATCAGCTCCGAGTTCAACTTCTCCGACGCAACGCGCAGGAACGAGCAGCGGAGCAACTACCGGTTCGACGCGCTGACCTCCGTGCAGGTGACGGAGAACGCCGACATCGGCTACGACCTGGAGCTCCTCCTCGCCAACGGACCGGCCAGGAAGATCCGCGTCAAGGACGCCGACGCCCATCAACTGGCACCGACCGAGAATGCCCGGGAGATCTCCGAGATCAACCTCAGCGCGGCCGGCTCCACCCACACCTTCCGTCTCCTGGAGGGGATAGCGGCGGACGGGAAGAGCTGGATCGAACGGCACGGCCCCGACAGCCTGGCGCCCTTCCAGGTGGCCGGCTGATCCTGGACTCAGCAGAGGAGCGCCTGTGACCTCCACGGATGACGTCACCGAGAGCCAAATCCTGCTGGCCGAGTATGACCGGCTCAAGGAGGAACAGAAGACCCGCATAGGGTTCCGCGACAACTTGCTCTACTTCACGCTCGCCGCCGCCACTGCGGTCGTGGCCATCACCGTCCAGAGCGGACGGTCCCGACTGCTGCTCTGCGTCCCCGCGATCTGTCTGATCCTGGGCTGGACCTACCTGGTCAACGACGAGAAGATCTCGGTGATCGGCTACTACGTCCGCGACCGGCTGGGCCCCCGCCTGGGGGAACTCACCTCGGCCCAAGGTGCACTGTTCGAGTGGGAGGTCTACCACCGCAACGTTGCGGGCCGCACCGTGCGCAAGCGGCTTCAGACTGCGGTGGACCTCTTCACGTACCTGGTCCTGCCCATGGTCTGTACGACCGCGTTCTGGTGCTCTCCCGTCGTTCAGCCCCTGCTCGTGCTCGCTTCTGTCGGGCAGACGCTGGCCCTGGCCGTACTGGGCTGGCAGTTCCTGCGCCGTACGGAGCGGTAGCACCGGGCCTCGCCAGGCACACGTATGACACCTTTGGCCGCAGGGGCGAGTCGCACTCCATGTTCCGGTGTCACCCGTTTCCACTGCTAAAAGTCGACACGGGAGAATGACTGCATCAACATCGTCGGTATCCCGGAACAGCAGCCCCGGAGTGCGGCAGCGCTGGATCTGCCGTGCCCTCAGGCTTGCGGCTGAACGGTCTTGAGCATCTGCAGAGCGACTTGGATCTCCTTGACCGCGTTGATGCGGTCATCGTCACTGGTGTGGAAGTGCATGGTCTCGTTACGGATTTTTCGAACCCGGTCCATACGGTCGGCGAAGCTCTGTTGCGGGAACTGCCAACCTGTGGCCTGCCATACATCATCCCGTTTGAGCAATGCGATGTAGTCGGAGAAGTTCATGCCCTGATGGGCGAGCTTGACGATTTTTGTGGGATCGCCGGGGAGGCCATACTCACCACGAGTCTCCTTCACCTGCATCAGAGCCTTCCTGAGCGCTCGGCGCAGGCGGAGTTCCAGCTCTTGGATAAGGGCGTAGGGGCGCAGTTCCTGCTCGAACCTGTGGACCAAGTCGTGACCGGTCACGATCCCAGAGAGGCTACCGTCGGGATTTATCACGAAAACGCAGCCGTGGTCGGCCACGTCGGCCAGGCAGTCCACCATGGGCTCGTCGGTACGGATAGACCGAACCTTCAGCACAGCAGCGTCTCTGACCAGCGCGGTGGCAGGGCGGTTGGTCGCACCGATTTCCCGCCAGGTGACGGAGCCACACAAGTGACCGTCGTCGTCGAGGACCGGGAGCTGGTCGTACGCGTTCTCGGACAGAAGCTCCACCGCTCGGCTGAGCGGGTCGGTGAGCCTGACGGTCTTCAGCTCACTGCGTGCCGAGGACAGCCTCCCCACAGTCACCAGCACAGGCGCCGGACGAGCTGACTCTTCGTCATCGTCGCCACTCTCACCCTCCACGGCTCCGACAGCGGTCAGGCCGATGTCGCCAGTGTCCGGGGAGCCCGCCTCCTCCTTGACCAGAAGATCCTCCGCGGATTCATCTCCTTCCTCGGGCTCGAGCTCCAGGTTGACGGTCTCTTCGCCCAACGATTGCCGTTTTGCTTCCGGAGCCAAGCCGATGGGGACGACGCGGACGACGTGATCGATCGACGGGACCTCGGTGAGAGGAGGGACAACTGCGAGACCGAGCTCGTCCAGATCCCGGCGAATGGTGGCCGTCGCCTTGCCCGAGCGACTCACGAAGTCCCAGATGCTGAGCAGGTCGCGTACGGTCAGTTTCACCGGCATGCCAGACGGGGCTTCGGCGACCTTGGCGGCCAACTCGGCAGGTCCCTCCAGCAACCGCAGGTCAGCCGGGGCGTCAGGATTTCCCGGATCGGAGTTACCCGCCGCAAGCAGGGTGAGACGATTCACGGCATCGAAGCGGCGCAGCTGGCTCACTGTAAGCAGAGAGCCAAGCGTCGCACGCAGGTCGGCGCGAAGCTCCGCGCGCGGTACGTCGGTGCGCTTCCAGGTGACAGGGCGCACGTGCTGGAGTCCCGGAGTAGCCTCTGCATCGAACTGGTAGTCACCCGTAAGGTGTCCAATGGCGATGTCACCCGCCTTGCGTGGCAGGACGATCAGATCCCCAGGCGACATGGCGGCGCGAAAACGCCACAGTTGCCCGCGCCAGTTCCCGAGGACGCGTGGGTTCTCACGGGGGTACGCCTTGGCGAGCTCGGCTTTGAGGTCTTCCGGCGTCATGCAGCTCGTGAGGTCACCGACCTCGGGCCAGCCGGCGATCGTCAAGCCCATGGAAATGCAGACGTCCTCCCGGTCACCGTCCGCTCCGGCCCGTACCATCCAGGCTCGTACAGCACCCACGTCGTCCCCCAGAACCTGTCGTGCCGAATTGAAGTGCGATTCGTCGAGCCTAGCCCGGAGCTCACGACCGTAAAACGGAGGTCACCACCTCGACTCACAACAGTTGCATACATGCGTCTCGCACTCTGTGTGTCCTCAGATCGCTTCTCATGCCCTGGCGACGCGCTCCGGCCGCTTGTGCGAAAACCAGTGAGTGACGCACCTCGGACGCTCCTCGTCGCAAGAAATGTGGTTCGGCGAAGCCCCGGAACCACCGAGAACATGTCCGTGTCCATGCCCGCCGAGCTGGTCACCGAGCTCCGCTCTTGAACCGGTCGTCGCGGACTGTCCACCTACATCTCGGAAGCCGTCAGGCACCAGCTCGCCATGGACAGGTTCGCCGAGATCGTCGCGGCCCACGAGGAAGAGCACGGCGCGCTCACGGAGCAGGAGATCGAAACCGCTTGTCGCGAGCTGTTCGGGGACGAAAACGCCAGGGATGCCGAGCGGCGCGCCGCGTCCTCGTCTCGGCGCTGACCATCGTCGAAGCCGCGCATGGGAAGACCGATCTGGTGTGCTTGAAGTGGGTGCTCTCTCAGCTGCGGGTGGAACCGGTCAACCAGGAGGGCTCGCTTTCCGCAGTGACGCTGCTTCGGGACGCAGGGGGCTCCATGGGCACAACTACGCGATCGCCGCACTCGCGCTCCGTGCCCCAGCCCCGTGATCGTCCTGACTTTTGACCGCGATGAGTGGTCGAAGCCCTGCGGGAACCGCGTGACCACCAGAGAGGTGTGAGCACCGCCGACTACTGGTTTCGCGAGTTCACTGACACCAGTGGCACGCGGAGTACCCGACCGAGAGCAGAACGGGCACGTCGCGCCGCCGCGCCTCCTCGAAGGCCTCCGGCGACGGGGCCCACACGAGCCCTGCCCCGCACGGCCCAGGACAGCAGACGTCAGCCCCCGGCAGGCTCCACGGGCTGGCGCAGGATCGTGCGCAGGCGTGATGGGTCCGTGCGCCGGGCGTCGGAGAGGTAGATCTCGTGGTGGTTGCCGCGGGGCTTGAGGGCTTGTTCCGGCATGAACTCGTCGTGCATGCGGGCGATCGTGGGGCCCTCCTGGTTGTAGGGGCCGGTGTGCAGGACCTGGACCGACTTGCCCTCGTGGAACTCGTCGAGGCGGACGCGGTCGCCTGCGGTCAGGTCCTTCTTGTCGATCGCCCGCTTCCGGCCTTCGGCGAAGAGCTCGCCGGTGATCCAGTCGGGCTGGACGATCATGAGGCGCCACTGCCAGCCGTCCTCGTCGCGTGATGTCGTGAAGGCCTGCAGGTCGTCGGCCCACCACAGTCCTTCGAGCGGGCCGACCGTGTGCTTCTTGCCGAGTTCGTCGATGGCGAGGGCCCGGACGGCGTACGCGGTCGCGTACAGCGCCTGCACGATGTCCCGGTACAGCTGCGAGGTGTTCGGGCTGCCCTCCCCGTCGGCCATGAGGAACCTCATGGCCGGCACGTCGACGACCTCGAACTTCTTCTTCGCGGTGTACAGGCCCCGCAGGTCCTTGTCCTTCTTCACGTCGTAGTTCGGCGTGGCTGAGGTTGATGATGTTGACAGTGTTGATGGCATTGGTCGGCTCAGTCCCGGGAGGCGGCGGCAAGCGGCGGTGAGCCCACGGCCGAGCGGTTCATCGCACCGGTGTGGCGGCTCGGCCACCTACCGTAGGGCGAATCCTGAGGATGTCACGCTCATCGGCCGCGCCCGCCCCGCGCCCTCCCGTTTCACGCCTCCGTGGAGCGCCGTACGAAGAAGTTGTCGAGTACGAGGTGGTCCATCTCCGTGTTCAGGAAGCAGGCGATGGCGTCCACGGGTGAGCAGACGATCGGCTCTCCCGCCACGTTGAACGACGTGTTGATCAGGCACGGCACCCCGGTCCGCTCGTTGAACCGGCGCAGTACCTGCGCGAGCCTCGGGTTGCTGTCGTCGTTGATCGTCTGGATGCGGGCCGTGCCGTCCACATGGCAGGCGCCCTGGATCAGCTCCTGGTACTCGGGGCGCACGGGGAACACGAACGTCATGTAGGGCGAGGAGTCCTTCTTGCCGGTCTCGAAGACGTCGGACGCGCGTTCCTCCAGCACGACGGGGGCGAAGGGCCTGAACTGCTCCCGCTGTTTGATCCGCTCGTTGATCAGGTCCTTGATGCCGGGGAAGCGGGGATTGGCGAGAATGCTCCGGTTGCCCAGGGCGCGCGGCCCGTACTCCATCCGTCCCTGGAACCAGCCGACGACGTTCTCGTCCCGCAGGAGTTCGACGGTCTCGGCGGGCACCCGCCCGGCGTCGACCTCGCGCCATTCGACCTGCTGCGCGAACTTGTCGAGGGCGGCCAGGATGTCGTCGCGGTCGAACTCGGGCCCGAGATAGGGGGACTTGCCGGGGCGGGGATCGTCACCCGCCTCCCGGCTCGCGTGCAGGGCGGCGCCCAGCGCCACACCGACGTCGGACGCCCCGAAACTCACGTCCATGTCGGTGAAGCGTGAGCCCTCAAGGAGCTTGGTGTTGTTCACGCAGTTCAGTGCGAGGCCGCCCTCGAAGACGAGCCGCGGCAGGTCGCTCCGGCGCTCAAGCACCCCCAGCTGCGCGGCCGTCACCACCTCGATCATCTGCTGGGCGGCGCTCGCGACCCGTACGCGGAAGTCGAAGTCCTCCCGCTGCGAGGGTCCCGCGTCGAAGATGCGGTCGAACAGGGCGTAGTAGGCGGGGACGGCGCTCGCGGGGTACGGGATCGTGTACGTGCCGTCGGGCAGCAGTTCGACCACGTGCTCCAGGAAGGGGTTCTCGGTGGGGGGCGGCGCGTAGCCGGCCAGGCCCATCACCTTGTACTCGTCGTTGTTCGGCATGAAGCCGAGGTACCTGGTGACCACCGAGAAGAGCATGGCCAGGGAGTGCCGCGAGTCGATGCTCACGTCGTCCAGGATCCGCACCTCGCCGTCCCGCACCTCGCCCATGATCGCCGAAAGCCACTCCGCGCGGCCGTCGCTGACCACGAAGGCGGTGTCGCCGCCACCGGCCAGGTGGTAGCCGGTCATGAGGTGGGCGAGGTGGTGGGGCACCAGCTTCAGCTTCCGCGGGTCGAGGCGGTGGCCGGTGTGCTCGAAGAAGTCGGCGAGGATCGCCTCCTCGCTGAACAGGGCCGCGTAGGTCTCGGCGAGGCGCTCGAGGCGGGAGAACTTCTGTGCCGGGCTCGCCGTACCGTCCTCGGTGATCTCCGCGATCATCTTGTCCATGACGTCGTCGGAGAACTGCCAGGAGAAGGCCACGACGTCGACGTCGTCGAGGGTGACACCGCCCGTCTCCAGGCACCAGCTCACCGCGTCGGCGGGGAACCTGGACGTCTTCTTCACCCGGATGAGCCGTTCCTCCTCGACCGCCGCCACCAGCTCGCCGTCGACGATCAGGGCCGCCCCGGAGTCATGGCCGAACAGCAGGTGACGGTCGATGCCGGTCGCCCGGTAGAGGCGTGCGAACAGCTCCTCGGCTTTGCCGAATCCGTTGTAGCCCAGGACGATCATTGATGACTCTCCTTGCCTTTCGACGGCCAGATGGTGAGGTAGTCGGAGATGACCTGTGACCGCGTGAACGAGGGGTCGAGGTGCGCGCCCGTGAGATCGGCTCCGCTGAGGTCGGCGCCGTCCAGGTCGGCTCCGACGAGGCGGCAGTTCACCAGGTCCGCGCGGATCAGGTAGGCCTCGCTCAGGTCGGCGCCGTCGAGGTCGGCGCCGCGGAGATCGGCTGACATCAGGTACGACGCGCGGAGCACGGCTCCGCGCAGGTCGGCGTGGGCGAGGTCGGTATCGCTCAGGTCCGCGCCCGACAGGTGCGCGCCGCGCAGATCCGCCCGGTGACCCTCGGCCCTGCGCCGTCGTACGTACTGGTTCCACATCGTGGGCCCCTGCTTCAGGGCCTCTTCGTCGGCGTCCATGTCTCTCCTACACGGTCGTCAGGCCGGCCAGGGCCCGCTTCTCAAGATCCATGGACGCGCGGACCGAGGTGACGACCTCGTCGACGAGACTCTTCAGCTCGGCGTCGTCGGCGCAGGCGCTGCGGGCGAGGAGCGCCTTCCCCAGCCCGGTCCAGTGCTCCGCGCTCTGGCCGAAGAGGTCGGCCGCCTCCGCGTACCTGGGGTTGTCGCAGTGTTCGTGGACGGTGCTGAGGAACCGGGCGATCACGGGCCGGAACATCCCGCCTCCCGTGCCGAAGGACTCGATCTGGCGTCCCAGGTGCAGGAGCTGCCTGGCCAGCGCGCTCGTGGTGATGACGTTGCCCTGGAGGTCGACGTCCTCCACCTCGCCGCGCTTGTTCGCCGGCCAGGAGGGGGCGGTCGTCGTCAGGACCTTCATGGCGGGGATGCCCAGGCTCCGGCTGCCCGGCCTCAGCACCTCCCGGCTCAGGGTGCGCACGGCGACGGGCCCCACCAGGTCGAGCCGGGGCGAGTTGCGCGGCGCGCCGAAGGTGTAGGTCCGCCAGTCGGGGTTGAGCGGCGGTGAACTCCGGCTGGAACGCGCCGCGTTGAGGTCGTCGGCGCTCACCCGCACGCTGCTGTCGAACGCCGGGTCGGAGACCTCGAACTCGCCCTGACCCGTCGCCCGGACGACGTTGACGAAGTAGCCGCCGAACGAGGCCCTGCCCTCCAGACCCCAGTACGGCATGAGCCCGATGTCGACGCGGGTGGTGACGGCCGGCACGGCGTCGAGGAGCGCGGCGAGGCCCGCTGCGGACTTGGGGGTGTGCGCCTGGACCTCGACGCCGAGGAGCCGCGCCGCCCGCAGCGGCATGACCACCTGCTTCCCGACGACGATGTCGGGCGTGTTGCCCCGGGTGGGGAAGTACGAGAAGCCGAAGCCGCCGTCGAGCCCGAAGATGACGTGCTCGTCGATGTCGTGCCCTGCGGCGGCCAGGACGTTGCGCTGGCAGGCACTCTCGCTGTGGATGCCGGGCCGGTGCACGTAGCCGTTCGTATCGCTCATGCGCGCACACCTCCGTTGAGTGCCATGAGTACGGAGCGGTCGTGGGCGCTCATCCCTTCGAGCGCGTACCTGAACGTGTCCCGCCGCATCCGCCCGTGCCAGGTCCGCAGGTACTCGTCGACGGCCTCCGGATGGACCTGGGCGGTGACCTTGAGCAGCCACCCCACGCCCTTCTGGACGTAGAACTCGTCGTCGGCCATGAGCGCGGTGCAGTTGTCGAACACATGGCTGACCGGGAGTTCGTAGACGGTCCTGCCCACGGTCCGGCGCACGAACTTGACCACCGCGACGTTGGCGGCCCGCCGGGCCCATGGGCCGCCGTGGATCCACGTCCGGGTCCGGGGGATCTCGTCGAGGTGACCGAGGAGGTAGGGGTAGAGCAGTTTGAGGCACAGGTCGTCGCACTGGGCCCAGTTGGTGACGTGCTGGTCGAGCCAGGTGCGGGCGTGGTCGAGCAGCTCGCCGCCCAGCTGCTTCTTGGCGGCCTTGTGCAGGAGGGCGAAGCCGGCGAGCGTCTCCTCGTGGTGCGCGGACTCCCCGATGAGCGTGTCGGCGATCGCGAGCCGGTCCGCGGGCGAGAGGTCCGGATGGTCGCCCACCCAGCGGTATGTCAGGTCGGCGACGGTGCGGTTGCCCACACCGAGCGCCGGGACGGGGGCGGGGAAGTAGCGCTGCATCCTGTCCGCGAACGCGGGGTCCGCGTGGCGTGCGAGCAGCTCCCGCAGTGCGGTGGCTGCGGTTTCGGGTCTCATGCGGGCGTCCCGAGCGTGAGGGCCACCGGCTTGGCCTTCGGCCGGGCGGGCCGCAGCCGCGGCTTGCCCGCCATCGCGTAGGTGTACTCGCGCTGCATCTCGGCGACCGTCTCGACCGAGTACTGGGCGCGCTCGCTCAGGGTCTGGCCGCGCAGCCCCCACCACAGGTACCAGTTCTTGTGGCTGAGGTAGGCGTTGCGCACGAAGTCGAGGGTGTCCCGGTCCCGCACGATCTCGGGCTCGACGTAGTAGGCGGGGACGAAGGTGCCCTGGCCATCCTCCATGATGCCCGCCTTCACCGCCTGCTTCAGGAGCTTGGTGCCGCTGAGGATGCGGATGCCTAGGTTGGCGTAGATCTGGGCGGGGTTGAGGTAGCGCTCGGTGAAGTCGATGGACTCGCGCAGCGCCGCCGAGGTCTCCCCGGGGCCGCCGAGGAAGACGCAGTGCGTGTGCTCGATGCTGCTGGCCGTGAACCACCGGTCGACCTCGACGACACGGGCCAGGTCGAAGCCCTTGAGCAGGTCGGCGAGGGCCTCGTCGGTGAACGCGTCGGTGCCGAGGTCGACCCGGATGCAGCCGGCCGCGGCGAGCAGTTCGATGAACTCCGGGGTGACCGCGTTGGGTGTCAGCTGGCAGTACCAGGGAACGTCGAGCTTGGCCTTGACCATCTCGTTGCACACGTCGGCGGCGTAGTCGAGCGGGAAGTTGAAGGTGGCATCGACGATCTCGAACTCCTTGACCTCCGGGTTCTCCCGCATCGCCCGCTGGATCTCGTCCACCACCGCCGCCGGTTCCTTGAAGCGGTTCCCCTTGCCCTCCGTCTTGCGGATGATGCAGTAGGAGCAGTACAGCTTGCAGCCGCGTTTGGTCTGGAGCGTCTCGATGGCGGGCTGGGTGTCCCGGGTGAGGTCGGAGGCCGCGGAGACTCCCTCCTCGAAGTAGCGGGGGTCGTACAGGGACCGGTCGGGCACCAGCGCCCCGATGTCGAAGCCCGTGTTGGGCGGGTTGTGGACGAAGTGGCCCTCGTCGTCGACGTAACAGAGGCCGGAGATGGTGTCGAGCGACCCGCCGACCTCCAGGTACTGCAGCAGCTGCGCCATGCCGACCTCGCCCTCGCCGGCGATGCCGAAGTCGGGCTGGGCGTACTCGAAGAAGGCGAGGGGTTCGACGGAGAAGCCGGAGCCGCCGAGGACGACCTTGGCCTCGGTGTACTTGCGGACGCACTGCACGATCTTCTCGGTGAGCGGGCCGAAGAAGATCGGGTCGACGAAGGTGAGGTTGTCGAGGTTGCGGACGGCGATCCCCACCACGTCGTAGGTGGTGGAGGTCAGCTTCTCGCGCACGGCCTTGAGCTCGCGCGACTCCCAGAGGAGGTCGAGGACGTCGACCTCGTGTCCGGCCTTCTTGACGGCGGCGCCGATGTAGGCCATGCCGATCGGCAGGGCGGGACGGGGAACGCGGATCTTGTTGGTGGAGATCAGGAGGACTCGCATTGAACGCTCCTACGTATGGAGGGACGCCGTGGCCGGTGCCGTGGCGGCGTCGGTGACCGGCCGCCAGTAGGTGCCAGGCTGGGCGTCGCCCCGCAGTGTTGCCTTGTCCCGGTAGCGGCGCATCCGGTCGATGTCGACCTCGACGACGCCCACGCCCTCGCCCTCGGCGAGCAGCACCATGCGTTCGTCGCCGTCCTCGAAGTCGAATCGCTCCGACTCCAGGAAGAGGGGGTCGGCCAGGATCTGGCTGCGCCCCATGTAGCCGAAGCCGGCGTAGAGGTTGCTGCCGACGCCGGAGGCGAAGGCGAGCACGCACTCGCCGTCGACCGCCCGCACCGGCAGTCGCATGTCGACCAGGTACGTGAACATGTCCGGCACCAGCGCGGAGCACACGACGATGTCCACCGAGCGGCGCAGGTACTCCCTGGTCACTTCGGGGAAGTTCACGTCGTAGCCCTGCATGAGGCCGATCCGCCCGATGTCGAGGTCGAACGTGGGGTACTCGCTGCCACCGGACAGGTAGCGGCTCTCCAGCTCGTGGCGGTGCACGCGCCGGTAGGTGCCGCGCAGCTCGCCGGTGCGGTCGATGAGTACCGAGGTGCTGTAGTACGCGGCGTCCTCGCCCCGCTCCAGGAGCCCCGCGACGATATGGACGCCCTGCTCGGCGGCGAGGCGGCACAGGTGGTCGGTGGCGTCGCCGGGGATGGTGACCGCCACGTCGGCGACCTCCAGGATGTTGCCGGAGGTGAGGAAGGCCTCCGGGAGGCAGACGAGGCCCGCGCCCTCGGCCGCGGCCTGCTTGACGTAGCGTTCGGCCCGCCGCAGGTTTGCGGGCTCCCGCCCGAGTTTGGACTCCATCTGGACGACCGCGATCTTGAGTCGGCCCATCACATGCTCACCGGAACGACGGGGCGGTTGGAGATGACGAGGCCCAGGTCCTCCTCGACCACGTGCCAGTCGTCGAGCCCGGCCTCGTGCAGCAGTTCCCGGATCTGCTCCGGCGAGTAGGCGGCCTTGAGCGAGCGCATGAACTGCTCGCCGCCCTCCTTGACGAACTGGAGGATGAACGTGATGTGCCCCTCTTCGGCCAGCCGGTTCACGTCCTCGATGAGGACCGTCCCGCCGGGCTTGCAGATGCGCGCGGCCTCCTTGAGCGTCTCCACGGGGCGGCGCCAGCGGTGCAGCGAGGAGAACGAGTAGACGATGTCCGCGGAGTCGTCGGCGAAGGGGAGCCGGCTGAGCTTGGAGTGCTCGAACTCGACGTCCCCCGCCGTGTTGGCCCAGACGCACAGCGTCAGGTTGTCCTCGGCGACGTCGACGAGGTTGTTGTGCTCCTCGACGCCCGACACGGCGACTTCGGGCAGCCGCCCGGAGACGTGCAGGGAGAGGAGTCCCGTGTTGAAGCCGATGTCGACGAAGTCGGTCATGCCCTCGCGGTGGGCCGCCAGGATGCGCTCGGTCGGGCGCTTGTACGCCATCAGGGCGGAGCGGCGCATGCCGAGGTCGTACGCGCGGACGGCCTCGATGTCGGTGTAGGGCTGCGTCAGGGGGACCCGCTCGGCGAGGTCCAGCAGCGGCGCCTCAACAGTCATTGCAGCCTCCTTCAGAACCAGCGTTGACAACAGCGAGGGGAAGGGCACGCTGGGGCGAGATGAAGCCGGTGATGTCGGCCCCCAGGTGCTGCGGATAGCGGCGGAACTCCGGGGAGTAGAACGCCTTGGAGATGTTGTCGAGGTAGTACCAGCCCTTGGGGCCCGTCACCTCGATGCCGTCGTCCTTGACCTCGACGAGGCCCTTCTCGACGAGGTCGGAGATCTCGTCGGCGAACATCTCCATGAAGTCCACGCCGTGCAGCCGCATGAAGCGCTCGCGGTTGACCCGGCCCGCCTTGACGCCGAGCACCATCGACCTGCGGATGGCCTCCGGCTTGGGGATGTGCCGCCCCATCGAGATGGGCAGACGGCCCTCCCGCACGGTCTGGACGTACCGCCCGATGTCGGGTTCGTTGAAGTACCAGTGCTCACGCAGGTGGCCGGTGGCGGTGGGGCCGAGCGGGATGATGGGGATGTCCTCGCTCCAGGACGTCTCGCCGTACTTGGGCTGGAAGCCCGGCTTGGCGAAACAGTCGCCGTAGTAGCCGAGGAAGCCGTTCTTGGTGAGCTTGTCGGCGGCGAAGAAGAACATGTCGTCGACCGTCTGGCGGTCCGGGACGGGCGGCAGCTTGCGGCGCTTGGTGGAGACCTGGGCGAACTCCATGTACGTGTAGAAGGACACGCAGGTGACGCCGAGGTCGATCGCCACATCGAGGCTGTGCTCCCAGCCCTCCATGGTCTGCCCGTTGATGCCGTGCATCAGGTCGATGTTGATGTTCTCGAAGCCGGCCGCCTGCAGCAGGCGGATGCTGGCCTTGAGCATCTCCGGGTCGCTGGGGCGGCCCAGGTTCTTCAGCTCCTCCTCGACGAACGTCTGCACACCGAGGCTGATGCGGCGCACGCCCCGTTCGAGCAGCACCTTCGCCTTGCGTTCGGTGATGTCGATCGGCGTGGTCTCGATGGAGAAGTCGGCGTCGGGCGCGAAGTTGAAGCTGCTGTGCAGGTGCCCGAGCAGGTCGTCGAGCTGCTGGGCGGTCAGCGAGGTCGGCGTGCCGCCGCCGATGTAGCCGAGGGTGATCGTGTGGTCCTGGATGTAGGGCCGGTTCGCGTAGTTGGTGATCTCGGCCTTGAGGGCGTCGAGGTAGGCCAGGGTCAGGTCGCGCTCGGTCTGGAACTTGATGTACGGGCAGCTGAAGCAGAGCCGGTTGCAGAACGGGATGTGCATGTACACACCCATCGGCTTGGTGGTGAAGACCTCCTCCTCGGTGACCATGACGTGCTTGGTGGGGTACTGCCTGACCCACTCGCTGTCCCGCTCCGGATATTCCTTCCAGAACGGCATGCTGGTCGTCGTGATGCTCATCAGCTCTCTCCCAGTCCTTCGTGGTGGGCGATGGTCCGGACGATCTCCGCGAGAGTGGCCCGGTGGTAGAAGGCGGCACGAAGCCCGATGCCTTCGGCGTGTGCGAGCGAGACGATCTCTCCGAGCGCCTCGGGGTGCTCGCCGTCGGGCAGTTCGATGTCGGCGCCGGTGCGTGTCGGACGGACCGCCCGGACGCCTTCGTGGCTCTGGAGGAGCCGTTCGGACCAGCTCTGGAGCGGTCCGGGGTCGGCGTCCGGATACGTTTCGAGGGCGAGGCGCGGGTTGCCCGCCGAGCGGGCGATGTCGTCCAGCGAGGCGCCCTTGGCCTGTCGGCCCTTGTGCAGGACGACGACGGAGTCGGCCAGGGCGTCGAGTTCCTGGCGGTGGTGGCTCGCGTAGAGCACGCCGACGCCGTCCTTCTTCAGGTTGGCCAGCAGTTCGAGGAGCGTCTGCCGGGCGCCGGGGTCGAGGCCCGAGGTCGGCTCGTCGAGGATCAGCAGGTCGGGGCGGTGCGCGACGGCCGTGATGATGTGCAGCTTGCGCTGGCTGCCGCCGGACAGCGTCCGCACGTACTGCCCGGCGTAGCTCTCCAGGTCGGCCAGGGCGAGGAGTTCGGGCAGCCGGGCGGGTTCGGCCCGGTGCAGGCGGAGCTGATGGCGTACGTACGCCTCGACCGTCACTCCGTCGGGCAGCTCCTTCGACTGCTGTACGTAGCCGATGTGGCGGCTCACCTTGCCCCAGCGCCTGGCCTCGGTGCCGCACACCCGCACGTCGCCGGCCCGGGGTTTGAGCAGCCCGGCGATGAGCCTGATGAGGGTGGTCTTGCCCGCGCCGTTGGACCCGATGATCGCGACGCCGTCACCCGCCCCGACGTCGAACCCGATGCCCTGAAGGCCGAATTCGGGGCTGACGCGGTAGGCCAGGCCGGAGACCTGGAGCACCGGGACGCGGTTGTCGTGTGCGCTAGCCACGGCCGATCCTCTGTCTGAAGGCGTACGCCGACACACCCACCGCCACGACGGCGTAGGCGACGGCCAGGACGATGGTCTCCACCGACGGCGACGGGCCCTGCCCGGTGGCCGCCCTGAACAGCTCGACGTTGACGGAGAGCGGGAGCCGTTCCATGACGTCGCCCACCCACCCCAGGTTCTGCAGGGGGAAGAAGACACCGGCGAAGTACATGAGCGGGATGACGATGATGTTGACGACGGCGGGGAACGAGATCTCGTTGGAGAAGGTGGCCACGACCACACCGAGCCCCGCGAACGCCAGACATCCGGTGACGAAGGCGAGGGTGGCGAGCGGCACGGAGTCGACGGCGGCGTCGAACACCAGGAGGCCGAGGAGCAGGACCGCGGCGAACTGGAAGAGGCACTTCAGGGTGACTCCGACGAACCGCGCCAGGAGGAACCCCGAGTACGAGAGGGGCGAGAGGATCAGGTCCTCGATGGTGCGCCGGTTCCGGTCGACGATGATCGTGTAGCCGACGGAGTACGTGCAGCTGAACATGATGCCCGCGGCGAGGATGCCGGGGAACACGAAGTCGAAGAAGTTGGCCGCGTCAGCGGTGGGGCTGTCCATCTGGTCCGTGGCCGCGCCGAAGGCGAGGACCATCGACACGGACGTGAGGAAGGTGGAGACGGCGTACAGCCGGTTGTCGAAGAACTGGCGGAGGTCGAGGGCCACGAGCCGGAACACGTCGCCGAGCCACTCCGACACGCTGAAGCCGGAGCCTGGTGGTGACGCCTGGGCGTCGCGCCTTCGGTAAGCCGGTGCCGTCACGGCCCCTCCCAGATGTAGGAGGTGCGCCAGGTCGCCTCGGTGTCCGCACGGAACGGCAGCCCGGCACTGGTCTTCTGCCGCCTGCGCGGGTACAGCGTGGCGGTCGCGACGCCCTCGCGGCTGCGGGCCGGGACCTCCGCGAGCACATCGGCGTCGTCGTCGGTGACGCCTTGGGTCAGGCCGTCGACGATGCAGCTGCGGCCCACGTACGGCATGCCCACGAAACGGTTCTCGCCGGAGCCGCTGCTGAACACGAGGGCGGTGGCGTTGTCGGCGGCGCGGGCCCGGGCCAGGGTCCTGACGTGGTGCGAGAAGTCGGCGAACAGGGCCGCGACGCACACGACGACGTCGACGCCCTGGGTGAGGAAGTGCCTGCTCGCCTCGGGGAAGCGCAGGTCGTAGCTGACCTGGAGGCCGATGCGGCCGATCGGGGTCTTGACGGCGTCGACGGGCTCCCCGGCCGCCAGGTAGTCCCGCTCGCCCGCCCACAGACAGGCCCTGCGGTACAGGCAGAGCAGGTCGCCCGAGGGGCCGACGAGGACGGCGGTGTCGTAGATGTCCCGGCCCTCCGAGAGGAGCACGCCGGCCGCGATGTGCATCGTGTGCCGCTGCGCCTGCTCGGCGAGGAAGCTCATGACGGGGCCGTCCAGGGGCGTCGCGTCCTTGCGCAGCGAGGGGAAGTTGACTCCGGTGGCGAAGGACGCGGGCAGGCAGGCCAGGCCTGCGCCCTGCTCGGCCGCCGAGGCGAGCAGGTCCGCCGCGCGGGCCTGGTTCTCCTCGCGCCGTCCTGGGTCGATCCGCGTCTGGACGGCGGCAAGGGTGAGTCCTTCTCCGCGGAACAGGCTCAACGTGGGACTCCTAGGGGATCGGGATCGTCGTGGCGAGGGCGGGAGCCCTCATCCGGCCGCCTCCGCCCGGACTTCGTGATCGGCCTTGACCAGGGCGGGCAGGAACTCGTCGATGACGTCCCGGGTGACGTGCCTGGCCACCACGAGGCGAAGCCCGTCGTCGAAGCGCCTGGAGGTGGAGACGATCCAGCCCGCGGAGTCGAGGCGGCGTGACACCTCGGCGGCGTGCGGGACCCGGGCGACCACGATGTTCAGGTCGGGTTCGACGAGGAGGTCGTACCCGGCCTCGGCCAGCTGCGTGGTCAGGTAGCGGGTGTTCTCGTAGTTGGCGCGGGTGACCTCGACGAAGCCGTCCCTGCCGAGGTGTTCGAGTACGGCGTAGGTCGCGACCGCGGCGCTGCCGGGGCGGGTGCCGAGGAGCGTGGTGTGCGCGGGGGTGTCGAGGAAGAACGAGTCGGCCTGGTACGCCTCCTGGTCCCGGAAGAGGATCGCGCCCGCGGGGACGTTCGCCAGGCCGTACTTGTGGGGGTCGATGGTGATCGACCGGACGCCGTCGACCTGGAAGTCGAACTGCGGCAGCGGGCGGCCGAGTTCGCGCGCGAACGGGATGATGAAGCCTCCCGTGGCCGCGTCCACATGCAGCCACACCCCGCGCCCGGCGAGGGCGGCGGCGATGTCGTCGACCGCATCCACCACCCCCAGTTCGCTGCTCCCCGCGGTGGCCACCGCCGCGATGGTGTGCTCGGTCACCGCCGCCGCCACGGCGTCGGGCGCGAGCCGCAGACCGTCGTCGACGGGGACGCGCACGGGGGTGATGCCGAGGGCGGCGAAGATCTTGTCGAACGAGAAGTGGACGGTGCTTCCGACGACGACTTCCGGGCGCTCCGTCAGCCGTCCGGAGATCCGCGCCTCCTGGCGGGCGGCGAGGACGGCGAGCAGATTGGCCTCGGTGCCCCCCGAGACCAGGCTCCCCGCCCCCCGGGGGTGGCCGAGCAGGTCCAGGAGGAGCGCGACGACCTTGCGTTCGATCCGCTTGGTGCCGCGGAAGATCCGTACGTCGCCGAGGTTGGTGTGCGCCGCGGCGTGGGACATCTCGACGGCCAGCGGATGCGGCTGGGTGCAGATGGAGTTGAGCACCCGGGGCCAGCGGACGTCCTCGGCGAGGGCCGCGGTGATGTCGGTGCGTACCGCGGATTCGGGGAGACCGGCTCGGCGCATGTCAGCTCCCCGCGTCGACGGCGGCGCCGGAGGGGTGCTCCCCGTCGGCGAGGCTCGTGTACAGGTCGGGCCGCCGCGCCCACAGGCCGAACCACAGGGTCTCCTGGAAGCGCAGGTCCGGCTGGCGCAGGTGGCGGATGTGCGCCAGGTCCCAGGCGGCGCTGACCACGGCCTCCTGGGTGCCGGCCCAGGCCAGGAAGCCGTCGGGGACGGCGACGCCGGAGCCGCCCGCCGATGGCGCGTCGAGCGCACTGGCGAGGGCGATGCCGACGGTGTTGAGCGTGGCGAGGCCCCAGACCGCGGCGTGCTGGCTGTCGGTCGCCGCGCCACTGGTCGAACCGGCCACGAGAAGGAGCTCGGCTCCCGCGAGGCACTGAATGCGGGGCGGCTCGACCAGCCAGAAGTCCGGGCCGAGCAGCACCCCGACCCGGCCGTGCTCGGTGTCCACCACGGGGAAGTCGTCGCCGGTGAGGGTGCGGCCCCGGTCGTCGACGGCGCGCCGGACGACGGCACGGACCTCGCCTGCGGGGTCCAGGAGGTGGGTGACCTGGTGCGGGCTCCCGCCGGGTCCGTGCTCCTCGGCCCACGATCCGGTGAGTACGTAGGTGCCGTGGCGCCGGGCCAGCTCGGCGAGGCGTTCGAGGGCCTGGTCCCGCAGCGCGGCGGGCAGTGGGCCCGCGGTCGCGGGGGCGAAGGCGTTCTCGGGCAGCACGACGAATCCGGCCCGGGCCGTGACCTTGGCGTCGAGGTACTTGAGGACCGCGTCCACGGTGCTCTGCGCGTCGGCGTGGCGGCGGTACTGGGCCACGAAGATCCTGGTCATCGTCACGCTCCCGTCGGCTGCGTCGCGGGGGCCCCGGTCGGCTGCCGCTGCTGTCCGGCGTCCTCGGCCAGGTTGGTGCGCAGCTCCGCCGCGAGGTCACGGCTCATGCCCTCGTACGCTCCGAGGAGCGGCCCGTACGCCCCGGGGCGCCGCATGGCGATCCAGTCGCTGCCGTCGTTGTCCGGGGGCGGCGGAGCCAGGTCGGCGTGGAGGATCTGCGGCCGGGCGCTGCCGGCCTGCGCCATCACGCCCTCCGGTGACACCACGAGGCTGGTGCCCGCGAAGTGGATCTGCACCACCCGGTCGCCCCGGGTGCCCTCGACCAGGCCGACGGAGCTGGCGTACACCACGTTCACGCCGTTCAGGTACGCGGTGGTGCGGAGCGCGTTGACCATCAGCGCCTGGTTCTGGCGCAGTGTACCGCCCGGTACGAAGACGGTGTGCACCCCGGCGAGCGCCATGACGCGGATGGCCTCGGGCACCCAGAAGTCGGAGCAGACGGCGAGCCCGACCCGGCCGAAGTCGGTCTCGATGATGCCCAGCGAGTCGGCCGGGCGGCACACCACGATCTCGTTGCCGAACATGTGCGCCTTGGCGGCCCGCCCGGCGATCTCGCCGTCCCTGTTCAGGAACAGCGAGGTGTTGCTGTACATGCCGTCGTCGAGCTCCTCGACGATCGCGCCGAGCACCATGTTGGTGCGGGTGCCGCGCGCCAGTTCCTGGAAGGTCTCGATGACCGGTCCGGGGATGCGGGTGTCGGTGCGGCCCCGCAGGTGGTCCTGGCCCGGCATGTACCAGGGCGGGCCGAGGAAGAACTCCGGGAAGCAGAGCACGTCGACGTCGCCGGACTCGGTGGCCTCCTCGATGGCCTTGTGGGCGTTGCGCAGGCCGTCGGCCGGATCGTCGGCCCAGCGTGTCTGGACTACCGCTACCTTCATCTGCTGCTCCTCGTGCGGGTGTCGGTTCCGGCGATGTCTTCGACGAACGGCGTCAGCTCGACGGCGGGCCCGAGCCGGCTCAGGGCGAGCTCCTGAAGCGCCGGACCGCCGCTGCTCCGTACGGCGAAGGCCACGGACAGGCGCTCGCCTTCGCGCGTACTCGCGACCTGCCCCCGGGGCTCCGGAGAGGTGAACAGGCAGTGCTCCACGTCGACTTGGGTGATCGGGCCCTCCGGGGTGGCGACGGCGTCGGCCACCCGTCCGAGCGGGGTGACGACGCGCCGTTCGGAGCCGCACGCGCAGGGCGTGTGCGGTGGGCGGAGTTCGACGAGCTCTCCGGTCGGCAGTTCCACCGGCGCGGCCGACTGGGAGCCGGGGACGGTGAGCACGAGTTCCCCACGGGTGGCGTCGCGGTCGATGCGGCCCGGCGTCGGCGACCGGAGGCCCGCATCGAAGCGGTCCTCCAGCAGGTGGAGCCGCCCGGCCGCGCAGGTGGTGGCCGTGGCGGGCCTGAACGGGGTGCTGAAGACCCCGGAGGCCACCGCGCCCCACCTCGCCGCGACGCGCCGCAGCCGCTCGGGGGCGGCAGGGCGGGTCGCGAGGATGGTGCGGACGGTGGACGCCCTCGGGTCCCGTCCGGCCGCCTCGTCGAGCGCGGCCAGTTCGGCGGCCAGCTGGGGCGGGCAGGCCAGCGTCGTCACCTCGTACCGGTGGATCAGGTCGAGGAGCCGTGGGACCGGGCAGATCGTGTTGCTGGTGCCGACGCTGATGAGGCAGGCACCGAGCGCTTCGATGGCCCGCTCGACGGCGGCTCCCTCAAGGGACAGTTCGTAGGGGACGGCGACGACCGCCACGTCGTCGGGGGTGATGAGGTCGCCGAGGGCGGTGACGAGGTCGAGCTGGCCAAGCACCCACTCCGGCTGGGTCATCCGGATCGCATGCGTGTCACCGTCAGGGGCCGCCCATTCGCCGTACCTCACCGGCGCGGACAGCGGCGGGGCTTCCCCTGTCACGGAGGAGCCGTGGTGCGCGTCGGCCTCCAGGGTGCGCAGCCACCGCGCGAAATGCGCGTCGAACCGGTCTGCCACGGGGTTCATGAGGCGGCACCCGCCTCGGCCAGCTCGCCGGCCAGGGTCCAGCCGTAGTCGGCGTCGCGCCCGTTCCCGCCCCGCCGCAGCGGCTTGAGCGTGTCGTCGGCCTCGGCCCTGTGGACCGTGCCGAGGATCAGCAGGTGGTCCCCCATCCGGTAGCTGGCGGCCGTCCGGCAGTCGATGAAGCCGAAGGCGCCCTCGATACGGGGGCAGCCGTTCGCGGTCGCGGCCCACTCCACGTCGTCGAAGCGGAGGTCGGGCCTGGTGCGTGCGAAGACGCGGGCGATGTCCGCCTGCTGGTCGCTCAGGATGTTGACGCAGAAGTGCAGCCGGGGGGCGATGCTCGCCCAGCTGGAGCTCTCCGCCTTCACCACGAAGCCGATGAGGCCGGGATCCTCCGAGACCGTCGTGAGGGAGGCGACGGTCAGCCCGCGCGGCGCCGGGGCGCCGTTCCCCGCGGCGCCGTCGCAGCCGGTCACGATGGCCACCGCGGTCGGCAGCAGCTCCTTGGCCCCCGCCAGCGGGCTCATCGTCCGGGCGGACAGCGTCGGCTGCCCCGGCGAGGTGGGGGCGGTGCGGCCCTCCAGTGCCCGGCGCAGATGCGTCGCGGTGGCCGAGCCCTCGGCCCCGAGCAGCTCCGCGGGCGTACCGCAGTGGATGACCTTGCCACCGGCGCG
Source organism: Streptomyces sp. NPDC044106 (assembly GCF_056433985.1). NCBI lineage: Bacteria > Bacillati > Actinomycetota > Actinomycetes > Kitasatosporales > Streptomycetaceae > Streptomyces > Streptomyces sp. NPDC044106. The sequence goes on from NZ_JBWKFZ010000001.1 coordinate 480,811, forward strand.
GCCCGCGCCCGGGCCGATGTCGATGACCCAGTCGGCGACGGCGACGACGCGCAGGGTGTGCTCGATGGCGACGATGGTGTTGCCGGAGGCGACGAGGCGTTCGAAGAGGGCCAACAGGTGCCGGGTGTCGGCCGGGTGCAGGCCGCGCGTGGGCTCGTCGAAGATGAACAGGGTGCCGCTGCGGCGCTGCTTGATGAGTTCCGCGGCCAGGTTGAGTCGCTGGGCCTCGCCGCCGGAGAGGGTGGTGGTGGAGGAGCCGAGCAGCAGGTAGCCGAGGCCGAACTCGTCGAGGACGGTCAGGATCTTCACGACCTTGGTGGTGCCGAGACCGTCGAACCAGGCCAGGGCGTCCTCGACCGTCATCGACAGGACGTCGTGGATGTTGCGGCCGTGCAGCCGCACGTCGAGCACGTGGTCCTGGAAGCGCCGGCCGTCGCACTCGGAGCACACGACGTGTTCGCTGCGGAAGAGGGTCATGTCGACTTCCGCGAGCCCGAGGCCCTTGCACGCGGGGCAGCGGCCGCCGACGACGTTGGCGCTGAACTCGGCCCGGCCCAGGCCGCGTTCGACCGCGTCCTCACTGCCCGCGAAGGCGTCGCGGATGTGGTCGCCGATGCCGATGTAGGTCGCCAGCGTGCTGCGGCTGGACCGCCCGATGGGGCGCTTCTCGACGTAGATCACGTCGTCGAGATGCTGGATGCCGTCGATGTCGCCGCCCGCGGTCCCGGTGCCGCGGCCCGCCGCCACACTCTTGAGCCCCGCCTTCAGCCGGTCGTGGAGACTGCCGATCAGCGAGCTCTTTCCGGCCCCGGAGACTCCGGTGACGCAGGTGAGTCCGCGCAGGGGCAGACGTACCGCCTGATCCTCGACGTTGTTGCGGGTGAGGGCGCGTACGTCGAGCCACTGGGCGTCGGACAGGTCGGCGCTCTCCCGGGCGGCGGGCCGGGAGCGCAGCGCCTTCGCCGTCGGGGAGTCGGGCGTCTTCAAAAGCTCCGCCACGGGGCCCTCGAAGACCACTTCGCCGCCCCGGGAGCCCGCGCCGGGGCCGAGCTCGACCACCCAGTCGGCCGCGGTGATCACGCTCTCGTCGTGCTCGATGGCGATGACGGTGTTGCCGAGGTCGCGCAGGCGCCGCAGCGAGGCGAGGACGTTCTCGGTGTCCGCGTCGTGCAGGCCCGCGGTGGGCTCGTCCAGTACGTACATGACGCCGGTCAGGTCGCTCGCCAGGTGCTGGGCGAGCAGCAGTCGCTGCAGCTCACCGCCGGAGAGGGTGACGATGGGGCGGCGCAGCTGGAGGTGGCCGAGGCCCACCTGCCGGATGTTGGTGGACTTCTTGACGATCTCCTCGGCAAGGCCGCGGACCTGCCCCGGCAGCTTCCCCGCCGAGAGCGCCTCCTGGAGCCGCTCGGTCGAGGTGGAGAGTTCGTCGCGCTGGAACTGCGGGAAGGTGAGCCCGGCGACGGAGGCCTTCAGCGACTCGGTGCGCAGCCGGCCTCCCTCGCAGGCCGGGCAGACCTCGCTGGCCAGGTAGTTGGCGAAGGCGTTGCGCCGGGCGGGGCTGCTGGCGTTCTTGTACGCGCGTTCCAGGAAGCCGAGGATTCCCTCGAACCTGAAGTCGTTGGTGACTTTGTTCAGCTTGATGCTGTAGACGGTGTCGGAGCCGTGCAGGACCCGCTCGCGCTGCTCGTCGGTGAGCCCGGCGAAGGGGCGATCGAGCGGGATGCCCGTGTCCTGCGCCATGGCCTCGAACACCTTGCGGCAGTTGGGCACGGCGAAGGTGCCGGAGTCCGCGCCGTCCCAGATCTCCTTCAGCGTCCTTGACGGGTCGGGGATGATCCGGTCGAGGGAGAACCCGACCAGTTCGCCGACACCGTCGCAGTGCAGGCACTTGCCCTCGCGGCGGTTGGGGCTGAAGTGCTGGGCCGAGTGCGGCTCGGTGTAGATGCCGCAGTCGGGGCAGAGCAGATCGGGTCCGGTGTCGCCGAAGCAGGCGGGGCACACGGGGTGGGAGGCGGCGCCGAACAGGAGCCGGTAGAGCCCGTCGATCCCGGTGAGCGTGCCCACGGTCGAGCGGGGGTTGCTGTAGCCGCCGTCGCGCTGGCGCAGGGCTACAGGTGGCTGGGTCCCGGCGATGCGGTCGAACTGGTAGTCGCCGTCGCCCAGGTCGAGGGATCTGCTCGAAAGGGCGCCGAGGTAGAGGGACTTCGAATGCTCGAAGAGCGTGTCGATGACCAGGGAGGACTTGCCGGACCCGGAGACGCCGACCGCGACGATGAACTTGCCCTTGGGCAGCGCCACGTCGACGGACTTGAGGTTGTGGGTGGTGACGCCCTCAAGGACGATGCTGTCGTTCACGGGTGCTCCAAAAGGTCGGCCAGGACGCGGGCCGCGGACTCGCAGGCCGGAAGGTCGGCGAACGTGGTGTAGAGCATCGAGCGGACCCTCGTGGGGTCGCCGCGGTTCCAGGCCTCGTACAGCTCCTGCCGCATGCCGAACCGGTCGATGACCAGATCACCGGCGAGGCGGAAGAGCCGCGACTTGTCATCGACCGACGTCTCGCGCCCGCCCATGTACAGGTCGAGGGCCTCGCGCAGCTCCGCCGACTCCAGGTCGCCCTCGGCGGGCTGCATGATGAGCCCGGAGGCGCCGATCTGCCGCACGATCGCCGAGGCGCGCTCGGAGAACTGGCCTGCGATGGAGTCGAGGGCCGCGGTCGATCCCGGGGCGAGCAGGCCGCTCGGGGTCTCGGTGGCCTCCTGGGAGACCGTCTTGAGGGCGAGGTCGACCACCGACACATAGGCGGCCAGCTCGCCGAGCATGGCGCCGACCTCGCGGAACTTGTCGACCCCGATGGACTTGGCCAGCAGCGACGCGACGCCGAGCATGACGCGGAGCCGGTGCTGGAAGCGGATCTGCCCGGTGTAGAGGGACCAGCGGTTCAGCGCGCGGAACCCCTTGACGGCGGTGTTCGCGTCGTCGAGCAGGAAGATGCGGTCGTTGGGGATGAACGCGTCGTCGAAGACGAGCATGGCGTCCTGCTCGTCGAAGCGGGAGCCCAGCGTGTGGGCGGGCCCGTTGTAGGAGCGGCGGCAGAGGATCTTGAGGCCGGGGGTGTCCAGGCGGGCGCCGAACCAGCAGACGTACGCCGGGTCCTCGCGCAGGTAGTTGGCGGGCGAGAGGTAGATGAGGACGTCGTGCGCGTACGGGGCGAGGGTGGCGATCTGCTTGGCCCCGCGGACGACGATGCCCGCGCTGTCCCGGTGGACGACCCGCAGGCCGAGCTCGGGCCGCTGCATGGGCGTGACCGACCGGTCGACCTGGGGATCGCCGAGGCCGTGCGTCAGCGCGAGGTCGTTCTCGCGGCAGTGCAGGTAGTAGTTCTCGGCGTTGGCCGCGAACACGGGGTCGACCTCACCGAGCGCGTGACGGAAGTCGTAGAGCCCCACGACCACGTTGGCCATGAAGTCCGGTATCCGGGATATCTGGCCGTGCGAGCCCGTCACCCAGTGCCGGGAGTTGAGCCACTTGCGCTCCAGCTCCTCCGGGGTGCTCGGGGCCAGGTAGGAGAGGCTGACCGGGTTTCCGCTGACGTCGGAGGTGAAGGTCATCTCGCGGGCGAGAGCGGGCGAGCGCTGCCGGTCGTACAGGCCCGCGAGGGTGCGCAGCATCGGCCGGAAGTCGGGGTGCGTGGTCACGTCGATCTGCTTGCCCTCGACCCAGACCTCGCGGCCGTCGGCCAGACTCTCGACGTACGTGGCGCCGTCGTGCGCTCCAAGGCCCGGCCGGGAGGGAGCGCCGGCCGCGGGTGTCGCGGTCGTCATGACGGTCTCGGACTCATGTATCGGCATGCCCCGCCTTCCTACGGCATTCGCTCGGGTGCGCCCAGGTGGAACTGCTGGTAGCCCTGCTCCTGGACCTCGGGGAAGTAGTCCCGGGTGGCCTCACCGACGACCCGCATCAGCTCCGAGTCCACCGAGGTGGGATCGGTGAGCAGCACGGTGAGCGGGGAGCAGTCGACGACGCTGGTCAGCTTCATGCCGCGCGCCCTGTGCAGCGCGGTCAGCGAGGGCTGGGCGTTGGCGGCGTCGCGCATCTTGTAGACGGCCTGGGGGCCGTCGGAGACGCCGATCATCGACTTGGTCCCGCCGCTTCCCAGGCAGTTGCGCGGCATGTGCAGGTGCTCGTGCCGCCACTCCTGGTACGTGTGGTGAAGCCGGAACGCCTGGTGCAGCAGCTGGTGACGGAGCCAGGAGTCGGCGTCCTTGTGCCGTTCGGCGTCGATCGCCAGGGCCGCGTCTTCGAGGGAGCCCTCGCCGGCCGCGCCGAGCCATGTCGAGATCTCGTTCCAGAAGTGCTTGAAGAGGTCCTTGAACATGTGCTGCTTGATCGCAAGGGAGTGGGTGCCGCTGGCGGGACCGAGGTTCTTCCGGAAGCCGTGGTACTCGCCGGTGGCGAGCAGCTCCGCCATGACCCGCTGCGCCTCGACCATGGGGCCGAGGACGGCGTTGCAGAGCGCCAGGTGCGACGCGGCGCTGCTGAGGGTGCGTGCCCGTACGTCGCGTACGGCCAGCTCCAGGTGGTCGTTGGACTCCGCGCTGAGGATCTCCGGGACCTGGTGCAGCGCGACGAACTCGCCGTGCATGGTGCCGGGGTGGAGTTCGGTCGCGGCGACGGCGTCGGCGAGGAGGCCCGTGGCCAGGAGCGTGTTCAGCTCCCCTTCGAGCGGCAGCGGCACGCCGGAGAGGTCGCTCTCCCACTTGGTGGCGTCGTGGCTGCAGATCCGGATGCCGTGCAGGAGCCGGTACAGGTCGTCGTCGATGCTGCGGGTGGCGATGGTGGCCCGCACCGTGAGCGGGTCGCTGACCAGCAGCGAGCAGCGGACCTCGTCGTCGAAGGCGCGCAGTTCGTCGATGTACGCCTGGCATCCCGCGGTCTCGGCGATGTCCACCGAACGCACCCCGGGGCGGGAGGTCCGCCCGGAGAGGCTCTGCAGTTCCTGGCTCACCTTGCCGAGGCCGCGCAGGAGCCGGTGGAAGCCCATGCTCCACTGGATGTAGCGGGAGGCGGACGCGTAGTCGCGGGCCTTGACCGCCTTGCGGCCGCGGTCGGTCAGGCGGGCCAGGTTGAGCAGGCACACCTCGGCCGCCTGGAACACCGCGCGGACCGTGGACTCGTACGAGCCGGGCTCGGTGGGGCAGGCCTCCCTCGCCGCCCCGATCAGGTCGATGCGGTGCAGGTGGTCGTAGCTGGGCGCGATGGGCCCCAGCTCATTGCCGGGCGGTCCCGACGCGGGGCAGGCGTCCGGTGGTCCGGTGCTCACCGCGACCGTGGGCACCGGACACGCTTGCGACTCCTGTGTGGTCATCGCGCTCACTCCTCGGTGGAGATTCGCAGGTAGCGGATCGAGTTGCTGGGACACGACTCGTAGGCGTCAAGGACGCATTCGAGTTCGTCGTCGTCCTCGGGCTGCTTGTGGACGTAGTGGATCTCGTTCTCGTCGTCGCCCTCGAAGTTGTCGGGGGCGAGGTCGCGGCAGAGATGACAGTCGATGCACGTGTCGTCGATGTGGAACCGGCCGTCGAGAGGGAGCCGGCCTGGAGGCTCTGCTTCCGTCATGGTGATCGCTCCTCCCCGGCGCGCAGGAAATTGCGCATGGTCGGCTTGGCGGAGGTCCGCAGCGCGTGCTCGAAGGCCGGGACGTCCAGGACACCGAGCCTGGTGGTGGCCCCGAACCTGCGGTCGGCCTCCGCCGCGATCGTGTCCCTGGTCCGCCGGTCGGCCGCGCTGCCGGGGGGCAGCGCGATGTCCAGTACGGGTCCGTCGACGTCGAAGGCGAAGAAGTACGGCGGCGTCGTCATGGCGCCGAGCACGACGTCCTCGATCTCCAGCTGCGAGGCCGAACCCCGGCCGACCGCGATCCGGTCCCCCAGCCGCCCGCGGTGCCGCAGCCTGCGCAGCGGTGAGCCGCAGGGGCAGGGCGCCGCCTCGATCTGACAGGTGTCGCCGGTGCGGTAGCGCAGCAGGGGCATCGCCCGGCTGGCGAGCGTCGTCACGGCCAGTTCACCGGCCTCGCCGTCGGGCAGCCGCTCCCCGGTCCGGGGGTCGACGATCTCGAAGTACGTGCGTGTCTCGACCAGATGCAGGTCCTGGCGGGCGCAGAACATGGCGAGCGTGTTGGTCTCGGTCATGCCGAACATCGAGTAGGTGGCGGCGCCCCACTGCTCGGTGAGGCGCGCCTTCTTGGCGGGTGAGGCGCCCTCCCCGGCCATCAGGATCTTGTTGACGGCGAGGTCCCGGCCGGGGTCGATGCCCGCGCGCCGCGCGATCTCACCGAGCAGGAGGGCGCGGGTGCCCGAGCAGATCAGCGCCGTGGCGCCGGAGCGCCGCAGGGCCTGCACCATGCGTTCCGGCGGGCAGGACGGGGACGCGGCGCCGAGCGGAACGATCGTGCAGCCGAGGAGTTCGAGGGCGCGGTCCAGGTCCTGGCCGACACCGGCGAGTTCGTAGGGGACGGCGATCGCGACCACGTCGGAGCTGTCGAGGACCGCCGAGAGGAGGTGGGCCACGATGAGGTTGTTCTCGACCCAGTCGTCGGCCGTGAAGAAGGCGGCGATGGACTGCCCGTTGCCCGTACCGGAGCTCTCGTCGAACCGGGTCACCTCGCGCCGGGGGACCGCCAGCATGCCGAGCGGGTAGGCGTCGGCGAGGTCCTGCCGCGTGGTGAAGGGCACCGAGCGGAACGCCTCGGGGTCCGCGGCGACGGCGTCGGCCAGCGACCGCGGTACGCGGCCCGCGTAGAAGGGCGAGTGCCCGCTCGCGTGCGCCACGGTCTCGGCGAGCGCGCCCGCCGCCCACCGGCCGAGCTCATCGCGGCCCAGGGACGCGACGTGCGCGACCTTGCGGGCGACCCGGCGGCGCGCGCCGATCACGTCGCGCAGCCGGTCCGCTGTCCGGACCGCCCCGGGGGCCGTCTGCGATGTCGTCACGGCGTGACCGCCAGCTTCGACATGGCGTCCCGTTCGGCCCGGCCGAGGTCCTCCAGGATGACGGCCGCTTCGTCGGCGGCCTTGCGCATCGCGGCCGGTTCGGACTCGTCGCGCAGCAGCTCCGCGACGCGTGTCCACCGGGTCGAGAGTTCGCGGTAGGTGCGGGCCACGGAGGCGTAGGCCGGTTCGTCGGCCAGCTCGGCCGCCTCGTCGAGGAAGTCGGCCCACAGGGTGCGGAAGAAGCCGCCGCCGGTGCCGCCGTCCTCGATGCTGTGGGACAGGAAGGTGAACGCGGCCCTCGGGTCGTCGAGCGTGTCGCACCAGCCGCGCATCGCCTTGGCCGCCTTCTGGAACCCCTTGTGCCCCATGTTGGTGATGGGCGGTTCGAGGAAGTCGGCGGCGGTCGCCGCGATGGCCTCGCGGCACGCGCCGGGCAGGGTGCGCGGGTCGTATCCGTTCCTGCCGAGCCGGAAGGACAGGCTGCGCGAGCTCATCGGGCCCTTCGCCGCCCGCGCCCGTCCGAGGGCGGCCCTGCCGGTGGTCTGCACCCCGAGCCCCTGGGTCTCCACGACGGTGTACGTCTCGGCCGTGTACCCGACGCACGTCAGGTAGTGGGCGGCGAAGTGGAAGCTGTCGTGGGCGTAGTCCAGGTGGAAGCGGTCCAGCTTGAGGCCGACGGCCTCCCCGGCGTCCAGGGCGGCGAGGAGTTCCCGCTCGGCCTTGGCCTGCGAGGCGGTCTCACTCTCCAGCAGCTCGACGCCGAGGGCGCCGGTGGCGTTGCGGATGAGGTGGTCGGGCTTGACGCGGCCGCCGAGGAACGGGGCGGGCATGTGCTTGGAGTTCCAGTAGAGGAACGAGATGCCGCGGCCCAGGCCGAAGATCAGTGGTTCGCTGACCTCGATGCCGCGGCTCAGCAGCAGGTTGGCCAGGGTGGTCGATTCGCAGTGCTCGCCGGATAGCCAGTTCACCGTCGCGACTCCCCCGCGCCCGCGCCGCTCTGCGCCTTCGCGGCGTCGTAGACGACTTCGAGGACCGACTGGGTGGAGTTGTTGCGCAGGTGCCCGTAGGTGTGGCCCACCTCGTCGGCCTCGGTGTACGCGATCGCCTCCAGGTGCTCGACCTCGTGCTCGAGGCCGCCGAGGACCGCCAGGACGTCGTCCGCGGCGAACACCTCCAGGGCGACGTGCGACATCAGGCGCCCGCGTTCGGCGACGGGCCGCTCCAGCCAGGCGCCGAAGGACCGGCAGGTGAAGGTCTCGATCACCCGGCCGTCGGGCAGCGCCACCGAGAGCCACCAGCCGGGCGTTCCGTACTGCCGGGGCGCGATGTAGGAGGGGCCCATCTCGACGGAGGAGATCTCTCCGGCGCTCCGCAGGCCCTCCAGGTACGCGTGCCAGCGGAACACCTCGTCGTCACTGGCGTAGTCGCCGAGGTAGACGCCGATGTGGTTCACGCCGGCGAACCGCTCGGTGACGTCCTTGGGCGCGTGGCCGCACCAGCTCCGCAGGTACGAGGCGCAGTCGGCCTCGTTCCAGGACGCGGACTCGGCGAGCACTTCGCGCCAGACGTCGGCGAATTCGGGGTCGGACGGGAACGCGCCCGCTTCTCCGCGGTGGGCGGACGGATGACGGCCTGTGGCTGCGGTCATGACTCCTTCTCCTTCCGTCCCACGATGACGAGACCCATCTGCACCGCCGTCACGCTGTCCGCGTGGATTCCGGCTCGCTTCAGCAGATCGACGGCTTCGGGGACCGTGTACGCGGACTGGACTGACGTACGGAAGCCGGGACGCATGTCGACGGCGATGTTGGCCTTCATGAACTGGAACGTGGTCCGGTCGATGTCCCTGCGCAGGTCGGAGACGCAGAACGCGCCGCCGGGCCGCACGAGGCGGACGATCTCCTGCAACGCTCTGACCGGGTCGGACCACTCGTGCAGCGACGCGGCGCTGAAGGCGTGGTCGAAGGACGCGTCGGGGAACGGCAGGTCCAGGACGTTGCCTGCGGTGTAGTCGGTGCGGTGCGAGAACGCGTAGGCGCTCGCGTTGGCGCGCGCCCTGTCGAGCATGGCCGGGGAGATGTCGACGCCGACCAGGGTGCAGTCTCCCGAGCTCTGGCTGAGCCATTCGAGGCCGAGCAGTCCGGGGCCGCAGCCCGCTTCGAGTACGCGTCCGGAGTCGATGCCCGCTTCCAGGACGCTGTCGACCTTCTCCTGCAGCCATCCCCGGTCCCGGATGTGGCGCTGCATGTCGTCGTACTTGAGCGCCAACTCATCGCCCTGCAGACCGACTTCGGTCTCGTGGACCCGTTCAGTGCGTCGAATGCCCGCCATGCGCACCACCTCCCACTTCGGCCCCTGCCTCTGCCCTTGCCTCTTTCGCTGTTCCTGGCTCCGCCGCCACGGCGGGGCGCAGCCCGACGGGCAGGCCGCGCAGCATCGCGCTGCCCATGTACTTGTCGCGGCGCTCGCCGCTCGTGATCCGGTTGACCGACGACCGGGTGGCGGCGGCGATGTCCGCCTCGCCCGGGTACCACCACCCGGCGTCGGCGACGATCACCTCGGGTGCCACCGCGTCGGAGACGTTGACCGCCATCACCACACCGGGCCGCTCCGGGTCCCGGTAGATCTCCACCTGGTCCCCGTCGCCCACCTCCAGGGCCTCGGCGGCGCGGGGGTGGATCGTCACGCGCGGTTCCCGGTAGCGGCGCGCCGTGGTGGGGAGCTGGCGGAACTCGGTGTTGAAGAACTGCAGGTTGTGGGCGCTGGTCATGACGTACGGCAGCGCGTCCGTGGTGGACGGCGGCGCCTTGAACGTCGGGACCGCGTCGTACCCCATGGCCTCGAGCCCCCGGTGGGCCAGGTCCACCCGTCCGGAGCGGGTGCGGAAGCCGGCCGTCTCGTACTTGCGGTACCGCTTGGTGTTGGGGAGGTGGCCGACCTTCTTGAACTGCTGCCACGTCAGGCCGATGCCGCTCAGCTTGGCGTCCAGGGCCTCCTCAAGACCCGGGTAGAAGTGCTGCTCCAGATCGAGGCGCCGGGCCAGGTCGAGGATCATCTCCTCGTCGGACCTGGCGCCCTCCACCGTCGCGACGCGCTGCCGCGCCGCGATGTAGGAGTTGAACTCCACGATCTGGTCGCGCTCCAGCCACGAGGAGGCGGGGAGCACGACGTCGGCGAGGCGCGCGGTCGGCGTCATGAACATGTCCGCGACCGCCAGGAAGTCCAGCTTGGTCAGCGCGGCCTCGGTGGCCGCCGCGTTCTCGTGGGAGACCAGCGGGTTGGATCCGAAGACCACCATGGAGCTGACGTGGTACGGGCTGTCGCTGAGGATCGCTTCCTGGAGGTCGCCCGGCGCCACCCAGCCCGACATCGAGAGCACCTTGTGGGCGGCGCCGCCGATCCGTTTGGCCGCCTGGTCCTCACCGAGCAGATCGGACCTCGGGAACGCCCGGCGCCCTTCGACGGGCATGGGGTCCCAGATGAGGTCCCCGCCGGGGGCGTCGAGGTTCCCGGAGAGCGCGGAGAGGACGGCTATCGCCCGGTGGGTGTCGAAGGCGTTGTCGCTCTGCGAGACACCCGTGCCCGCCTCGACGCACGCGCGGGACGCCCGGCCGTACATCTCGGCCGCCGCCTCGATGAGTTCCGGTCCGAGGCCGGTGATGCGGGACACGGTGACGGGGTCGTACGCGCGGATCCCCCGCTCCAGCTCCTCGAAGCCGGAGGTGTGCCGGGCGACGAACTCCTCGTCGTACCAGCCGCGGGCGATCAGCAGGTGGATGAGGCCGAGCGCGAGCGCCGCGTCGGTGCCCGGCTTCAGCTGGAGGTGGAGGGCGGCCCGCTCGGCGGTCCTGGTGCGCCGGGGGTCGACGACCACCAGGCGGCTGCCGCGGTCGATGGCGCCCATGAGGTCGACGCCGATGACCCCGTCGGAGTGCGTGTTGAGCTTGTTGCTGCCCCAGAGCAGGATCACCTCCGGGTCCCCGGCGTAGTCGCAGAAGGTGAAGCCTCCGTAGGTGAGGATCGACGCCATGACACGCGGGTAGAAGCACACGTGGGCCGGTCCGACCACGTTGGGCGTGCCGATGGCGTTGGCGAGGCGGAAGACCCACTCCTGGTAGTTGCGGTCGGTGCCCTGGCCGAGGACCACCGACTCGGGGCCGAAGCTCTCCATGCTCACGCGGAGGTTGCGGGCCACCTCGTCGAGCGCCTCCTCCCAGCCGACCGGACGGAAGGAACCGCTGCCGCGGGGCCCGGTCCTGACCAGTGGGGTGCGGAGCCGGTCCGGGCTTTCGAGGAGGTCGAGGGAGGCCTTGCCCTTGATGCAGAAGTAGCCGCGGCTCGTCGGGCTCTCCGGGTCGCCGGAGATGCCGGTCGGTCTGCCGTCGGTGAGCTCCACGAGTGCGCCGCACCCGCCGTGGCACATGCGGCACACGGTCTTCACCGTGGTGGTTCCGTGGTTCATGCCGTTCACACCGCTCCGACCCGGTCTCGGGCCAGTTCCGCGAGCTCGCCGAAGGCGGCTTCCTCGGCGTCGGCGATGGAGTGGAGCCGCGCGGCGGCGTCCTTCAGGTGAGCGGAACGGCTCGCCGCTCCGGGGTAGCCGGTCAGGTGGTCGATGAGCCCCGTCCACGCCGAGACGATTCCCTCGAACCGCGCAAGGCCCGGCAGCAGCTCCGCGTCGCCGGTCAGGGCGTGGGCCTCGGTGAGGAACTCCCCGTACAGGCCGCGGAAGTTGGTGCCCCCGGTCCCCGCGAACCGCCAGAACCGGGCGGTCTCGGGGATCATCACCTCGCTGCGCGGCAGCCGCTGCCAGTCCGGCAGTTCCTCGGCCGCCCGGCGCAGGGCGAGAATCCCCCGGTCGTCTCCGCGCCGCCGGTCGAGGTAGCGGACGGCGGCGCCGTGGATGGCGGGCCACACCTGCGGGGCGAGGGCCGCCACCTGGTCCGCCGGCGCGTCACGGCCGCCGTCGAGGTGCCAGTGCAGGCGGGGGGACGGCATGAAGCCCTCGTCGGAGGCGCGGGCGCGGGTGAAGGACTGCAACGGCAGTCGCTGGGCGCCGCCCTGCTGCGCGGTGTCGGCCACGTACGCGGTGGCGGCGTCGATTCCGTGCAGCGCGATGCAGTGGGCCGAGAAGTGGGCCTTCGACGCGAAGTAGTCCAGGTGGAAGATGTCGACGGTGACGCCCACGACGTTGCCCGCCGACAGCGCGGCGACGGCCCGCGCGTGAGCGGCGGCGTCGTCGGCGTCCTGCGCGACGACCAGGTCCAGGCCCATGGCGGCGCAGGCGTCCGCGGCGATACGTCCCGGCTCGACGCGCCCCGTGAGCATCGGGGGAACGCCCGCGTGCGGGGGCGGCGGGAAGAACTGGGAGTCGATGCCCCGGCCCAGGCCGAACACCAGGGCCTCCGAGACGTCGATCCCGGCGTACCGCAGCATGTTGTTGAGCATGGTCGTCTCGCAGTGCACGCCCGGCACCGGTGAGAAGCCCTCCAGCATCGTGCCCCGCGGCTTGGCCGCCGCGCGGGAGGCCGCGGTCATCGGACGCCGCCCGACAGCACGTCGCCGTAGCTCTGCAGGTCGAGCAGGCCCGAGCCGCTGGCAAGGACCACGAGGACCGGGTCCGCGTCGGCCTCCTTGGCCCGCGCCGCCACCTCGATGGCCGCCGCGACCGCGTGCGTGGACTCCGGCGCGAGCAGGAACCCCTCGGTCCGCAGGACCAGACGCCCCGCTTCGAGCGCCCGCTTCTCCCCGATCGCCACCGCGTCGAGCAGGCCCTCGTGGCGCAGCAGGCTGACCGCGCTGGAGCTGTGGTGGTTGCGCAGCCCGGCCGTGTGCACCGGCGGCGGGATGAAGTCGGGGCCCATCGAGTATCCGAGGACCTCGGGGGTGAGTCCGGCGAGGTCGGAGCGGCCGTACTGGTAGCGCCCCGCCGTGAGGCGTGGCGCCGCCGTGGATTCGGCGGCAAGGAGGCGCAGTTCACTTCCCGCGGCGTTGGCCTGGCGGAGGAAGGGTCCGATGAGGCCGCACAGATTGCTGCCGCCACCGGAGCACGCGATGAGGTGGTCGCCGCGTCCGGGAACCCCGATCGGCTCCTCCAGCGCCGCCAGTTGTGCCTGCACCTCAAGGCCGAGGAGGGTCTGGTGCAGGTATACGTGGGGCACTCCGCTGCCGGACAGGTAGGCGGCCCCGGGCCCGGCGTCGAGTGCGTGCTGGATGGCGTCGCTGATGGCCGTGCCCAGGCTTCCCGGGTGGTCGGGCGTCCGCGCGAGCAGTTGCCGGCCGAACTTCGTGTCGGGGGACGGGGACGCGTGGACCGTGGCCCCGAGGAGTTCCATGTAGTGGCGGCGGTAGGGCTTCTGGGCCAGCGAGCAGCGCACCATGAAGATCTCGGAGTCGAGGCCGAGCAGGGAGGCGGCCAGCGCCACGCTCATCCCCCACTGCCCCGCGCCCGTCTCGCTGATCAGCGTCGTGCGGCCCTCTTCGGCCGCGTAGTACGCCTGCGCCACGGCGGAGTTGAGCTTGAAACTCCCCGTCGGCAAGACGTCCTCGCGCTTGAGGTAGATGCGGGCGCTCGTCCCGAGTGCGGATTCCAGCGCCTTCGCCCGGTGGAGCGGGGTGGGGCGGCCGATGTGCCGCAGCCAGTCGGCGACCGGCTCGGGTATGGGAACCCACTGGTCGGACGGCCTGTCCTGGTCGAGCAGCGCCGCCGGCCTCACCTGCCGCGCGATCTCTGCCGCGGACGGCGTCAGCTCGTCCCTGACGGGCGGTAACGGCGCCGGCAGATCGGGCAGGAAGTGGTACCAGTGAGTGGGAAGCGGGATGGAAGCAGGTCCCGGCTGAGCGCCGTATTCCGCATCAATAGGAAATCGAACATTGCTCGACATGCGCCCCCCGTGATCCCAGCTCTGGAATGCAGAGCACGATTACAGAGCGCTTAACCCGGCGTCAAGAGGGGAGCGAAAAAAACCGCGTCCCGTGCGGCGGGCATAGTCTTTGATCTTCGAATTTGGGGTCGCGATTCCCCGGAACACACCGGAGCGTCGGATTCTATTTATCATTCAAAGCGCAACTACTGGGCCCACTCGCACCACTGGCCACCGGGAACACCAAGCCGTTGATCCACTGGGCCGGTACGCCTGTGCCGCCGTGGAACTCGACGTCCCCCTGAGAAAGATCGTCAACCGGCCCCGCCGTGAAGCCTCCACCGAGCCCGCCGCGACGCCGAGCCGAAGAGTGCCGCAATAATGCAGTCATCCCCGCGATTCCCACATACATGGCGCACGCAATCAGCCATTGAAACGAAAATGAATTACGGTTGCAAGTAAAACCAGTATTTGGCCGTCCCCGCACGCACCGTTTCCCCGGCGATTTCTTCACCGCGCCTCTCCAAGCGGAATCAGCGCCCGCCCGGTTCCCGGAAGGACACGCCGGTGGCCGCAGGGAAGGTCACCTCGGATACCATCCGGATAATCGACTTCCATTCATCGCGCCGCCGCACCGGTGGGCCACTCTCCCGATATGGGTGGACATTGACGCAGGACCCGGACATCCGCGCGGAATAGGGCTCATGCGGAAGACGTCAGTTCGAGTTGTTATTGACGCGTATCCGCCCGCTGATCGCGCCGGGCCGACCGGACACCCTCGCGCCCGGGCTCCGTACGCAGGACACTTGTGACCGCAGGCAACTGTTGCTCTCGGAGGGGGAACCCATATGCGGGACAGCCATCGGGCCGAGGCCGAGCGGCTGTTGGCACGGGCCGTTGAGGACGAGGTCAGGCGCTCGGGCGGGCGCGTCGACGGGAGCGTCCTGCTCTCGCGGGCACGCGGCGCGCTGGACGCCATGGCGCAGACGGCGGCCGAGGAGTACGAGAGCTACACGAGCGCGCTCGACACGGCGGACGTGGGCCGGCTCAGCTTCGGCCAGCGGTACGCGAAGGACGGCGCCGGAACTCCCGTGCTCGTGGCGGTGGTTGCCGCCCTCGCGGCCGGTGTGTCCGACCTGTCCTTCGGTACGAGCGTCGGCACGGCCCTCGGCACCGGCGCGGTCGTCGCCCTCGCGGGCGCGGCGGCGACCGTCCTGAAGGTGACGGCCGCCCACGTCCCCGCGGCCAGCCGCCGCGCGGGCGAGCTCAGCAGGCCGGGCGGCCCCGAGCAGCTCCGGCTGCAGTGGCTGACCGCCCTTGAGGTGCGCGGCATCCGGCCCTTCCTCGACCAGCAGCGGGTCCTGGCCGCATCGACCGGTACGACGAAGAAGACCACGCCCCAGCTGCGCGGCACGGACAAGAGCGCGGCGGCGCGGCGGCGCAGCGTGCTCCAGCAGTCCTTCGGCCAACTCGCCGAGACCGCGGCCCCGTTCGTGGGCCGCCGGGTCGAACTGGGCCGGATCGCCCAGTGGGTGTACGCGGCGCGCGCCAGCACCGACACCCGGCCCACGATCGTCGTACTGCACGGCGTGCCCGGCTCGGGACGGACCTCGCTCGCGGTGCGGGCCGCGCACGAGCTGCGGGACCAGTTCCGCGGCGCGTGCGTGGTGGACCTGCGCGGCGACGCCCCCGAGGACACCCCGCTGTCCACGCGCGACGCTCTGCTGCATCTGCTGAACCGTTTGGGCGCCCCGCGCGAGCAGTTGCTCTTCCGCGAGCGGTCCTCGCAGGAACAGCAGGTCAAACGGCTCAGCGAGCTCTACCACCAGTACTTGACAGGCCTGCCGGTGACGATCGTCCTCGACGACGCCGCCGACGTCGAGCAGATCCGCACCCTGATCCCGGAGCGCTCGGACAGCCTCGTGCTCATCACCGCGAGAGAGCCCCTGGAGCTCCCCGACGACCTGCCCGCCTGGGTGCACCGGCTGCCGGTCGACGCGCTGGACGAGGCGGCGGCGGAGCAGCTGCTCCGGGAGTCCGCCGAGGACCTCTCGGGACCCTACGACGCCGAATCCGGCGACGCGGTACGGGAGTTGTGCGGCGGCCTGCCGCTGGCGCTGCGCGCCGCGGGCTCCTCCCTCGGGCCGCGTACGCCGCGCGGGCTTGCCGCCGACCTGTCGGCCTACGGGCCCGGCGACAAGGTGGCCCCGGTCGAGCGCGTCCTGTGGCTGCGCTACGCCGACCAGTCCGAGCCCGCCCGCCGGCTCCTGCGCCGCCTGGCACTGGCCGGGCGCGCCTCGCTGGGCGCCGCCGCCGCGGCGGCGCTGCTCGGCACGGACGAGCAGGAGGCGGCCCGGCAGCTGACGGCGCTCTCCCGGGCGGGCCTGGTCGACCTGCCGCGGCCCCGCAGCCACGTGGAGGGCGCGGCCGCGTCGGCGGCCAGCCGCTACCGCCTGCACGACCTGGTGCGCACCTTCGCGCGGGCCCGCCTCCTCGACGAGGAGGAGCCCGCCGAGCGCACGGCCGCGCAGGAGCGCCTCATCGCCAGCTACGGCGAGCTCGCCGACACGGTGATCCGCCTGGTCGACGGCAAGACGTCCACGCGCGCCGACCAGTTCGGGCAGCACGGTTTCGCCTCCCTCGACGCGGCCCTGCGCTGGCTGGACGACGAGTCGACGTTCATCACGGCGGCCCTGCGGTACGCGGAAGGCGTCGACCAGCAGGCCGTACTCAACCTCCTCGGCGCCCTGTGCGACTACTGCCTGCTGCGCGGCGACCTCTACCGCCTCGGCGAGATCAACGAACTCACCCAGGCCATCGACCAGGGCCTGCTCGGCCGCAGCGTGCAGTGGCGCACCGGCATCGCGGCCCGTCAGCTCGGCGAGCTCGACCAGTCGCGCACGACCCTGAACTCCGTCGTCGACCTGTACTTCGAGGCCCACCAGGACGCGGCCGCCGCCCGCGCGCTCGGCTCCCTCGGCATCACCCTGCACCACCAGGGCAATCTGACGGAGGCCGCGGCCCGCCTCACCGAAGCGCTCGAACTGCAGACCGCCGACGAGCTCGCGGGCGACCGCGCCTGGACGCTGCACGCGCTCGCGGCGGTCGAACGGGACCGCGCGCACCTGGCGCACGCCCTCGACATGCTCGGGACCGCGCTCGGCCTGCACCGCGCCAGCGGCTCCGTGCACGGCGAGGCCTGGACCCACTTCCAGCTCGGCCAGCTCTGCCTGCGCCTGGGCGACGTACCCCGCGCGGAACGCGAACTGCGCGACGCCCTCGGCCTGTACGGCCGCACCCACGACGCGCGCGGCGAGGCCTGGGCCCTCACGCAGCTGGCGCGGGCCCGGCTGGTGGACGGCGACCCGTCCCCCGCCGTCGACGGCCTGCGCCAGGCGGTGTCCCGGCACCGCGACAACGACGACGCGCGCGGCGAGGCCTGGTCCCTGTACTACCTCGGCCAGTCCCTTGAGGAGACCGGCGACCTCGACCAGGCGGTGCGGGAGCTGGAGCGGGCCCGCACGATGTTTTCCCGGATGCGGGACGTGTACGGGCTGGCGTGCGCCCGGCACCATTCGGCGCGCGTGACCCGCGACCAGCGCGCCGCCCAGACCGGTTCGCTGCGCAACTCCGGCTTCGCCCGCCAGCTCCTCGTGGACGCCCGCGCCGACTTCCAGCGCATAGGCGTCGCGCACGGCGAGGCCTGGACCTGCCTGGAGCTGGCGGTCGTGGACGCGGGCAACACCCGCACGCAGCAGGCGCTCGCCCTGTGCGACGAGGCGATCACCCTCTTCACCTCCTACGGCGACCGCCGCGGCGAGGACTGGGCCCGCTTCCTGCGCTGCACGCTGCTGCCGTACGGCTCACCGGGCGGCTGGGAGATCGGCACGGCCGTCGCCCAGGAAGAACTCAGCCAACTCGCCCGGGCCACCCACCCCACCCGCGACGGCAAGCTCGCCGACTACGTCCAGGCGTACGCCCTCCTCCTGGACCGGGGCGCCGACCTGGAGACAGGCTGGCAGGCCTGGCGCCTGGGCATGGTCCCGAACCGCCACGCCCGCGAGGTGATGGGCGTACCGGTACCGGAGCAGGACTGAGAGCCTGTGTCATAGAGAACTCCTGGGCGCAGGCTCGGGCCCCCTAGGGGCGCGGGGAACTGTGCGAACAACCACGACGGCCCCGCAGCAGAAAATCCCGCGTCGTCCCGACGCCATGGGCGCCGACACATTCCCGCAGCACCGGCGCCCATGGTCGGGCCACACCGCCCGGGGAGGGGAGCTGTACGCGAGCGGCACGCCCTGCCTCCACAGTCCTCCACGCACAGGCACCGCAAAGGCCACGGCGGAGCGCAATTCCTCTACGCCACGAAGCCCCCGGCACCCCGCGCGGAGACGTACGACAGCGTCTCTTTCCGGACAGGACACGCCCAGAACCCCCGGGCGCCATTCCCACCGGTGCCGCCCTCGCTCTACCCTCACGTACAGAGGGACGGAGCCCGTACGCCTGTCGCGGTCCGGGCCCCCTC
Source organism: Streptomyces sp. NPDC044106 (assembly GCF_056433985.1). Taxonomy (NCBI): domain Bacteria; kingdom Bacillati; phylum Actinomycetota; class Actinomycetes; order Kitasatosporales; family Streptomycetaceae; genus Streptomyces; species Streptomyces sp. NPDC044106. The sequence continues at coordinate 499,185 of NZ_JBWKFZ010000001.1, forward strand.
GCCACGGCTCCCAGACCCCGGGTCGCGCACGGTCGCACCAGACAAGGCCTGCTGGGGCCGCATCGCCGACGACACGGCTCCAGCCGCTGTTCTCCAGGTGCCCGGTCAGGAAACTCCCGCTTCCTGCCGGCCTCGGAGGACACCCGCGCGGGGAGGCGTCGGAGGGGAGCCCGCCACCTCGCGCACCTGACGGTCGCCGCCGCGCCCATGAGCGGCGGCGGCCGTCTCATCGAGGCCCCGCGACTCTCGCGCGTATACGTCCACGGACAGGCCCCGTGCGGCACTCCGGGCGCTGCGGCCCGGAGCGGCATCAGGGCTTTGCCGACTCCTTCTCCGGCCCGGCTTCCGCTTCCGCTTCCGGTTCCTTGAAGTCGACCTTCCGCATGTGCTTGCTCATCGACTTCATCAGGCCCCAGACAGCCAAGGCCATCACCGCGAAGACGATGAAGCCCAGCACGCCGGGGGTCACCTTGTCGTCGTCGACCTCCTTGGCGAGAGGGACGAGGTGCGTCATTGCCAGATGTGCGTTCACGCTAGGCATTGTCGCGGATGCCCGCGAAGAGGTCGTCCTCGGGGAGGGAAGTATCGACGAGCGACTTCGCGAGCTCGTACTCCTCGGTGGGCCAGACCGCCTTCTGGATCTCCATCGGCACGCGGAACCAGCCGCCGTCGGGGTCGATCTGCGTGGCGTGCGCGATCAGCGCCTTGTCACGGGTCTCGTAGAAGTCGGCGCACGGCACGTGCGTGGTCAGCGTGCGCTCGGCCCGCTCGGACTCGTCCCAGCGCTTGAGCCAGTCCCCGTACGGCGACTCCATGCCGCGGTCGAGCAGCGCGTGGTGCAGCGCCTCGGTGCGCGGCCGGTTGAAGCCCTGGTTGTAGTAGAGCTTCTGGGGCTGGAAGGCCGGGCCGTACTCGCTCTCCGGGTACTTCTCGGCGTCCGCCGCGCCCTCGAACGCCACCATGCTGATCTTGTGGGTCATGATGTGGTCGGGGTGCGGATATCCGCCGTTCTCGTCGTAGGTGGTGATCACCTGCGGACGGAAGGAGCGGATCTGGCGCACCAGCTCGCCCGCCGCCTTGTCGACGTCCTCCAGGGCGAAACAGCCCTCGGGCAACGGCGGCAGCGGGTCGCCCTCGGGCAGGCCCGAGTCGACGAAGCCGAGCCACTCCTGCTTGACGCCGAGGATCGCGCGGGCCTCGTCCATCTCCTTCTTGCGGACCTCGTGGATGTTCGCCTCGATGTAGGCGTCACCCTGGAGCTTGGGGTTGAGGATGTCGCCGCGCTCACCGCCCGTGCAGGTCACGACGAGCACGTCCACCCCCTCGGACACGTACTTGGCCATGGTGGCCGCGCCCTTGCTCGACTCGTCGTCGGGGTGGGCGTGCACGGCCATCAATCGAAGCTGCTCAGTCAAGACTCGATCCTCAAGTTTTATCGGGCGCCCTCGATGCCGCGGCGCAACAGGCGGCTTCTATAGTGACGGAACCGGGGGGCGGAAAATTCCGGCATCCCCTGTTCCTGGAGGACGATCATGGCGGCGGCGGGCTCGAAGCTTCCCGACGGGCTTCCCGAGGGGCGTTCGCAGCGGCTTCCCGGCGGGGCTCCCGAGGGCCGGTACGGCCGCTCGCGCACGGCCGACGAAGCGGCCGACCGCAAGCTGAAGATCATCGGCTCGGTGCTCGGCGTACTGCTGCTCGGCGTCGTCGGCTGGTTCGGCTACGACTACATCAACGGTACGAAGGTCAGCGGCGAGGTCATCAAGTTCGACGTCGTCTCGGACCACGCCGTCGAGGCGCACCTGGAAGTACGCAAGGACGCCGACGCGCGCGGCTACTGCACCCTGCGCTCCCAGGCCGAGTCCGGCGCCGAGGTGGGCCGCGCGGACTTCCGCTTCGACCAGCGCACGGGCCGTATCGACAAGGTCGTCACACTGCGCACGACGAGCAAGGCCACCAACGTCGAGCTGCTCGGCTGCCACGCCGACTGAGACCGGCTGCTTTACCGCGCTCACCTGCGTTGACGCAAATCTGACGGCTTATGTCCTCCCCCTGACGCGGCTGAATTGTTAGGCTCGTGGTTTCGCCCACCCGTGAAGGAACATCCTTCTGGGTAGGGCGATGCTTTGTATTCCCAGTACCTACGAGGAGCACCTGTGACCCAGACCAGCGAGAACGTCACCTGGCTGACCCAGGAGGCGTACAACCAGCTCAAGGCCGAGCTGGAGTACCTGTCTGGTCCCGCGCGCACCGAGATCGCGGCGAAGATCGCGGCAGCGCGTGAGGAGGGCGACCTGCGCGAGAACGGCGGGTACCACGCGGCCAAGGAGGAGCAGGGCAAGCAGGAGCTCCGGGTCCGCCAGCTCACCCAGCTCCTGGAGACCGCGCGGGTCGGCGAGGCGCCCGCCGACGACGGTGTCGTGGAGCCGGGCATGGTTGTGACCATCGCCTTCGACGGCGACGAGGACGACACCGTGACGTTCCTGCTCGCCTCCCGTGAGTACGCGAGCGCGGACATCGAGACTTACTCGCCGCAGTCCCCGCTGGGCACCGGCGTGAACGGCAAGAAGATCGGGGAGAACGCGGAGTACGAGCTGCCGAACGGCAAGCTCGCCTCCGTCAAGATCCTCGAAGCCAAGCCGTACAAGGCATAGCGCGCTCTTCGAGCTCCACACGGGCTTCGAGCTCCACGACGGGACAGGGCCCCCGGCACCGCGAGTGCCGGGGGCCCTGTCCTGTCCGCTCCCCTGTCCCGTGCGGTCAAGCCGTCGCCGAGCGGTACTTGCGGACCGCCAGCGTGCGGAAGACCACGAGGATCACCACGGACCACAGCAGTGACGCCCACACCGGGTGCTGCATGGGCCACGCGTCCGGTGTCCTGAAGCCCGGCGGCAGGTTGCCGAAGAGCTCCCGGCAGGCCTGGACCGTCGTGCTGAACGGGTTCCACTCGGCGATGTGCCGGAAGAACGTCGGCAGTTTGTTGGAGTCCACGAAGGCGTTCGAGATGAACGTCAGCGGGAACAGCCAGATCAGGCCGCCCGAGGTCGCCGCCTCCGGTGTGCGGACCGAGAGGCCGATCAGGGCGCCGATCCACGAGAAGGCATAGCCGAGCAGGAGCAGCAGGCCGAAGCCCGCGAGGACCTTGCCGAAGTTCTCGTGGGTGCGCCAGCCGATGAGGAGTGCGACCAGGGCGAGCACGACCAGGGTCAGCGCCGTCTGCACCAGGTCGGCCACGGTGCGGCCGGTGAGGACCGCGCCCCGCGCCATCGGCAGGGAGCGGAAGCGGTCGATGAGGCCCTTGTGCATGTCGTCGGCGATCCCCGCGCCGGCGCCCGCCGTGGCGAAGGTGACGGTCTGCGCGAAGATGCCCGCCATCAGGAAGTTGCGGTAGTCCTGCGAGGACAGCGAGCCGCCGACCTGGATCGATCCGCCGAAGACGTACGTGAAGAGGATCACGAACATCACCGGCTGGATGAGCCCGAACAGGACCATCTCGGGGATCCGGCTCATGCGAATGAGGTTCCGTCGGGCGATGACCAGGGAGTCCCTGACGGACTGGCCGATGCCTCCGGCGGGCCTCGGGGCCGCCGTGGGCGCGGCGTCGGTTGCGGTGCTCACTTGTCGGCCTCCTCCTTGCGCTGGGGATCGGTGTCGGCGCCCTCTCCATTGGCCCCGTCCGCCTGCTCGGCGGCGTGTCCGGTGAGGGAGATGAAGACGTCGTCGAGGGTCGGACGGCGCAGGCCGATGTCGTCTATCTCGATGCCGCGCGCGTCCAGTTCGCGGATGACCTCCGCGAGCAGCTTGGCGCCGCCGGTGACGGGGACCGTCAGCTTGCGCGTGTGCTCGGCGACGGCGACCTCGCCCTTGCCGAAGCCGCGCAGCACCTCGCCCGCGGTGGCGATGTGGTCGCGGTCGTGCACGACGACCTCGACGCGCTCGCCGCCTGTCCTGGCCTTGAGCTGGTCGGAGGTGCCGCGGGCGATGACGCGGCCGTGGTCGACGACGCAGATGTCGTGCGCCAGGTGGTCGGCCTCTTCGAGGTACTGGGTGGTGAGGAGCAGGGTCGTGCCGCCCGCGACGAGCTCCTGGATGACCTCCCACAGCTGCTGGCGGTTGCGCGGGTCGAGGCCGGTGGTCGGCTCGTCCATGAACATCACGGGCGGCGATACGACGAGTGCGGCCGCGAGGTCGAGGCGGCGGCGCATGCCTCCCGAGTACGTCTTGGAGGGGCGGTCGGCGGCGTCGGCGAGATTGAACCGGTCGAGCAGCTCGCTCGCCCGGGCTTTGGCCTCCTTGGCCCTCATCTGGTAGAGCTGGCCGACCATCTGGAGGTTCTCACGGCCTGTCAGGTACTCGTCCACGGCGGCGAATTGACCGGAGAGCCCGATCGAACGCCGGACTTCGTTGGGGTGTTTGAGCACGTCGATGCCCGCGACGACCGCCTTGCCGCTGTCCGGCGTGAGGAGCGTCGTCAGACAGCGGACCGCCGTGGTCTTCCCCGCGCCGTTCGGCCCGAGGAGGCCGAGCACGGTTCCTTCCGGGACATCCAGATCGACGCCGTCCAGAGCCCTTACGTCGCCGAAGGTCTTCACCAGACCTTCGGCGTAGATGGCGCCTGGCATGTGGGTTCTCCCCTGGTGTGGGTGACTTCCTATGGAAAGTTTAGATTTGCCGGACTTGGCACGCCCGGCGATCGGGTGACACGGGACACACCATAACGCGATACATCGCGTTCGCTCAGCTGATTTTCCAAAGTGGTCGCCGACGACGGAAAGTGGGCCGAGGACGACGGAAGAAGTCCGGGTGACCTCACCCGATGATCGTGTACCCCGCCCCCCGCAGCGCCGCACCCACCTCGGCGCAGTGCTCGGGCCCCTTCGTCTCCAGGTGCAGCTCGACCTCCGCCTCCGTGAGCCGCAGCCGCGGATCGGTGCGTACGTGGCTCACGTCCAGGACGTTGGCGTCCACCTCCGACAGCACCCCGAGGAGCGTGGCGAGGGCGCCCGGGCGGTCGGTCAGGCGCAGCCGCAGCGAGAGGTAGCGGCCCGCCGCCGACATGCCGTGCCGCAGGATCCGCTGCATCAGGAGCGGATCGACGTTGCCGCCCGACAGCAGCGCAACCACCGGCCCCTCGAACGCCTTCGGAGCGCTCAGCAGGGCCGCCACCGGACTGGCCCCGGCCGGCTCCACGACCATCTTGGCCCGCTCCAGGCAGAGCAGCAGGGCGCTGGAGAGCTCGTCCTCCGAGACCGTGACGACCTCGTCGACCAGCTCCGCGAACAGCCGGAACGGCACGTCGCCGGGGCGCCCGACCTTGATGCCGTCGGCCATCGTCACCGGATTCTCGATCGCCACGGGGCGCCCGGCGGCCAGCGAGGGCGGATAGGCCGCGGAACCCGCCGCCTGTACGCCGACCACCTTCACGTCCGGGCGCAGCGCCTTGACCGCGACCGCGATGCCCGCCGCAAGGCCGCCGCCCCCGACGCCGACGACGACCGTGCGCACCTCGGGGCACTGCTCCAGGATCTCCAGGCCGACCGTGCCCTGCCCCGCGATGATGTCCGGGTGGTCGAAGGGGTGGATGAAGACGGCGCCCGTCTCGCGCGCGTACTCCTGCGCGGCGGCCAGCGTCTCGTCGACCACCTGGCCGTGCAGCCGCACCTGCGCCCCGTACTCCCTGGTCGCCGCGACCTTGGGCAGCGGGGCCCCGGCCGGCATGAAGACCGTGGAGGCCACCCCGAGCAGCGAGGAGGCGAGCGCCACGCCCTGCGCGTGGTTGCCCGCGCTCGCGGCGACGACACCGGCGGCGCGCTCCTCGGGGAGCAGGCCCGCGATCCGCACGTACGCGCCGCGGAGCTTGAAAGAACCGGTCCGCTGGAGGTTCTCGCACTTGAGGTGCACGGGGGCGCCGACCAGTCCCGACAGGTGCCTGCTGCCCTCCAGCGCGGTCGTCCGGGCCACTCCGGAGAGCATCTTCTGCGCGCCGCGCACATCGTCGAGGGTGACCTTCGGCAAGGAGTCAGGCGTGCGGTAGCTCATGTCCGCAAGTCTTGCAGCCGAGGCCCGGATCCTCCTGCGACGACCAAGGGACGAGACCGTTCTCCCCGTAGGTTTTCGCAGCGCAGGTACGGTACGGGCCTCAGCCGCGTACCCTGTCCCCCAACCCATCGCCCTCGCATGAAGTGAGCCCCCGGCCATGCCCACAACTCCGGACATGACGACCGCCAGCGACCCCGGCCTCCTGGACAGCCTCCAGCACCAGGTGGCGGTCTTCGCCCGCCGTGCGGAGCAGACCCGCCTCGGCGGTGTAGGCCAGGTCCGCAACTCCATGGACCGCGCCGCGTATCTGCTGCTCAACCGGCTCGACAAGGAAGGCCCGATGGGCGTCAAGGCGCTTGCCGCGAGCATGGGCATCGACTCCTCGACGGTCACCCGGCAGGTCGCCCCGCTGGTCGACACCGGGCTCGTCAAGCGCACCTCGCACCCGGAGGACGGCCGCGCCGTGGTCCTCCAGCTCTCGCCGCGCGGCCAGGCCAGACTCGACGAGGTGCGCTCCTCGCGCCGCGAGCTGATGGCCGAGCTGACGCAGGAGTGGGCCCCGGAGGAGCGCGAGAGCTTCTGCGCGCTCCTCACACGCTTCAATTCCGCCCTCTCGGCGCGTCAGACGTCACAGACGTCACCCGCGGGAGAAGTTCCGGCCACTCCGGAGTCTTGACCCGGGCCCCGCGTCTGGCCTCATATGAGACCGGGATCCTCCTTCCCTCCGGCCGGGAGGCGTGGTGCGAGATCGGCAGGCGCTGCTCAGCGCCCGCCGTGCCCGGGAGTTCGAGGCGTTCGTCGCGGGCGCGGCAGGGCGGCTCCTGCATGCCGCGACCCTGCTCACCGCCGAGCCCCCGGACGACAACCCACGCGCGCGCGTCCTGCTGACCGGCGCCCTCGCGCACACGTACGCGACGTGGGACCGGCTGCGCGGCGAGGACCCGTACGACCACGCCCGCCAGCAGCTGGCCATCCGCTTCGGACGCGGCGCCTGGCGCCGCCACCGCGGCCACGGCGGGATCCTCGCCGGGCTCAGCCCCCAGGAGCGGCTGATCCTCGTCCTGCGGGTGTACGAAGGCGTCGCGGAGGAGCAGACGGCCGCGCTGCTCGGGCTGCCCTCGGAGCGGGTCTCGGTGATCTGCGCCCGCGCGACGGCGACGGTCCTGCACCCGCGGCGCGGACCCGCGCCGTCGAGGGCGCTGAGCGGTCCGGCGCCGTCATGAGCCAGTACGAGCGCAAGGAGCAGGCGGTCCGGCGCCTCCTGGAGGGCACGGCGCCCGTCGTGCCGCCCGAACTCCTCGAGGACGCGGTGCGGCGCGGCAGCAGGCTCCTGCGGCGCCGTACGGCGGTGCGGCGGCTGTTCTGGACGCTGCTGTTCGCCGCCGCCGTGGCGTTCATCGTGTGGGCCTCGCTGGCCCGGCCGTGGGTGGAGCCGCCGTCGGACACGACTCCACCCCTGACCCGCTGGGGATAGGGGTTAACCCAGCGCCTGCTGCAGGTCGGCGACGAGGTCGTCGGCCGACTCGATGCCCACGGAGAGGCGCACGAGGTCCGCGGGGACCTCAAGGGCCGAGCCCGCGACCGATGCGTGCGTCATCCGGCCCGGGTGCTCGATCAGGGACTCGACGCCGCCGAGGGACTCGCCGAGGGTGAAAAGGCCGGCGCGGTTGCAGACCTCGACGGCCGCCTCCTCGCCGCCCTCCACCCGGAACGACACCATCCCGCCGAACGCCCGCATCTGCTTGGCGGCGACCTCGTGACCGGGGTGCTCCGGAAGGCCCGGGTAGAGAACCTGCGACACGCGCGCGTGCCGGGTCAGCATCTCGGTGACCTTGGTGGCGTTCTCGCTGTGCCGGTCCATGCGCACCGCGAGGGTCTTGATGCCGCGCAGCACCAGCCAGGCGTCGAACGGGCCCGCGACGGCTCCCATCGCGTTCTGGTGGTACGCCAGCTCCTCGCCGAGCTCCGCGTCGCCCACGACGAGCGCGCCGCCCACGACGTCCGAGTGGCCGCCCATGTACTTCGTCATGGAGTGCACGACGACGTCCGCGCCGAGCGCCAGCGGCTGCTGGAGGTAGGGGCTCGCGAAGGTGTTGTCGACGACGAGGCGCACCCCGGCCTCGCGGGCGACCTGCGCGACGGCCGCGATGTCGGTGATGCCGAGCAGCGGGTTGGAGGGGGTCTCCACCCAGATCGCCTTCGTACGGTCGGTCAGTGCTCCCCGCACCGCCTCGGGGTTGGAGGTGTCGGCCACCGACCAGTCCACGCCCCACCGCGAGACGACCTTGGCGAAGAGCCGGAAGGTGCCGCCGTACGCGTCGTTGGGGATGACGACGTGGTCGCCGGGGGCGAGCAGCGTACGGAGCAGGCAGTCCTCGGCCGCGAGGCCGGACGCGAAGGCGAGCCCGCGGCGGCCGCCCTCCAGTGCGGCCAGGTTCTCCTCCAGGGCGGTGCGCGTCGGGTTGGCGCTGCGGCTGTACTCGTAGCCGCCGCGCAGACCCCCCACCCCGTCCTGCTTGTAGGTCGACACCTGGTAGATGGGCGGGACCACGGCGCCGGTGAGGGGATCGGCGGTGTTGCCCGCGTGGATCGCCACGGTCTCGAAGCTCTGCGTGCTGTGCGAGTCACTCATACGGCCTGAGCGTAGTGCGCGACCGGGACCTTCCGCCGGGTCGGTCCGGGTACGCCCCGGCGGGTTCGCCAATTGTCCGACGCGTCTGGTTCGCTTGTGCCATGGAGATTCTCTGGTTCCTGTTCGCGGTGATCATGATCGGTGCGGTCCTCGGGCCCGTACTGCTGCGCAGGCGCGGCGGAATCCGGCAGGTGGCCCCGGGCTCGCCGGACGCCGCGGACCCGGAGAACTACGGCTTCCTGCGCCAGGAGGAGCTGGACATCCGCATGCCGGGGCCGGACGCCGATCTCCTCGAAGTCCTCGACCTCGTGCAGCGCACCCAGGAGTGGAAGGCGGCCTCGCAGCTCCTCGCGGGCACGGAGACGCACGGCGAGCGGCGGTGGCAGCGCGTGCAGGCCTTCGCGGGCGCGGCCTCCCTCGAACTGCAGCACCGGCCCGGCGGCGTCAGCGACAGCCCCGGCGGGCAGTGGCTGCGGGTCTGGCGTGCCGAGGCGCCGAAGGACGCGGGCGGGGCCGCGGTGCACGCGGAGTTCCTCGTCCAGCAGGCGTGGCGCACGGCGGTCCAGGGGACGGACGAGTTCCGGATCATTCTGGAGGAGGCCCGACAGGCGTGCGGGCAGGCGGCGCTGCTCTCCCCCGGCGACCCCGTCCCGTACATCATCGAGCTCTCCATCGCGCGCGGACTCTCGTACTCCCGCGAGGAGTTCGAGCAGCTGTGGCTGAAGATCCTGGACCGCGCGCCCGCACACATGGGCGCGCACCTCGCGGCACTGCACTACTGGTGCGAGAAGTGGCACGGCTCCCGCGACCTCGCGTACGGCTTCGCGGAGGCCGCCGCGGCGCGTGCCCCCCGGGGCTCGCTGCTCGCCGCGCTCCCCCTCTTCGCGGTCTACGAGCACCTCCCCGAGGTCAACCTGGTCCGCGGCTTCTACGAGAGCGAGGTCGTCACCAAGGCCGTCGAGGGCGCCCTCTTCGCGGTGCACGCCGCGCGCCCGGACGACCCGATGCTGGCGCACGTCCGTCACCTCCTGGTCTTCTTCCTGGTCCGCAGCGAGCGCTGGGGCGAGGCCATGAGCCAGCTCGTGCACGTGGACGGCCACGTCGGCGCCCTGCCCTGGACGCTGACCGAGGACCCGGCCGAGGGGTACGCGGTGTACCGCGCGCTGGCCGTCGCCGGCTACGAGGCGAACGGCGGCAGCCCGGCGACGCTGCCGCACTGACGGAATGCGTGGCCGCACCCGCACGTTGACGGAACAGCCCCCGCAACCCCCTGTCCCGCACGAGGAGAGACCCGCATGATCTTCGGCCGCACGCCCGAGCTCCCCACCCCCGAGCAGGCCCTGAAGGGCCGGGCCACCCCGGAATTCGAGGTCCCCTCCCGCCACACGGTCCTCGACAACCCGCTGCTCGGCCCCTACCCCGCCGGCCTGGAGGTCGCCGACTTCGCCCTCGGCTGCTTCTGGGGCGCCGAGCGCAAGTTCTGGCAGACGGAGGGCGTCTGGACGACCTACGTCGGCTACCAGGGCGGCTACACCGAGAACCCCTCCTACGAAGAGGTCTGCTCCGGCCTGACGGGCCACACGGAGGCGGTCCGCGTCGTCTTCGACCCCTCGAAGGTCTCGTACGCCGCACTCCTGAAGCTGTTCTGGGAGTCCCACAACCCCACGCAGGGCTTCCGCCAGGGCAACGACGTGGGCACGCAGTACCGCTCGGCGATCTACACCCACTCCCCCGCCCAGACGGAGGCGGCGACGGCGTCCCTGGAGGCCTACCAGCAGGTCCTGACCGCCGCGGGCTACGGCACGATCACGACGACGGTGCTCCCCGCGGAACCCCGCCCGCTGTGGCCCGCGGAGCCGTACCACCAGCAGTACCTGGACAAGAACCCGGACGGCTACTGCGGCATCGGCGGCACGGGCGCCACCCTGGACGCCCCCTCGGAGACGAACTGGGGCCGTGCCTGCCCGACGGGGATCGCACCCGCACCGACCGAGAGCTGAGGCGCCCGCGCTCCCCCTGGTGACGACCCCCTCTGCCCTCAGCGAATCTGCCGCAAGCCGAGATCGCTGACATCGGTGCCCGCCAGGGGCAACAGTGAAGTCACGGCGCGGCGTTGGTGGCCGCCGGACTTTCTGGAGGCGTGATGGCAGGGCTCGACAGTGGCTGGGACACGGTGGCGCGGCCGCGGGGGGAGGACGGGGAGACCGCTCCCTCGCGGTACGACGACCATCTGGCCGCGCAGCTGCTCAATCAGCGGATCGTGTTCCTCGGGACGCAGGTCGACGAGGTCTCCGCCAACCGCGTCTGCGCGCAGATGCTGTTGCTGTCGGCGGAGGACCCGAAGACCGACATCAGTCTGTACATCAACAGCCCCGGCGGCTCCGTCACCGCCGGGCTCGCCATCTACGACACGATGCGGCTCATCCCGAACGACGTGGCGACCCTCGCCATGGGCTTCGCCGCGAGCATGGGGCAGTTCCTGCTGAGCGTGGGGACCGCGGGCAAGCGGTTCGCGCTGCCCAACGCGCGGATCATGATGCACCAGCCGTCCGCCGGCATCGGCGGCACCACCGCCGACATCGCCATACAGGCGGAGAACCTGGAGTTCACGAAGCGGGCCATCGAGCGGATCACCGCCGAGCACACCGGGCAGAGCGAGGAGACCATCTCGCGCGACGGTGACCGCGACCGCTGGTTCACCGCCGAGCAGGCCAAGGAGTACGGGATGGTCGACCACGTCGTCGAGTCCCTCGAGGACGTGCGGCCCGCGGGGTCGAAGCGGCGTATCGGCCTGGGAATCTGAGAGAACGAGGGGACTGGACAGCATGAGTCAGTACACGATTCCCACCGTCGTCGAGCGCACTCCGCAGGGCGAGCGGGCGTACGACATCTACAGCCGGCTGCTCTCCGAGCGCATCATCTTCCTCGGGACGGAGATCGACGACGGGGTCGCCAACGTCGTCATCGCGCAACTGCTCCACCTGGAGTCGTCCGCCCCGGACCGCGAGGTCGCCATCTACATCAACTCGCCGGGCGGCTCCTTCACCTCACTCATGGCGATCTACGACACCATGAGCTTCGTGACCGCGCCCATCTCGACGTTCTGCGTCGGCCAGGCCGCCTCCACGGCCGCCGTACTGCTCGCAGGCGGCGATCCGGGGCGGCGGTTCATCCTCGACCACGCCCGCGTACTGCTCGGGCAGCCCGCCAGCCGCGGGCAGCAGGGGACCGTCTCCGACCTCAGCCTCCAGGCCAAGGAGATGCTGCGGATCCGCTCGCAGGTCGAGGAGGTCCTCGCCCACCACACGCGCCACGACGTGGCCACCCTGCGCGCCGACATGGACCGCGACAAGGTCTTCACCGCGCAGGAGGCCGTCGCGTACGGGCTCGCCGACCAGGTGCTCAGCCGGCGGAAGCTGCCCGCCGCCGCTTGAGGGCGGCGGCAGGCGGTGACACAGGCGGCTCAGGCCGCCAGTCGGACCTCTGCCTGGTACGACGCCCTGGCCGGCCTCGCGCGGGGAAGGCCGGCCAGCCGCGTCTGGGCCAGGGACAGCAGGTCCGGCAGGCCAAGGCCGAGTGCGCGGGCGGCGGCCGCGAGGACCTCGGACGAGGCTTCCTTGCGGCCTCGCTCCAGCTCGGAGAGGTAGGGCATGGAGATCCGGGCGGCGTCCGCCACGTCCTTGAGCGTGCGTTCCTGGGCCAGGCGCTCGCGGCGCAGGACATCGCCGACGATGTCCCGCCAGAGAGGCTCCTTGGCCTCCGTGGCCTCCTTGCCCGGGGGGCGCAGAGGGATCACGCGGACCGCGCTCGGCCGAAGCGGCTGCTCGCGCCCCGGCGACTTCTGCGACTTCTGCGGCTCTTGTGCCTCGTGGCTGCTCACTCCCCCAGCCTAGGATCCGCACCGCCGCGTGGGCAGCACGCGGCGTTCCGCCGGGCGCGAAATCCCGGCTCACGGCGCGCTACTTCGGCGCCGAGCCCACCGACGACGCGTCCCGGCCCCAGCTGGCCAGCAGCCGCAGCCCCTGCGCCGACGCCGAGTCCGGCTCCGCGTGGTACATCAACAGGGACTGGTCGCAGTCGTCCGGCAGCTTCAACGTCTCGAACGACAGCGTCAGGTCCCCCACCAGCGGATGGTGCAGGTGCTTGACGCCGTGCCCCTTCTCCCTGACGTCGTGCGTGGCCCACAACCCCCTGAACTCCTCGCTCTTCACGGAGAGTTCACCGACGAGAGCGGACAGCTCGGGGTCGTTGGGGTAGCAGCCCGCGTCCATGCGCAGGTAGCTGACGATGTCCGACGCCTTCTGGTCCCAGTCCACGAAGAGGTCGCGCGAGCGCGGGTCGAGGAAGCAGAACCGCGCCCAGTTCCGGTCGGCCGGCGCGAGCCGTCCCCAGTCGCCGAAGAGCGCGGCGGCGAGCGCGTTCCAGCCGAGGATGTCCGTGCGGCGGCCCACCACGTACGCCGGCACGGTCTGGATGGTGTCCAGGAGCTGCTGGAGCGCGGGCCGCATGTGCTGCTGGCGCACCGCCCGCTTCTTCTTGAGGGCCTTCGGCTTCGCGAGGCGCGTCAGGTGGGCGTGCTCGGCGTCGGTGAGGCGCAGGGCGCGCGCGATGGCGTCGAGCACCTCCCCCGAGACGTTGCGGCCGTTGCCCTGCTCCAGCCGGGTGTAGTACGCGACGGAGACCCCGGCGAGCTGGGCGAGCTCCTCGCGGCGCAGACCGGGCACCCTGCGGTGCCGCCCGAAGTCCGGCAGACCCACGTCCTGGGGCTGCAGCCGTGCCCTGCGGGTGCGCAGGAACTCACTCAGCTCCGCCCGACTGTCGAGGAGCGCGGGATTCTCGTCCATGCTTCCCAGTATCCAGGCTCGCCTTCCCGTATCCAGGCGCGTACGTCCCTGAGCCTGACCCCGCCAGTGGTAGGCACAGTGGTCGTAGGCAGAACGGGTGTCTGGGCGAACGCGCAGGTCACTGGCAGCCTCGATGACATGACTGAGCAGATCACCACCGTTTCCGCCTACGCCGCTCCCGCCCCCGAGGCGCCCCTGGAGCGGACCACCGTGCCGCGCCGCGCCGTCGGCGAGTTCGACGTCCTGATCGACATCAAGTACGCCGGGATCTGCCACTCGGACATCCACCAGGCCCGTGACGGCTGGGGCGAGGGCATCTACCCGATGGTGCCCGGCCACGAGATCGCCGGAGTCGTCGCGGAGGTCGGCCCCGGTGTCACCAAGTTCGCCGTGGGCGACCGCGTCGGCGTCGGCTGCATGGTCGACTCCTGCCGCGAGTGCGAGAACTGCAAGGCGGGCCTGGAGCAGTACTGCGTCAAGGGCAACATCCCGACGTACAACGGTCTCGGCAAGGACGGCGAGCCGACCTACGGCGGCTACTCCACGCACATCGTCGTCGACGAGGCGTTCACCGTCGGCATCCCCGAGGGGATCTCCCTGGACGTGGCCGCGCCGCTGCTGTGCGCCGGCATCACCACGTACTCCCCGCTGCGGCGCTGGAACGCGGGCCCCGGCAAGAAGGTCGCCGTGGTGGGTCTCGGCGGGCTCGGCCACATGGCCGTCAAGATCGCGCACGCCATGGGCGCCGAGGTGACCGTCCTCTCCCAGTCCCTGCGCAAGAAGGACGACGGCCTGCGCCTGGGCGCCGAGCACTACTACGCGACCAGCGACGAGGCCACGTTCGAGCAGCTCGCGGGCTCCTTCGACATGATCCTCTCGACGGTCTCCGCGCCGCTCCCGCTGGACAAGTACCTGGGCCTGCTGCGCTCTGAGGGCGCCTTCGTGAACGTCGGCGCCCCGGAGGAGCCGGTCTCCCTCAACCTCTTCTCGGTGATCGCCGGCGGCAAGACCCTCGCGGGCTCCATGATCGGCGGCATCCAGGAGACGCAGGAGATGCTCGACTTCTGCGCGGAGCACAACCTGGGCTCGGAGATCGAGCTGATCCGCGCCGACCAGATCAACGAGGCGTACGAGCGGGTGCTCGCCAGCGACGTGCGGTACCGCTTCGTGATCGACACGGCGACGATCTGAGCGGTGCGAACCTGATCGAACGCTGCCGAAGGCCGGCCGGGACCACACCCGGCCGGCCTTCGGCATATCCGGGGTCCGGGGTCCGGCGTCCGGCCTCTGAGGTCCGGCGTCCGGCGTCCTAGTCCCGATGGCGCACCGCACTCCGGTCCCCGGGACCGATCCGGCATCCGCCGCCCGCACCTAGCGTGGTCCTCACCAACCCGTGCCGGTCAGGAGGTTCCACGATGTCGATCGAGCTGAACCACACCATCGTCGCCGCCGAGGACAAGGAGGCGTCAGCCCGGTTCCTCGCGGAGATCCTGGGGCTCGAGGTGAGTCCCCAGTACGGCCCGTTCATCCCGGTGGAGATCCCCAACGGCGTGACCCTCGACTTCTACGACGCGCCCGGCGACGGCGCCCCGCTCACGCCGCAGCACTACGCCTTCCTCGTCTCCGAGGACGAGTTCGACACGATCTTCGGGCGCATCGAGGAGCGCGGCCTCCCCTACTGGGCCGACCCGCAGCACAAGCACGCCCAGCAGATCAACATGAACGACGGTGGCCGCGGCGTCTACTGGGACGACCCGTACGGCCACGTCCTGGAGATCATCACCAGGCCCTACGGCAGCGCGGGCTGACCCTGCCCCAGGAATCCGAGCAGCGGAGCGCGGACGGTCATTCCTCCCGCAGGTCGGCCACGAGCCGGAAGCGCTGGAGGACGAGGGGCGTCGTGTCGTCGACGGTGAAGCCGGGGTCCCCGAGCGCCGCGCGCATCTCGGCGCCGTGCCAGAACTCCTCGTGCTGTACGCGCCATTGGGTCACACTCGTGTACCCCTCGCCCTCGTCCACGGCATGCGCGAGGTCCACGTCGGCGAGCGGCACGACGCGGACCTCCGTCGTCTCGATGATCCCCACGGGACGTTCGTCGGAGTCGACGACGATCGCGCGTTCCCCCGCCACCGGCAGCGGCTCGCCCTCGTGCTCGTAGTCGACGACGAGCCCCGTCGTCGAGGTCTTGGACCCGTCGAGGACGGCGGCGACGAGCTGGTCGCGCAGCGGTCCCGGGAAGCCGAACCCTGCCGTGGGCAGGGGGGCGGGGTCGGATGCGTCCGGTGGGATATTCGTCATGGGGGCCATGGAGGCACAGTAACGACACGGCGCCGACGGGTTCCGGCGATACGTGATCGACGGTCCCACCGGCGCCGCACCCGAGCCGACATTCTGCTCAGATCTTCAGGACATCAGAACTACACGCTCACTTGCCGTAGTACGCGTTGTAGATCGACAACGTCGACTTGTTGCCCTTCTTGTCCGCGATCTTGGCGTGGAACGAGATCGCCTTGTTCTTCGCCGGGTTCTTCACGGAGATCTTCCCGTTGCTTACCGTGACCTTCTTCCAGGTCTGGCCGTAGTCGTACGAGACGTACACGGCGAGGGACTTGAGGTTGGCACCGGCCGCCGAGCCGAGGACATCGACCGGCACGGACTGCTTCTTGTCCGCCTCCGCCCTGCTCCACAGGTCGACCGCCGGCCTGAACCGCGCCGCGGAGACGGGCAGCCTCGCGTTGTCCGCCTTCTTGGAGCGGAACGAGAAGCTCGCGTCGACGCGCGTGGTGGCCGCGCCGATCGTGACGCTGCGCTTCACGGACGTCGTCAGCCGGTACGCGGCGTCGCCCGCCGGCACCTTGAACGGCTTCTGGCCGGTCAGCGGGTCCTCGTTCTCCCCAATTCTGGTGCCGTTGCGGTACAGCGTCGACTTCACCGAGGAGAACACCGAGGAACCCACGTGCGTCTGACCGTCCGCGAACACCGGGAGGCGACCCACGATGCCGTTGCCCCGCCGGTAGACGCCGTACTCGCCGCCGATGCGCGGGCCGAACACGGCCGTGTTGAACGTCTTCCCGTAGCTCTGGCCCGCCTTGAAGGTCTGCGGGGCGCCCAGCGAGTAGCTCGCCTCGACCGTCGGGAAGCCCTGCTCGTCGTCCGGGCCGTTCTGCTCGAACTCCATGCCCCACTTCACCTTGTCCCCCGTGGAGACGTGGAACGTGCGGGTGGTGGGCAGCTTGTTCGGGAGGGAGACGGACGCGGAGCCGTAGCCATCGGGCAGGACGCCGTACGCGCGCAGCGAACCGGTCTTGCCCCGCGTGGACGCGCCGAGACCGGCCTTGACCGTGGCCAGCTCGCTCGTCCTGTAGTGCTTGGTGTAGCCGGTGGCCAGTTGCCTCACCGGGCCGCCCGCGACGGTGTCGTACTCGGCGCTGTCGCCCTGGGCCCAGACGGACGCCCACTGCTGGGTGAGCTTGACGCCGGTCGGGGCGGCGCCGAGGGCGCCGGTGCGGAAGTTCTCGTACCCGTCGAGCAGCCAGCCGAAGCCGGTGGCCAGGTCCGGGGTCTCCACCGTGTAGTCGGGCGAGGCGAGCACGCTCTTGGCGTCGGCCGAGGGCACCGTGACGTCGACCGGCTTCGCGGTCCGCGCGTCGACCGTCACCGTCGCGTCCTTGGTGATGTCGAGCTTCGGCTGGTACATCCAGTCGTTGCCCTTGGAGAAGTCCTGCGGGTCGACCGCGATGTCCGAGTCGAGGACGTAACTGCCCTTGGGCACGCGCACCTTGACGGTGCCGGACGGGTCGTACGGCGTCAGGCCCTGGCCCTTGGCCAGGCCCATGATTCCCTGGAGGTAGACGTCGTACGTCTTGGTCGGCTGCCCGTCGCGCCCGATGAACTTCAGCGTGAGGTCGTACGACTCCACCTCGCGCATCACCGCGGCCGCGGTGCGCACCGACTGGCCGCCGCCCTTCGCCGCGATGTACGCGGAGTACGCGCCGTCGACCGTGCCGCCGAGACGGGAGTCGGCGGTCATGTCGACGGAGGCGGTGCCGCCCGCGGGGACGGTGACCTTCTCCGCGCCGAGCGTGAAGAACCCGGCCGGGGCCGGACGGCCCTTCGGGTCGGTGGCGGTCGCCGTCAGGTCGAGGGTGACGTCGTTCTTGCCGAGGTTGCGGTACGTCACCTTCTTGGTGACCGGCTTGTCGTCGGCGTGCGGCCACTGCTGCGTACCGAAGCTCACCGACACCGGGTCCGCGATCACCGTCTGCTTGATGGCCCTGTCGACGGCGATACGGCCCGAGCCCTGCTGGAACGCCGTGTACGCGCCGCCCTTGGTGGAGCCGGTGAGCGCGCCCTTGAGCTCGGGCTGCTTCCAGTCGGGGTGCTGCTGCTTGAGCAGGGCGGCGGCGCCCGCGACATGCGGGGTCGCCATCGACGTACCGGAGATCGTCAGATAGCCCTCGGGCTTCTGGCCGACCTCCCGCTCGATGACGGAGCCGGGCGCCGCGGCGGCCGTGATGTCCACGCCGGGCGCGGTCACGTCGGGCTTGATCGCACCGTCACCGACGCGGGGGCCCTGGCTGGAGAAGTCCGCCAGCTTGTCGTTGTCGTCGACCGCGCCGACGGTCAGGGCGGCGTCCGCGCTGCCGGGCGAGCCGACGGAGCCGGGCTCGCCGTCGTTGCCCGCGGCGATCGCGAAGAGGATGCCCTTGTCCTTGGAGACCTTGTCGACCTGCGCTTCGAGGGGGTCGACACCGGGGGTGTCGCCGCCGCCGAGGCTGAGGTTGACGACGTCGGCGCCCTCGGCGGCCGCCCAGTCGATGGCGGCGATGATGCCGGAGTCGTCGCCGTATCCGTCGTCGCCGAGGACCTTGCCGTTGAGCAGCTTGGCGCCGGGTGCGACGCCCTTGAACTTGCCGCCCGACTTGGCGCCCGTGCCGGCCGCGATGGACGCGACGTGGGTGCCGTGGCCGTAGCGGTCCTTGGCGTCGGCCGACTGCGAGAAGTTCTTCTCGGCGATCACCTGGTCCTTGAGGTCCGGGTGGGTGGCGTCGACGCCGGTGTCCAGGACGGCTATCTTGACGCCCTTGCCGTCGTACCCGGCGGCCCAGGCCTTGTCGGCGCCGATCTGCTTGACGCTCTTGTCGAGGCTGGCCCTGCGGACCCCGTCGAACCAGATGTGGCCGATGCCGGACGCGGTGGTGCGGGTCGCGCCCTTGCCGCTGGTGAGCGCGGCCCACAGGTCGGCCGCGTCGCGCTTGGGTGTGGCGACGGCGTCGGCGTTCAGCGACTTCAGGGTCCTGCGGACCGTGGTGTCACCGGCGGCGCGGACGTCGGCCTTGGCGGTGCCCGCGGCGCCCTTGTAGCCGACGATGACCCGCAGGCCCTTCTTCTGCACCGCGCGGTTGCGCTTCTTGTTCAGCTCGGTGACGTCGAACAGCCGCGGGTCGATCTTTCCGTCGGACAGCAGGCGGCGCGCGTCGGCGGGTATCAGCAGGGTGTGCCCGCCGGTGCGCCGTACCTGTACGGGTATGTGTTCGCGCCCCTTGGCCCGGTCGAGGCCGATCACGCGGCCCGTGGGGTCGAGGACGGCGCGGTCGCCGGTGATCAGGGTGACGTGGGTCGTGCGGGCCTGTCCCGCGGTGGCCGGTCCACCGGTGGCCTGTGCCCCGTTGCCGGTTCCCCCCGTGGCCGGTGTCGCGGTGGCCGGGCTGGTCATGCCCGCCGCGAGGGCCACGGCGACCGCCGTGGCGATCCCCGCCCCGTACGCTCTCTTCACTTGTCTGTGCAAGTCTCCCCCTGGAGGTAAAGGGGCTCCCGCCCCTCGGAGGTCGAAGTATGCCGAGGGGGGAACAGCTGCTCAACAGTGGGGCGGAAGTGGGGAGTTGTGCGGCCGAAAACCATCGCGGAACGCCAAAGAGCGGCCCGAACCCCGTCGGGGGTGCGGGCCGCTCTCGTACGACATGCGTCAGCGTCGAACGGCGGGATCCGGCACAGCGGTCAGACGGCGGAGCCGGCCTTCCACTGCGCCCAGTCCATGTTCCAGCCGTTGAGGCCGTTGTCCGGGGCGACGACCTTGTCACCGGTGTTGCGGACGTCGACGACGTCACCGGTGATGGAGTTCTCGTAGAACCAGGAACCCGGGGTGCTCTTGTCGCCCGCGCCCTTGGCGTCCTGGAGGCCGATGCAGCCGTGGCTGGTGTTGGCGCCGCCGAAGATGGAGGGCGAACCCCAGTAGTTGCCGTGGATGAACGTGCCGGAGTTCGACAGGCGCATGGCGTGCGGCACGTCCTTGATGTCGTACTCGCCCTTGCCGTCGCCGTCCTTGAAACCGACGGTCGCGCCGTCCATGCGGGTCTCCTTGAACTTCTCGGAGATCACCATCTTGCCGTTGTACGTCTTGTTCTGCGGCGAGCCCGCGGAGATCGGGATGGTCTTCACGACCTTGCCGTCCCGCGTGACCTTCATCTGCTTCGTCTTGGCGTCGACGATGGAGACCTGGTTGCGCCCGATCTTGAACTGGACGGTCTTCTGCTGCACGCCGTAGACGCCGTCGGCACCCTCGACGCCGTCGAGGTTCATCTTCAGCGTGACGGTGGAGTTGCCCTTCCAGTAGTCCTGGGGCCGGAAGTCCAGGCGGTTGTTGCCGAACCAGTGCCCGACGATCTCCTGCCCGCTGTCGGAGGACACCTTGACGGCGGACTGGACCTCCTTCTTGTTGGTGATCCCCTTGTCGAAGTTGATCGACACGGGCATACCGACGCCAACCGTGGAGCCGTCCTCGGGCGTGAAGTTCCCGATGAAGCTGTTGGCCTTCGAGACGGTCGTGAAGGACGAGTTCTCGTGCGCCTTGCGGCCCTCGGAGTCCTGGGCGGTCGCCGAGATCTTGTACCTGGTGGCGCGCTCCAGCTGGCCGACGGGCTTCCAGCTCTTCTTGTCCGCAGCTATCTGCCCCTTGACGGGCGCGCCGCCGTCAGCCGGCGTCATCGTCACGTCCGTGAGCGTGCCCTTGCTGACGGTGACCTTGGCCGCGCTGTTGATGCTTGCGTTGTCGGAGCCGTTCTTCGGGGCGATCGCGATCTGGGCGACGGAGGTCTTCTTGGCGGCCGCCTCGTCGACCTGGTTCTGCGACTCCTTGCCGCCCGAAGCCTTGTCACCGTCGTCGCTGCTGCACGCCGAGAGCACGAGCACGCCGCCCACGAGGGCGGACACGGCTGCGACGCCCTTGCGTCCACGCCCGGTCCTGCGGCGCCTACTGTCCGTCATCACACGCATCTCCATAGTTGCCGAATCCCCAAGTCAATCCCCGAGGGTCCCCCGCAACCCCGCATAACGTCCTGCCCGGTTCGTCCCGTTCCACTATCGCGAAGAGTGTGGGGAACACCACGTTCGCGGTACTGGACCGATCTGGACCGACTACTCGTCTTTCTGCCGTCGACCACCGTGCACGGTGAGACGACTGAACCCCGGGCGGCGGTTGCTGCCCGGGGTTCCCGATTCCGGATTCTTCAATCCCGACTGGCCCTACGACAGCGTGCCACCCCGGCCACCCGCATCCTCGTCCCCATCATCCCCATCGTCCTCGTCCGTCTCCCAGTCCGGCGAATCGGGGTCGTAGTCGATCATTTCGCTGCTCCACGAGGCCTGGGTGAGTTCGGTGCCAGGCACCTCGCTGACCAGGTCGAAGGGGTCCACGAGGTAGGCGATCGCCTCGGCGACGTCCTCCTGGACGGCGCTCTCCGCGTGCGCGCGCTCCTCGGTGGGCATCTGCTCGTCCTCGGCGATGCGGCCGAGCGCGGCCGAGGTCACCTTCCCGGCGTCAGCCACCTCGACGACCATTTCGACTCGCAGCCGTACAAAGCGTGATGTCTCGTCTCCACTCATACGACGGAGCGTACGGCCCCGTCACCTCGCGACTTTCCCGCGACCCGCACCTTTCATTAGCATCGCCCCACACGGCCAATTCGCCAGCGCCACAAGGGGGATCCGATTCCGTGTCCGCACGCCGATCGTTGCTGACCACAGCCGCCGCCGGAGCCGTTCTCGGTGCCCTGTGCTTCGTCCCCTCCGCGAACGCGACGTCGCCGACGTCGCACGACGCCCCCCGCGACACCCGCCCCGCGACGTCGGCGGCGACCTCGTCCTCCACCTCGACCGCACCCCACCACGAGGCCACCGCGGCCTCCGCGCCCCGCCTCGCGGAGACGGGTGGCTTCGACACGACCCCCTACGTGGTCGGGGGGACGGCGTTCCTCGGGCTGGGGGCGGCCTTCGTGGTCTTCTCGGTACGCAGGGAGCGTGCGGAGGGCGAGGCGGCGTACTGACCCCGTGCGATGCACCGCCCCGCGCGGTCCCACGGGGGGGCCGGAGCCTTTTTTGGTGGGCGGGGGCGTCCGGGGTTTTGCGGAGTGTGGCGGTTCCGGGCCGGCAGTCAAGGGCGCTCCGCTGCGCTGCGCGTCGGCTGCGCCGATGTCCCTTCGGGCCACCCTTGACTCCCGTCCCTCCACCGCACGTTGACTGTGACCCGGACGCCCAGGGGTGGGGCCGCCGGGGGGTGTGGGTTGGGTCATTCCCTTTCGCTGCCGGGTGCGGTCCGGTCCAACGCGAGCCGACGTCACGGTCGGGGCGCGGCTGCCCCTGCGGCGTCGCCGCTCGGGCCATCCCCTCGCGCTGCCGGGTGCGGCCCGGCCCAACGCGAGTCGACGTCACGGTCGGGGCTCGGCTGCCCCTGCCGCCTCGCCGCTCGGGTCATCAGCCATCGCTGCCGGGTGCGGACCGGTCCATCGTGGGCGGACGCTAGGGTCGCGCTCGGTCAGACCATTCATCGCCGGGCGGTCGCCTGCCGCTCCGGGGCACCTACTTTGGAAAAGTTGCGAATGGAGTCGCCGCGCGCCCCCTCTTCACTCCCAATGCGCCGCCCCGGATGGGAGTCTGCCGAGGCGCATGAGGCAGCGCGCAGGGCGTGGCAGGGGGGCGCGCGATGGACCGCTTCGCAACTTAGCGAAAGTTGATGCCCCCCCGGGCGATAGGTCGCGTATCCGAGACGGGCGGGGCGCGCGGGGCGTGACAGGGGGGGCGCGCGCCGGACCGCTTCGCAACTTTCCCAAAGTAGATGCCGGACCGGGCAGCGACCCGGTCGATCGGTTGGTCGAGCCGTGACTGGGTCGATGATTCTCGATGGGCCGGGCCCGCACCCGGCCGCGAAGGCTGATGACCCGAGCGGCGACGCCGCAGGGGCAGCCGAGCCGGGAACGTAGCGTGCGCTCGCGTTGGACCGGGCCGCACCCGGCAGCGCAAAGGGATGGCCCAAGCGGCGACGCCGCCTGGCCGACCCAGCCGGAGCCGTAGCGTGCGCTCGCGTTGGGCCGGGCCGCACCCGGCAGCGCAAAGGGATGGCCCGAGCGGCGATGCCGCTGGGGCAGCCGAGCCCGGACCGTGACGTTGGCTCGCGTTGGACCGGGCCGCACCCGGCAGTAAAGGGGATGACCCGAGCAGCGGCCCCCGGCGGCCCCACCCCTGGGCGTCCGGGTCACAGTCAACGTGCGGTGGAGGGACGGGAGTCAAGGGTGGCCCGAAGGGACATCGGCGCAGCCGACGCGACGAAGGAGCGCCCTTTACTGCCGGCCCGGAACCGCCACACTCCGCAAAAACCCGGACGCCCCCGCCCACCGAAAAAGGCACCGGCCCACCACGACTGACCCCGGCCAGGCAACGTACCCGCAGACCGGCCAGTCGGCCAGTTCGGCAGGGAGGATGTTTCGGGTGACGTTCGCGGGGACGGCTTCGCCCCGGGGCCCGCGCGGAGGGACGAGTACGCGTACTCACCGGGCCCCACACCCCGCTCATCAGGGCGGCAGGAGCCCACGGATTCCCTCTCTCGCCGGTCGATCGGGTGACCCTTGGCCCTCGGCAACATGGGCGGGCGGGACGGTGGCTAGGCATGCGGTTATGAGATTCGAGCCCCGGCACATGAAGCCCGGCATCCCCCGCGTCCGCCGCGTCCGTCTCGTCGGCACCGTCTGCGCCATCGTCGCATCGGCCGCCCTGGTGACGGGCTGCGGGGACGACAACAGCAAGACATCCGCCTCGGCGCCCTCCGGCGCGGCGAAGGAGGCGGCCTCCCCGACCAGCAGCGCCACCGACAAGGCGTCCCTCACGGAGGACCAGAAGGAGCGCAAGGCGCTGCTCGGCGCCGCCAAGGTCACCTACAGCAAGGCCGCCGAGACGGCGCTGGACAAGGTGCCGGGCGGCAAGCTGACCGACCTCGACCTGGACGGCGTGGACGACGACGACCACGACGGCGACCGCGCGAGCGCGAGCGCGAGCCCCAGCGGTAGCGCGAGTGCGAGTGCGAGCAGCAGCCCGAGCAGCAGCACCAGCGCACGCGCCGGCACCCCGCAGTGGGTCGCCGAGGTGGCCGAGAAGGACGGCACCGTGCACAAGGTCCGCATCGACGCGGCCTCCGGCAAGGTGATCAGCTCCATGCCCGACAAGGACCAGGACGCCGACGACAAGCGCGAGACGGCCAACTGGCTCTCCCGCAGCAAGCAGACGGCGCAGCAGGCCGCGAAGGTGGCCACGGACAAGAAGAAGGGCACCGTCACCTCCGTCAGCCTGGACGACAACGACAGCGGGGGCGTCGTCTGGTCCGTCGACGTCGTCACCGATGACTGGAACAAGACCGACTTCGACATCGACGCGGTCAAGGGCAAGATCACCCGCGAGCACGTCGACCGCGACTGACGTGCCGCCAGGAACACCAGGAACACGGAAGAGGGTGCCGCCACCAGGTGACGGCACCCTCTTCGGCGTAAGAGCCGTCCGCTACGCCAGCGTCCCCGTCACCGGCTCCACCGCCGCCACCAGCGCACCGGCCCGTACGAACGCGTCCGCCGCCGCCAGGTCCGGCGCGAGGAAGCGGTCGGGACCGGGGCCCTCGACGCCCGCCTTGCGGACCGCCTCGATGACCGCACGCGACGCCGGCGCCGGGGTGAGGCCCTCGCGCAGCTCGACCGCGCGCGTGGCGGCGTACAGCTCGATGGCCACGATGCGGGTCAGGTTGTCGACGGCCGTGCGGAGTTTGCGGGCGGCCGACCAGCCCATGGAGACGTGGTCCTCCTGCATGGCGGAGGACGGGATGGAGTCGGCCGACGCCGGGACGGCGAGCCGCTTCATCTCGCTGACCAGCGCCGCCTGCGTGTACTGGGCGATCATCAGGCCGGAGTCGACGCCCGCGTCGTCCGCGAGGAACGGCGGCAGACCGTGCGAGCGGTTCTTGTCCAGGAGCCGGTCCGTGCGGCGTTCCGCTATGGAGCCGAGGTCCGCCGCGGCGATCGCGAGGAAGTCCAGGACGTACGCGACGGGGGCGCCGTGGAAGTTGCCGTTGGACTCGACGCGGCCGTCGGGCAGGACGACGGGGTTGTCGACGGCGGCGGCCAGCTCGCGCTCGGCGACCAGGCGCGCGTGCGCCATCGTGTCCCGGCCCGCGCCCGCGACCTGCGGGGCACACCGCACGGAGTACGCGTCCTGCACGCGCGGCGCGTCGTCCTGGTGGTGCCCTGTGAGGCCCGACCCTTCGAGGACCGCGAGCATGTTGGCGGCGGAGGCGGCCTGGCCCGGGTGCGGGCGGATGGCGTGCAGCTCGGGGGCGAGGACCTTCGCCGTGCCGAGCAGCGCCTCCAGCGTCAGCGCGGCCGTGATGTCCGCCGACTTGTAGAGGTTCTCCAGATCCGCGAGGGCAAGGATCAGCATGCCGAGCATGCCGTCGGTGCCGTTGAGGAGGGCCAGGCCCTCCTTCTCGCGGAGCTCGACGGGGGTGATGCCGTGCGCGGCGAGCAGCTCGCCCGCGGGCCGCACCTCGCCGTCGGGGCCCTCGGCGTCGCCCTCGCCCATCAGCGTCAGCGCGCAGTGGCTCAGCGGCGCGAGGTCACCGGAGCAGCCCAGCGAGCCGTACTCGTGGACGACCGGCGTGATGCCCGCGTTCAGGACGTCGGCCATGGTCTGCGCGACCTCGGGGCGTACGCCCGTGTGGCCGGAGCAGACCGTCTTCAGGCGCAGGAACATCAGCGCGCGGACCACCTCGCGCTCCACGCGCGGGCCCATGCCGGCCGCGTGCGAGCGGACGATGTTGCGCTGCAGCTGGGCGCGGAGGTCGGGGCCGATGTGGCGGCTGGCCAGGGCGCCGAAGCCGGTCGAGACGCCGTACACCGGATCGGGCTTGGCGGCGAGCGCGTCGACGATCTCGCGGGCGGCGGCGAGCGCGGACAGCGCCTCGGCCGACAGTTCGATCCGTGCGTTCCCGCGTGCGACGGCGACGACGTCCGCCGCGGTCGTCCCGGAGGTCCCAAGGGCCACGGTGCCCACGCTGTGCATATCCATATTCAGCAGCGTACGGATTGAATCGCCAGGTGTCACGGGTGGGTTTGGTCCGGGCCACTTACCGGGAGCCATGAGCACCCCGGCCGTCCCCGCGCCGGTCCTCCGGCCGCGGCTCCCGGCCCCGGAACTTCCGCCGCTCCCCCGCCTCGGGCGCCCCCGCGGGCGCGTCGGCGAGGCGGATCACCGGGTCGTCCGCCCCCTCGTGCCCGCCCTCGCGCCCCGCCACCACCGGTTTCACCGCGCGCGCGGCCTTCGCGCGGTACTGCGCCGCGTCGGCGAGACGGAAGAGGCGGCGGGCGGAGCGCACCGGGCCGATCGGGTCCCCGGTCGACGCGACACCGCACGCGACCCCATCACCGAGCTCCAACTCGGCGGCGCGTACGCAGAGTTCATCGGCGATCCGCACCACCTCGTCGGCGGTGGGCCCCACGGAGAGGAGGCAGAACTCGTCGCCGCCGAGCCGCGCCGACAGCGTTCCCGGCAGCATCGCGCCGCAGAGCGAGAGGACCGATCCGAAGCGTTCGAGGAGGCGGTCGCCGACCGCGTGGCCCCGGGTGTCGTTGACCCGCTTGAGCCCGTTAACGTCGCAGACGACCAGGCTCACCACGGCGCCCTCGGCGAGGTGCCGCTCCACCGCCTCGTCGAGTCTGAGGTCGACCGCGCGACGGTTGGCGAGCCCCGTCAGCGCGTCCGTGAAGGCCAGTCTGCGGGCCTCCTCCAGACGCTCGGTCTGCGCGATCCCCGCCGCCACCACCGCCGCGAGAACCGTCGCGAGGTCGGCGTCGGCCCGGTCGAAGACGGGGGCGCCCGGCGCGCGTGCCACGTACAGCTCGCCCCACGCCCGCCCGTGCAGCACGATCGGCGCGATCACGCAGCAGCCGCGGCCCCGGCGGCGCAGCGCGGCCACCCGCTGGTGGCAGTAGCCGGCCGCGCGGGGGCCCGCGGGCCCCTCGGCCGTCTCGACCCAGGCGTGCGGCTCGCCGCCGCCCGCCCAGTGCTCGTGCAGGAACTCGGTGATCTCCGGGAACTGGTGGACGGGGTACGCCTCGTTCTCCGGGAACTCCTCCTCGCCCCGGGCGCGTTGACCCGCGTTCACCAGGACGCGCAGCCGTCCCGTGTCCCGCTCCCACACGGAGAGCGCGGCGAAGCTGCCGTTCAGCGCGTGGCAGACGCCGACGGCCGCCGCCCGCCAGGACTCGCGCGGAGTGTGCGCGGCGGCCATTCCCTGCGCCAGCTCCACCACGGCCCGCAGCCGGACGTCGTCACCCATTTCCCCAGATTAGGAGGTTTGCGGGGTTTTGGAACTTCGGGGCGGGGCGCACCCGCCGCGACGCCGCGCTACTCGCCCGGCCACTGCGGCTTCCGCTTCTCGTTGAACGCCGCCACACCCTCCGCCCGGTCCGCCGAGAACGCCACCGTCCGCCACGCCGCGTCCTCGACCTCCAGACCGGCCCGCAGGTCGAGCCCGTGCCCGAGGCGCAGGGCGCGCTTGGCGGCGCGCAGGCCGACGGGCGAGTTGGCGGCGATACGGGCGCCGAGCGCGAGCGCCTCCGTACGGGCCTCGCCCTCCCCCGCGAGGAGGTCGACCAGACCCAACTCCCTTGCCTCCGCGGCCTCCACGCGGCGCGCCGAGAAGATCAGCTCGGCGGCGCGGGCCGCCCCCACACGGCGCGGCAGGAGCTGCGTGCCACCACCGCCCGGGATGACGCCGACGGAGACCTCGGGGAGCCCGACGACCGCGGTCGGGTCGGCGACGATCATGTCGCAGGCGAGCGCGAGCTCGAAGCCGCCCCCGAGTGCGAAGCCGTGCACGGCGGCGACGGTGGGCATGGGCAGGTCGAGGACGCCGGTGTAGGAGGCGCGGGTGGTGGGGCGCTGGCGGCGCAGCTCGGCGTCGCTGAAGGAGTTCCGCTCCTTCAGGTCGGCGCCCACGCAGAACGCCCGCTCGTGGGTGGAGGTCAGCACGACCACGCGGGCGTCGCGGTCCTCGGCGAGGGCGGCGCAGGCGGCGGCGATGGAGCGGGCCATCTCCGTGGAGACGGCGTTCATCGCCTTGGGCCGGTCGAGGACGAGTTCGACGACGCACCCGTGCCGCCGGACCGCCACGTACCCCCCGTACCGCTGCTCGTCACCCATGACGCTCCTCCACCTCCGGTTAACGGTCGTTACCCGGCGATCATGTCAGCCGGGCCCCGGCTCGGGAAGGGCTCAGCCCCGGCGGGCCAGCAGCCACGGTTCGACGACGCCGAGGCCTCGCACGGGCCGCTGCCACATCGGCTGGAGCGCGAAGCGGTACGAGGGCGGCTCCTCGCCCTCCTTCTCCGCCTGGGCGGCCTCCTCCGCCGCCTCCGCCTCGGAGGCGGGCGCCTCGCCCGTCCGCGTCAGCTCCTCCGCGAGCGCGCCGTCGACGAGGACGGCGTCCCGTGGCGCTATCGACGTGAGGCGGCTCGCGAGGTTCACGGTGGTGCCGAAGACGTCGCCCATCCGGGTCGTCACGGTCCCGAAGGCGATGCCGACGCGGAGCTCCGGCATCGTCTCGTCGTTGGCCATGGTCTCGATGAGCCGCAGCGCGATCTCCGCGGCGACGCCCGCGTCGTCGGCGGCGTACAGCACCTCGTCGCCGAGGGTCTTGATGAGCCGCCCGCCGTGCGCGGCCACGAGGTCCGCCGCCGTGGTCTCGAAGGCCTCGACGAGCTCGCCGAGCTCCTCCTCCTCCATGCGCCGGGTCAGCCGGGTGAAGCCGACGAGGTCGGCGAAGCCGACGGCGAGGCGCCGGTCGACCATCTCCTCGTCGTCCGCGGCCTGCACGACCCGGCCGGTGGCGGCGGCGAGCTGGCGCCGCCAGACATAAACGAGGAACTCCTCCAGCTCGGGCAGGAGCAGTTCGACGAGCGGATACGTGACTTCGGTGCGGGTCATGCCGGGCTCGGGCGGCTCGGTGAGGCCCTCGAGGAAGGAGTCGATCTGCCACTCGGCGAGCCGGGCGGTGGTCTGCCCCGTCGACCGTGCCACCTGCACGGCCATGGCCTCGCTGAGCAGCCCCGCCTCGACGAGGCCCGCGAGGCGGCGCAGGGCAAGCACGTCCGCCTCGGTCAGCGCCTTGGCCTGGCCGATGTCGGGAAAGCCCATGGCGCGCCAGAAGCGCGACGCCAGCTCCATCGAGACACCGGCGCTGCGGGCCGCCTGGAAGGGGGTGTAGCGGCGGTCGGCGCCGAGGATGAGCTGTTCGAGGCGGAGGGCCAGGGGGTCCCTCTCCGCGTCGCCCTCGCCGTCCCCGTCCACCTCGGGCACCCCGGAGACACCCGGCACCGCGCCCTCCGCCCCGCCGTCACGGGCGGCCACGGACCCAGCGGTACGGCCGGACCCGCTGTCGTGGGCGGGGTGTGCACCCTCGCCGGAGCCCGTGTCGTCGACGGTCACGCCTGCTGCCCTTCCGATCTGCCGCGGTCAGGTATCGACCGGCGTCAACTTTACGGCAGGTGTGCCGCAGCTCACGTACGACTCCCGCGACCGCCTTCTTGACTCGGCCGGGGGAGCGCTCCCGCTTCCTGCCCTCGGGCGCCCGCCGCCCGCACCCGCGGCACGCCGCACCGTCACCCCGCCGGGCGCAGATGCACGATGTCCCCGGCCCCCACCGGCTCCTGCACCCCCTCCTCCGTGGCGAGGACCAGGCGGCCGTCGCCGTCCACCGCGACCGCCTCGCCCACGATGGACCGGTCACCGGGGAGCTCCGCGCGGACCCGGCGGCCGAGCGTCGCGCAACCCGCGGCGTACGCCTCCTGGAGCCGGGAGGCGCCCGGGTCGCCGTCGGCGCCGCGCCAGTCCCCGTACCACTGCTCCAGGGAGCGCAGGACGGCCCGCAGCAGCGGATCGCGGTCCGTGGTGGCCGCGCCGGCCAGGGCGAGGGAGCCCGCCGTGGGGACCGGCAGCTCGTCCTCGCGGAGCGTGACGTTGATGCCGACGCCGACGACGACGCCCCCGCCGGACGCGGACCCCGCCCGCTCCACGAGGATGCCGCCCGCCTTGCGCTCCTGGCCCCCCACGGTCACCAGGAGGTCGTTGGGCCACTTGAGTGCCGTGTCCACGCCGGCCACCCGCGAGAGCCCCGTGGCGACGGCGACACCAGTGAGCAGCGGCAGCCAGCCCCACCGCTCGACCGGCACTTCGTCGGGCTTGAGGAGGACGGAGAAGAAGAGGCCGGAGCGGGCGGGCGCGGACCACCGGCGGTCCAGGCGGCCGCGGGCCGCGCTCTGCTCCTCGGCGACGAGCACCGCGCCCTCGGGCAATTCGTCCGCGCGCGCCGCGAGGTCGGAGTTGGTGGAGCCGGTGGCGGCCACCACGTCCAGGGAGGACCACAGACCACCGTCCCGCAGCAGGGCCCGCCGCAGGGAGGCGGCGCCGAGCGGCGGCCTTTCGAGGTCGGACCAGCGGTTGTCTTCAGCATCTGACGGCGTCATGCAAGCCACCTTAGGTGTGGTAAACGCCGCACTGCCGAACGGTATCCACGCCGATACGCTACGGGTCAGTAGCCAGCCGCACAGCCGTAGACAAGCCCCTTTGAGCAGGCAGGGAGCCGCATCCCGATGTCCGAGCCGGAAGAGCCCAACGTGCCCGCGTCAGACCGCAGCGCCGATGACGGCGCCGATGCCAGCGCCATCGACATCCATACGACCGCGGGAAAGCTCGCCGACCTGCAACGCCGCATCGAGGAGGCCAAGCACGCCGGTTCGGCCCGCGCGGTCGAGAAGCAGCACGCCAAGGGGAAGCTGACGGCCCGCGAGCGGATTGAACTCCTTCTCGACGACGGCTCCTTCGTGGAGCTGGACGAGTTCGCGCAGCACCGTTCGACCAACTTCGGCCTGGAGAAGAACCGGCCGTACGGCGACGGCGTGGTGACCGGTTACGGCACGGTCGACGGCCGCCCGGTCGCCGTGTTCTCGCAGGACTTCACCGTCTTCGGCGGAGCGCTCGGCGAGGTCTTCGGCCAGAAGATCGTCAAGGTCATGGACTTCGCGCTGAAGACCGGCTGTCCGGTCGTCGGCATCAACGACTCCGGCGGCGCCCGCATCCAGGAGGGCGTCATGGCCCTCGGGATGTACGGCGAGATCTTCCGCCGCAACACGCACGCCTCCGGTGTGATCCCGCAGATCTCCCTGGTCGTCGGGCCGTGCGCGGGCGGCGCGGTCTACTCCCCCGCCATCACCGACTTCACGGTCATGGTCGACCAGACCTCGCACATGTTCATCACAGGGCCCGACGTCATCAAGACCGTCACCGGTGAGGACGTCGGCTTCGAGGAGCTCGGCGGCGCGCGCACCCACAACTCCACCTCCGGGGTGGCGCACCACATGGCGGGCGACGAGAAGGACGCCATCGAATACGTCAAGTCCCTTCTCTCCTACCTGCCTTCGAACAACCTCAGCGAGCCGCCCGCCTTCCCCGAGGAGGCCGACCTCGCGCCCACGGACGAGGATCTGGCGCTGGACACGCTGATCCCGGACAGCGCCAACCAGCCGTACGACATGCACGGCGTCATCGAGCACGTCCTGGACGACGCCGAGTTCTTCGAGACGCAGCCGCTGTTCGCGCCGAACATCATCACCGGCTTCGGCCGGATCGAGGGCCGCCCGGTCGGCATCGTCGCCAACCAGCCGACGCAGTTCGCGGGCTGCCTGAACATCGACGCCTCCGAGAAGGGTGCCCGCTTCGTCCGGACCTGCGACGCGTTCAACGTCCCGGTCATCACCTTCGTCGACGTGCCGGGCTTCCTGCCGGGCGTCGAGCAGGAGCACACGGGCATCATCCGGCGCGGCGCGAAGCTGATCTACGCGTACGCGGAGGCCACCGTCCCGCTGATCACCGTCATCACGCGCAAGGCGTTCGGCGGCGCGTACGACGTGATGGGCTCCAAGCACCTGGGCGCCGACCTGAACCTCGCCTGGCCGACCGCGCAGATCGCGGTGATGGGCGCGCAGGGCGCGGTGAACGTGCTGCACCGCCGCACGATCGCCGCGGCGGGTGACGAGGCGGCCCAGGAGGCGGCCCGCGCACAGCTGATCCAGGAGTACGAGGACGCCCTGCTCAACCCGTACACGGCGGCCGAGCGCGGCTATGTGGACGCGGTGATCATGCCGTCGGAGACCCGGTCGCATCTCGTACGCGGCCTGCGTCAGCTGCGCACCAAGCGGGAATCCCTCCCTCCGAAGAAGCACGGCAACATCCCCCTCTAGTCCCTCAGGGAGGGCTCATGATCAAGGTCGTACGGGGCAACCCGACCCCGGAGGAGCTGGCCGCCGCCCTGGCGGTGGTCCAGGCGCGCGCCGCGGCGCTGGCGGGGGCGCAGTCCGGCGCGCCCGCGCTCCCCGACTCCTGGGCCGACCCCGCGCGGGTGGCCCGCCACCGGCTGCCCGCACCCTCGCCCACCGCCTGGGGCCGCACCTACTGGCCCGGTTAGGGCCTGGAGCGGCGCGGGTCGGGCCGGGGAACTTGAGTACGCGTACTCAGGCGCCCCGGCCCGTCCGGTCGCAGTATCGACTGCATGCTGTGGTCGGATCCGGAGAACGATCCTCCGAAGGACATGCGGGACCTGCAGGCGAAGATGCGCCGCGCGGGCCTCGTCCTCGCCCTGGCGATGGTCGTCGCGATGTTCGTGCTCGGCATCCATTGAGTGCCCCGCACCGGCCGGCACAGCGCCTACGCTGACCCGCATGACTGATCAGCCCCGCCGCCTCGTCCTCGCCTCCCAGTCCCCCGCCCGGCTCGGCCTGCTCCGGCAGGCGGGCCTCGCCCCCGAGGTGATCGTCAGCGGCGTCGACGAGGACAAGGTGTCCGCGCCCACCCCCGCGGAGCTGGCCCTCGCGCTGGCCGAGGCCAAGGCCTCCGTGGTCGCCGCGCGGCCGGAAGCCAAGGGCGCGCTGGTCGTCGGCTGCGACTCCGTCCTGGAGCTGGACGGCCAGGCTCTCGGCAAGCCGGCCGACGCCGAGGAGGCCACCGCCCGCTGGAAGGCCATGCGTGGCCGCGCGGGCGTGCTGCAGACCGGCCACTGCGTCTACGACACCGCCTCGGGGCGCTACACGTCGGCGACGGCGTCGACCGTGGTCCGCTTCGGGGAGCCCTCCGACGCCGAGATCGCCGCGTACGTCGCGAGCGGCGAACCGCTGCACGTGGCGGGGGCGTTCACCCTGGACGGCCGCTCGGCGCCGTTCATCGAGGGCATCGAGGGCGACCACGGCAACGTCATCGGCCTCTCGTTGCCGCTGCTGCGCCGCCTCCTGGCGGAACTGGGCGTGGGCATCACGCAGTTGTGGCAGCCGTAAGAGCTGCCCTCGGACCAATGGCTCAGGCGGGCTGCGGGGCGCCGTTCTCGGGCGCTCCGCCGCCCTCCGCCGCCCCGTCCTGCCGCGCCTTCCTCTCGTATGCCACGAGCGGCAGCACGATCAGGCCGAGGACGACCATCATGAAGACGAAGGCGGTCCAGCCCAGCAGGCCGACGCAGAAGGCGCCGAGCAGGCCGTGCACGACGGCGCAGCTGATCAGGACCAGCCGGCCGAAGGTGCCGGGGGCGCGGTCGCGGGCCGCGGTGCGGGCCAGGACGACGGCGCACAGCGCGAGGTAGCCGCCGAAGAGGAGTCCGGCGATCCAGGTCGACACGGTCATCGTGTGCGGGTCGAGGCCCGCCAGGGACATGTCCTGCTTGTCGACGACGTGGCCGAGGAACCAGTTGAGGAGCGCGATGCCGAGCGCCTCCGCGAGGAGAACGATCGCGCCCACCCAGGCCACCGGTCTGCGCGCCACGGCGCCCCACCCACTTCCGCTCCGCTGTTACCCCTGGTACGTCGCTTCACCATGAACGCTACTAACGGGTAAACCCCGGGACAAGAGCTGTGCCGCAGGCAAAGAATCATTGGGCCATTCGTAGGGACTCCACAAAGAATGCCGCGCGTCCGCAGCGCAGGCGGACAGAGACCTTGACCACACCGGAGGGCTACGCTGCCGTGGAGGGACCCTGTCTACGGCGGTACGACAAGGGATTTCGCGGAACCAGCCGGCCTCGAGTCACACTCCGTGTGGGCAAGCTCACCATTGGGGACGGGTCGTAAGCCCGTGTCGGCAGTCCCTAAACTCGGCTTGTTTCAAGGAGGGAGCCATCGTGCGCAAGGTGCTCATCGCCAACCGTGGCGAAATCGCTGTCCGCGTTGCTCGGGCATGCCGGGACGCAGGGATCGCGAGCGTAGCCGTCTACGCAGACCCCGACCGGGACGCTCTGCACGTCCGGGCGGCCGATGAGGCGTTCGCGCTGGGCGGTGACACTCCGGCCACCAGCTACCTGGACATCTCCAAGGTGCTGGCGGCGGCCAAGGACGCGGGGGCGGACGCCGTCCACCCCGGTTACGGCTTCCTTTCGGAGAACGCCGACTTCGCGCAGGCCGTCATCGACGCGGGCCTGAACTGGATCGGCCCGCCGCCGCAGGCCATCCGTGACCTCGGCGACAAGGTCGCCGCGCGGCACATCGCGCAGCGCGCGGGCGCCCCGCTGGTCGCGGGCACGCCCGACCCGGTGTCCGGCGCCGACGAGGTCGTCGCCTTCGCCGAGGCGAACGGCCTGCCGATCGCGATCAAGGCGGCGTTCGGCGGTGGCGGCCGCGGTCTGAAGGTGGCCCGCACCCTCGAAGAGGTCCCCGAGCTGTACGACTCCGCGGTGCGCGAGGCCGTGGCGGCCTTCGGCCGCGGCGAGTGCTTCGTCGAGCGCTACCTCGACAAGCCGCGGCACGTGGAGACCCAGTGCCTGGCGGACAAGCACGGCAACGTGGTCGTCGTCTCGACCCGTGACTGCTCGCTGCAGCGCCGCCACCAGAAGCTGGTCGAGGAGGCGCCCGCGCCGTTCCTGACGGCCGAGCAGAACGCCGAGCTGTACGCCGCGTCGAAGGCCATCCTCAAGGAGGCCGGCTACGTGGGCGCGGGCACCGTCGAGTTCCTCGTCGGCGTCGACGGCACGATCTCCTTCCTGGAGGTCAACACCCGTCTGCAGGTGGAGCACCCGGTCACCGAAGAGGTCGCGGGCATCGACCTGGTCCGTGAGATGTTCCGCATCGCCGACGGCGAGGAACTCGGCTACGGCGACCCCGAACTGCGCGGCCATTCCTTCGAGTTCCGCATCAACGGCGAGGACCCGGGCCGCGGTTTCCTGCCCGCGCCCGGCACCGTCACCACCTTCGCGCCGCCGTCGGGCCCCGGCGTCCGCCTGGACGCGGGTGTGGAGTCCGGCTCGGTCATCGGCCCGGCCTGGGACTCGCTCCTCGCCAAGCTGGTCGTCACCGGCGCGACGCGCGAGCAGGCACTGCAGCGTGCCGCCCGGGCGCTCGACGAGTTCACCGTGGAGGGCATGGCCACCGCCATCCCCTTCCACCGTGCCGTCGTCAGGGACCCGGCGTTCGCGCCGGAACTGACCGGCTCCACCGACCCGTTCACGGTCCACACCCGCTGGATCGAGACCGAGTTCGTCAACGAGATCCCGCCGTTCACGGCCACCGCGGACGCCGAGACGGACGAGGAGCCGGGCCGCGAGACGGTCGTCGTCGAGGTCGGCGGCAAGCGTCTCGAGGTCTCGCTGCCGTCCTCCCTCGGCATGACGATCGCGCGCACGGCGGCGGCGGGCGGCGCACGCCCCAAGCGCCGCGCGGCCAAGAAGTCCGGCCCCGCCGCCTCCGGCGACACCCTCGCCTCGCCCATGCAGGGCACGATCGTCAAGGTCGCGGTAGAGGAGGGCCAGGAGGTCAACGAGGGCGACCTGGTCGTCGTCCTTGAGGCCATGAAGATGGAGCAGCCCCTGAACGCGCACCGCTCGGGCACCATCAAGGGCCTCACCGCGGAGGTGGGCGCGAGCCTGACCTCCGGTGCGGTGATCTGCGAGATCAAGGACTGACCCGCGACGGCGCGAGGGTTTCCGGGGCGCTGCCCCGGGCCCCGCTCCGCAATCGCCGGAGGGGCTGATTTCCCGGCTCCTCCGGCGTCGCAACCACCCCGCTCCCGCCCCGCGTCCTCCCCCTCGTAGAACCGAAGACCACGGGGGGACTTCAGTGACACGCACGGGGGACATATCCGGGCTGCTCGCCGCGGCGGGCGCCGGCACGGCCGGCGGCTGGCTCGCGGTGACCGCGGACGCCGGGGAGCGCTACGAGGCGGGGCTCGTCCTGGGGCTGACGCTCAGCCTCTCGGTGGCGCTGTTACGCCGCTTCACGCACCTGCCGATGGGGCGGCGCCGCCCCTACACCTTCACCCTGCCGCTGCCCGCGCCCGACTGGCGCGCCCCGCTGCCGGAACCGCACGGCGACGCCGAGGCCCTGCGGCCGCACGCCGAGCGCCGCGCGGAGCTGCTCAGCGACGCGGCAGCGCTCGGCGACACCCTGCGCCACACCTGCTCGCTCTCGCCCCGACTGCGCACCGAACTCTCCTCGTTCGCCGTCACGGCGGCCATCCAGGCGAGCAACTCGGTGATCCGGCCGGTCAGCGACGGGCCGCAGAGCCCCGACCCCGCGTACGACGCCGCGCGCGCCCTGGGGGAACTCGTGGCGGCGGCCGAGTTCAGCCGGATCGGGCTGCGCGCCCTGGCGGCCCTGGTGACGGAACGGCCGCTGCGGCCCGACCCGCCCTGCTACTTCAACCCGCTGCACGCGCGCGGGCACGCGCGCGTGGGGCCCCCGGGGGCCCCTGACGGCGGCGAGGAGGTCGCCGCCTGCCACGGCTGCGCCCGGCGGCCCGCGCCGCTCCTGGTGCCGTCGGCGGCGGGTCCGGTGCCGTACTACGAGAGCGACGCCGTCGACATCCGCTGGCGGCTCCTCGGCTACGGCGCGGTGGTCCCGGACAACGGCGCCACGATGATCGCCACGGCCCGCGACGGTTTCCGCATGCCCGCCGGGGCCGGCGGCAAGAAGCAGCACACGAAGGCGAGTTGATGATCATGGGTAACCTGGCGGCGGGCGTGCTGACCGGAGTGCTCGTCGGCACCTGCGTCACGTATCCGCTGGTGCTCTGGCTGACCCGGAACCTGTGCGGCGGCGCCCTGCCGCCGCACCGGCGCGAGCGCAGGGCCAGGGCGGAGCTGGACGCCTTCTTCACCCGGGAGGGTGCCGCGGGCAGTGGCATCCTTGAGGTACGCGTACGTTCACGAAGGGTGCGGGGATGACGACCGGCACGGGCCAGCAGCCGAGAGCGCCGCGACAGGCGGCACAGTCGGCGCGGGCCATGCGGGCCGACGCCCGCCGCAACTACGACCGGCTGCTCGCCGAGGCGCGCTCCGCCTTCGCCGAGCACGGCACGGGCACCTCCCTGGAGGACGTGGCGCGCCGCGCGGGCGTCGGCATCGGCACGCTCTACCGGCACTTCCCGAACCGGTGCGCGCTGATGAGCGCGGTCTGGGAGGACGCGGTGAGCGATCTCCTCGCGCGCTCGCACGCGCTGCTCGACGACCCGCAGCCGTGTGCCGCGCTGGTGACGTGGCTGCGCGCCATCATCACTCATGCGGGTGAGTACCGCGGCCTGTCCAGCGCGCTCATGTCGGCGTCGCACGACGACACTTCGGCGCTCGCGCGGTGCAGCAAGCCGATGCGCCGGGCGGGCGCGGCGCTGCTCGCCCGCGCCCAGGAGGCAGGGGCCGTGCGCCCCGACGTCTCCATCTCCGACCTGCTCCAGCTGACCAACGCGATCTCGCTGGCGGCCGAGGAGACCCCGGACGATCCGGAGTTGGCCGACCGCCTGCTCACGCTGACCCTGCGGGGCCTGAAGGCCGACGGGCAGCCGACGGCGTAACACCGGCACCGCCCACGGCCGCGGATCCCGTCCTTCGGGGCCGCGGCCGCCCGGGTCAGCGACGGCGCAGGTCGGCGACGCGCGCCGCCCGTTCCCCGGGCGGCTGCTCCCCGAGGACCGCGCTGCGCAGCTGCTGGCCCGGGGCCGCCCCGTGGTTGCGACGCTGGCCCGGCAGGGGCACGTCCCGGCGCGGCTGGCGCCCCGCCTGGACGGAATCGGCACCGGTGTTAGGGCCGACGGCACCGCCCGCCACCGCGATCTGCACGCCCTGGTCGGCCAGGGCCTGCAGCTCCGTGGCCGCGCGGTCGTCGTGCCCCGGCGGCTCGTCCGTGACCAGGCGGGTGATGACGTCCGTCGGCACCGTCTGGAACATCGTGTCGGTGCCGAGCTTGGTGTGGTCCGCGAGGACCACGACCTCGGCCGCCGCCTGGACCAGCGCGCGGTCCACGCTCGCGGAGAGCATGTTGGACGTGGAGAGGCCGCGTTCCGCGGTCAGACCACTGCCCGAGAGGAAGGCCCGGGTCACCCGCAGGCCCTGGAGGGACTGCTCGGCGCCGCTGCCCACGAGCGCGTAGTTGGAGCCGCGCAGGGTGCCGCCGGTCATGACGACTTCGACGCGGTTGGCGTGGGCCAGCGCCTGCGCCACCAGAAGGGAGTTGGTGACGACGGTCAGACCGGGCACCCGCGCGAGCCGTCGGGCCAGCTCCTGCGTGGTCGTACCCGCCCCGACGACGATGGCTTCGCCCTCTTCGACAAGGCCCGCCGCGAGATCGGCGATGGCTGTCTTCTCGGCGGTCGCGAGATGTGATTTCTGCGGAAAGCCGGACTCCCGCGTGAATCCGCCCGGCAATACCGCACCGCCATGTCGGCGGTCGAGGAGTCCTTCTGCCTCCAGCGCGCGCACGTCCCGCCGTACGGTCACTTCGGAGGTCTGGACGACGCGGGCGAGCTCACGGAGCGATACCGCCCCGTTGGCCCGCACCATTTCGAGGATCAATTGGCGACGTTCTGCAGCGAACACGAAACTGACAGTAACCCCAACGACCGTCTGCTTTCAGCAGTTTGCGCCGAATTACAGAAGTTGTTCGCACGGCAGGGCGGGAAGTGGTATGGGTGCTTTGCACTTCGCGTATGCCGCGCGAATGGGCCGCAACACTCCGTGACCTGCGCGGAGTTGTTTCAGGCCGCCCTTCCGATCAGCTCTCGCCCGCCGTCTTCCGCGTGTGGAGCTGGCGTGCCACCTCGGCGATCGACCCGGAAAGCGAGGGGTACACGGTGAACGCATTCGCGATCTGCTCGACGGTCAGATTGTTGTCGACCGCGATCGAGATGGGGTGGATCAGTTCCGAGGCGCGCGGTGCGACGACCACACCGCCGACGACGATCCCCGTTCCCGGACGGCAGAAGATCTTGACGAATCCGTCGCGGATGCCCTGCATCTTCGCGCGCGGATTGCGCAGCAGCGGCAGCTTCACCACGCGGGCGTCGATCTTTCCGCCGTCGACATCGGCCTGGCTGTAGCCGACGGTCGCGATCTCGGGGTCGGTGAAGACGTTCGCCGAGACGGCCTTCAGGTTCAGCGGCTGCACCGCGTCGCCCAGGAAGTGATACATCGCGATGCGGCCCTGCATGGCGGCGACGGAGGCGAGCGCGAAGATCCCGGTCACGTCACCGGCGGCGTACACGCCGGGCGCGGAGGTGCGCGAGACCTTGTCGGTCCAGATGTGACCCGAGTCCTTCAGCTTGACCCCGGCCTCCTCGAGGCCCATCCCGCTGCTGTTCGGGATGGCGCCGACGGCCATCAGGCAGTGCGTGCCGGAGATGACGCGGCCGTCGTCGAGCGTGACCTCGACCCGGTCCCCGACCCGCTTGGCGGAGGCGGCGCGGGAGCGGGACATGACGTTCATGCCGCGGCGGCGGAAGACGTCCTCGAGGACGGCGGCGGCGTCCGGGTCCTCGCCGGGGAGCACCCGGTCACGGCTGGAGACGAGCGTCACGTTCGACCCGAGCGCCTGATAGGCACCGGCGAACTCGGCGCCGGTCACACCCGAGCCGACCACGATGAGCTCCTCGGGCAGCTCGTCGAGGTCGTACACCTGGGTCCAGTTCAGGATC
Source organism: Streptomyces sp. NPDC044106 (assembly GCF_056433985.1). Classification (NCBI taxonomy): domain Bacteria; kingdom Bacillati; phylum Actinomycetota; class Actinomycetes; order Kitasatosporales; family Streptomycetaceae; genus Streptomyces; species Streptomyces sp. NPDC044106. The sequence continues at coordinate 538,992 of NZ_JBWKFZ010000001.1, forward strand.
CGCTCGCCGTCGGGCTGCGCGTCGGGCACCTCGCGCGGGTGGCCGCCGGTCGCGATGAGGACCGCGTCCGCGACGAGGGTCTCCTCACTCCCGTCGGCGGCACGCACCACGACCTTGCGGGAGCCGTCGGTGTCCTGCTGGCCCGCCAGACGGCCCCGGCCGCGCAGCACGCGCGCGCCCGCACGCGTGACGGACGCGGTGATGTCGTGGGACTGGGCGAGCGCCAGACGCTTCACGCGGCGGTTGACCTTGCCGAGGTCGACGCCGACCACGCGCGCGGGGGTGTCGATGTGCGGGGTGTCGTCGGCGACGATGATCCCCAGCTCCTCGTACGACGAGTCGAAGGTGGTCATCACCTCGGCCGTCGCGATCAGAGTCTTCGACGGAACGCAGTCGGTGAGCACCGACGCCCCGCCCAGACCGTCGCAGTCGACGACGGTCACCTCCGCGCCGAGCTGGGCGGCCACCAGGGCCGCCTCGTATCCGCCGGGTCCGCCGCCAATGATCACGATCCGAGTCACGTACTCCATTGTCCCGCACGCTTCAAGGTGGTTACGCGCCGGGGCCCTCCGTCCGTGCGGCCACCCCACGACCACGCGGTCCTCGCGGTACGGGAGGGGCGCAGGTGATTGCTGCCGTACCCTCGACCACATGTCGCTCTACGCCGCGTACGCCGGCAATCTGGATCCGCGGCTCATGTCACGCCGCGCCCCGCACTCACCGCTGCGCGCGACCGGCTGGCTGACCGGCTGGCGGCTCACGTTCGGCGGCGAGCACATGGGCTGGGAAGGCGCGCTCGCCACCTTGGTCGAGGCCCCCCGTTCCCAGGTCTTCGTCACGCTCTACGACATCGCCCCCATGGACGAGGACTCCATGGACCGGTGGGAGGGCGTGGGCATGGACATCTACCGGCGCATGCGGGTCCGCGTCCACACGCTGGAGGGCGAGGAGCCCGCCTGGGTGTACGTGCTCAACGGTTACGAGGGCGGCCTGCCCTCGGCGCGCTACCTGGGCGAACTCGCGGACGCCGCGGAATCCGCCGGGGCGCCCCACGACTACGTGATGGAACTGCGCAAGCGCCCCTGCTGAACCGGTGGTCCCGGCACGGGCCGACCGCCCTCGTCGGAAACGACAAGACAACGATCGAAATCCCGTGAGCATCGTCATCTACGCGCGTAGGCCCTGAGCGGCTACTCTCGTCCGCGTGAACGCTTCAGTTATTCCGGACCACATCCAGGGCGACCCCTACGCCGCCGCCGACGCCGCCGCCGCGCGCCTGCGCGAGCTGACGGGCGCCGAGACCCACGACGTCGCCCTCGTGATGGGCTCCGGCTGGGCCCCCGCCGTCGGCGCGCTGGGCGAGCCCGAGGCGGAGTTCCCCGTCACCGAGCTGCCCGGCTTCCCGCCGCCGGCGGTCGAGGGCCACGGCGGCCGCATCCGCTCCATCAAGATCGGCGACAAGCGCGCGCTGGTCTTCCTGGGCCGCACCCACTACTACGAGGGCCGTGGCGTGGCGGCCGTCTCGCACGGCGTCCGCACCGCCGTCGCCGCAGGATGCAAGACCATCGTGCTGACCAACGGCTGCGGTGGCCTGCGCGAAGGCATGCGCCCCGGCCAGCCGGTGCTCATCAGCGACCACCTGAACCTCACGGCGACGTCCCCGATCGTCGGCGCGAACTTCGTGGACCTCACCGACCTGTACTCGCCGCGGCTGCGGACGCTCTGCAAGGAGATCGACCCCTCTCTCGAGGAGGGCGTCTACGCGCAGTTCCCCGGCCCGCACTACGAGACGCCTGCGGAGATCCGCATGGCCCGCACGATCGGTGCGGACCTGGTGGGCATGTCCACCGTCCTCGAGGCCATCGCCGCGCGCGAGGCGGGCGCGGAGGTGCTCGGCATCTCCCTCGTCACGAACCTCGCCGCGGGCATGACGGGTGAGCCCCTGAACCACGAGGAAGTCCTCCAGGCGGGCCGCGACAGCGCGACGCGGATGGGGGAGCTGCTGGGGAAGGTCCTCCCCCGCGTTTAGCGGGCGGGGGCGCCTTGGGCGGGGGCTCGTTGGGCGGGGGCTCGTTGGGTCGGCCCCCCCGCCCCCGCCTTCCGTCTGCGGGTACGAACAGGCCCGCCGCTTCGCGGCGGATGTATCCCACCCACCCACCCGTTTGCCCCGCAGCGCACGGCCGAGGTAGGGGCGGGGGCCGGGGCGTTTGCCCCACAACGTACGGCAGGACGGGGCCAGCCCCCACCGGGCCGCAGTCGCACACGCACCGGAGGGGACGTGGGGGTATGTGCGAACGGAGCACCGAGCATCCTGTAGCCCCATTGCCCGGGCAGCGCGACGCAGGGACAGCGAGTACGCACATACCCCCGCGGCCCCGCCCCACAACCGAACAACAGGCGCAGACCCCAGCCCAGACGGACCCGCAGACGAACCCGACACACGAGAGGCTGAAGAACCCGTGCAGGACACCGAACTCATCGCACGTGCCCAGGCCTGGCTGGCCGAGGACCCGGACCCCGAGACCCGCGAAGAGCTGGCCAAGCTCATCGACGCCGAGGACACCGAAGAGCTGACCGCACGGTTCGCCGGCACCCTCCAGTTCGGCACCGCGGGCCTCCGCGGCGAGCTCGGCGCGGGTCCCATGCGCATGAACCGCTCCGTGGTCATCCGCGCCGCCGCGGGCCTCGCCGCGTACCTCAAGGGCAAGGGCCAGAACGACGGCCTGGTCGTCGTCGGCTACGACGCCCGCCACAAATCGGCGGACTTCGCCCGCGACACGGCCGCCGTCATGACCGGCGCGGGCCTGCGCGCGGCGGTCCTGCCCCGCCCCCTGCCCACCCCCGTGCTCGCCTTCGCCATAAGGCACCTCGGCGCCGTCGCGGGCGTGGAGGTCACGGCCAGCCACAATCCGCCGCGCGACAACGGCTACAAGGTGTACCTGGGCGACGGCTCCCAGATCGTCCCGCCCGCGGACGCGGAGATCGCGGCGGAGATCGACGCCATCGCGAGCCTCCACGACGTCCCCCGCCCCGAGACCGGCTGGGAGACCCTCTCCGACGACGTCCTGGAGGCCTACCTGGCCCGTACGGACGCCGTCCTGGCCCCCGGCTCCCCGCGCACCGCCCGCGCCGTCTACACGGCGATGCACGGCGTCGGCAAGGAGACCCTCCTCGCTGCGTTCGCCCGCGCCGGTTTCCCCGAGCCCGTCCTCGTCGCCGAGCAGGCCGAGCCGGACCCGGACTTCCCCACGGTCGCGTTCCCGAACCCCGAGGAGCCGGGCGCGATGGACCTGGCCTTCGCGACGGCGGCCCGCACCACCCCCGCCCCGGACCTGATCATCGCCAACGACCCGGACGCGGACCGCTGCGCGGCGGCCGTGCGGACGGGAGAGGGCGACGCGGACTGGCGGATGCTTCGGGGTGACGAGGTGGGCGCCCTCCTCGCCGCGCACCTGGTCGCGCGCGGAGCGCACGGCACCTTCGCCGAGTCGATCGTCTCCTCGTCCCTGCTCGGCCGGATCGCGGAGAAGGCGGGCCTCCCGTACGAGGAGACCCTGACCGGCTTCAAGTGGATCGCCCGCGTGGACGGCCTGCGCTACGGCTACGAGGAGGCGCTCGGCTACTGCGTGGACCCCGAGGGCGTACGCGACAAGGACGGCGTCACCGCCGCGCTGCTCCTCACGGAGCTCGCGTCCGAGCTGAAGGAGCGGGGTCGTACGCTGCTCGACCTGCTCGACGACCTGGCCGTGGAGCACGGTCTGCACGCCACCGACCAGCTGTCGGTACGCGTCGAGGACCTGTCGCTGATCGCGGACGCCATGCGCAGGCTGCGCGAGCAGCCGCCGACGGAGCTCGCGGGCCTGCCCGTGACGAAGGCGGAGGACCTGACGCGGGGCACGGAAACGCTGCCGCCCACGGATGGCCTGCGCTACACGCTCGACGGCGCCCGGGTGATCGTGCGCCCGAGCGGCACGGAGCCCAAGCTCAAGTGCTACCTGGAGGTGGTGGTCCCGGTGTCGTCCAAGGCGGAGCTGGCCGGGGCGCGGGCCGAGGCGGCCAGGACGCTGGAGACGATCAAGCGCGACCTGTCGTCGGCTGCGGGCATCTGAACGGGACGGTTCCACGGCGCCCATAGCCGCCAGCCATTGGCCACGTAGCCCGGGACCACCCGTGCGAGTGGTTCCGCTAGCGCAGCTGCCGCAGCGATCCGGTGCGCTGCCGGTCCCCCAGGAAGGGACGACCGGTAGCGCACTTTCACGTTCCGGGAGCTGCCGCAGTGCCGTACGGAATCTCCGAGTCCTCGCCCACCACCGCCGCGCCGTCCTGCGTACCCGCGTCCAGGCGCTCCGGCAGCGTCCCTCACCCGTCACCGGGGTTCAGGAGGCGGGTGGGACGGTCCCTGCGCCACGCCGCGCCCGCGCTCCTCGCGTACGCGGGCGTCCGCGCCCTGGGCCTCCTGGTGCTCGCCACGTGGGCGCACCGGAAGCACCGGGGGGTCGGGCATCTGCTGATGCGGTCCTGGGACTGCGACTGGTACCTGAAGATCGCCGACCACGGGTACACGCACACGCTCGGCACCCAGTTCGACGCGAACAACCTCGCGTTCTTCCCGCTGTACCCGGTCCTTGTCAGGGTGGGCGACACGGTGCTCCCCTGGCTGCCGCGCGGCGCGGCGGGCCTCGGCATCACGCTGGTCTGCTCGTTCCTCGCGGCGTGGGGGATCTTCGCGGTGGGCGCCCGGCTGTACGGCCGCCGGGCCGGGGTCGTCCTCGCGGTGCTGTGGGGCAGCCTGCCGGTCGCGCTTGTGCAGTGGATGGGCTACACGGAGTCGCTCTTCACGGCGCTCACCGCGTGGTCGCTGTACGCGGTGCTCACCGGCCGCTGGGTGTGGGCGGGGGTTCTGGCCTCACTCGCGGGGCTCACCCGCCCGACGGGAGTGGCGCTCGCCGCGGCGGTGTCCGTGACGGCGCTCCTGTCACTCCACGGCCGCTTCGCCGGACAGCGGTCCGGCTTCCCGCGTCCCGTCCTTGGCGCCCTGCTGGCCCCGCTCGGCTGGCTTTCGTACGTCGGGTGGGTGGGCCTGCGCCTGGGCCGCTGGGACGGCTATTTCGCCGTGCAGAAGCTGTGGCGCAACGAGTGGGACGGCGGCGTGGAGACGCTGCGGCGCATGCACGCCCTGTTCGTGGTCGAGCGGCCGCCGCTCTTCCTCGCCATGGTGACGGCGACGCTGCTGGGGGCGGTGGTCCTCTTCGTGTTCTGCGTGGGCGACCGCCAGCCGTTGCCGCTGCTGTTGTTCAGCGGTCTGCTGCTGCTGATCGTCCTCGGCAGCAGCGGGGTGTACTTCCCGCGGGCACGCTTCCTGCTGCCCGGCTTCCCGCTTCTGCTGCCGCTCGCGGTGGCGCTCGCGCGGGCGAGGAAGCGGGTGATGGTGTCGGTCCTGGTGATGGCGGCGGTCGGCTCGGCGGGGGTCGGGGGGCACATGCTTCTGGCGTGGATGGGTCCGCCGTAGATCGCCGGTCTGCGGATTGCCACGACCGGTACGCCCTCCGGCCCGGTGGTACTTCGCCGCTCCGCGGCGGGGTTCTGTGCTCGGCGCCTCAGCGCCACGTACTGCTGCGCCGCTCCGCGGCGGGGTCCAGTGCTCCGCGCCTCAGCGCCCGGTAATGCTGCGCCGCTCCGCGGCGAGGTCACGTCACCGCGAGCAACACCGCAAGCAGCAGCGCCCCCGCCAGACACGGCACCACGATCTCGTACGCCCACCGCACCAGCGGCTCGCCCTGTGCGGACGGTTCCTCGGAGCGGCTTTCGGCGAGTTCGCGGAGTTCGTCCATGGACTGGTCGCCCGAGGAACGGGTCCGCACCGTGGGGTCGAGGAAGGGGCGGCCGCCCACCGTCGGGTCGCCGGACGCGGCGGCCTGCGACTGCCTGCGCGCGGCCCTCTTGCGGCCGCGCAGCGAGACGGGGATCGCCCAGAGCTGGTACTTGGCGCCCGCGGCGGTCAGGACCTCGTTGGAGTACCCGGAGCGGAGCGACGCGACGGACGCCCACGGCAGGGTGATCGTGCGGAACGGGTTGCGGACGCGGAGCCGGTCGTCGTTGGCGTACACGACGGGCCGCACGGTGAACGCGAGGACCAGCGGCACGGCGAACAGGAGCCCGGCGAGGGCGAGCCACGGGGTGCGGCCTTCGCCGCGGACGACGGCGTCGATGCCGAGCCAGGCGCCGAGGGCGAGCAGCAGGACGCCGCCGGCGATGCCGGCGGGGGACCGGAAGGTGCGGTCCTTGTACGCGGGCTCCGCCACGGGGTTCTGGGGGTCGCTCATACCCTGATTCTGCCTGAAGCCCGGCCCGGGGCCCCTGGCCGGTCCCCACCCCGATCCCACCGCGGCCCGATCCCGGCCCCACGCCGACCCCGTCTCGGCCCCTACCCGGCCCCGGGCAGCGCCCGGAACCCCCACCCCTGTACAGCAGCTACGCGCGTAGATATGCTCCCCTCGTGACCATGCCCACTGCATTCGCTGACGTGACAGCGTCCGACAGCACGCTCCGCCGCTTCCTTCACGGGCTGCCCGGCGTCGACGCGGTCGGCCTGGAGGCGCGTGCCGCCTCGCTCGGAACCCGTTCGATCAAGACCACGGCGAAGGCGTACGCCATCGACCTGGCCATTTCGATGATCGACCTGACGACGCTCGAGGGCGCCGACACCCCGGGCAAGGTCCGGGCGCTCGGCGCGAAGGCCGTCAACCCCGATCCGACCGACCGGGAGACGCCCCGCACCGCGGCCGTCTGCGTCTATCCGGACATGGTCGCCACCGCCAAGGAGGCCGTCGCGGGCAGCGGCGTGAAGGTCGCGTCCGTCGCGACCGCCTTCCCCGCGGGCCGCGCGGCGATCGAGGTGAAACTCGGTGACGTGCGGGAAGCCGTGGCCGCGGGCGCCGACGAGATCGACATGGTCATCGACCGTGGTGCCTTCCTCTCCGGCGACTACATGACCGTGTTCGAGCAGATCCGCGCCGTGAAGGAGGCCTGCGGCACGGCCCGCCTGAAGGTCATCTTCGAGACCGGTGAGCTCTCGACGTACGACAACATCAAGCGCGCCAGCTGGATCGGCATGATCGCGGGCGCCGACTTCATCAAGACCTCGACGGGCAAGGTCGGCGTCAACGCCACCCCGCCCAACACGCTGCTCATGCTGGAGGCCGTCCGCGACTTCCGCGCGCAGACCGGGGTACAGATCGGGGTGAAGCCCGCGGGCGGCATCCGCTCCACCAAGGACGCGGTGAAGTTCCTCGTCCTGGTGAACGAGACGGCGGGACCCGACTGGCTGGACAACCACTGGTTCCGCTTCGGCGCCTCGTCGCTCCTCAACGACCTGCTGATGCAGCGCCAGAAGCTGGCCACAGGCCGCTACTCCGGCCCTGACTACGTGACGGTGGACTGACCCATGACCTCCACTCCTTTCGAGTACGCACCCGCGCCCGAGTCCCGCTCCGTCGTCGACATCGCGGCCGGCTACGGCCTGTTCATCGACGGCGAGTTCACCGAGGCCGCCGACGGCAAGGTCTTCAAGACGGTGTCCCCGTCGACCGAGGAGGTCCTCTCCGAAGTCGCGCAGGCCTCCTCCGAAGACGTCGACCGCGCCGTCAAGGCCGCCCGCAGGGCGTTCGAGAAGTGGTCGGCGCTGCCGGGCGCCGAGCGCGCCAAGTACCTCTTCCGCATCGCCCGGATCATCCAGGAGCGCAGCCGCGAGCTGGCCGTCCTGGAGACGCTGGACAACGGCAAGCCGATCAAGGAGACGCGCGACGCCGACCTCCCCCTGGTCGCCGCGCACTTCTTCTACTACGCGGGCTGGGCCGACAAGCTCGACCACGCCGGCTATGGACCGAACCCGGCGCCGCTCGGTGTCGCGGGCCAGGTCATCCCGTGGAACTTCCCGCTCCTGATGCTGGCCTGGAAGATCGCCCCGGCGCTCGCCACCGGCAACACGGTCGTCCTGAAGCCGGCCGAGACCACTCCGCTGAGCGCCCTGTTCTTCGCGGACATCTGCCGTCAGGCGGGCCTGCCCAAGGGCGTCGTCAACATCATCCCCGGGTACGGCGACGCGGGCGCCGCGCTGACCGCCCACCCCGACGTGAACAAGGTCGCCTTCACCGGCTCGACCGCCGTCGGCAAGGCGATCGCCCGCCAGGTCGCGGGCACCGGCAAGAAGGTCACGCTCGAACTGGGCGGCAAGGGCGCGAACATCGTCTTCGACGACGCGCCCATCGACCAGGCTGTCGAGGGCATCGTCACCGGCATCTTCTTCAACCAGGGGCAGGTCTGCTGCGCCGGGTCGCGCCTCCTCGTACAGGAGTCGATCCAGGAGGAGCTGCTCGACTCGCTCAAGCGGCGCCTGTCCACCCTGCGCCTGGGCGATCCGCTCGACAAGAACACCGACATCGGTGCCATCAACTCCGCCGAGCAGCTCGCCCGCATCACCGCGCTCGCCGAGACCGGCGAGGCGGAGGGCGCCGAGCGCTGGTCGCCGTCGTGCGAACTGCCCACCTCCGGCTACTGGTTCGCGCCGACGCTCTTCACCAACGTCACACAGGCGCACACCATCGCCCGCGACGAGATCTTCGGCCCGGTCCTCTCCGTCCTGTCCTTCCGCACGCCGGACGAGGCCGTCGCCAAGGCCAACAACACCCAGTACGGGCTCTCCGCCGGCATCTGGACGGAGAAGGGCTCGCGCATCCTCGCGGTCGCGAACAAGCTCCGGGCGGGCGTCGTCTGGGCCAACACTTTCAACAAGTTCGACCCGACCTCGCCGTTCGGCGGCTACAAGGAGTCGGGCTTCGGCCGCGAGGGCGGCCGGCACGGGCTGGAGGCGTACCTCGATGTCTGACCGACTCACGGTTTTCAAGACCTACAAGCTGTACGTCGGGGGCAAGTTCCCCCGCTCCGAGAGCGGCCGGGTGTACGAGGTGAACAAGGCGACATCAGCCGCTGACGCGGCGGGCAAGGGCGAGTGGCTCGCGAACGCGCCCCTCTCCTCCCGCAAGGACGCCCGTGACGCGGTCGTCGCCGCCCGCAAGGCGTTCGGCGGCTGGTCGGGCGCGACCGCGTACAACCGCGGTCAGGTCCTCTACCGCGTCGCGGAGATGCTGGAGGGCCGCAAGGACCAGTTCGTGCGGGAGGTGGCGGACGCGGAGGGCCTCTCCAAGTCCAAGGCCGCCGCTGTCGTGGACGCGGCGATCGACCGCTGGGTCTGGTACGCGGGATGGACCGACAAGATCGGCCAGATCGTGGGCGGCGCGAACCCCGTCGCGGGCCCCTACCTCAACCTCTCGACACCCGAGCCGACCGGCGTGGTCGCGGTCCTCGCGCCCCAGGACTCGTCGTTCCTCGGCCTGGTCTCGGTGATCGCCCCGGTGATCGCGACGGGCAACACGGCCGTCGTGGTCGCCTCCGAGAAGGCGCCGCTCCCCGCGCTCTCCCTCGGCGAGGTCCTCGCGACGTCCGACGTCCCCGGCGGCGTGGTCAACATCCTGAGCGGGAAGACCACCGAGATCGCGGCCCCGCTCGCCGCCCACCAGGACGTCAACGCGATCGACCTGGCGGGCGCGGAGGCGGACCTGGCGCGCGATCTGGAGATCGCCGCCGCCGACAACCTCAAGCGCGTGCTGCGTCCACAGCCTGTGGACTTCTCCGCCGACCCCGGCACGTACCGCCTGACGGCCTTCCTGGAGACCAAGACGGTCTGGCACCCGACGGGTTCGCTCGGCGCGTCCGGCTCGGCGTACTAGCCACCGCCACCCCCGCACACCGCGGAGCCCCGGCCTCCTCCGTCCAGGAGGCCGGGGCTCCGTCATGTCCGCGGTTCGAGGCCGAGCCGGACCGCGATGCCGTCCAGGACGCAGTCGAGCCCCGTCTCGAACCGCCAGGCGGCGTCGTCCTTGCGTCCCGCGTCGAGGGCGTAGCGCCGGTAGGCCGGGTAGCGGCCGGTGCTCATCAGGTACGTCATCTGCGGCGCGAGTCCCGCGCGCGTCTCGTCGCCGCTGGTCCAGCCGTTGTCCTCCATGAACTGGCGCAGCGCCACCTCCGACTGGCTGACGCCGTGCACATAGGCGCCGACGGTGCGGAAGGCCGTCATGATCGTGTCGGCGTCGAGGCCGTGGTTCTCCAGCGCCGCCAGCTGGCGTTCCGCCATGGCCATCCGGTTCGGCGTCAGGGCGAAGTGCGGCGTGGGGAGCTGGGCGAGCCAGGGGTGCGCCAGCATCAGGTGGCGGCTCCCGACGGCGTACGCGCGCAGCACCTCGCGCCAGCCGGTCACGTCCTCGGGTACGACGACCTCGGCGGTGACCCGGTCGACCATCAGCGCCCACAGGTCGTCCTTGCCGGAGACGTGGCGGTACGCGGCCATGGGCGCGACGCCGAGATCGGTGGCGAGGCGGCGCATGGTGACGGCCGCGAAGCCCTCGGCGTCGGCGATCTTCACGGCCACCTCGGCGATCTTCTGCGGTGTCAGCGCGGTGCGCTGCGCGGCCGTCGGGCGCTCCATGCGTTCCCAGAGCGTGATGTCGGGCTCGGGCTTCTTCTGTGCTGCCATGCGTACACCGTATCCCGTGTAGACGCCGTACACATCGATGTGTACGTTGTACGCGAACGATACGCCGTACACATTCACATTCCCGGGGGACCCCCATGACCACACCCACTTCGCGCCCCGCCGCCCTCCGCGTCGCGATCCTCGTCGGCTCCACCCGCGAGGGCCGCTTCGCACCCGTCGTCACCCGCTGGATCAAGGGCCACGTCGACCAGCGCGACGACATGGACGTCGACGTCGTCGACCTCGCCGAGACCCCGCTGCCCACGGTCCTGCCCGCCTTCGGAGAGCCGCCCGCGCCCGGCACCACCGAGGCCCTCGCGCTGGTCACCCCGCGCCTGGCCGCGGCCGACGCCTTCGTCTTCATCACGCCCGAGTACAACCACAGCTACCCGGCGTCCCTGAAGAACGCCATCGACTGGCACAACGAGCAGTGGCACGCCAAGCCGATCGGTTTCGTCTCCTACGGCGCCATCTCCGGCGGCCTGCGCGCGGTCGAACACCTCCGGGTCGTCATGGCCGAGTTGAACGCCACGACGATCCGCAACACCGTCAGCCTGCACAACGCCTGGGGCCTCTTCGACGAGGAGCAGGAGATGACGGAACCGGCGAGCGACGCGGCGGTCAAGACCATGCTCGACCAGCTCGCATGGTGGGCGCTGGCCCTGCGCGAGGCCAGGTCCGCCCGCCCGTACGCCGCCTGACGTCACGTCACCCACAGCGAGGACGCCATGAACCAGCGCACGGAGCCCCGCGCACCCACCCCACCCGCCACCCCGGAACCGACGCCCGCACCACCCGCACCGCCCGCACCGCCGAAAACCCCGGACCCGCCCTCCCCGCTCGCCCTCCTCGGCCTGCTCCTCGGCATCATCCTGGCGACGCTCGACGGCACGATCGTCGGCACCGCGCTCCCGACGATCGTCGGCGACCTCGGCGGCCTCGACCACTTCTCCTGGGTGGTGACGGCCTATCTGCTCACCGCCGCCGTCTCGACCCCGATCTGGGGCAAGCTGGGCGACCTGTACGGCCGCAAGGGCGGCTACCAGGCCTCCGTCACGATCTTCCTCCTCGGCTCCGTACTCTGCGGACTCGCCCAGAACATGGAGCAGTTGATCGCCTTCCGCGCCCTTCAGGGGCTCGGCGCGGGCGGGCTCTTCGTGGGCGCGATGTCCCTCATCGGGACGCTGCTGCCGCCCGCGGAGGCGGGACGCGCACAGTCGATGGCCGGCGTGCTGCTGCCCGTCGCGATGGTCGGCGGACCGCTGCTCGGCGGCTTCCTCACCGACCGGCTCGACTGGCGCTGGGTCTTCTACGTCAACGTGCCCGTGGGCGCGGCCGCGCTGCTGATCGTCGGCCTGCTCGTCACGGTGCGCGGCGAGCGCGGCCCGGCCCGTATCGACGCGGCGGGCGCCGCCCTCCTCACGGCGGCGATCCTGGCGCTGACGCTGCTCGGAACCTGGGGCGGCACCACGTACGACTGGATCTCGCCGCAGACCGGCGGCCTCGCGCTGCTCGCGGCGGTCGCGCTCGCCGCCTTCGTCCGCGTGGAGCGGCGCGCCCCCGAACCGGTCATCCCGCCCCGCCTGTTCCACGACCGCAACTTCACGCTCGCGCAGGTGCTCACCTTCCTCGCGGGCGCGGCGATGCTGGGAGCGGCCGGTTACCTGCCGCAGTACATGCAGTTCGTCCGCGGCAAGTCGTCCACGGAGAGCGGCCTTCTGTTGCTCCCGCTGATGCTGGGCATGATGGGCGCGCAGCTGTACATCGGCCGCGCGGTGGGCAAGGGCGGCAGGTACCGCGCGTATCCGATCGCGGGCGGCGCCATCGCCACGGCGGGCGCCCTCGCCCTCCTGACGGTCGGCGTGGACACGGCCACGGCCGTCACGTCCGGGCTGACCTTCGTGCTCGGCGCGGGTCTCGGCTCTCTGATGCAGCCGTCCCTGCTGATCACCATGAGCAGCGCGGAACCCCGCGATCTGGGTGCGGCCAGCGGCACCACCACGCTGTTGCGCACCATCGGCGGCTCGCTCGGCGTCGCGGTGCTGGGCTCGCTCTACACGGACCGGCTGACCGGCACCGTCACCGACCGGCTCGGTCCGGCCGGGGAGAGCCTCGCGGGCGGCCACGAGCTGACCCCCGCTTCCCTGCGCGGCCTGCCCGAACCGCTGCGGGAGGCCTTCCGGTCCGGGGTGACCGACGGCCTGCACGCCGTCATGACCGGCACGGCGGTGCTGTGCGCCGTGACGTTCGCGGCGGCGTGGCTGATCCGCGAGATGCCGTTGCGCTCGAAGAAGGACCCGGCGGCGACCGACCACCTGGCTGACTGACTGCCTGCCTAGCCGGGCAGCAGCCCCGCCACCGCGCCCACCACGGGAAGGTCGGACAGTGAACCGCCCTCGGCGAGCGGGGCGGTGACCACTCCCGTGCTGAGCGGCTTGAAGTCCGCGATCTGCGTGCCGAGGGTGTTGTCGAGCGGGTCGGCGCTGGTGTTCGCCAGCGGGTCGAGCTGCAGGTCCTTGGCGGGGCCGAGGCCACCCTCCGTCGAGTGGTGCACGGCCGACGTGAGGACCTGGAGGGGCATCGCCGTGTCCAGGGCACTGAGCGGCGCGGTGAGCCCGGCCGCCGCGGGGCCCGGCTCCGCCGCCCCCGCGACACCCGCGCCCATGCCGAGGGCGGCGCCCGCGGCGGTGACGGTGAGGCCCGCGCGCAGCAGTGCGCGTTTGGCGGGCCGGGGTGACAGGGTTGCTGTGTGTCGTGCCATGGGTACCGCCCATATCCGTGCGTAGTGAGTGACCGAGCGCGCACGTAGCGTAGTTGAGTCGCCGCACGGGAGCCAAAGGGCGACTCGCCCGGTAGGGCGCGCCGGGCGTTCCCGGCGAGCGGGGCACGGGGCCGGGCGGAAGGGTGGGTTCCGCGCTCGGCTCGGTTGATAATGGCTCCGTCCACGCTGACGAGCCGTGTCGGGAGATGCGGTCCACCCCCAGGTGCAAAGGCCACAGCTTTGGGTTCCCGTCCCCCGATACCGACCCGCGTCGTGCTGCTCGCGGGCCCCTCCGGCTCAGGCAAGTCCTCCTTCGCCGACCGCTCCGGGCTGCCCGTCCTGTGTCTGGACGACTTCTACAAGGAGGGCGACGACCCCACGCTGCCGCAGGTCCCGGGCAGTTCGGACATCGACTGGGACTCCGTCGGCTCCTGGGACGCGGATGTCGCGGTCGCCGCCATCGAGGAGTTGTGTCGTACGGGGCGCACGCAGGTGCCGGTGTACGACATCGCGACCAGCTCGCGCGTCGGCCAGGAGGCGCTGGACATCGAGCGCACGCCGCTGTTCATCGCGGAGGGCATCTTCGCCGCGGACATCGTGCGGCGGTGCGAGGAGCTCGGCGTGCTCGCCGACGCGATCTGTCTGCGGGGCAGGCCCGCGACCACGTTCCGGCGGCGACTGCTGCGGGACCTGCGGGAGGGGCGCAAGTCCGTGCCGTTCCTGCTGCGGCGGGGATGGCGGCTGATGCGGGCCGAACGCGCCATCGTGGCGCGGCAGACCGCGCTGGGCGCGCACCCCTGCGGCAAGGAGGAGGCGCTGGGCCGGGTCGCGGCCGCGGCGGCGGGCCGCCATGTGAAGGCGCGGGCCAAGGCGTCGTCGTAGCGTACGAGACCGCGAAGCGACAGGAGACCGGGGAAGCAGCGGGAGACCGGAAAACAGAAGGACCGGAAAGACCCCCCGGCCTTCCGGTCCCGCTGCTTGTTTCCCCCGTGCTTTCCCCCGTGCATCCGCCGCAACCCCCCGGAGCGGCGGCCCCCCTGCTTCCCCCGTGTTCCCCCCGCCCCTCAGGCGACCAGCTCGCCGAAGGACTCCTCCTGGTCACGGCCGAAGCTGAGGACCTCGTCCTCACGCAGCCGGCGGAGCGAGCGCCAGATGCTGGACTTCACCGTGCCCACGCTGATGTCGAGGATGTCCGCGATCTCGGGGTCCGTACGACCCTCGTAGTAGCGGAGCACGAGCATCGTCCGCTGCAGTTCGGGGAGGCGGGCCAGGGCCTGCCAGAGAACCGCGCGCAGCTCCGTGCCGCGCATCGCGTCCGTGTCGCCCACCGTCTCCGGCAGCTCCTCGGTCGGGTACTCGTTCAGCTTGCGGCGGCGCCACGCGCTGATGTGCAGATTGGTCATGGTGCGGCGGAGGTAGCCCCCGACCGCGGCCTTGTCGCTGATCCTGTCCCAGGCGCGGTACGTCGAGAAGAGGGCGCTCTGCAGCAGGTCCTCGGCCTCGAAGCGGTCGCCTGTCAGGTGGTAGGCGGTTGCGTACAGGGAGGCGCGCCGTTCCTGGACGTAGGCGGTGAACTCCGCCTCCGACAGCGACTTGCGCTCCCCCGAGCCCTCCCCGTACGCGGCTCCCCCGTGAGCCCTGTCAACCACCGTCATGAACCCGGTGTGCTGACGCCCGGCACCGCGAGCGCACCCCCGCCCTCCCGTTGCACCGGACTTCTCGGCGCTCCGTCCGACGTCGTGGAGACGCGTGACAACTGCGCTTGAGCTGGTGCTGTGCAGCGTATTCATCTTGCGCCCCCCGTCGGGTGGAGTCCGGCCTGTTCCGTCTTGCTTCCGTGCTTCCTGCTTGTGACCAGAACTCTGCCGGAGCCACTTCATGACGGTGTCCGTCGACTGTCACAGGCCTGTCACAGGGGTTCGGTACGTCTTCCACCTGTGAAGGTCACGTGTGGGTGGGGGCATCTACCCGCTCTTAAAGGGCCCGGGGAAGACCCAGCAGTCGAACTGGGGCCGTGGCATGGGACAGAATGACGTCCGTGCCTTCCCTGTTGCTGATCGAGGACGACGACGCCATCCGGACGGCCCTGGAGCTTTCGCTCACGCGCCAGGGGCACCGGGTGGCCACTGCTGCCACCGGCGAGGACGGTCTGAAGCTGCTCGGTGAGCAGCGGCCGGACCTGATCGTGCTGGATGTGATGCTGCCGGGCATCGACGGGTTCGAGGTGTGCCGTCGTATCCGGCGCACCGACCAGCTGCCGATCATCCTGCTGACCGCGCGCAGCGACGACATCGACGTCGTCGTGGGCCTCGAGTCGGGCGCCGACGACTATGTGGTCAAGCCCGTGCAGGGGCGGGTCCTCGACGCCCGGATCCGGGCCGTGCTGCGGCGCGGCGAGCGGGAGGCCAACGACGCGGCGACGTTCGGTTCGCTCGTCATCGACCGGGCCGCGATGACCGTGACGAAGAACGGCGAGGACCTGCAGCTCACGCCGACCGAGCTGCGGCTGCTCCTGGAGCTGAGCCGCAGGCCGGGACAGGCCCTGTCGCGGCAGCAGTTGCTGCGTCTGGTGTGGGAGCACGACTACTTGGGCGACTCCCGGCTCGTCGACGCGTGCGTGCAGCGGCTGCGCGCCAAGGTCGAGGACGTACCGTCGTCGCCGACCCTGATCCGTACGGTGCGCGGCGTCGGTTACCGGCTGGACACGCCTCAGTGACCAAACCGCACGACAAGCTCCGCGGGTGGGCCGCGGCACGCAAGGCGATACTGGCGGGGCTGCGCTTCACGAGCCTGCGGCTGCGCCTCGTCGTGGTGTTCGGCCTGGTGGCGCTCACCGCCGCCGTCTCCGCGTCGGGCATCGCGTACTGGCTCAACCGCGAGGCCGTGCTGACGCGCGCGCAGGACGCGGCGCTCAAGGACTTCCGCCAGCAGATGCAGAGCCGCGCGGGGGCCCTGCAGGCCAATCCCTCGCAGGAGGAACTGCAGTCCACCGCCGAGCAGATGGCGACCAGCGGCCAGCGCTACAGCGTGCTTTTGGTCGCCGAGAAGAAGACCGGTGGGCAGATCGTCGGCTACTCCGACCTGGACGCCTTCACGCTCGCCAAGGTGCCGCCCGCGCTGCAGAAGGCGGTGAAGGAGAAGCAGCCGCTCACCTCGGGCAACAAGAGCGCCCACCACCTGTACTGGCAGCGGATCGCCGACCACGGCACGCCGTACCTGGTGGGCGGCGCCACCGTGATCGGCGGCGGTCCGACGGGCTACATGCTCAAGTCCCTGGAGCCGGAGGCGAAGGACCTCAGTTCGCTCGGCTGGTCCCTCGCCATCGCCACGGGGCTCGCGCTGATCGGCTCCGCGCTGCTGGCGCAGGCCGCGGCGACGACCGTGCTGAAGCCCGTACACCGCCTGGGGGTGGCCGCGCGGCGGCTCGGCGAGGGCAAGCTGGACACCCGCCTGCGGGTGTCGGGCACCGATGAACTCGCCGATCTCTCCCGGACGTTCAACAGGACCGCCGAGAACCTGGAGAAGAAGGTCGCCGACATGAGCGCCCGCGACGAGGCGTCCCGGCGCTTCGTCGCCGACATGTCGCACGAGCTGCGCACCCCGCTGACCGCGATCACCGCCGTGACGGAGGTCCTGGAGGAGGAGCTCGACGCGGAGACCGGTTCGGTGGACCCGATGATCGAGCCGGCCGTACGGCTCGTGGTGAGCGAGACCCGCCGCCTGAACGACCTCGTGGAGAACCTCATGGAGGTCACCCGCTTCGACGCGGGCACCGCGCGCCTGGTCCTCGACGATGTCGACATCGCCGACCAGATCACGGCGTGCATCGACGCGCGCGCCTGGCTGGACGCGGTCGACCTGGACGCCGAGCGCGGCATCATGGTCCGGCTCGACCCGCGCCGCCTGGACGTGATCCTGGCGAACCTCATCGGCAACGCCCTCAAGCACGGCGGTTCCCCGGTGAAGGTCTCGGTCCGCCTGGAGGACGCCAAGCTCGTCATCTCCGTACGCGACGGCGGCCCCGGCATCCCCGAAGAGGTCCTGCCGCACGTCTTCGACCGCTTCTACAAGGCGAGCGCGTCCCGCCCGCGCTCCGAGGGCAGCGGCCTCGGCCTCTCCATCGCCCTGGAGAACGCGCACATCCACGGCGGTGAGATCACCGCGGCCAACTCCGAGGAGGGCGGCGCGGTCTTCACGCTGTGGCTGCCGCGCGACGGTGACGGCACCGACGGCCCCGACGGCACCGACGGCACCGAGGACGGGGACAGCGCCGAGGGGGAACAGGCATGAACGGGCGACGGACGCGCGCCGTGGCCGCCGTCGCGGCGCTCACCGCGGTGCTCGCCGGGTGCGGGATCAGGTCGACCGAGGTGCCGACCGACTACGGCGCGGCGCCGTCCCGGGTGCCGTGCGTGCTCTCGGGCTCCGGCATCGCCTCGCGGTCGGGCGGCGGCGTGCCGGTGGAGGTGTTCCTGGTGTGCGCGGCGCAGCTGGTGACCGTCGACCGGGACCTGCGGATCCGCACGGACAAGGCGAGCACCGACCGGGTACGCATCGCCCAGGCGCTCCTCGAGGAGCTGGCGGCGCCCCCGGCGGCCCCTGAGCGGCAGGCGGGCTTCGCCACGGACGTGCGCGCGGGCGTCACCGTCTCGGGACCGCGCAAGGGCGAACCCGGCGACGCGCTGCGCCTCAGCACACCGCCGGAGAGCCTGTCCACGTTCGCGCTGGCCCAGATCGTGTGCACGCTGGCCGACAACGCGGCCTCCGACGACGGGGCGGTCGTCCTGGGTGGCCCGGGAGACGCCCCGTTGCGGCGCTACGAGTGCACCCCGGAGGTCCGCTCGAGGCCGGGTACGGTGGCGCCGCCCACGGAGAGCGTCGACCAGTAGCGGACGGGTACGCGGAACCGATCCTGCCGCCTCTGACGTCTTGGGGGACGTGCGCCAAGGCTCGGGCGGCCGTATTGCCGCCATCCGCTTCCGTGCGGCGGGGGGATTCCTCCTCGCCGCGCACCTCCTGCTCGTCGGGTGGATCACGCTGCGTCCACTGGACGTGCCCTGGGTGAGCGCCGCGAATCTGCAGCCGCTCGCCGGGATCAAGGCGGATCTGGCGCTGGGCGGCTTCCAGGCGGCCCGCCGGATCGGCGAGAGCGTGCTGCTGCTCGCGCCGCTCGGGGTGCTGCTGCCGCTGGCCGACGGCCGGCTCACGGTCTCGCCGTGGGGCTCCCTGGTCCGCACGGTCGCTGCCGGAGCACTGCTCTCCCTCGGCATCGAGCTGTTGCAGACCGGGGTCCCCGGGCAGGTCGTCGACATCGACTCGCTGCTCCTGAACACCCTCGGGGTGGCCGTGGCGCACCTCGCGGTGGTGCCCGCGGTCAGGGCCAGGCTCCGTCGTGACAGAGGCGTCGAGCGCCGCCCGGCCCGCCGCCGGGAGGAGCTGTCTCAGGGGTCGACCCCGACAATTCCCAGGGTCGGCATCGCCCCGTAGAGCGACGCTTTGGGCCACTTCGCGAACGTACCGTCGAGGTATCGGGGCACAGGGAAGAAGCCCCCCACCTACGGTTCACGAAGGAGCCCGACATGACCGCCCTTGCCCGCCCCACCCACGGCCGGATGATCGGCGGAGTGTGCGCAGCCCTGGCCAAGCGCTTCGGCACCTCCGCGAAGATGATGCGCGTCATCTTCGTCGTCTCGTGCCTGCTGCCCGGCCCGCAGTTCCTGCTCTACATCGCGCTGTGGTTCCTGCTGCCGTCCGAGAGCAAGACCCGCCAGGCCTGGTGACCTCGCCGGGACCCGGACACAACGATGGGGCGCCCCCTCACGAAAGGGGGCACCCCATCGGCGTACGTGCCGGGCCGGGTCAGCCGAGCGGCAGGCCGTTGATGCCGGTGCCGCCGAGGGGGATGCCGCCGAGCAGACCCGAGACGGGGGAGGCGGGGACGCCGGGCTTGGGCTTGGGGCTGCCGGGCTTGACCTTCTGGTCGCCGAGGAGGCCGGGGGCGACGCGGTCGACCGCCGGGCCCAGGGTCTGCAGACCGCTGCCGACGGCGCTCTGCCCGGCGGCGAGGGACTCGGTGGCGCCGGTCAGACCTCCGACGGGGACCACCGAGGAGACGGGGCCGAGGGCGGCCGCGGGGTCCGGCACGGCGGGGGCGGCGTTCGCGGCGCCGGCACCCGCGGCGGCGAAGGCGGCGCCGAGAGCGGCGACACCGAGGGTCTTGGCGGCAGACTGCTTCATTGTCAATGCGTCCTTGTGTCTTGGGCGGCTGTGCTTACGGAGGGGGGTGTGCGGAGTTCAACGACCGTAAGCGGCCCCGATCACGGGCGGCGGTCAAACGAAAAGCGGCCGGGAGTGGGTACTCCCGGCCGCCCTCGCGTCCCGCAGCGGCGGACGCCGCGCCCTCAGCTCTCGACAGAAGCGCTGGTCGAGACGGTCTGCCGGAACAGCCACTCGGACTTCAGTTCGGCATAGCCGGGCTTGATCACGTCATTGATCATGGCCAGTCGTTCATCGAAAGGAATGAATGCTGATTTCATCGCATTGACTGTGAACCACTGCATGTCGTCGAGCGTGTAGCCGAACGTGTCGACCAGGTGCTCGAACTCGCGGCTCATGCTGGTGCCCGACATCAGGCGGTTGTCGGTGTTCACCGTCGCGCGGAAGTGCAGCTTGCGCAGCAGACCGATGGGGTGCTCGGCGTACGAGGTGGCCGCGCCGGTCTGGAGGTTGGAGGTCGGGCAGAGCTCCAGCGGAATCCGCTTGTCACGGACGTACGACGCGAGGCGGCCGAGCTGCACCGAACCGTCCTCATCGACCTTGATGTCGTCGATGATGCGCACGCCGTGGCCGAGGCGGTCGGCGCCGCACCACTGCAGGGCCTGCCAGATCGACGGCAGGCCGAAGGCCTCGCCCGCGTGGATCGTGAAGTGGTTGTTCTCGCGCTTGAGGAACTCGAAGGCGTCGAGGTGGCGGGTGGGAGGGAAGCCCGCCTCCGCGCCCGCGATGTCGAAGCCGGTCACGCCGAGGTCGCGGTAGCGGTTGGCGAGCTCAGCGATCTCCAGGGCGCGGGCCGCGTGCCGCATGGCGGTGAGCAGTGCGCCGACGCGGATGCGGTGGCCGTTGGCCTTCGCGCGGCGCTCGCCCTCGCGGAAGCCCTCGTTGACCGCCTCGACGACCTCTTCGAGGGTGAGTCCCTGCTCCAGGTGCTGCTCGGGGGCGTACCGGATCTCGGCGTAGACCACGCCGTCCTCGGCGAGGTCCTCGGCACACTCGGCGGCGACGCGCTTGAGGGCGTCCTTCGTCTGCATCACCGCGCAGGTGTGGGCGAAGGTCTCCAGGTAGCGCGGCAGGGAGCCGGAGTCGGCCGCCTCGCGGAACCAGATCCCGAGCTTGTCGGGGTCGGTCTCGGGCAGTCCCTCGTACCCGCATGCGCGGGCGAGGTCGACGATCGTGCCGGGGCGCAGGCCGCCGTCGAGGTGGTCGTGGAGGAGCACCTTCGGGGCGCGGCGGATCTGTTCGGCGCTGGGCTTTTCACGGTCCGTGTGACCGGTCGTGTGTGTCTGGCTCGTCATTTCGGCACTCTAGCGCCTACGCGCGTAGAACTCACTGGTCGATACGTAACAGTGACCCTGCGGACGGGTGGCGTACACGATGGCTTCTGACACTGTTCTGTCATGGCACAGGAAGGGACCGTGGGGCCGGCGGGCGCGGCCAGGCTCGGGCGTGCGATCGGACCGGCTCCCTCGGCGGTGGGCGGAGCGGTGCTCCTGCTGCCCGGCGGCGCCGAGACCTCCGCGCGCAGACCGTCGCCGCTCGCGGGCGTCGGCGTACGGGCGCTGGGCCGCAGACTCGCCCACGACGGGCGGGAGGCGGGCCTCGTCACCCACGTCGTGCACTACCGCTGCCGGGGCTGGAACGGCGCGCAGGCGCAGCTCGCCCATGACACGGCCTGGGCGGCGGACGAGATCGTACGTCGCTACGGCGACGTCCCCGTGTGCCTCGCCGGAGTGGACATGGGCGGGCGCGCGGCACTTCGCTCGGGCGGGCACGAGGCCGTCAACTCCGTTCTGGCGCTTGCGCCTTGGCTGCCGGAGGACGACATGGCGGCGACCCCCGAGCCGGTGAAGCAGCTCGCGGGGCGGCGGGTGCTGATCGTGCACGGCACGAACGACGAGCGGACCGATCCCGAGCTGTCGTTCCGGCTCGCCGAGCGGGCGAAGAAGGCGAACCGTGATGTGTGCCGGTTCGAAGTGCACTCGGACGGGCACCGGTTGCATCAGCACCAGGCCGAAGTCCTCGCGCTGGCCTCGGACTTCGTGATGGGGACGTTGTTCGGGGCGGATTTCGCGCGGCCCCTTGAGGACGCGTTGGCGGCTCCGCCGCCGTTGGGGCTGCGCATGCCGTTGGCCTCCGGCTTCGGGCGGTCGCTTCGGTGGTGAGGGTGGGACGGGGCGCGGGTCGGTCACCGGCTTCGCCGCGTTCGCCCTCAATCGCCGGACGGGCTTGAGACATCGCCGGGGGCGGGGTGACCGGAGAGTCCGGGGCCGGGGTGACCGGAGATTCCGGGGCCGGGCTGCGGCGCGGACGACTGATGCAGCAGCCGCCCCTTCCTGCTCAGCAGGAACGCCTTGAACGCCGCCACCGGTGGCGTGTCCGGGTGGCCGCCCAGCCACGCCACGCCGATCTCGCGGACCGCCCGCTGGCCCGTCACCGTGAGCTCCACGACTCCCGGGCGCGGCACGGCCGGTGGTGGCAGCAGGGCCACGCCGAGGCCCGCCGCGACCAGGCCGCGCAGCGTCTCCGCCTCCTCGCCCTCGAAGGCGACGCGGGGCTTGAAGCCCGCCTCGTGGCAGAGGTCGTCCGTGATGCGGCGCAGGCCGTAACCGGGCTCCAGGGTCACGAACGCCTCTTCGGCGGCCTCGCCGAGGCGGACCCGCTTGCGGGCGGCCAGGCGGTGGTCGTCGGGCACCACGAGGCGCAGCCGCTGTTCGTCGAGGCGGCGGGCGACCAGGTCGGGGGCGTCGGGCACCGGCGAGGTGAGGCAGAGGTCGAGCTCGCCCGCGCGCAGCCGCTCGATCATCGCCTCGCCGTAGTTCTGGACGAGGCTGAACCGCACGCGCGGATGGTCGGCGCGGAAGGCGCGGATCAGGCCGGGTACGGTCTCCGAGCCCATGGTGTGCAGGAAGCCGAAGGCGACCTTGCCGGACTCCGGGTCGGCGTCCGCGCGCACCGACTCCGCGGCGCGCTCCACCTCGCCGAGGGCCCGCTCGACCGAGGCGAGGAAGGTGCGGCCCGCCGGGGTGAGCGAGACGGTGCGGCCGCGGCGGGCGAACAGGTCGACGCCGAGGTCTCGTTCGAGCCGGACGAGGGCGCGGGAGAGGGTCGACTGGGGGATCCGCATCTGCTGCGCGGCGCGCGTGACGTGCTCGCTGCGGGCGACGCCCGCGAAGTACGCGAGGCGGGGCGCGAGCAGCGTGACGATGTCCTGCGGGTCACTGTTCTGTGACACGCGCGGCGCTGACCTGTGCTGATGCTGCATGGCATCGATTATGGGGTTTCCATGCATTGGACGCATCAAAAAGTCGGCCGTACGTTCGTGGCATGCCTGCTGCCAGTACTGGGGCGTCCGCCACCCATGCGGTCGCCCCCGCCCCGTCGTCCCCCGCCACCGATTCACGTCTGACCCCGGGCGGACCCGGCTACCGTCGGATGAGTCTCGCGCTCTTCCTCGCGGGGGTCGCCACCTTCGCCCTCCTCTACTCCACGCAGGCCCTCCTCCCCCTCGTCTCCGCCGACTTCGGCGTGAGCGCGAGCACGGCGAGCTGGACGGTGTCGGGGGCGACGGGCGCACTGGCTCTCTTCGTCCTGCCGCTGAGCGCGCTCAGCGAACGCTTCGGGCGGCGCGCGGTGATGACCGCCTCGCTGACCGTCGCCGTCGCCGTCGGCCTCCTCGTCCCCTTCGCTCCCTCGGTCGAGGTCCTGATCGTGCTGCGCGCCGTGCAGGGCGCGGCCCTCGCCGGGCTCCCCGCCTCCGCGATGGCGTTCCTCGCCGAGGAGGTGCGGCCGAAGGCGCTGGTGGCCGCGATCGGCATGTTCGTGGCCGGCAACTCCATCGGTGGCATGAGCGGGCGCATCGTCACCGGCTGGGTCGCGCAGGCGTGGGGCTGGCGTGCGGCGGTCGGCGTGGTCGGCATCGTCGCGGTGCTGTGCGCGGTCGCCTTCCGCGTACTGCTGCCCGCGCCGCGGCACTTCACCCCGGGGCCACTCAGCCCGCGAGCCCTCGTGCGTACGGTGCGTACGCATCTGTCGAACCCGCTGCTCTGCAGGCTGTACGCGATCGGCGCGCTCTTCATGACCGTCTTCGGCGCGGTCTACACGGTGATCGGCTACCGCCTCACCGAGGCGCCGTTCTCGCTTCCGCAGGGCGTCATCGGCTCGATCTTCCTCGTCTATCTCGTCGGCACGGTCTCCTCGGCGGCCGCGGGGAAGCTGGTGGCGCGGCTCGGGCGGCGCGGGGCGCTGTACCTGGCGGTGAGCACGACCGCCGGCGGCCTGCTGCTCTCCCTCTCCTCGTCGCTGCTCATGGTCCTGCTGGGCCTCGTCCTGATCACCGCGGGCTTCTTCGCGGGCCACGCGGTCGCGTCCTCCTCGGTGAGCCGTACGGCCACCGAAGGGCGGGCGCAGGCTTCCGCGCTCTACCAGTCCGCGTACTACCTGGGCTCCAGCGCGGGCGGCACGCTCGGCGCGGTCGCCTTCCACGCGGGCGGCTGGGCCGGGACCGTCGGCCTCGGCGTCCTCGCGGTGCTCGGCGTCGCCGCGGTCACGGTGTGGGGTTCGCACGCGGCGCGGGTGGAGTCGCGGCGCGCTCTCGTCGCCGGTTCCTGCTGATTTCACCTGCGGGTTTCCCCGGTCCGGGGGCCGTTGTCAGTGGGCTGCGGTAGCTTCCGATGTGTTGGGCCTCACAACGGGCCCTTTCGGGGAACGCGCAGGGGTGGGGATGGGCGACATGGCTGGGACGACGACCGATCTTGACGTCACGCTGGAGAAGCACCGGGTCGAGCTGACCGGGTACTGCTACCGGATGCTGGGTTCGGCCTTCGAGGCCGAGGACGCCGTGCAGGACACGATGGTGCGGGCCTGGCGCAGCTTCGAGAAGTTCGAGGGGCGCTCCAGCATCCGCTCATGGCTGTACCGCATCGCGACCAACGTCTGCCTGGACATGCTGAACGCGGGCAACCGCCGCGCCCGCCCCATGGACCTGACCGCGGCCACCCCGCTGGCCCAGGCGGCGCTCAACCCGCGTCCGGACAACACCTGGCTGGAGCCGGTGCCGGACGCCCGCGTGCTGCCGAGCCTGCACGACCCCGCCGAGGCGGCCGTCGCCAAGGAGTCGGTGCGTCTGGCGTTCGTCGCCGCCCTGCAGAGCCTGCCGCCCAAGCAGCGGGCGGTGCTGATCCTGCGGGAGGTCCTCGCGTGGAAGGCCAGTGAGGTCGCCGAGCTGATCGACACGTCGGTCGCCTCGGTGAACAGCGCGCTGCAGCGGGCCCGTGCCACCCTCGCCGAGCGGCCGGAGGACGACACGGCCGTCTCCGATCCGCTGGACGAGGAGCAGCAGAAGCTCCTCGACCGCTACGTCGCCGCCTTCGAGGGCTACGACATGGCGGCGCTGACAGCGCTGCTCGCCGAGGACGCCGTCATGACGATGCCGCCGTTCGACCTCTGGCTGCGCGGCACGGCGGACATCACGGGCTTCATGACCACGATGGGCGCGGGGTGCGCCAACAGCCGCCTGTTCCCGGTGAACGTGAACGGCACGCCGGGCTTCGCGCACTACAAGCCCGACCCCGAGAACGGCGGCTTCGCGCCCTGGGCGATCCAGGTCATCGAGATCTCAGAGGGCCGCATCGCCGGCTTCCACTGCTTCCTGGACACGCCGCGGTGGTTCCCGCTGTTCGGCCTGGCCCCCCATCTCGACGACTAGCCCGAGCAGCTCGACGAGCCCGACGAGCCCGAGCAGGGCGAGCAGGGCGGGGCTGGGATTCCTGAGCCGGATCCCGCCCCCGGCCCCGGCCCTGCGGGCGGCGAGGTGCAGCCGGGCGATGGCGTCGACGGTGGTGAGGTCGGCGGTGGTCACGCCGGCGACGTCGCAGATCACATCGGCGCCGCCGCCGGGCCCGTGCCGGGCCGCTGCGACCCGGTCGCACAGGGGTGGAATGTCTCCTGGGCGCAGCGGGCCCTCGATACGAATGAGGTTCTCTTCGGGAGCAGTCACGCAGGGTTGACCGCGGCGGCGGCCGGAACTCATCGGTGGGCGGGCTGTACCTCTGGTGGGCCTGCGTCTTTGATGGTTGCCGGGGCCGCCCGGTGTTGTTCCGGAGTGTGGCGGTTCCGGGCCGGGAGTAAAGGGCGCTGCGCTGCGCGTCGGCTGCGCCGATTCCGCTGCGCTCCACCCTTGACTCCCGTCCCTCCACCGCACGTTGACTTTGACCCGGACGGCCAGGGGTGGGGGCGACGGGGGCGATGCTCGGGCCATCCCCTTTCATCGCCGGGTGCGGCCCGGTCCAACGCGAGCCGCCGTCACGGTCGGGGCGGGCCCGGCTCCGCCGCTCGGGTCATCACCTCGCGCTGCCGGGTGCGGACCGGCCCATCGTGAGTCGCTGTCACGGTCGGGGCGGGCCCGGCTCCGCCGCTCGGGTCATCACCTCGCGCGGCCGAGTGCGGACCGGCCCAACGTGGGCGGGAGTGACGGTCGATGTGCCGGTGGGCCCGGGCCGCCCCGTTCCGGCACCTACTTTGGGAAAGTTGCGAACGCATTCGCCGCGCGCCCCCTGGCAAGTTAGATGCGCCCCTTCCCATGTGGGCTTGCCTCTGCGGATGCGGGAGATGGGGTGGTGGGTGGGATGACGCGCGGGATGTGGGAGGGGGAAGGTTGGGTCGGGCCGCCCCGTTCCGGCACCTACTTTGGGAAAGTTGCGAATGCGTTCGCCGCGCGCCCCCCTGCCGAGCCGGATGCGCCCCCCCAACGTGCGGGCTTACCGCGTCCGATTCGCGAGAGCGGTGACTTGGCTGGCGGCGCGCGGGCGTGGGAGAGGGGGCGCGCGGCGAGTCGGTTCGCAACTTTCCCAAAGTAGGTGCCGGAGGGGCCGGGGTTGGAGCCCATGGCAGACCGCCGCCATCGCTTCGGCCGGGACGGTCGCCGCACGCCACCTCGTACCGACCCCGCACCCCAACCGTGACAGCGACTCACGATGGGCCGGTCCGCACCCGGCAGCGCGAGGTGATGACCCGAGCGGCGGAGCCGGGCCCGCCCCGACCGTGACGGCGGCTCGCGTTGGACCGGGCCGCACCCGGCGATGAAAGGGGATGGCCCGAGCATCGCCCCCGTCGCCCCCACCCCTGGCCGTCCGGGTCAAAGTCAACGTGCGGTGGAGGGACGGGAGTCAAGGGTGGAGCGCAGCGGAATCGGCGCAGCCGACGCGCAGCGCAGCGGAGCGCCCTTTACTCCCGGCCCGGAACCGCCACACTCCGCACAACACCGGGCGGCCCCGGCAACCATCAAAGACACCGATCCACCGAAGGCGCCCGTGCTAGCCGATCCGCCCCAGGATGATCGGAGTCGCCGAGAAGCCCGTCCCGGCCGGAGCGATGTCGTAGGAGCCGGCCACCGACTCCAACGCATACGCGAAGCGGTCCGGCGTATCCGTGTGCAGGGTCATCAGCGGCGCCCCCGCCTCGACGGAGTCGCCCGGCTTGGCGTGGAGTTCGACACCCGCGCCCGCCTGGACCACGTCCTCCTTGCGCGCGCGGCCCGCGCCGAGGCGCCAGGCCGCGACTCCGATGTCGTACGCGTCGAGGCGGGTGAGGACGCCGGACGACGGGGCCCGGACCACGTGCGTCTCGCGGGCCACGGGGAGCGCCGCGTCCGGGTCGCCGCCCTGCGCCGTGATCATGCGGCGCCAGACGTCCATCGCCGAGCCGTCGGCCAGCGCCTTCGCCGGGTCGGCGTCCGGCAGGCCCGCCGCGTCGAGCATCTCGCGGGCCAGCGCGAGGGTCAGCTCGACGACGTCGGAGGGGCCGCCGCCCGCGAGGACCTCCACCGACTCGCGGACCTCAAGAGCGTTGCCGGCCGTCAGGCCCAGCGGGGTCGACATGTCCGTGAGCAGCGCGACCGTGCGGACGCCGCTGCCGGTGCCCAGCTCGACCATGGTCGAGGCCAGTTCGCGGGCGTCGTCGAGGTTCTTCATGAAGGCGCCGGTGCCGACCTTCACGTCGAGGACGAGCGAGCCGGTGCCTTCGGCGATCTTCTTGGACATGATGGAGGAGGCGATCAGCGGGATCGCCTCGACCGTGCCGGTCACGTCCCGCAGCGCGTAGAGCTTCTTGTCGGCGGGGGCCAGGCCATCACCCGCGGCGCTGATCACCGAGCCGACGCCTTCCAGGACGTTCAGCATCTCCTCGTTGGAGAGCAGCGCGCGCCAGCCGGGGATGGCCTCCAGCTTGTCCAGGGTGCCGCCGGTGTGGCCGAGGCCCCGGCCCGAGAGCTGCGGGACGGCCGCGCCGCACGCGGCGACCAGCGGGGCGAGCGGCAGCGTGATCTTGTCGCCGACACCGCCCGTGGAGTGCTTGTCGGCGGTGGGGCGGGAGAGGGAGGAGAAGTCCATGCGCTCGCCGGACGCGATCATCGCGGCGGTCCAGCGGGCGATCTCCTTGCGGTTCATGCCGTTGAGCAGGATCGCCATCGCGAGGGACGACATCTGCTCGTCGGCGACCGCGCCGCGGGTGTACGCGTCGATGACCCAGTCGATCTGCTCGTCGCTGAGCTCGCCCCGGTCACGCTTGGTGCGGATGACGGAGATGACGTCCATGGCATGTCCTTCCAGCAGTACAACGGCGTACGTACGTGAATATGCCGCGACTCTACGCGCATAGAGCCCCGAGATGAAGGCGGCCCCGCACCCGAGATCCGCAGATCCCAAGGGCACGGGGCCACCCGTCAGTTGCGGTTCTCCGGCCGCCCGCCCAGGTGCTGCGGCCCGAACGCGTCCGGCAGCATGTCGCCCAGCGTACGGAAGCCCGACGGCGTCTCCAGGATGAGCTCCGCGCCGCCGAACTCGTACAGAAGCTGGCGGCAGCGCCCGCACGGCATCAGGACCTCACCCTTGCCGTCCACGCACGTGAAGTGGGTGAGCCGGCCGCCGCCGGTCAGCTGGAGCTGGGAGACGAGGCCGCACTCGGCGCAGAGGCCGAGGCCGTAGGAGGCGTTCTCCACGTTGCAGCCGGCGACCGTCCTGCCGTCGTCGACCAGGGCTGCGGCGCCGACCGGGAACTCCGAGTACGGGGCGTACGCGCGGGACATGGCCTCGCGCGCCGCCTCCCGCAGGGCGTCCCAGTCGGCGTCGGCGGCGATGAACGTCACTTGCCCTGGCCCCTTCGGTACGGCATTCCGTCCGCCTTCGGCATCCGAAGCCGCTGGGCGGAGAGCGAGAGGACCAGCAGGGTCACCACGTACGGGGTGGCGGTGACGACCTGGTTGGGCACCTCGTCGGTCAAGCCGTACCACAGGAACATCAGCGCGGAGACGGCCGCGGTGATCGCCGCGGGCACGTACCGCTTGCGCCAGGCGAGGTAGACCGCACCGATGACCAGCAGGATCGCGAGGAGCAGCAGCAGCGCGTGGACGTTGGTGCCGCCACCCCGGAGCTTCAGGCTGTCGGTGTAACCGAACAGGCCCGCGCCGAGCGCCAGTCCGCCCGGCATCCAGTTGCCGAAGATCATCGCGGCGAGGCCGATGTAGCCGCGGCCGCCGGTCTGGCCCTCCAGGTAGATGTTGGAGGCGACCAGGGAGAGGAACGCGCCGCCGAGGCCCGCGAGGCCACCGGAGATGACGACGGCCAGGTACTTGTACTTGTAGACGTTGACGCCGAGCGACTCCGCCGCGATCGGGTTCTCGCCGCAGGAGCGCAGGCGCAGTCCGAACGAGGTGCGCCAGAGCACCCACCAGCTCAGCGGCACCATCGCGACGGCGACCACGGTGAGCGGTGACAGGTTGGTGAACAGGCCGCCGAGCAGGCCCGCGAGGTCGGAGACCAGGAACCAGTGCTTGTGGTTGAGGTCCATCAGCCAGTCGGAGAGGCCCGGCACGGAGAAGTCCCCGAGCGAGTCGACGGGCGGCGACTGCTTCGACGTACCGCCCTCCTCGCCCTCGAAGGCGAACGTCGCGAGGTAGCGCGTGACGCCAAGGGCCAGGATGTTCAGGGCCACGCCGGAGACGATGTGGTTGACGTTGAAGGTGACCGTGACGATCGCGTGCAGCAGTCCGCCGAGCGCGCCGCCGAGGATCCCGAAGACGACGCCCGCCCACGGGCCCCACTGGAATCCGGCCCAGGCGCCGAACCAGGTGCCGAGGATCAGCATGCCTTCGAGGCCGATGTTGACGACGCCCGCGCGCTCGGCCCAGAGGCCACCGAGGCCCGCGAGACCGATCGGCACGGCGAGTTTGAGGGCCGTCGACATCTGTCCGGTGGACGTGATGCCGTCGGCGCCGGTGATGATGCGGACCACGGAGGTCAGCACGAGGACGCCCGCGACGATCAGCAGGACGACGGGGAGCGAGACGCGGCGGCGGCCCGGCGCGGGCTGCTTGGCCGGGGGCTTGGCGACGGTTGCCGTGCTCATCGGGCAGCCACCTCCTTCACGGAGTCGTTGTTGCCGTTGTTGCCGTTGTTGCCGTTCGCCCGTGCGGCGGCGGCCAGTTCCTCACCGACGCGCCGCTGCTGGCGGCTGAGCCCCCAGCGGCGTACGGACTCGGAGGAGACGACGACCGCGATCACGATGAGGCCCTGCATGATCACCGCGATCTCCTTGTCGTACGCGACCGGGGTCGCGTAGTCGAGCGCGGGCGAGGCCTTGTCGAGGAACGCCCAGAGCAGCGCGGCGAGGGCGATGCCGACCGGGTTGTTGCGGCCGAGCAGCGCGATGCCGATGGCGGTGAAGCCGAGTCCTGCCGGGAAGCTGAGGCTGTAGGTGTGGGTGTCGCCGAGCAGGATCGGCAGGCCCGCGAGGCCCGCCATGCCGCCGGAGACCAGCATGGCGGTGAGCACCATGCGCTTGGCGTTGACGCCGGAGGCCGCGGCGGCCGACTCGGAGGCGCCGGTGGCGCGCAGGTCGAAGCCGAACCGGGTGCGGTTGAGGACCAGCCAGTACAGGACGCCCGCGGCGACGGCGACGAACACGAAGCCGTAGACCTCGCCGCCCGCCAGCTTGATGCCGGGGAACCAGCCGGACTTCTCCATCACGCCGGTGGTCTGGTTGTTGCCGACCGGGACGCCGAAGTTGTCGGTCAGGGTGAGGTAGCCGATGACGCTCGTCGCGATGGAGTTGAGCATGATCGTCGCGACGACCTCGCTGACCCCGCGGGTGGTCTTCAGGATGCCCGCGATGCCGGCCCAGAAGGCACCCGTGAGCATGGCGACCACCATGAGCAGCGGGATCTGCAGCGGCGCCGGGAGCGCGACGTGCGCGCCGACGACCGCGGTGATCATCGCGGCGAGGCGGTACTGGCCGTCCACACCGATGTTGAACAGGTTCATGCGGAAGCCGATGGCCACCGCGAGCGCGGCCAGGTAGTACATCCCTGCCTGGTTGAGGGTCAGGACCTGGACGTCGGAGTAGGAGATCTGCGTCAGCATCAGCCGGTACGGCTCGATCGGGCTCTTGCCCGACGCCAGCAGCACGACCGAGGTCAGCGCCACGGCCACGACGAGGGCGATGACCGGCCCGGCCACCGCGAGGAGCACGCGCTCCTTGTCGATCTTCTTCATCGGGTCTCGTCCTCCTCGGAGCCGTCACCGGACTCGGGGTGTTCCAGGTGACCGGAGGCGGCACCCGTCATCGCCGACCCCAGCTCCTCCGGCGTGATGGTGGCCGGGTCGGCGTCCGCCACGAGCCGCCCGCGGTAGATGACGCGCAGGGTGTCGGAGAGGCCGATCAGCTCGTCCAGGTCCGCGGAGATCAGCAGTACGGCGAGGCCTTCGCGGCGGGCCTCGCGGATCTGGTCCCAGATCTGCGCCTGCGCGCCGACGTCCACACCGCGGGTGGGGTGGGCGGCGATCAGGAAGCGCGGCTTGTGGCTCATCTCGCGGCCGACGATCAGCTTCTGCTGGTTGCCGCCGGAGAGCGAGGCGGCCGTCACGTCGATGCCGGGCGTACGGACGTCGTACTCCTCGACGATGCGGCGCGTGTCGGCCTGGGCGCTCTTGAGGTCCAGCCAGAACCCCAGCGTCCCGCCCGAGTTCGGCTTCTCGGTGACGTGGCCGAGGATGCGGTTCTCCCACAGTGGGGACTCCAGGAGGAGCCCGTGGCGGTGGCGGTCCTCGGGGATGTACCCGATGCCGTCCTCGCGGCGCTTGCGGGTGGGGACGGCCGTGATGTCCTCGCCCGCCATGCGGATCACGCCGGAGTCGGCGTGCTTGAGGCCGATGAGCGCGTCGATCAGCTCGGTCTGGCCGTTGCCCTCGACGCCCGCGATGCCGAGGACCTCGCCCTCGTGGATGGTGAAGGAGATGTCGTCGAGCAGCGCGCGGCCCGAGTCGCCGTCGGCGAGCAACTTGAGGCTCTCGACCTGGACCATCGGGCGGTCGGTGACCGTCGACTCCGCCGTCTCGGGGGTGGGCAGTTCGCTGCCCACCATCAGCTCGGCGAGCTGGCGCGGCGTCGTCTCGGACGGGATCGCCGTGCCGACCGTCGTGCCGCGCCGGATGACGGTGATGTCGTCGGCGACGGAGAGGACCTCACCCAGCTTGTGCGAGATGAAGATGACGGAGAGGCCCTCGGACTTCAGTTCGCGCAGGTTGTCGAAGAGCGCGTCGACCTCCTGCGGCACGAGGACGGCCGTGGGCTCGTCGAGGATCAGCGTGGTGGCGCCGCGGTAGAGGACCTTGAGGATCTCCACGCGCTGCCGGTCGGCGACGCCGAGGTCCTCCACGTACGCGTCGGGGCGCACCCCGAGTCCGTAACGCTCGGAGATCTCGGCGATTCTGCGCCGGGCCGCGCCGCCGATGCCGTGCAGCTTCTCGCTGCCGAGAACGATGTTCTCCAGGACGGTCAGCTGGTCGGCGAGCATGAAGTGCTGGTGCACCATGCCGATGCCGCGCGCGATCGCGTCGGCGGGGCTCGCGAAGGCGACCTGCTCGCCGTCGACGGTGATGGTGCCCTCGTCCGGCTTCTGCATGCCGTAGAGGATCTTCATCAGGGTCGACTTGCCCGCGCCGTTCTCTCCGACGAGGGCGTGCACGGTGCCCTTGCGGACGGTCAGGTGGATGTCGTGGTTGGCCACGACGCCCGGGAAGCGCTTGGTGATGCCGACTAGTTCGACGGCGACGGGCGGAGGGTTGGTGGACGCGTCGATGGCGCACTCTCCTCGGGGGCCGGAAGGCCTGAAAAGGGCCGGAGGGAAAGGGGCCGCCTACGCGCGCAGTGCCCCTGCTGCTACTGGAAAGTCCCTGCGCGAAATCGCCTCGTTGCAGGGGGTGTTGAGATGTGGCCCGCGCGAACGGGGCGCGGGTGAACCATCGTCCCCCACACCCCGTCGCACGAGAATCACGCTGCCGTCACGGCAGTCGGCAAGGCGCCGCGCCTTACGGCGTGGTCCGGCCCTGCAACCGCGCCCTACGGCGTGGTCTTGACCTTGATCTTGCCGCTCTTGATGCCCTCTTCGGCCTTCTTCAGCGCGGCCTGGACGTCCTTCATCTTCTGGAAATCGGGGTTCGAGTCGGCGAGCGCGACACCGCCGGACTTGAGGTCGGCGCGGACGACGCCGCCCTTCGCGCTGCCGTCCTCGACGGCCTTCGCGAGGTTGTAGACCGAGCCCGCGACGTCCTTGGTCGCCGAGGTCAGGATGTACTTCTTGTACTTGGCGAGCGCGTCCTGCTTGTACTGGTCGGAGTCGACGCCGATCGCCCAGACCTTCTTGGCGGCGGCGGCCTCGATGACGCCCTGACCGGAGAGGCCGGCGGCGTGGTAGACCACGTCGGCGCCCTTCTCGATCTGGCCCTGGGCGGCGGTCTTGCCCTTGTCGGGGCTGGAGAAGCCGCCGTCCTCGGCCTTCTCGGTCAGGTACTGCTTGACGACCTTGACCTTGGGGTCGGTGTCCTTGACGCCCTGCGCGAAGCCCGCCTCGAACTTGTGGATGAGGGGGACGTCCACGCCGCCGACGAAGCCGACGGTCTTGGACTTGGTGGTCTTGGCAGCGACGACGCCCGCGAGGTAGGACGCCTCCTGCTCGCTGAAGACCAGGTCGGAGACGTTGTCGGCCTTGACCGTCTCGTCGTCGACGATGCCGAAGGTGGTCTTCGGGAACTTCGCCGCGACCTCCTTGATGGCCGGCGCGTACGCGTAGCCGACGCCGATGACCGGGTTGTAGCCCTGCTTGGCGAGCAGCGTCAGCCGCTGCGCCTTGTCGGCGTCCGACTCGCCGTCGACCGGCTCGATGGCCTTCTCGCCGGTCTTGAACTCCTTGGCCGCCTTCTTCATGCCGACGGTCGCGGCATCGTTGAAGGACTGGTCGCCGGCGCCGCCGACGTCGTAGGCGATGGCGATGCCCTTGTTCTTGTCGTCCTTGCTCGCGGCGGCGTCGCTGGACGTGCCACCACAGGCGGAGACGGTTACGGCAAGAGCGGCGGTCGCGGCGCCCGCGACAGCTATTCGAGACACCCGGCGCATAGAGACGAACTCCTTGAGTCAAGCAAGCACAAGCACGTACAAGCAAGCATCGGCGCCTACCTGGCGCTGATTTCGCCGCAGCGTAACGCGCGTAGACCTGACATAAGAACCCTTCTGTCCGCTCCGTTATCGAGCTGTGGCCACCGGGTGTCGGGCACCCGAACGGCAAGTGGGCGCCCCCTTCAGAGGGAGCGCCCAGCAGCCGCAGCGGGTACTACGTAAAACGTGTGCGGATCACGCCCTACGGGTTGATCTTGACCTTGACCTTCCCGCTGACGATGTCCTTCTTGGCCTTCTCCACCGCGGCGACGACGTCCTTCATCGCGGCGTACTTCGGGTTCGAGTCGGAGAAGCCGACACGGCCGGACTTGAGGTCGTAGCGCTGCTCGCCCTTCATCGGCTGGCCCTCGACGACCGACTTCGTCAGGTCGTACACCGCGCCGCCGACGTCCTTGAAGGCGGAGCCGAGGATGTACTGCTTGTACTTGGCCAGCGCCTTCTGCCTGTACTGGTCGGAGTCGACGCCGATCGCCCACTTCTTCTGCGACCCGACCTCCTGGATGACGCCCTGGCCCGACAACCCCGCGGCGTGGTAGATCACGTCGGCGCCCGCCTCGATCTGCCCGCTCGCGGCGTTCTGTCCGCGGTCCGGACTGGAGAAACCGCCCTCCTCGGGCTTTTCCGTCAAATACCGCTTCTCGATTTTGATCTTGGGATTGACGGACTTCACGCCCTGCACGAATCCGGCCTCGAATTTGTGGATGAGCGGAATGTCCACACCGCCCACGAATCCCACGTGCTTGGCCTTGCTCACCTTCGCCGCGGCGACGCCCGCGAGATAGGAGCCCTGCTCCTCGTGGAAGACCAGGTCGACGACGTTGTCCGCCTTCACGGTGTTGTCGTCGATGATCCCGAAGGTCGTCTTGGGGAACTTCTTCGCTGCGGCCTGCACCGCGGGCGCGTAGACGAAACCGACGCCGACGACCGGGTCGTAGCCCTGCTGGGCGAGCTGTTCGAGGCGCTGGACCTTGTCGGCGCTCGACTCGCCGTCACCCGGCTCCATGTCCACGCCACCGATCTTGAACTCCTTGCGGGCCTTGGCGTACCCCGCGTAGGCGGCGTCGTTGAAGGACTGGTCGCCCTTCCCGCCGATGTCGTACGCGAGGCCGACGCCCTTCGCCTTGTACGAGGACGAGCCCCCGGAGCCCTTGTCCTTGCCGTCGTCGTCCTGCGACGCCTCGCTACTGGTCTTTCCGCAGCCGGCCGCCGCGAGGACGAGGACGGCGAGTGTCGCGGTGATGTGAGTGGCGCGTGATGCCCGGGCGCGAGCTGGTCGCGGCCGGCGGGATTGCGAAGAGAGACGACGCACAGGAAGCACCCCTTGATCGCCAACGCGCCGCGTACGACGCTGATTTCGGCGCACATTAACGCGCGTAGAAAGGGAGGGGAACGGGTTTTCGCGGTGCCGTTACCTTGTTGTGCTTTTCGCCCGCCTCTTGCGGCACCGCACGGGCATTCCCTTCCCTGCCTTGTCCCTATGGGCCCTTGCGGCGCCGTCACCCCTGACGGGCACAGGACGTGAGGCGATCGGCGAACGCGACGATGAGGTCGCGCAGTTCGGCGGGGCGCTCGACGACGAACGGCCGGTCGAGTGAGGCGAGTACGGGAGGCAACCAGTCGAGCCGCTCCGCCCGCAGCTCGACGCGCAGCCAGCGCGTGCCCGCCGGGGCCTGGCCGGGCGCGGGCCCTCGCTCGGGCTCCTGCTCCTGCTCCTGCTCCTGCTCCTGCTCCTGCTCCTTCAGGATCGCGACGCTGGCGGGGAGGCGCGCGCGGATCTGCTCGACCGTCCCGTGGATCCGCATGATCACCTCGTGCCGGTACTCCGCCGTGGCGAATCCCGACAGCACGCGCTGGGCCGGACCGGGACCGGCGGGCGCTTCGAATGAGCCGGGCAGGGTCCGTGCGTCCACGATGCGATCGAGCCGGAGGGTGCGGTCCTCGCCGACCCGGGCGTCCCGGCCCGTCACGTACCACCGGCCCGCATGGGCGACGATTCCGTACGCGTGCAGGGCGCGTTCGCTGCGCCGTCCTTCGCGGTCGGTGTAGCGGACCCAGACCGGTCGGCGGTGGCGCACCGCGTCGGCGATGGTGAGCAGCAGCCCGGCGTCCGGGTGGTCCAGCTCGCCGGGGTGGTCCGTGAAGGCGAGGGCTTCCAGGAGTGTGTCGAGCCGGCGGGCGATGTGCTTGGGGAGCACCCGCCGGATCTTCGCCGACGCCGTCTCGTTCGCCGTGCGCTCCGTCGTGGTCAGTCCTGCTGCCCGGCGACCGGCGACCAGGCCGAGCAGCACGGCGAGCGCCTCGTCGTCGCTGAGCATGAGCGGAGGCAGGCGGTACCCGGGAGCCAGCCGGTACCCGCCGTAGCGGCCGCGCACCGACTCCACTGGCACGTCCAGGTCGACCAGCTGGTCCACGTACCGCCGCACGGTGCGTCCCTCGACGCCGAGCCGGTCGGCGAGCTCGGCCACCGTGCGGGTGCCGCCCGACTGCAACAGCTCCAGGAGGGTCAGCACGCGGCCGGTGGGTCGGGACATGTCCGCAGCCTAATGCGAATACAGGACGGATTCTGTCCTCTATCTCTCCTAGCCTGCGACTGCACGCCTTCAGCGATGTGTACGCCCTTGGCGATGCATACGCCTTCAGCGATGCGTACGCCTTCCGCACAGCCCAGGAGATTCCCATGGACTTCGTCTCGATCCGCATCATCACCAGCGACGTCGCACGCCTCGTCGACTTCTACGAGCGGGCCACGGGGATGCGGGCGGTACGGGCCACCGAGGACTTCGCCGAACTCAGGACCGCGGGCGCGACCCTCGCGATCGCCGGCACCCGCACCGTCCCGCTGTTCGCCCCTGGATCCGCCCGCCCGGCGGACAACCACAGCGTGATCACCGAGTTCCTCGTCGACGACGTGGACCGCGTGCACCAGAACCTGACCGGCTTCGTCACCGACTTCGTCAACGAGCCCACCACGATGCCCTGGGGCAACCGGTCGCTGCTGTTCCGCGACCCCGACGGCAACCTCGTCAACTTCTTCACCCCCGTCACCCCGGAGGCGATCGAAAAGTTCGCACGCTGACGCGACCAGGGGCGCCACCAGGAGGGCGGGACGCCACGCCTACCGCACCGCGTCCAACATCGCGGCGGCGGTGAAGAGTTCGACTCCCGCGGTGATCGCCGACTCGTCGACGTCGAAGTCGCCCTGGTGGAGGTCCCTGACGGTGCGCTCCCCCGGCTCGCGCACACCGAGCCGGGCCATGGCTCCGGGCACCCGCTCCAGGTACCAGGAGAAGTCCTCGCCGCCGAGGCTCTGCTCGGTGTCCTCGACCGACTGGGGGCCGCGCCGCGCCGCCATGGCGTCACCCAGCAGGTCGGTGACCACCGGGTCGTTGACTACGGGCGGCACTCCGCGGATGTAGTTGATCTCGGACTTGGCGCGGTAGAGGTCGGCGACCTCCTGGACCGCCCCGTGCACCAGGTCGGGCGCGTCGCGCCAGGCCCTGAGGTCGAGGCAGCGCACGGTGCCGGAGAGCTCGGCGCGCTGCGGGATGACGTTGGGCGCGTGGCCCGACTCGATGCGGCCCCAGGTCAGCGAGAGCCCCGAGCGGGCGTCGACGCGCCGGCCGACCAGGGCGGGGACCTCGACGGCGACCTTGGCGGCGGCGGTGACGAGGTCGGTGGTCAGGTGCGGTCGCGCGGTGTGCCCGCCGGGCCCGGCGAGTGAGACCTCCAGGCGGTCGCAGGCGGAGGTGATCGGCCCGTGCCGCAGTCCGATGCGGCCCGCGTCGACGCGGGGATCACAGTGCACGGCGATGATCCGGCCGACGCCGTCCAGGGCGCCCGACTCGATGGCGTCGGTCGCGCCGCCCGGCAGCACCTCCTCGGCGGGCTGGAAGATCAGCCGTACGGGATGGGGCAGCTCCCCCTTCGCGGCGAGCCCGGCGAGCACGAGCCCGGCGCCCAGGACGACGGTGGTGTGCACGTCGTGCCCGCAGGCGTGGGCGCGGTCGGGCACGGTGGAGCGGTAGGGCACGCCCAGCTTGGTGTCCGGGATGGGCAGCGCGTCGATGTCGGCACGCAGGGCGAGCATGGGCCGTACGCCGTCCCAGTCCCCCACGTCGCAGATGAGCCCCGTACCCCCGGCGAGCACATGGGGCGCGAGGCCCGCCTCCTCCAGCCGCGCCTTGAGGGCCGCGGTGGTACGGAACTCCTGGTTGCCGAGCTCGGGATGCATGTGCAAGTCGCGCCGGAAGGCGACGAGTTCGGCGCGCAGCGCTTCGGGCAGCGCGCCGGGGAGCAGGTCCGCCGGGGCGGACGCCGATCCGGTCACGTCGTCGGACACGCTTGTGCACACGTCTTCGGACACCTCTTCGGACGCATGGGACATCAGTTGGTTCACCCTTTGAAGGGTAAGGCGACGCACCGGCCAACTGACCCGCGATCAACAAAAGTTCAGCCCGTTAGGGGAAGAATTTCTGGCCGCGTGGCGCATGACCGTTGGTCGCGATGGGTAAACTTTCAGGCCGCCACGGAGGATGCGTAAGCCGTGCGGCGCCTGTAAGGCGGCGCGCACCCCCGGTCTACGCCTTGTGCGCGAGGAGCTGGACCTCCTGGAACTGGCGCTTGTCGGTCGGGGTCGGCTCGATCACCAAGCGGGACGTCTCCGTCAGTCCCTGTTCGCGCAGGAGTTCGGCGAAGCGGTCGGGGGACCAGCGGTAGGCCGTCGCGACCACGTGGTCGTAGGACTGCGTCTCGTGCTCGGGGCCGTCGGTGGCGGGGAACTCGATCAGCAGGTGCCCGCCGGGGGCGAGGACCCGGGCCGTCTCGGCCAGGATGGCGGGCAGCTCCGGCGGCGGGGTGTGAATGACGGACCACCGTGAAAGCACCCCGCCGAGTACGCCGTCCTCGATGTCCAGCGCGGCCATGGAGCCGACCTCGAACCGCAGCCCGGGGTGTGCCTCGCGTGCGAGGTCGACCATCACGGGCGACGCGTCGACGCCGAAGGCGTTCAGGCCGAGGCTGTGGAGGTGGGCGGTGAGGTGGCCGGGCCCACAGCCGAGGTCCGCGACCTCGCGGATGACGTTGCCGTCGCCGCTACCGCTGCCGCCGCCGCTCGTCCGCACCAACTCGGCGAAGGCGCTCAGCAGGGCGCGCTCCAAGGGGCGGTCGAGCAGCGCCGGGTCGTGGAACATCTGCGCGTAGGTCGGGGCGATGGCGTCGTAGGCGTCGCGGGTGGTGTGCAGGGTGTCGAATTCGGTCATCCGGAGACGGTAACGGGGGCGGTCGGCGAGACGCCCACCATTTCGGCCACCCGGTGGCCCCTCCAGCCGCGACAATGAGCCGGTGTCCGTCGTCCGTACCCGGGAGGAGACCGGCCAGCCATGACCGAGGACAGCAGCTCCGCGCCGACCTGGCGGGACGGCGCCCCCGGCG
Organism: Streptomyces sp. NPDC044106; assembly: GCF_056433985.1. Taxonomy (NCBI): domain Bacteria; kingdom Bacillati; phylum Actinomycetota; class Actinomycetes; order Kitasatosporales; family Streptomycetaceae; genus Streptomyces; species Streptomyces sp. NPDC044106. The sequence continues at coordinate 578,549 of NZ_JBWKFZ010000001.1, forward strand.
TGCTCGCGTTGCCGTCCGGGCGGGTCGTCCGGGGACGGGGGCTGCGGCAGCCGTTGCCCGGTGGGGAGCTGCCCGACTTCGGCGTGTACCTGCTGGGGAAGCCGCCGCCCGACCTGCCCTGGGAGTCGCGCTGGCTGCGGTGGCCCGACTTCCGGCTGCCCAGTGACCGGGGGGCGGCCCGCACGCTGCTGCGAGAGGCGTGGGAGCGGTCCTGTGGCGAGCGGGTCGAGGTCGCCTGTGGCGGCGGACGCGGGCGGACCGGGACCGCGCTCGCCTGTATCGCCGTTCTCGACGGGGTGCCCGCCGGGGACGCCGTCACCTTCGTGCGGCGCCATTACGACCGGCGCGCGGTCGAGACCCCCTGGCAGCGGCGGTACGTGGAGCGCTTCACCCCGTAGGCGTCACATCACGGTGTCACGCCGGTGCCACGTGCCCCACCGACCTCAAGCGGTGCACGTCCCGTGCCGTTCCTGTCACCCCGGACAGGAAGCCCTGGGCCCGCGGCGACGCCGTCTCGGTGAGCCAGGCCGGGTCGATGTCGCAGACCGCCACCTTCACCTCCGTACCGGCCAGGGCCAGTGGCAGGGTGTGGACGACGGTCGAGGGGAAGCTGAGGATCGTGCGGCCGATGGGGCCCCTGCGGGCGATGAGTTCCAGGGGGAGGTCCGGGCGGACCACCTGGAGGCCCGTCTCGACCGCCAGGCGGTGCAGCTTCTCGGAGCTTTCGCGGCGGTGGGCGAAGTAGCGGGTGGCGCCGTGCGTGCGGGACAGTGCGCGGACCGCCTCCACGTACCGGTCCGGGTCGACCACACCCGTCTCGACCAGCGACGTGCCGACCAGGTCTGCGCCCTTGCTGACCCGGGGCGGGCCGAAGCGTTCCCTGGTCCAGGCGAAGGCGTTGAACGTGACCCGTACGCCGTCCGGCGCGCTCTCGATCGGCATGGCGGAGAAGACCTCCACGGTGCGCGTCCCGCCGGGCGTGAGGCGGCGCCGCGCCGACGCCGAGACCGGGGCGAAGACCAGGTCACGGGGGCCGGGCCGGCCGCCCTTGCGGTGCCAGCGCTGCAGGCGTTCGCCGCAGGCCAGCTGCGCGATGAACTCCATCGTGGCCGTGCCGTCGTCGACCACGACCAGGGAGCGGGCGCGGGTGATGGTGAGGAGGAGCTGTACGTAGCGGGAGAACGGGTCGCCTATGACGACCCGGTCGGCCCTGCGCAGGGCGCCGGTGAGCCCCCCGACGGTCTGGAAGGGAGCCGTCGCGCCGCCGCGTGCCTCCTCCCAGCGGACCTCCACGCCCTCGTCGCGGGCGAGCTGCGCCATGCGGCGCAGCTGGCCTCGCGTCATGGGGTCGTTCGGGGAGAGGACGACGACGGTGAGGCCCCCGGCCGGGCCGGTCGCGGCCGCGGCGTGCGCCCACTCGAGGACGTTGAGGAGCTGGACCGGGCTCTCCACGAAGGCGAGCGTGGTCGCCGCCCTGCCCGGGGCTGCCGTGGTGTCGGCGCCCGGGGCTGCCGTGGTGTCGGCGCCTCGGCCGACTCGGGGGCTCATCGTTGTGTGTCCGTCTCCCGTTGGATCGGGCCGCGGTTCAGACCGCGACCGGCTCGGCGTCGGCGGTCTCCGACTCGGCGACGACGCCGGCCACGCGGCGCAGCTTCTTCATCGGGCCGAGCTCCGACTCGTAGACCTTCTTGACGCCGTCACCGAGGGACGCCTCGATGGTGCGGATGTCGCGGACGAGGCGGGTGAGGCCCTGCGGCTCGACGGAGGCGGCCTGGTCGGAGCCCCACATCGCGCGGTCCAGGGTGATGTGGCGCTCGACGAAGGTGGCGCCGAGGGCGACGGCGGCGAGCGTGGTCTGCAGGCCGGTCTCGTGGCCGGAGTAGCCGATCGGGACGTTCGGGTACTCGGCCTGGAGGGTGTTGATCACGCGGAGGTTGAGCTCCTCGGCCTGCGCCGGGTACGTCGACGTGGCGTGGCACATGAGGATGTTGTCCGAGCCGAGTACCTCCACCGCGTGGCGGATCTGCTTCGGGGTGGACATGCCGGTCGAGAGGATGACCGTGCGGCCGGTGGCGCGCAGGGCGCGGAGCAGCTCGTCGTCGGTGAGCGAGGCGCTCGCGACCTTGTGCGCGGGCAGGTCGAACTTCTCCAGGAAGGCGACGGCCTCGGTGTCCCACGGTGAGGCGAACCAGTCGATGCCGCGCTTGGCGCAGTGCTCGCTGATGGCCTGGTACTCGGACTCGCCGAACTCCACGCGGTGGCGGTAGTCGATGTACGTCATCCGGCCCCAGGGCGTGTCGCGCTCGATGTCCCACTGGTCGCGCGGGGTGCAGATCTCCGGGGTGCGCTTCTGGAACTTGACCGCGTCGCAGCCCGCCTCGGCGGCCACGTCGATCAGCTTGAACGCGTTCTCCAGGTCACCGTTGTGGTTGATGCCGATCTCACCGGTGATGTAGACGGGCTGACCGGGGCCGGCCGTCTTCGAACCGAAGCGGCGCAGGCGGGAGTTGGCGCCGATGGAGGTGACGGTGGTGTGGGAGGTCATGGCAGGAACGTTCCTTAACTGTGGAGGGAGTCGAGAGAGGGGCCGAGGATCCAGGTGGCGATCTCCCGGATCGCGCCTTCACCGCCGGGGACGGTGGTGACCGCGCGGGCCGCGCCGCGCACGACGTCGTGGGCGCTCGCGACCGCCACGGGCCAGCCCACGAGGGCGAAGCACGGGAGGTCGTTGACGTCGTTGCCGACGTAGAGCACGCGCTCGGGCGCGATGCCCTGCTCCTCGCACCACTGCTTTAGTGCGAGGTCCTTGCGGTCGATGCCGTGCAGGACGGGAAGCTTCAGCTTCCTGGCGCGCGCGGCGACGACCGGGTTCTGTTCCGTGGACAGGATCAGCATGTTCAGGCCGCTCCTGCGGAGGGCCGCGATGCCGAGGCCGTCCCCGCGATGCACGGAGACGAACTCCCGTCCTTCGGAGTCGACCAGCACCCTGTCGTCGGTCTGGGTGCCGTCGAAGTCGAGGACTACCGCGTCGATGTCGGCCGCGGTGGGGAGGGCGGTGCCGCCTGCCGGGCGGTCCGCGTCGAAGAGGGGGGCGAGCGCGCGGGCCCTTGCGAGGTCGTGCGGGTCGTCGACCTCCAGGACGCGGGCGGGGTCGGTGCGGACCGGTTCGGTGCGGCCGAAGAAGCGGTGCTTCTCGGTGCGGAAGCCCGCCGCGTCCATCGCGTAGGCGGCGCCGGTCTCCAGGAGGTCCTGGGGGCGGTCCTGGCGGCGCGGGCGGAACGATTTGTCGTGGTTGACGCCGTAACCGCCGCTGGTGCGCGTCGCGTTGGTGAGAGTCGCGGTGCCGCCCCGCGCGTCCGTGCGCTGCGCGGGGACCTCGGCGGCGCCGTCCGTGGCGTCGTCCGCCGCGTCGCGCCAGATGAAGCCGTGGAAGGGCGCGACCGTGACGGCCGTGTCCGCGCCGTTCTCGGCGACCGCCGAAGCGACTCCGTCGACGTCCTCGCGGGTGAGGAAGGGGCTGGTGCACTGCACGAGGAGGACGACGTCCACGGCCGCGCCGTGCAGCGCCTCGTGGGCGTCCATGGCGTGCAGTACGGCGGCCTCGCTGGTCGCCGTGTCACCGGCGATGGCGGCGGGGCGCAGGACCACTTCGGCGCCGGCCGCGCGGGCGGCCTCGCCGATCACCTGGTCGTCCGTCGAGACGACGACGTCGGTGACGAGGCGGGCGGCCAGGCACTCGCGCACGGCGCGCACCACGAGGGGTACGCCGCCGACCGGGGCGAGGTTCTTGGCGGGTACGCCCTTGGAGCCGCCGCGGGCGGGGATGACGGCGAGCACGCGGCGGGGCTGCGTACCGGCTTGGCCGGGGTGGGACATGGGGGCTCCTTGGAGGGGGTGGGGGCTCACGGCTCGCCGTCCTGCCGGTGCGGGGGGCTCACAGCTCGCCCATCCGCCGGATGACGGGGGCCACGCGCTGCACTCCGTGGCGGTAGGCGCCGCGGGCCGCGCGGCGCACGATCTGCCGTACGGGCCCGGGGTCCTTGTCGGCCGCGGGGGCGCCCGGCAGCGGTGCGCCGTCGGGGCCGAGGTGGTGGCGGGCGAGGATGCCGGGCAGATAGCCGCGGGCGGTGGTGAGGCTGTAGTAGGGCGCGAGGGGCGCGAGGCTCCCCGCGGCCGCGTCGGCGAGCAGCTCCCGGACCCGCTCGCGCGCCGTGTCGAAGGCCTTGTCGTACGCGCCGTCGGCGGCGACGCCCTGCCGTGCCAGCCACCGCGCGTCGGGCTCCGGGAGGTGGCCCGCGTCCAGCTGGTCCCAGGAGGCGAGGCAGCCGGATCCGGTGAAGTGGTGGTTGCCGAGCGCCTCGCGCACCCCGAGGTCGGTGAGGACGGCGGTGGGGATGCGGCGGTGCAGGGATTCGAGCGCGGCCGTGGAGGAGACGGTGACCAGGAGGTCGGTGCGGTCCAGGACCTCGCCCATGTGCCCGTAGACGAGGCGGCAGTTGGCGGGCAGGCCGCCGTCGATCCGCTGCGCCAGCTTCTGGTAGGGCAGCTCCTCGATGTGCGTGGTGTGCTCGCCGGGCTTGCTGCGCAGCTTGAGCAGGACCTCGCGGTCGGGGTGGCGGCGGGCGTGCTCGGCGAGCCTGCGCAGCAGGTAGGTGCGGTGTGCGGCGGTCTCGGGGACGGAGGGCTGGGCGGCGAAGACGACGGTGTAGGGGTCGTTCTCGCGGTAGGGCGCGCCGCCGAGGAACGGCAGCGCCGCCTCCGTCACCGCCGACGCGTCGGCGCCCACCCCCTCGTACACCGCGCGGAACCGCTCCGCGTCCTGGCGGGAGTTGGCGAGGACGATGTCCGCGCCGTGGCGCAGGAGGAGGCCGTCGGCGAGCTTCTCGTAGACGACGCCGACATAGCCGGTGACGACCACGGGGCGCTTCCTCGCGCTCCCGGTGAGGCGGGCGTCCTCGGTGACGCGGGCGAGTCCGTGCAGCAGCGCCTGGACCGCCCCGCCCACCAGGGCGAGCACGATCAGGTCGGGCGCGTCCCGCTCCACCTCGCGCAGGAACTCGACAGCCGTGACCTCGCGCAGGGAGTCCGCGCTGATGCCCACCTCGTCGAGCTGGCGGGGTGTGGGGGTGGCCCGGCCGCGGAGCAGGTACCCACTGAGCCGGTGACCTTCGGGGTCACGGCCTTCGGGGGCACCGCCGTCGGACCGAGCGCCCGATACGATGCGGTTCGCGGTGAGAGCGCCCCATTTCCATCGCGTATCGGAGTCGGCGAGTACGGCTACCCGCAGCGGGTTCTGGTTGCTTGCTGGCACGTCCCAGACGCTAGGAATACATTTCGATTCGCGGCCCAACTCAGGTGCAACAAACGGTTAACAGCATGCCGACGAACGGCGAATCGGCCCGGGAACGGCTTTACCGGCGGCCCGGTTAACCATTCCGCCACGCGTCGTTCACCTGCCATCCCACTGCGGGTCGACACGAATGACGGGCCGACACCTAGCGTCACCCACGTGGTTAAGCTCTCCGTCATCGTGCCGTTCTACAACGTGCAGCAATACGCGCCCGACACCTTGAGGAGTCTGCGTGCGAACGCGCGTGACGACTTCGAATTCATTCTCGTCGACGACTGCTCGCGCGACGAGACTCCGGACATCCTGGAGCGTGCGGCGCGCGAGCTTCCCGGCGCCATCCACCTCCGACACGAGATCAACGGCGGCCTCGCGACCGCCCGCAACACGGGCCTCGACGCGGCGAGCGGCGAGTACCTCACCTTCCTGGACGGCGACGACTGGCTCGCCCCCGGCTACTTCACTCAACTCGTCGCCGCCATCGAGGAGTTGGGCTGTGACTTCGTGCGCACCGACCATGTGCAGTGCACCGCGCGCGCCCGTAGCGTGCACCGCGTCCCGCACGGCAGGCGCGGCGTCGTACTGAATCCGCGCGACGTCATCCTGCCCGCCGACCGCTCGACGTCCGTCGACTACGCGTACGCCTGGGCGGGCATCTACCACCGCCGCCTCGCCGACCGGGGACTTCTGCACTTCACCGACGGCCTGCGCACCGCCGAGGACCGTCCGTGGATCTGGCGGCTGCACCGCGAGGCGGAATCCTTCGCGGCGGTGGGCCTTCTCGGCGTGTTCTACCGGCGCGGTGTCGCCTCGTCGCTGACGCAGATCGGCGATGTGCGCCAGCTCGATTTCATCAAGGCATTCGACCAGGTGATACGGGAAACGGCGGCGGACCGGGACGCGGACGAACTCCTGCCGAAGGCCGTACGCACCTACTGCGCGATCACCTCCCACCATTTGGGATCCATCGAAAGGTTCGAGCCATCCGTGGCGCGGAAATTGAAGTCAATGAGTGCGGCCGCGCTGAAGCGGATGCCGCAGGGCGTTCTCGACGACGCGCTCGACTCCATGGACGTCCAGCGGGCGACCCGGCTGCGCAGGCTGCGCCGGCGCCCGGCGTCCGCGGAGGTGGCCGCGTGATGGCGACCCCTGAGACCCCCTCCGAGGCGACCCCGCAGGCGCCCGCACGGGCCACGCCCCGTACGACGCAGATCTTCATGGCGTCCACGCTGTACGGCGTCGCGACGCTCGCCGCCGCCCTGGACGCCGGCCGCTTCGGCCCCGCGGACCGGCGCATCCTCCTGGTCAGCAACAACGCGGCGACGCCCGAGACTACGCCCGCTCTCGACACGATGCCCGGGTTCGCGCGGCTGCGCGGCCGGTTCGACGACGTGCGGTCCTGGAACGAGACGATCGCCCCTTTCCACCCGGGCGGCTGGGCCCCGCGCGGCGACGACGTCGTGCTGTGGGAGCGCTACATCCGGCTGCTCTGGGACCTCGGTGACGACGAGATCGAGCTCGCCGTCGAGTCCATCCAGGTCAACCCCGCGCTCGCCCTCGCGCAGATCTTCACCGGCGTCCCCGTGGACGTCTACGCCGACGGCCTGATGAGCTACGGCCCCACCCGCAACAAGATCGACCCGCTGGTCGGCACCCGCGTGCGGCGCCTGCTCCACCTGGACCTGGTGCCCGGGCTCACCCCGCTGCTCCTCACCGAGTTCGGGGTCGCCCCGGAGATCGTGCCGACCGACGCGTTCGTCGCCGTACTGGAAGAACTGTCGGGGGACGACGGCGCGGGCCCGGCGGGCGACCTGCCCGGCCTCGAGGGCTCCGCCCTCGTCCTCGGACAGTACCTCTCCGCGCTCTCCATCCTCACCGCCGAGGAAGAGGAGGAGCTGCACATCCGCATGGTGCGCGGCGCCGCCGAACTGGGCCACACGCAGGTGGTGTTCAAGCCCCATCCCACGGCGCCGGCCCGCTGGTCGCGCGCCCTGGAGAAGGAGGCGCGGGAGATCGGTGTCGAGCTGACGGTGCTCGACACGCCGGTGCTCGCCGAGGTGCTCTACCGGCGGATGCGGCCCGCGCTCGTCGTCGGCTGCTTCTCCACGGCGCTGCTCACGGCGTCCGCGCTGTACGGCCTGCCCGCCGCCCGCACCGGCACGGACCTCCTCCTGGAACGGCTCGCGCCCTACCAGAACAGCAACCGCGTACCGGTCACCATCGTCGACGCGCTGCTGCCCGAGCTCACCGACCGCGCCGCGGTCACCGCGCGGGAACCCGGCCTGACCGTCGGCGAGTTGACCAACCTCCTCAAGGCGGTCGGCTTCGCGATGCAGCCGCAGATATACCCGCGGCTGCGCCCCGACGCCGAGCGCTACCTCGCGCGGAACCTCACCACCGCGACCTGGCGCTACTTCAAGCGGCGCCGCCTCACCGCGCTCGCGCTGCCCGGCGCCCTCCCCTCGCAGCTCGCCTTCATCCCGCGCAACGCGGCGGTCCGCCGCGTCGCCCGCCGCGCGCGTTCGGTGCAGCGCTCGCTCAAGCGGACCGCGCTCGGATGACGTCTTCCGACACCACCCTCCCGATACGGTCCGCGGGAGCGGAACCCGCCGCGGACCCCGTCGCCGGAACCGGCGTGGAGACCTCCGCCCTGTCCGCTCCCCCTGCGGTCCCCGCCGCCAGGACCGCCCGCGCCAGGCCCCGCCTCCGCGCCCTGGACGGGCTGCGCCTGGTCGCCGCGCTCATGGTCGCCGCGTACCACTACGGCGGCCGCGACGGCGAGATATCCCAGGCCTGGGGCAGCTCGCCCAGGGAGCAGTTCCCGACGGCCAGTGAGTGGTTCGCGTACGGCTGCCTGGGTGTGCAGATCTTCTTCGTGATCAGCGGCTTCGTCATATGCATGAGCGGCTGGGGCAGGCCCCTGCGCTCGTTCTTCGCGTCCCGCGCGTCCCGGCTGCTGCCCGCCTACTGGGTGGCGATCGTCCTGGTGGCGGCCGTCTTCGCGCTGCCCGCCGTCGCGTACAGGACGGTCTCACCCAGCGACACGCTGGTGAACCTCACCATGCTGCAACAGCCGCTCGGCGCCGACCGAGTCCTCGGCGTCTGCTGGACGCTCTGGGCGGAGCTGCGCTTCTACGCGCTGTTCGCCCTCTGTGTGGTCCTGCCGGGCGCCACCCGCGCGCGCGTCGTGCTGTTCTGCGCGGTGTGGACGCTGTCCGCGGCCGTCGCGGAGGCCGCGGACCAGCCGCTGCTCGACGTGGTCCTGATGCCTGAGTACGCGCCGTTCTTCATCGGCGGCGTCGGCATCTACCTCCTCCACCGCGACCGCCGCGACCTCACCGCGTGGGGCATCACGGGCGTCAGCTGGCTGATCGGCCAGCACTACGCGGTCGGCCAGCTGTGGCACGCACCCAACCCGGACTTCTTCTCCTACCGCTCGGCGTCCGTGATCATCGCGGTGGTGACGGCGGGTTTCGCGGCGGTGCTCCTGATCGCACTCGGCCACCTGGACCGGGTCGACTGGCGCTGGCTGACGGTGGCCGGCGCGCTGACGTACCCCTTCTACCTGGTGCACGAGCACCTGGGCTGGGTGACCGTGGAGGCGCTGCACCGGCACCTGGGGCTGCCCTCGTACGCGACGTTCGGCCTGACCATCGCCGCGATGCTGCTCCTCGCGTGGCTCCTGAACCGGTACGTGGAGGCGCGGCTGACCCCGCTGATCCGCAAGGGACTGAGCCGGGACCTCACTCCCCACAAGTGACCAGCGTCGCCCCCACCCCCGCCACCACCACCGCGAGCCCCGCCTCGAACCCCTCGTCGGGCGCGCCGAACATCTCCTCGCCCGCCGCCGCGATCAGCGGGTACGCGGCGAGGCGCTCGGCGCGCGCGGCGAGGTCGTAACCGCTCTCGCCGCGGGCCGGGTCGGGGGCCGTGAACTGCTCCTCGATGACGTAGCCGATGGTGTAGCTGTAGGCGGTGAACCAGGCGCGCGCGGCCGGGCCCGGCGCGAACCCCGCATCGACCAGTGCGCGCAGCATGGCCTCCATGGGCGCCGCGTACGACAGGTCCGTGTACCGCGTGCCGCTGAAGACCTTGGCGCCGTCGCGGTAGCGCAGCAGGTGCCTGCGCAGGCCGCGCATCGCGTCGGTGAGCGCCACGCGCCAGTCGGGGTCCGGCGCGCTCAGGAACTCCTCGCCCATCCGCCGCATCATCTCGGTGGCCATCTCGTCGAGCAGCGCCTGCTTGTCCTTGAAGTGCCAGTACAGGGCGGGTGCCTTGACGTCGAGGCGCTGCGCGATGGCGCGCAGGGTGAGCCCTTCGAGTCCGGTCTCGTTCAGGAGGTCGAGCGCGGTGCGCGCCACGCCGGCGCGGTCCAGTTTCGTCGTAGCCACCTTGACAACTTAACACCGTTAAGCGCATCCTCCGGGGCATGGAACTTAACAACGTTAAGGAAACCGGCGTACTCGTCGTGGGCGCGGGCCCCACCGGGCTCGCCCTCGCCTGCGACCTGGTGCGGCGCGGCGTCGACACCGTCGTCGTCGAGCAGGCCCCCGCCCTCTTCCCCGGCTCACGCGGCAAGGGCCTCCAGCCCCGCACCATGGAGGTCTTCGACGACCTCGGCGTGGTCGGCGCGGTCCTCGCGGCGGGCGGCCCGCCGCCGGTCGGGATGGTGTGGCGCGGCGGCGAGCGGCAGGGCGAGTACCGGATGTTCGACGCGCCGGAGCCGACGGAGACCGCCCCGTACGTCGAGCCGTGCCTGCTCCCCCAGTGGCGCACCCAGGAGATCCTCCTCGCGCGGCTGCGGGAGCTCGGCGGCGACGTCGTGTTCGGCGCGGCCGTGACGGAGCTGACGCGGGGCGCCGCGGCCGAGGGGGTCACCGGCCGCCTCTCGACGGGGGCGGTGGTGCGCGCGGCGTACGCGGTGGCGGCGGACGGCGGCCGTTCCACCCTCCGCCGGGCGCTCGGCATCACGATGGCGGGCGAGAGCGTCGACCCGAATCCGATCCTGGTGGCCGACGTCCGCATCCCCGCGCTCGACCGCGACAACTGGCACATGTTCCCCGCCGCCGACGACAGCGGCCTGTACACGGCGATCTGCCCGCTGCCCGGGACGGACGACTTCCAGCTGACCGCCCAGTTCCCCGCCGGGACCACGCCCGACCTCTCCCTCCGGGGCGTACGGGAACTCGTCGCCGCCCGCACGCACTTGGACGCCGACGACGTGACGGAGCTCCGCTGGGTCTCCGACTTCCGGCCGCGCGCGGCGCTCGCGGACCGCTTCCGCGAGGGCCGCGTCTTCCTGGCGGGCGACGCGGCGCACGTCCACTCGCCCGCCGGCGGCCAGGGCCTGAACACCAGCGTCCAGGACGCCTACAACCTGGGCTGGAAGCTGGGCGCGGTGCTGCGGCACGGCGCGCCCGAGGCGCTGCTCGACACGTACGAGGAGGAGCGGCGGCCCAACGCCGAGCAGATGCTGGGCCTGTCCACCCGCATCCACCGAGGCGAGGCGAGGCGCGGCGCGGCCACCCGGCAGCTCGGCATCGGCTACCGCGCGTCGTCACTGGCGGTGGAGACCCGCACGGGCCTGTCCGATGACGAGGTGCGGGCGGGCGACCGGGCGCCGGACGGCCCGTGCGGCGGGGATGGCGCGGATGGCTCGGACGGCACTGGCACGCTGTTCGACGCGTTCCGGGGCCCGCACTTCACGCTTCTCGCGGTGGGTACGGACGCGGAACTGCCGCCGTTTGACGCGGAGTTGGTCCGCGTCCACCGCGTTCCCGTTCACGAGCCGTACGGGAAGGGGCTGTTCCTGGTCCGGCCGGACGGATACGTGGGCTGGGCGGGGGCGGACACGCGGGACGGGCTCATGGAGTACCTGGCGCGGTGCGGGTGTTGACCTCAAGCGCGCTTGTGGTTCTAGGTTCCGGTGCATGACCAGTTTCGCGTACTCACACAGCGACGAGGACCTCGTCGGCCAGCCCGTCGGCTACTGGAGCTCGGCGGCGGGCGCGGCCGTCGTCCACCACATCCGCACCACCCTCGCCGGCCTCGGCCTCACCCAGCCCCAGTGGTGAGAGCGAGGGTACCCGTGGAGTCCTCGCTGACCAGGCCGCGGTCGCGCAGGGCCCCGATGTCGTGGTGCAGGGCGCCCTCGCCGACCTCCAGATAGCCCTTCAGGACCGTGACGCCCTCGTCCCGCGGGCGTCCTCCGGGGGCCTCTTCATGAGGGTGACCACCCCCACGGGCATTCCGCTCCGGATCACCCGTTCGAGACCCCCAAGCCCCCCTCAGAACGCATCCGTCGGCACGTACGCCCCCCACACCTCCCGCAACGCGTCGCACACCTCGCCCACCGTGGTTCGTGCCCGGAGCGCGTCCTTCATGGGAGGGAGGACGTTGGCCTCTCCCTTCGCCGCCTCCTTGAGGGCGGTGAGCGCGGTGCGGACCGCCGTCGCGTCGCGTTCCTCGCGGAGCCGGGCGAGGCGGGCCGACTGCTGTGCCTCGATGGCGGGGTCGACGCGCAGCGGTTCGTACGGTTCCTCCTCGTCGAGGCGGTAGCGGTTGACGCCGACCACCACCCGTTCGCCGCTGTCCGTCTCCTGCGCGATGCGGTAGGCGTTGCGTTCGATCTCGCCCTTCTGGAAGCCCTGTTCGATGGCGTGCACCGCGCCGCCCAGGTCCTCGACGCGCCGCATCAGGTCCAGGGCCGCCGCCTCCACGTCGTCCGTCATGCGCTCGACGACGTACGACCCGGCGAAGGGGTCCACGGTGGCGGTCACGTCCGTCTCGTACGCGAGGACCTGCTGGGTGCGCAGGGCCAGGCGGGCCGACGTGGCGGTGGGCAGGGCGATCGCCTCGTCGAAGGAGTTGGTGTGCAGGGACTGGGTGCCACCGAGCACCGCGCCGAGGCCCTGGACGGCGACGCGGACGAGATTCACCTCGGGCTGCTGGGCGGTGAGCTGAACGCCCGCCGTCTGCGTGTGGAAGCGCAGCATCAGGGACTTCGGGTTCCGCGCGCCGAACTCCTCGCGCATCACGCGGGCCCAGATGCGCCTGGCCGCACGGAACTTGGCGACCTCCTCCAGGATCGTCGTACGCGCCACGAAGAAGAAGGAGACGCGCGGCGCGAAGTCGTCCACGTCCATGCCGGCCGCGACCGCCGTACGGACGTACTCGATGCCGTCGGCCAGCGTGAAGGCGATCTCCTGCACGGGTGAGGCGCCCGCCTCCGCCATGTGGTAGCCGGAGATCGAGATGGTGTTCCACCGAGGGATCTCGGCCCGGCAGTACCGGAAGGTGTCCGCGACGAGCCGGAGCGACGGCTGGGGCGGGAAGATGTACGTGCCGCGCGCGATGTACTCCTTGAGCACGTCGTTCTGGATCGTGCCGGTCAGCTTGGAGGCGGCGATGCCCTGCTCCTCGGCGACCAGTTGGTAGAGGAGGAGCAGCAGCGCGGCGGGGGCGTTGATCGTCATCGACGTGGAGACCTTGTCCAGCGGGATCCCGCCGAACAGGACGCGCATGTCGTCGAGCGAGTCCACGGCGACGCCCACCTTGCCGACCTCGCCGCTCGCGATCGGCGCGTCGGAGTCGTGGCCCATCTGGGTCGGCAGGTCGAAGGCGACGGACAGGCCGGTCGTGCCGTGCTCGATGAGCTGGCGGTAGCGGGCGTTGGACTCGGCGGCGGTACCGAATCCGGCGTACTGGCGCATCGTCCAGGGGCGGCCGGTGTACATCGTCGGGTAGACGCCGCGGGTGAAGGGGTACGCGCCGGGGGCGCCGAGCTTCTCCGCCGGGTCCCATCCCGCCAGGTCCTCGGGGCCGTACACGGGTTCGATGGGCAGTCCGGACTCCGACTCGTGTGTCATGTCTCCAGCTTGCGCCCGCGCCCCGGACGCGTCACTCGCGGCAAACCGGGAAACAGTAGAAGAAGTGTTGTCCATGAGCACCGGGGGCGTGATGGGCAGGGGCAGGATGGACAGGGGCGCGATATCGGCAGGGGCCTTGGCGGTACTGGTCCTGGCGGCGGGCTGCAAGGCGGTGGCGGTCGACACGGACGGCGGGCCGTCAGGCGCGGACCGCGGGGCGGGGGTGTCGGCCACCCGGGCGCCGACGCGGACCCCGACGCACCCGTCCCCGTCCCCACCGCCGACGCGGGCCCCGGCGCGGACCGACACCGCACCCGGCACCTCACCCGACACGCCGTCCGCCGTGAAGGCCGCGCCGCCCCCGCCGCCCGCCATGACGCTCATGCGGGAGGGCGACCACGGCGGACAGGTGCGGGAACTGCAGGCCAGACTGCGGCAGATCGGCTGGTTCCAGGCGGCCCCCACGGGGACGTACGGTCCCCTCACCGCCGGCGCGGTCAAGGGCTTCCAGGCCAAGCGCGGCCTGCCCCGCACCGGCGCCACGGACACCGTGACCCTGCGCAAGCTGCAGGACATGACGCGCGAACCGACGCGGCAGGAGCTGTACGCGGGCGGCGGCAGGCCGGCCGCCGCGCCGGACAAGCGGTGCCTGACCGGCCGGGTCCTGTGCATCGCCAAGAGCAGCCGCACGCTCACCTGGATGATCGACGGCAGGGCCGTGTCGACGATGGACGTGCGGTTCGGCTCGCAGTACACGCCGACCCGCGAGGGCGTCTTCAGCGTCTACTGGAAGTCACGGCACCACGTCTCGACGCTCTACGACACCGCCATGCCGTACGCCATGTTCTTCAGCGGCGGCCAGGCCGTGCACTACTCGTCGGACTTCGCGGCCAGGGGCTACAGCGGCGCTTCGCACGGCTGTGTGAACGTGCGGGACGAGAAGAAGATCGCGAGCCTGTTCGCCCAGGTCCGCAACGGCGACCGCGTCGTCATCTACAAGTGAGAGCCGGTGTCGTCACCCACGGGTGAGCGGGCCGGACCGGTCCCGGGAAAAGCGGCGTGGGCGGGATCGGGGGAACGTATCCCGCCCACGCCGAGGGCACGGAGCCGAAGGTACGGGGGGAACCCCCGGCTCGTGCGTGGGCCGATGACCAGTCGGCTCACTTCTTACTGCGCCACGGCTCCCGAAAACGTCACACCCCGGCCGGACAGAGCTGTGCGAGGTGCTTACGACAGGCGCTCACGGCAGGTGCGGCAGCGCGCTGTACGAAGCCGTGGGAGTCGCACCCGGGGCGGCCGGGGAGGACATGGGAGGCCCGGGGACACCGCCGGTGTCACCGCCCGGGCCGCCGTCGTCGTCACCGCCGGAGCCCTTCCCGCCGCCGTCGCCGCCCCCGTCACCGTGACCGCCGCCGTGGCCGTTCCCGCCGCCGTTCTGGTGTCCGCCACCACCCTGATGACCGCCGCCCTGCTGGCCGCCGCCGCCCGAGCCGCCGAGCACCCGGCCGCAGAACGCCTCCACACGGGCCGGGCCCTTGGCGATCTCCTCGAGACGTCGGCGCTTGCCGCCCTGCAGCTCGCCGCTGCGGTAGGCACGGCAGGCGGCCACCGCCTTGCGGTACCAGTTCCTGGCCTCGTCCCGGTGCGCCGGCTTGTCGCCGTCCGGCTGCTCCGGAGGGTCCGTGGGGTCGTCGCCCGCGTCGCTCTCGCCCTCGCCGTCGGCCCCGGCCTCCGGCGACGCGGTGGACGCGGGCTCCCGCGTCGCCCCGTCGCCCGGTGTCGCGCCCTCGTCCGGGGACAGCTCCTCGGACGGCTCACCGGCGTCGTCCGACGGGGGAGCCTGCGGTTCCTCTGAGCTGGCAGTGTCGGCCGAGGCGGACACGGTGGGGCCGGGGTCGCTGTGCGTGCCGAACGGCGAGGGCAGCACGCCCGTCCCCGCGGCCACGGCAACCCCGCCGATCATGCACCCGGCCAGTGCCGCGGCGATCCCGAAGCGGACGGGGCGGCCCCAGCGGCTGGGCGCGGGACGGCTCCCCGCACGTCCCAGACGCACGGTCTCGCTCGCGGCCGCCTCGTGCGCGGCCGTCGCGTACGGCGCGGTCCGCGACCTGCCGCCACCGCTCGGCGGGAGCCCTGCGCGGGCCTCCCTGAAAGCGGCCAACGCGGCGGCTTCGCCCGGGAGTTCACCTGGGAGCGCGGCGGGGGCCGGGCCGGCGAGGCCGTCGGCACCGATGTCGGGGAGCGCGGGACCGGCGTCGGCGTCGGTGCCGGTGCCGGTGCCGTTCTCAGGGTGGCTGCCCTCCCCCGAAGCGCTGCGACTTTCCGTGCCGCTCCGGTCCCCGTCCCCGTCCTCGTCGCCGCCCCCCGTTTCGGCGAAGCGGTTCTGCGCGGCCAGCGCGGCGAGCGCCGCGGCGAGCCGGTCGGCCTGCGCACGGGCGTGAGGGTCGACGTCTTCGAGGGGCTCGCCGCGCAGCAAACGCTCCGCCGCATCGCGGTCCAGCCACTTGTGCTGCTCGTCGGCCATCACATGTCCTTCTGCGTCCGCGTGCGCGATTGCGTCACACCGGCGGACGTCACCGCGCGGCCGCGCGGCTCTCTTTGCGGGGGTACGGCGTCGAGCGCCTCATGGGGGTCGGCGCCCTGCGAGCCGAGCAGTTCGGCGAGGCGCTTCAGGCCGCGGTGCGCCGCGGTACGGACGGCTCCGGGACGCTTGCCGAGGGTCTGGGCGGCGCTCTTCGCGTCGAGACCGACGACGACGCGGAGGACGACGGCCTCCGCCTGGTCCTGCGGGAGCCGGGCTATCAGGGCGAGGGCCTCACCGGTGGCGAGGGACTCCATCGCCTCCCCCGCGGTGTCCGCGTCGCCCGGCTTGCCGGTGAGCTCCGACTCGTCGCCGCCCACCGCGGGGCGGCGGCCGCGCATGCGGATGTGGTCGAGGGCGCGGTTGCGCGCTATGCGCGCCGCCCAGCCCCGGAACCGGTCCGCGTCACCGCTGAACCGCTCCAGGTCGCGCGCTATCTGCAGCCAGGCCTCGGAGGCGACGTCCTCCGCGTCCGGGTCGGCGACCAGCGTGCGTACGTAACCCAACAGGCGCGGGTGCACAGCGCGGTACACAGTCCGGAAAGCGGTCTCGTCCCCGTCCTGTGCCGCAAGCACCGCGGCGGTCAGCTCCGCGTCGTCCCCCAGCACTCTCTCAATCCTGCCACTCGGAGATCTGCGCCCGGCCCCGGCGCGAAGCAGCACGGTACGGGCTGGGGCACCCCTGCGTCCATGTTTGTACAAACTGCAACTAGTGCGTGACGGAACGCGGTGTGACAGAAAACGCACGCGCGGCGCTGAAGAAGATACGGACCGCACGCGGTTCGTGCCGCGCGCCGGCCGGGGCCTCTCCTGTGGGGGGTGGCGGCCCTGGTCGGCTCCGGCGCGGCCGTCCACCGCGCGGCCGGCGCCCCATGGAGGACATCACCAAGGCACTCCTGTCCCGACCCGAGCGCCGTCGGCTTCGAGCCGACGAACCACCGCGCCCCCGGTTCGCCGCGGCCGGCTGACACCCCGTCGGAGCGGCTGAAGCACGGCCGTCGCCCGGCCGGAGTCATCCCGGCTCGCCCAGCCCCCGCCCCACCGCCACCGCCACCGCGCATCACCTCCCATCGCCCCCCATCCGCTCCCCCAGCCTCCTCAGTCCCCGGTACGCAGCCGTCCGCACCGCCCCGGGGCGTTTGCCGAGTACCCGTGCCGCCGCCGGGGCGTCGAGGCCGACGACCACGCGGAGCAGGACGGCCTCCGCCTGGTCGCGGGGCAGGGTCGCGATGAGGTCGAGGACCCGTTCGGTCGAGAGGGTCTCCAGGGCCGACGACGAGGTGCTGTGCGGGCCCGGGAGTTCGAGGACGTCCTGTTCCAGCGCGGTGGTGCGGGGCCGCGCCCGCCGGCGGCGCAGGTGGTCCAGGGCCCGGTGCCGGGCGATCGTCGCGGTCCAGGCGCGGAAGCCGCCCCGTCGCCGTGGAACCGCCCGAGGTCCCTGGCGATCTCCAGCCACGCCTCGGCGGCGACGTCCTCGGCCGCTTCGCCGTCGGTCCCGACGAGGCCGCGCAGATAGCCGACGAGCCCCGGCTGGACCAGGCGGTACGCGACCGCGAAGGCGGCCTCGTCTCCCTTCTGGGCCGCCGCGACGGCCCTGCCCAGCTCCTCGTCGTACGGCTGTGTGCGACGGGGTCCCCCACGCTGGCCCAACCCGCTCCCATCCGGCCGCTGCGGGCACGGGCCACGGCGCCTGTGCCTCCACGGTCGACAGCGTCGCCGGGGGCGGAAATGTCACGCTCACCCGGGGCACGGGCCCACGCTCACACCTCGAAGAGCGAGCCGCCGTCCCCTCCCTCGGGGAGGAACCGCGAGATGTCCAACGTCTGTTCCACGGGCGGGGCCACCGCGTGGACCGGTTCGTCGTACTCCGAGAACCGCAGGAGCATGGCCACGCCGTTGCCCACCTGCCGGACGCCGACCACGTACGGCTCGCCGTCCGCGGCGACGTACAGCGTCATCTTCTGCCCGTGCGACTCACCGGCGAGCGGAATGACGTCCTGGCCGTAGCGCCGGATCGGGTCGAGGGCCTTGAAGGTCTCGCCCTCTTCCGGAGTGCCGGGCATCGTCTCGGTGAGTTTGTCGAGGTCGCAGTTGGTCGTCGGAGTCGCGGCCCCCGAGCCGTTTCCGGTGCCCTCGGGCAGCTTCAGGTACTTCCCGCGGGCGAGCGCCGTCCGCTCCCGGACGCGCGCCGCGGCCTCGGGGTCCCGCCCCGCCGCCATCGCGTCGATCGCGTCGAGCGACTCGTCGGCGTAGCGCGCGTAGGCCGCGTCCCCTGCGACGACGATGAGCCGGCCGCGCTCCATCGGGCCCATGTCGTACGTGCCCGTGCAGTTGCCGTCGCGGTCCATGTGCAGCACGCCGGTCCGGGTCCGCGCCGCCTTGGTCATGTCGACGGCCATGCGCACCGACTCCGCCTCCTTGAGAAGCCGCATGCCCTCAACGGCCAGCTCCCTGCCGCGCTTCTCGTCCTCGGGCACGAGCTCTTCGAGGGTGCCGCCGGAGTACGTCACTTGCCGCTCCGTGGCGCAGGACGCGAGCGCGCCCACCGCGAGGCAGAGCGCGGCGGCCCGTATCCCTCTTCTGTTCTTCCCCACCCGCAACCCCGCCCCTGACCTCGACTCACCCCACGACTTCACCACTGTCACATGACCCAGCGCACCGGCCCGCCCGCGCGTCACGCCCGGGGCGTGCGGGATACGTCACGCGACAAATCACCCGCTCCGCTACAACCCTTTGCGAGGGCGATCAGTCGTACGGACTCGCTGAGTTCACCGGCAATTCGCTGAGGGGTGGGGTATTTGAGTCCGCGCAAACCACGTGAGAAGGCGCGTACCACGCATGCGTACAGACCGCTGAGTCTGCGGCGCAGGGCGTTGCTGACGGTCGGGGCCGTCGTCCTCGGCGGCGCGGGGGCGGCGACGTACGCCATGGCCGGTCCCGGCGACGGGCAGGGGCGCGGCGCCGACCCGCGCGCCGAGCGGCCGGCGAGCGTGCACGATCTGGCGCTCGAAGCCGGTGATGCGACGAAGCGGACGCTGCCGCGCACGGAGACCGAGCAGTTCTCGCTCCTCGGCGTCTCGTGGAGCGGTGCCGCCGTGGAGCTGGACGGCTCCGCGCAGGTCCGCACGCGCGCCATCGGTTCCGGCTCCTGGACCGGCTGGCGCGCCCTGGACCTGGAGCCGCACCGCGCGGAGAAGGCGGAGGCGGGCCCGCGTGCCGCGTCCGACCCGCTCTGGGTCGGGCCTTCGGACGGCGTCGAGGTCCGCGTCGTCGCCGAGGTCGGCTCGTCAAGTACCGCCCTGCCGGGGGAACTTGAGGTCAACCTCGTGGACCCGGGCGTGACCGCCGAGGAGGCGCGCAACCCGGCGCTCGACGGCGGCGCGAAAAGCACGGGAAGCACGGCAAGCGCGGGCACCACCGGCACCACCGGCACCACCGGCACCGGCACGGCCCTGTCCCCCGCGGCCTTCGCCCCCGCCGACAAGACCCCCGCCCCGACCGGGCCCACGCCCCCGCCCTCCACGGTCACCCAGCCCCCGGTGATCGGCCGGGCCGCCTGGGGCGCCGACGAGTCGCTGGTCAAGGACGCGCCGGAGTACAACGACAAGGTCAAGGCGGTCTTCGTCCACCACACGGCCGGTACGAACGACTACAGCTGCGCCCAGTCGGCGGCGCTGGTCCGCGGCCTCCTGACGTACCACGTGCGGACCGAGGGCTGGAACGACCTCGGCTACAACTTCGTCGTGGACAAGTGCGGCCAGATATTCGAGGGCCGCGGTGGCGGCATCGGCCTGCCCGTGCGCGGCGCGCACACCTACGGCTTCAACGGCGACTCGGCGGGCATCGCCGTCCTCGGTGACTTCGAGGGCGACCTGGCGACGAACACGCCCGCGGGCAGGCCGACCCGGGCCGCCCTGGAGTCGGTGGCGCGCGTGACGGCGTGGAAGCTCGGCCAGTACGGCGGCGACCCGAACGGCAAGGTCACGCTGACCGCGGCCGACGACACCGGCGTGTGGAAGAAGGGCGAGCAGGCCTCGCTGCGCACCGTCTCCGGCCACCGCGACGGCTTCTCGACCCTGTGCCCCGGCAAGAACCTGTACGCCGGGCTCGGCGAGATCCGCCGCTTCGCGGGTAGCGCGGGCAAGAACTCCGCGATCCCGACGGCGGACTACAACCGCGACGGCATCACCGACCTGATCGCCGGCATCCCGAAGGCGTCGTCGAGCCGCGGCCGCGTCACCGTGGTACCCGGCGGCCTCGGCGGTCCCGTGGGATCGTCCCGCGTCTCCCTCACCCAGGCGAGCCCCGGCGTCCCCGGCAACTCGGAGAAGGGCGACGACTGGGGCGCGGCCACGGCGTGGGGCGACCTGAACGCCGACGGCTACGCGGACCTCGTGATCGGCGCCCCCGGCGAGGACGACACCTCGGGCCACGCCGACCGCGGCGCGGTCACCATGCTGTACGGCCCGAAGTTCACGTCCGGCACGGACATGCAGCTCTCGGACGACTTCCACTACCCGGGCGCCAGGTTCGGCTCCGCGGTCGCCTCCGGTGACTTCAACGCCGACGGCAAGGCGGATGTCTTCGCGGCGGCGACGGGCACGGGCGGCTCGTGGGCCGCGCGGCTCGACGAGGACCACGAGTCGGGCGGCAGCCTCACCTCGGGCGACACCGCCATCGCGTACCCGGACGCCGCGTCCGGCGACTTCAACCGCGACGGCTACGGCGACGTGGCGCTCACCTACCGCGACCAGGCGGGCAAGGGCAAGGTCGCCTGGTTCCGGGGCGGCCGCTCCGGGCTCAGCCGGGTCGGCGTGCTCTCCGTCCCCGGCGGCCGGTCCGTCGCCGTGGGCGACGTCAACGGCAACGGCTACGACGACCTGGTCATCGGCCAGCCCTACACCGCCGAGTCGGGCGCCCACGCGGGCGGCCAGGTCACGGTGGTCCCCGGCACGTCGACGGGGTTCACGACGACCGGCATGAAGACGGTGCACCAGGCGACGTCCGGCGTGCCCGGCGCCGCCGAGGCGGGCGACGCGATGGGCTGGTCGGTCGCGGCGGGCGACTACAACCTCGACGGCTACGCGGACGTCGTCACGGGCGCCCCCGACGAGGACATCACCCGCGCCGGCAAGAACCGCAAGGACGCGGGCACCTCGCTCCTCCTGAAGGGCTCGTCCGCCGGCCTCACCGGCTCGGGCGCGAAGGCCTTCTCGCAGGACGAGCCCGATGTCCCCGGCTCCACGGAGACCGGCGACCGCCTCGGCTCCTCGGTGACCCTGGCCGACCTGTCCGGCTTCGGCCGCGCGGACCTCGCCATCGGCGTCGACGGCGAGGACGCGGGCGACGGCACGATCCTCCAGCTGGACAGCGGCAGTTCGGGCATTCCCGGGTCGAGCGGCGTCTACTACGGACGTACGCTCCTGGGCACCCCGGCGGGCGCCCACCTGGGGCAGACGCTGACGCCGTAGCCCCACCCCGCGCGCCGCTCCCCCGGCGAGGGGGCGGCGCGCGGGCTCCGG
Source organism: Streptomyces sp. NPDC044106 (assembly GCF_056433985.1). Taxonomy (NCBI): domain Bacteria; kingdom Bacillati; phylum Actinomycetota; class Actinomycetes; order Kitasatosporales; family Streptomycetaceae; genus Streptomyces; species Streptomyces sp. NPDC044106. The sequence continues at coordinate 599,866 of NZ_JBWKFZ010000001.1, forward strand.
GCGCCGTTCACCGGCGATCCCGCCGCCGTCGCCGCCCCAGTCGCCGTACTGCAGCGCGATCTCGCGCAGTACCTCGGTCACTTCCGAGCGGCTCCCCGGTCACTGCTCGGCCTGCTCACGGCAGTCGGTGAGGGCCCAGTCGACGTACACGACGGGGACGCGCGGCCCGAAGTGCCGTCGTACGCACTTGAGGAGCCGTCCTTTGCCCGTGCCGGGCCGCTACCGTGGGGCGCAGGACAGCTGCCGCCCCACGCAGGACTCGCCGGGTTCCGCACGCTGCCGGTACGGGGGCAGGCGGGCGCGGCGCGAAAGGCCCGCGGCGCCCGGCGCCACCGGCGGCGCGGCGTCCCCGCCCGCCAACTGCCGGGCCAGCCCGCGCAGTCCGCGGTACGTGGCCGACCGCACCGCCGCGGGCCGCTTGCCGAGCACCCGCGCGACGGCGGGCGCGTCGAGGCCCACGACCACCCGCAGCAGCACCGCCTCGCCCTGGCCGGGCGGCAGGTCGGCGACCAGGTCGAGGACGTGCTCCGTCGAGAGCGTCTCCAGTGCGCGGCCCGCCGTGTCGTCCACGGCCGGGATGTCGAGTATGTCCTGCTCGGTCAGCGTGGCCCGGGGCCTGCTGCCCAGCCGCCGCAGATGGTCGATGGCGCGATGGCGCGCGACCGCCGCGGCCCAGCGGCGGAAGTCGGCGCCGCCGCCGCGGAAGCGGCCGAGATCCCGGACGATCTGCAGCCAGGCCTCGGACGCGACGTCTTCCGCGTCGTCGCGGACGAGTCCGCGCAGGAAGCCGAGAATTCCCGGGTGCACGCACCGGTAGACAAAGGCGAAAGCCTCCTCGTCCCCCTCCCGCGCGGCCCCCAGAGCCCGCGTCAGCTCTTCGTCACGAGCCGCTGAACGGCGATGTTCCCCACCCTGCGCCACGCTCTCCTCTTCACTCCGTCGGCACCGCCCACCGTGCCCGCGTCCTGCCGCGCCCCGCGTTTTCCCGCTCCGCCCCCGCGCCCGGCACACTCTGCCGCAGCCGCCCATAACGAAAGAAGGCTCAAAAACTGCCCGACGGCTCTTTCACGCCGCGCGCCGCGCCCGTCCCGGCAGCGTGAGGTAAAAGGCCTGGAGGGACCCTTCGGAGCCACCCATTCCGCCGCGCTCAAGGCAATTGACGACCTTGCCGAGGGGATTCCACACCCGGCCGTCCGGCATCCGGACGCCGACGGTCTGCCCGAAGAATTCCCGCTGTCCGGCATCGAAATCGATCCAGACGGCGCCGGCGCGGCGGACGAGGACTTCACCTACGTAGGCGCCGAGCCCGAACAGCGTCCCGGCGATCTCGACCCCATCACGGCCGCCCTTTCGCAGGCCCTCGATGAGGAAGTCGACGACGCGCAGGCTGGCGACGGAGAAGTCAAGAGGCAGCCGATTGCGGGCAGTGGCCCGCGCGACAAACTCCCGGGCCTGCCCCCGCATATCCCCCGCCCGAGCCGCCTGTCTGCCCTCGCCGTCCATGACTGCCACTCCTTCGCCCCGGTGATCCGGAAAGCGCACGACGCGCCCTCGTTCTACTCAGCGCAAGCCGCTCCCCGGTCATGACGGCTTTCCGGCGTGGCGCTTCTCACCCGGCCGATCCACAGAGGCGGTACAACCCTGGGCGGGACTCACGCGTCGGGCATCGCGATACGAAAATGCTCCTCGTGCCGTCAAGCGTTTGGTCCGTTTTCTTCTCGTCCTGGCGAACGGAGACCGAGGTGTTGTATAACCGGGCGGATTTGCAGAGCGCCCGGGGTGGGGGAGATGGATGAAGGACGAAAACGCGACGGACATCAGGGAAAGCGTCGAGTACGCGGAATTAGGGGAAGCCGTTGTTCCGGAGGATCCCGACGACCCGACGGTCGTCGGTGAGATCTCGGACCGCCGCGTCGTCGCCGTCGGCACGGCGCTCATCGGCATCTGCGCCGCCTTCGTCGCGTACGCCCTTCTCGGCGGCGGCGATTCCGATCGGCGGCACCCCCTACCCACGGCCCCGGTGACGTACCGCGTCACCTGCACGGGCACCGCCGACGTCCCGCACCCGGCCGGAAGCGAGCGGTGCTGAATTCCTCCACCTCCACCAGAATTCAAGTGGGCCGATATTCGCCCCGGGCTACCGTAGCCACCATTCGCTTCTCGCCACGGCACTCCCGGTATTGGCGGAAATCCTTCACCACGCTCCGGCGCCGTCAGCCCTGTCCCCGCGCCCGCCGCGACACCACCGCCCGCAGCACCCGTCGCCCTTCCATGGAGACGTCGAGCGCCTGCCGCAGGCCACCCGCCGGGCCCGCGCCCTTGTTGGACAGCAGTTCCAGGATCCGGACCTGGCGCCGGAGTTCGGACGCGACCAGCGGCGTCATGCCGTCCGTGCGGCCCTCGCGGCGCGCCGCCACCGTGCGGGCCCCGCGGTCCGGCGCGGTCTCAAGGAGGCGGTGGACCTGGAGAGCGGCGACGGAGCAGCCGTCCGCCCACTCCCGCACCCCCGACCCCGAATACGCTTGGGGGACGGCGTCGAACATCCGCCGGGCGAGCGCCGCCGCCTCGTCACAGGCCCCGAAGGCCGCTCGGCCCGGCCCCGCCGACCTACCCAGCGCCGAGCGCGCGTCGGCCAGCGGCCCGCCCCAGTCGCCGCCCTCCGCGAGCTTCGTCCACAGCGGGCGCAGCAGGTCGTCGTCGCCGCCGAGCACCGGAACGCACCGGTCGAGGCAGGCGAGGCCACTCGCCGCCAGGCCCCTCTCGTCGGCCTGCGCGATCAGCTCCACCAGGCTCATGCTCTACGTCTCCCGTCCCGGACCCTGCACTGCCCCTTAGAGCCTGTGTCATATCCCCGGTCGGGTGGCCGCCGCCTGGCACGCACTCCCCCACGCCTGATATGACACATGCTCTTACTGCGTGCACCGGCCCGGGAACGTCACTGGCGGACCACGCCGAGGCGGTCGAGGAAGCGGAAGAAGAGCTCCTCCGCCGAGGGCTGGGCAGCCGCGTTCAGCACGTCCAGCAACGGCCCCGCCGGCACCGTCCTGCCCGACTCCGCCGCCCAGGCCACCGCCCGCTGCGCGGCGTCGCGCGGTTCGAGGAAGTAGTCCTCCACGGTCAGTTCGGCGTCGCCGAGATATCCGGCCATCGCGCTCCGCGCCAGACAGGTGGTCCACGCCCCGCTCTCGGGAGCGGCCGCCTCGACGACCACGCAGTCGCTGGCCATCACATAGCCGAAGAGCGCGGGTGCGCCCGTCTCCATGGCCAGCGTGTTCATGTTCCCGACGTCCCGCGTGCCGTCGCCGCCCGGCACCTCCCACACCTGCCAGCCGTCGGGCCGCCGGTCGAGGAGCGTCAGCTCGTCCCGTACCGCGGCCACCGCCGCGAGCTCCGCGAGCGGCCGCTCGCTCCTGCCGACGACGTAGTACCCCCAGTAACCCATGCCGCGCACCCCCCGTAGTGCTCGTCCCGCGTCATGCCCGTACCGGGCTCCGAGGCCGAATACACCACAGATGTCCGCAGGTTGGCCACCCCGGAAGCCGAAATCCGGAAGCCCGCGTCACGGCGCGGCGAGCGGCCCCGGCACCACCGGCAGCGGCTGCGGCCGCGGCGGTCCCGACCTGGCCTTGCGGTCCTGCATGCCCGTGAGGCGGTGCACGAAGAGGATGGCGAGGACGGCCGCCGCGATGTCGAGCGCGTCGGAGAACATCAGGTTCCCGACGGCCGCCTTGATCTCGTCGGGCTCCTCCGCCCGCCAGTACGACTGGGTGGACCACCGCCCGGCGAGGAGGTTCGCCACCCACAGCGTCCACCAGGCGTTCACGAGCCGGTGCGGAGCGCCGCCCGCCGACGGGTCGAGGGTCGTCGTGCGGTCCAGAGCCACCGAACGGTCGCCGCTCGCGTCCCAGATGTCGACGGCGATCCGCCGCGGGAACCAGAAATTCAGGACGGGCACGAACCAGGACCCCACGGTCCAGCCGCGCGTCTTGCGGTGGATGTGCGGCTCGAACACCTCGGCGTTCACCCGCACCCGGTGGAACCAGACGAGGAACACGGCGCAGGTCGCGATCAGCGCCCCGGTCTGCAGGAAGCCGGAGACCGCGTACAGCGTGTCGGCGTGCTCGGCGTCCCGCGCCACACCCGCCCCGAACTCCCCCGCGAGCAGGTCCGCCATCACGTTCCGCATGACGGTGCCCGCCCACAGCGAGTACAGGTCGGCGGCGATGACGACCCCGAGCAGCGCCATGACCGCCCGGCTGAGGCCGACCGGCGAGCGCAGCCAGGCGGGGCGCGCGGCGGGGGCGTACTGCTGCGGCGGGTGGTGCGGATGGTTCAAGAGGTGTGGCTGGTCCAGATGGTCTGGATGGTCCGGGTGTTCTTGGGACAGCATGGTCGAGCGACCCCCCACGGGTGGTTCACGAGCGAATGGAGCCGCCCGCGTCCCTCCCCAGGGCGCCGGACAGCGGCTACCGGACGGTATCAGCGAGTTTCACGAAGTCGTTCCAGGCCAGCGTCGGCTTTCTGGGGTCCCAGAGCTTCTGGGCGGTGGCCCGCAGCGGCATGCGTATGCCCTTCGCCACCTGCTCCTGGGTCTGCGCGCCCGCGAGGTCGCCCCAGACCGCGAACGTGCCGCCGAGGATCTGGTCGTCGTACCGCGCGTCCACCGGCCTCGTGCCGCGGACGACCAGCGGGGTCCAGCTCTCGTATATCCGCTGCCCGGTCGGATAGCGGAAGTCGTTGGGCTGGCCGAGGACGTAGTAGAGGTACTCGTCGTTGTAGTTGGTGAGCCTGCGGCCCGCCTTCAGATACTCGACGGGCTCACGCGCGCCGATCTCCTTGCCCGTCCAGTAGGCGACCTCCAGGTCGTCGGCGGCCTCGGCGGTCCCACCCCGGAAGAACCCGTCGTTCCACGCCTTCAGCTTCTTCTTGTGCGGGCGCACGGTGTCGGCACGGTCGTTGAGCCAGCCCGTCGCCAGGTCCTGGACGCGGCCGTCGGGGCCGTAGCGCTTGCGGGCGGCGGCGGCCAGTTGCGGATAGGTGGACTCGGGGTCCTTGACGGTCAGGGCCTGGTATTCGTCGGCGCCGAGGTGCCAGTACGCGCCGGGGAACAACTCGGCGTACTCCTTGAGCAGGTCGTCGACGATCTTCCCCGCCTCCGGTTCGGAGATGTCGACGGCTCCGCGCGTGGCGGTGCCGCGGGCGGTGCGGAGCTGGAGCGAGGGGTGCTGCTTGATGACGGCGCCGAGGTGGCCGGGTGAGTCGATCTCGGGCACGACCGTGATGTGCCTGCTCTCGGCCAGCTTCACCAGGTGGCGGACCTGGTCCTTGGTGAGGTGGTCGGAGGAGACGATCTCGGGGTGCGAGTCCGACGCGATGCGGAACGCCTGGTCGTCGGAGAAGTGCAGGCCGAGCTGGTTGTACTTGAGGTCGCCGAGCTCGCGTATGCGGTCCTCGATCCACTTCACGTCGAAGTGCTTGCGCGCTGTGTCGATCATGAAGCCGCGCTGCGGTTTGGCCGGGCGGTCCCGCACCTCGCCCTCGGGAGCGGCCCTGCCGCCGCTCACCTCCTGCTTGAGGGTGCGGGTCCCGTAGAAGACACCGGCCTCGGTGGGCGCGGATATCCGCACGCGCCGCTCCTTCACGGTCAGCGTGTACGACTCGTCGCCGCCGCTCTTCGCCTTGCTGCTCTTGCCCTCGCGGCTCTTGCCCTCGCTGTTCTTGTCCTTGCTGTTCTTGTCCTTGCTGTTCTTGTCCTCGCTGTTCTTGTCCTTGCCGAGCGCCAGCTCCACGTCGCCCTCGCGGGGTTTCGCGTCTCCCCCGTACGACAGCTTCAGCTCGCCGGCGAGCAGCCGCGCCTCGTCCGCGAGGCCGTCGTCACGGACGACCACGCGGCCCTTTCCCTCGGCGGGCCGCCAGCCTGGGCCGCGGGCGGCGGTGTGCTCGCGCACGGCGGGGATGGTGGCAGGGGCCTTGGAGAGCGCGTAGCCGTTGGTGGGACTCGCCGGGGACGCGGCGGCGGACTCCTCCCGCGACGGCGACACGCGCGCGCTTCCCCCGCCGTCCGAGCCGCCGGGCCAGAGGCCCACGGCAAGGACCGCGGCCCCGGCGACGGCGACGCCGCTCGCGGCGACCACCGGCCCGCGCCTCACCGGTCACCCCTCGTCACCGTGAGAGCTGTCACTGACGTCGATATCGGAGCCAATATCAGAGCCATACCGCCACGCTACGACGCCCTCCCCCAGGCGGCTCGTCCACAGAACACGTCGAAACTCTCCCATTCGAGTGAAATTCGCTCATCCATCGGACAGCTGACCGCACGTCTCGATAGCGTTGCACCACCCCCACACCCGCATGGCCCCCTCCTTGCCGCCCCCTGTCCAGGAGCGCACGCTGCCCCCGCACCGTTCACCCCGTCTCGCCGGTCCCACCGGCCCCACCGGTCCCGCCGGTCGCGCCACCCCCGCGCCGCACCAGTTGAACGCCGCCACGCCGGGCGCGGCCGAAGCCGCCCTGCTCAGCTGCTGCGGCAGCCTGCGCTGGGCCCGCCGCGTCACCGCCCACCGGCCCTACCCCGACCTCGACGCGCTGCTCGCCGCGTCCGACGAGGCGGCGTACGACCTGACGCCCGGTGACCTCGCCGAGGCCCTGGCCTGCGAACCGCTTGATCCCGAGATCCCGTACCAGGTCGCCGCCCCCGCCACCCGCGCCGCCGCCCACACCGCCCTGCGCGCCGCCCACGCCGCGTACGAGAGCCGCTTCGGGCACTCCTTCGTGATCTGCCTCGACGACGTGGCGCCGGGCGAGGCGCTCGACCATCTCCTCTCCGGCATCCGGTCACGCCTCGGCAACGATCCGGAGGACGAGCGCGCCGTCGCGGCCGACGAACTGAGGCGGCTCGCCCGGTCCAGGCTGACCAGGCTCGCCCTGGGCCAGGACGCGGAACACGCCGCGGGAGCGGCCCTCGGACAGGCCACCGGGGCGAGCCGCCCGCCCGCACGCCCCGATAGCCCGTACGTGCCTGTTTGATTGCCTGTTTGATCACACCTGTGGACCCGGGGCAGGCCCACCGACAACTCGTCGATACGATGACGAGCGGCCGGTGGACCGTACCCGGCCGGGCTCGTCCGACAGAGCTGCTCTTTCTTTGACAAGAAGACTGGCGGCCGGCCCCAACCCCCGCTCCCGGAGGAACTTCCGTGCCGGCTGGAACGCTGTACCGCGGCCGGGAAGGAATGTGGTCATGGGTGGCTCATCGAGTCACCGGCGTCCTCATCTTCTTCTTCCTGTTCGTGCATGTGCTCGACACCGCTCTCGTCCGCGTCTCCCCCGAGGCGTACGACGATGTCGTCAGTACCTACAAGACGCCCATCGTCGGACTCCTCGAGTACGGCCTGGTCGCCGCCATCCTCTTCCACGCACTCAACGGCCTGCGCGTCATCGCCGTCGACTTCTGGTCGAAGGGTCCCCGCTACCAGAAGCAGATGCTCTGGACCGTCGTCGGTATCTGGGTCGTCCTGATGGTCGGGGCGCTCTACCCCGTCCTCGGCCACGCCGTCCGCGAACTCTTCGGGAGCTGACGCCAGACATGTCTGCTGACACCACGCTTGAGAAGTCCGGAACGTCCGGAGTCGGCCCCGTCGAGGGCGCCTCGCTCTACGACTCCGACCACCCGGCCCCGGTCATCGAGGCGCCCCGCAAGCGCACCTCCAAGACCCCGCGCTCGACCCGCGGCAACTTCGAGATGGCCGCATGGCTCTTCATGCGCCTGTCCGGTGTCGTCCTGGTCGTCCTCGTCCTCGGCCACCTGCTGATCCAGCTGGTGCTCGACGGCGGTGTCTCGAAGATCGGCTTCGCGTTCGTCGCCGGTCGCTGGGCCTCGCCGTTCTGGCAGGTCTGGGACCTGCTGATGCTGTGGCTCGCGATGCTGCACGGCGCCAACGGCCTGCGCACGGTCATCAACGACTACGCGGAGCGCCCGAACACGCGTCTGTGGCTCAAGGGCCTGCTGTACACCGCCACGGTGTTCACCATCCTTCTGGGCACGCTGGTGATCTTCACCTTCGACCCGAACATCCGCTAAAGCCGAGGCGACTTCCGTGAAGATTCACAAGTACGACACCGTCATCGTCGGCGCGGGCGGCGCCGGCATGCGCGCCGCCATCGAGGCGACGAAGCGCAGCCGCACCGCCGTGCTGACGAAGCTGTACCCCACCCGCTCCCACACGGGCGCAGCGCAGGGCGGCATGGCCGCCGCGCTCGCCAACGTGGAGGAGGACAACTGGGAGTGGCACACCTTCGACACGATCAAGGGCGGCGACTACCTGGTCGACCAGGACGCCGCCGAGATCCTGGCGAAGGAGGCCATCGACGCGGTCCTCGACCTGGAGAAGATGGGCCTGCCGTTCAACCGCACCCCGGACGGCACCATCGACCAGCGTCGCTTCGGCGGACACACCCGTAACCACGGCGAGGCCGCCGTGCGCCGGTCCTGCTACGCGGCCGACCGCACCGGCCACATGATCCTCCAGACCCTCTACCAGAACTGCGTCAAGGAGGGTGTGGAGTTCTTCAACGAGTTCTACGTCCTCGACCAGATCATCGTCGAGGACCCCGCGACCGGGGTGAAGAAGAGCGCGGGCGTCGTCGCGTACGAGCTGGCCACCGGCGAGATCCACATCTTCCAGGCCAAGGCCGTGATCTACGCGTCCGGCGGCACCGGCAAGTTCTTCAAGGTGACGTCCAACGCGCACACGCTGACGGGCGACGGCCAGGCGGCCTGCTACCGCCGGGGCCTCCCCCTGGAGGACATGGAGTTCTTCCAGTTCCACCCGACCGGCATCTGGCGCATGGGCATCCTCCTCACGGAGGGCGCCCGCGGTGAGGGCGGCATCCTCCGCAACAAGGACGGCGAGCGCTTCATGGAGAAGTACGCGCCGGTCATGAAGGACCTCGCGTCCCGTGACGTCGTGTCCCGCTCCATCTACACGGAGATCCGTGAGGGCCGCGGCTGCGGTCCCGAGGGCGACCACGTCTACCTCGACCTGACGCACCTGCCGCCGGAGCAGCTGGACGCCAAGCTCCCGGACATCACCGAGTTCGCGCGCACGTACCTCGGCATCGAGCCCTACACGGACCCGATCCCGATCCAGCCGACCGCGCACTACGCCATGGGCGGCATCCCGACGAACGTCGAGGGCGAGGTCCTGGCGGACAACACGACGGTCGTCCCCGGCCTGTACGCGGCCGGCGAGGTCGCCTGCGTCTCGGTGCACGGCGCCAACCGCCTCGGCACCAACTCCCTCCTGGACATCAACGTCTTCGGCAAGCGCGCGGGCATCGCCGCCGCCGAGTACTCCGCGAAGAACGACTTCGTCGAGCTTCCGGAGAACCCGGAGGAACTGGTCGTCTCCCTCGTCGAGCAGCTGCGCGACGCCAAGGGCAACGAGCGGGTCGCCGAGCTCCGCAGGGAGCTGCAGGAGACCATGGACGCCAACGTCATGGTGTTCCGCACGGAGCAGACGATCAAGACGGCCGTGGAGAAGATCGCCGAGCTCCGTGCCCGCTACAAGAACGTGTCCATCCAGGACAAGGGCAAGCGGTTCAACACCGACCTCCTGGAGGCCATCGAGCTGGGCAACCTGCTCGACCTGGCCGAGGTCATGGCGCAGTCCGCGCTCGCCCGCAAGGAGTCGCGCGGCGGTCACTACCGCGAGGACTTCCCCACCCGCGACGACGTCAACTTCATGCGCCACACCATGGCGTACCGCGAGGTCGGCGACGACGGCACGGAGACGATCCGTCTCGACTACAAGCCGGTCGTCCAGACCCGCTACCAGCCGATGGAGCGTAAGTACTGATGGCTACCCCGACCCTCGAGAAGGAAGACGCGAAGCCCGAGGCGGGCTTCGCCGACTCCCCGTACATCACGATCACCCTGCGCGTACGCCGCTTCAACCCCGAGGTTTCGGCGGACGCCACCTGGGAAGACTTCCAGCTGGAGATCGACCCCAAGGAGCGTGTCCTCGACGCCCTCCACAAGGTCAAGTGGGACATCGACGGCACGCTGACGTTCCGTCGCTCCTGCGCGCACGGCATCTGCGGCTCGGACGCCATGCGGATCAACGGCAAGAACCGTCTCGCCTGCAAGACCCTGATCAAGGACATCAACCCGGCCAAGCCGATCACGGTCGAGCCGATCAAGGGTCTGACGGTCCTGAAGGACCTGGTCGTCGACATGGACCCGTTCTTCCAGGCCTACCGCGACGTCATGCCGTTCCTGGTCACCTCGGGCAACGAGCCGACGCGCGAGCGCCTGCAGTCCGCCGAGGACCGTGAGCGCTTCGACGACACGACGAAGTGCATCCTCTGCGCCGCCTGCACGTCGTCGTGCCCGGTCTTCTGGAACGACGGCCAGTACTTCGGCCCGGCCGCGATCGTGAACGCGCACCGCTTCATCTTCGACAGCCGTGACGAGGCGGGCGAGCAGCGCCTGGAGATCCTCAACGACAAGGACGGCGTGTGGCGCTGCCGCACGACGTTCAACTGCACGGACGCGTGCCCGCGTGGCATCGAGGTCACGAAGGCGATCCAGGAAGTGAAGCGTGCGCTGATCACGCGCCGCTTCTGACCCGGCTTCCGCCTGGTACGTCCCCTAGGGCCCCGCTCCAGTCCGGAGCGGGGCCCTAGGGGGCGTCTTCAAAGATCGTCTTGCGTGATGGATCATGTTTGCCGTGGTGCGCCGTCATGAACTCTCCGATGATGAATGGGCCGTGCTGTCGCGGCTGTTACCCGAGTCCGGGGTAGCCG